>NZ_JBEYIW010000001.1:0-596994 GCF_040636045.1 Rhodococcus sp. NPDC006774 | reverse complement strand
TTGACCGCACCCGAAGCCGCCACCGCATGGCAACTCCTCGAAGAAATGGCCGACACCCTCTGCCCGAAAGACCCGCGCGGGAAGAAAGAACGCCTGTGTGATGCGTTCATGGCCCGCATGCACGGCGAACCCCGACTGGCATGCCTGTGCCACCGCCCCGACTGCCCGAAGAAAGACCCGGTGTTGCCAGATAGGCGGGTGCCGTTGACGATGATCACCGTCGACATCGCCACCCTCATCGGACTGCTCGCCAACCCCGCCTACCTCGCCGGACACGGTTCCATCGACCCCGACCTCGCGCAGGACCTGGCACGCAACAGTCACTGGCAGATCCTGCTCACCGAAGCCGTCACCCTCGCCGAATCCCTCGGCCTCGCACACCAGAACCCGGAGACCGGGGAATGGGAACGAACACCAACAGACCAGCAGCAGGAGTCGGACTCAGCGTCGGATCCGGTGAACGACACGGACACGAAAACGGGGACGAACGCTGCTTCGGCAACAGACGCTACCGAGACTCGCAGCTGCACCTGTAGCGACTCGGAACGGGCGACTGAATCCGAATCAAGCACTCTTACTGGCACATCCACTGACACCGATGCGGACACCGATGCCGAATCACCCGCACCCGCACCCGCACCCGCACCCGACCCCGCGCCCTCGCCGACCAGCGCGTCAGCACCGGCGACAGACCTCGCGCGAGGAACAGCTCTGGCGTCGGGACCGGAGACTACGACGTCACCGGCTCCGATGGAGGGTCAGACCGCGGACACCCCTGCCCATCCAGCGGCAGATCCAGCTCCCCCCGACCCCGGCGGAGACGAAGACAGACCACGACGGACCCAATCGCTGACCTCCGCCGCAGCCCTGTTCTGCACCCACACCCCCGTCGGCCGGGGCACACGGCACAGCTCTGCCCTCGATCTCCCGACACTGAACCACGCCGCCCTGAACCAGTCGGGCCTCGGGCGTTCGGGCAACCGCACCGGCTGTACACCCGCCGGCATCTACCTCGGCAACGCGTCCCTCGCCGCAGCACTCGAAGCCGCGATCGCCGCCGATCCCAACCTCGGAAAATCAGTACCTCGCGACCCGCTCACCGACCGCGCCCTGATCTACCGACCCGACACCCTCACCACCGCAGCCGTCCGACTACGCGACAAACACTGCCGATTCCCCGGCTGCCACCGACCCGCCGCACGCTGCCAACTCGACCACATCACCCCCTACGACCACACCAACCCCCTCGGCGGAGGCTGGACCACCGTCAACAACCTCCAATGCCTCTGCGACTACCACCACAGCGTCAAAACCGCCGGCTACTGGACCGCCACCATGCTCCCCGGCGGAGCCATCCTCTGGAGATCCACATCCAAGACCACCCGAATCACCCTGCCCACCAACGGCACAGCAGTCCCCATCCTCGGCAACGACCTCACACCACACATCCCCACCCGACCCAAACGATCCGGCCACATCGCCTACCCCAACCCACCCGACAACCAACAGCCCGAGACAAACGACACGGCAGCACCGCCGTTCTAGGCGATGCTGCCGTGGATCTCAGTTGCCCGCTCCGTCAGATCAGGTGCTGAATGTGGTCGCGGGTGAATTCGATGCGCTCATCGACGCGTCCGTCTCCGACCTTGTTCACCCAATCGGGGTCGGACAGCAGTGCTCGTCCGACGGCCACCAGATCGAACTCGTTGTCCTCGAACTGGCCGACCAGTGCATCGAGTCCGGTGACACCGGATGCGGCGTCCTCCGACCATGCCGAAGTGAACACGGAGTCGAGGCCAACCGATCCGACAGTGATCGTCGGGACGCCGGTGAGCTTGCGGGTCCACCCGGCCAAGCCCAGCTTTCCGTCGTTGCCGTCCAGCTCCGGGAACGCCGGATCCCAGTGGCGGCGGGTCGAGGCGTGCAGAATGTCCACTCCGGCGTCGACGAGAGGAGTCAGGACACGTCCGAGTTCCTCCGGATTCTGGGCGATCCGGGCGTCGAAGTGATTGCTCTTCCACTGCGAGAAGCGGTACACGATGGCGAAGTCCTCACCCACCGCGGCGCGGATCGCCGCAACGACCTGCGCGGGGAAGCGAGTCCGAGCTTCGAGAGAACCACCGAACTCGTCGTCGCGCACATTGGTTGTGGCCCAGAGGAATTCGTCGAGCAGATACCCGTGCGCGCCGTGCAGTTCGAGGCCGTCGAAGCCGGTGTTCTTCGCGTTGACCGCGGCCTGCACCCACTGCGAGGTGAGTTCGTCGAGGTCGGCGTCGGTGAATGCCCGACCCACCGAAGAACCGTCGAGTGCAATGCCCGACGGGCTCACGGTGGTGACGTCCGGGAAGAGGCGAGGCTCGGTGCCGCGCTCGACACCGAGGTGCCACAGCTGCGGGATGATCGCGCTGCCCTCGGCGTGGACGGCGTCGACGACACCCTTCCAGCCCTCGAGGCTGGCGTCACCGTAGATCCGCGGGACGCGGGTATGAGGGCCGGCTGCCGGATCGGGAATGTAGGTGCCCTCGGTGATGATGAGGCCGGTGCCGCCGGCCGCGCGCTTGCGGTAGTACTCGGCGACATCCGGGCCGGGGATGCCGTCGGGAGAAAAGGCGCGCGTCATCGGGGCCATGGCGAAGCGATTGCGCAGCTTCAGCGACTTGACCTCGAACGGCTCGAAGAGCCCGGCGGTGGACAGATGCTGTGTTGTGGATGCAGTTTCGGTCACGCCTGCGCACAACCGGCATGCAACCCGAGCTATTCCCGGCGCAGGGCTGTTAGCGTCGGAGCCTTATGAGCCCCTCGCCGCTGATTTCTGCCGCCGAACTGCACGACCTCTTCGAGATGGGGCGGGCTCCGGTCGTCCTCGATATTCGATTCATGCTGCAGACCGGAAGCGACAGAGCCGGTTACAAGGCCGGCCATATCCCGAATGCGCAGTTCGTGGACCTCGACGCGGAGCTTGCCGGGGTCCCGGGTCCTGGCGGCCGCCACCCGTTGCCCGACACCGAGACGTTCGTCGCAGCGATGCGCGGCGCCGGGGTGAGTGACGACTCCTCGGTCGTGGTCTACGACGGAGGACCGGCGACCGCGGCAGCGCGCGGCTGGTGGTTGTTGCGCTACTACGGCCATGCCGACGTGCGAGTCCTCGACGGCGGTCTCGCCCAGTGGGTCGCGGCCGGATTCCCGATCGGTACCGAACCGTCGATCGTGGCGGCCGGATCGTTCACTGCGAGGCCGTCCCTTGCGTCCGTTCTCGACGTCGACGACGTACTCGACTTCGCCCGGGACAACGTACTGCTCGACGCCCGGGCACCCGAGCGGTTCCGCGGGGAAGTGGAACCGGTGGATCCCGTGGCCGGTCACATCCCCGGCGCGGTCAATCGGCCGACGACCGAGAACGTCGATACGGACGGCAAGTTTCTGGACCCAGGGGTACTCAATGGCACATTCGGTGGACTTGTGCCCGAGGGAAAGAAAGTCGCCGTCTACTGCGGTTCCGGCGTGACCGCGGCACATCAGATTCTCGCGCTCGAATTGGCGGGCATCGATGCTGCGTTGTATCCGGGCTCGTGGTCGGGGTGGATCACCGATCCGACGCGTCCCCGGGCCTAGAGTGCGCCTCTGAGCAGCATGTTCATGCAACCAGGGTTGAACTTGAATCCGACTTCAACTATACCTGGGGCATGAAGGTAGAAGGCAAGGTTGCCATCGTCACCGGAGGTGGTGGCGGAATCGGCGGAGCCATCGCCGCTCGACTCTCCGAGCACGGCGCACGCGTCGTCGTCTCCGATCTCGACGAAACCACGGCCCGATCCGTGGCCGACGCCATCGAACGCGACCGGCCGGGAACGGCCGTCGCCGCTGCGGCGGACGCGTCGAACACCGAGGACATCCAACGGCTGATCGCGGTGGCCGAGGAATCGTTCGGCCCCGTCGATCTCTACTTCGCCAACGCAGGCATCAGCGGCGCACCCGGACTCGACGCCGCCGAGCAGGACTGGGACCTGTCGTTCGACGTCAACGTACGCGCGCACATTCGGGCCGCGCAGTTGTTGGTGCCGGGTTGGCTCGAGCGCGGCGAGGGATACTTCGTCAGCACCGCCTCGGCGGCCGGCCTGCTCACCCAGATCGGCTCGGCGACATATGCGACGACCAAGCACGCGGCGGTCGGCTTCGCCGAGTGGATGAACGTCACCTACGGCAACCGCGGTATTCGCGTCAGCTGCCTGTGCCCGATGGGTGTCAACACCAAACTGCTCTACGAGGGACGCGAATCCGGAGATGCGTTGGGAGCGGCGGCAACTGCCGCGGTTCTCAGTGCCGGTGCCGTGCTCGAACCGCTCGATGTCGCCGATGTGGTGCTCGACGCGATGGACCGCGAGCAGTTCCTCATCCTGCCGCACGAGAACGTACTGGACATGTACCGCAACAAGGGTGCCGATTACGACCGGTGGTTGCGCGGCATGCGTCGCTACCAGGACAGCTTGCTCGACAACAACCGATAGGGGCCCACCGTGGCATTTTTCGAGACCTCCGACCGTGCGAAGAAATACGAGTCGGATCTGTTGGAGTTCATGGACTCTCACATCTACCCGGCCGAGGCAGTGTACGAGCAGCAGATGCTCGAGTCGGGTGACCCGCACTTCCAGCCGCCGATCATCGAGGACTTGAAGAAGGAAGCGCGCTCGCGCGGACTGTGGAATCTGTTCCACCCGCATCCCGAGTGGGGCCCCGGTCTGACCAACCTCGAATACGCACCGCTGGCCGAGATCATGGGACGAAGCCTGCTCGCTCCCGAGGCATGCAACTGCAACGCACCGGACACCGGCAACATGGAGGTGTTCACGCTCTTCGGTACCGACGAGCACAAAGAGAAGTACCTGAAGCCGTTGCTGGACGGCACCATTCGCTCTGCCTTTGCGATGACCGAACCCGACGTGGCCAGCTCGGACGCCACCAACATCGCGATGAAGATGGACCGCGACGGTGACGACTTCATCCTCAACGGGCGCAAGTGGTGGACGTCCAATGCGATGCACAAGAACTGCAAGGTGCTCATCGTGATGGGCAAGACCGATCCAGAGGCGGCCACGCACCGTCAGCAGTCGATGCTGGTGGTGCCCGTCGACGCACCCGGCGTCACCGTTCTGCGCAACCTGCCGGTGTTCGGCTACATCGACCGCGAAGGTCACGCCGAGGTGCTCTTCGAGGATGTGCGGGTACCGGCGAAGGACGTGTTGAAGGGGCCGGGGGAGGGCTTTGCCATCAGCCAGGCTCGCTTGGGTCCCGGCCGTATCCACCACGCGATGCGCACCATCGGCGTGGCAGAACGTGCGCTCGAATTGCTCTGTCGCCGTGCGGTATCGCGCGTGACGTTCGGCAAGCCGGTGGCGATGCGCTCGAACATTCAGGACTGGATCGCCGAGGCGCGCATCGAGATCGAGAAGACCAGGTTGCTCACGTTCAAAGCCGCGTACCTGATGGACACCGTCGGGAACAAGGAAGCGCGCACGGAGATCGCAGCGATCAAGGTTGCGGCACCCGAGATGGCTCTGAAGATCATCGACCGGGCCATCCAGGTCCACGGCGGAGGCGGAGTGTCCAACGACTTCCCACTGGCGATGATGTACGCACACATACGCACGCTGCGGCTCGCAGACGGTCCCGACGAGGTGCACAAGATGTCGATCGCGAAAATGGAGCTGAAGAAGTACCTCTGAACGGAGGTTATCGACCCGGCTGCCAGGCCGGGTCGCGGCCGATGAAGGCCATCAGCTGGTCCTGCGGGGACGCGTCGTCGGCAACGGGGACGGCGGGGCCGTACTGCCCGCTGTCCCGTAGCACCTGCTCCATCGGTCGCATGGCCTCGAGCGCTGCGGCGCAGCGTTCCTGGCCCAGATCAGGCTCTCGGCCGAGGGCTTTCGCCAGGTCCCAGGAGTGCATCCAGACGTCGGCGGTGTAGAACATGTCGATCGCCTCGTCCACCGGCATGTCTCCGGTGTGCGGGTTGCTCAGCACCCGGTCGGCAGGGTCGTCGAGAATTGCTTGGATGTCGGCGACGTGCTGCGTCCAGGCTGCGGCCGGGTCGGCTTCGACATCGAGCGTCGGTAGCGCGATTCCTGCGCCCCCAGCGAGGAAGCCGCGTGACCACTCGATCAAATGCTGCACGACATCGCGTGCAGCCCAACCCGATACCGGGCTCGGCCCGGCCCAGTCCTCCGGTGACGCGGACAGAACGAGTGCACTGAACCTTGCCGCGTCCTGTGCGTGCTGCTGGGCCGGACCGGTGTGCTGCTGGAGGAGTTCGTCGAGCTTGTCGTAGCCCTCCTTCACGCCGACGTCCATGCCGCTCGACAGCATGCCGTCGCGACTCGCGAAGTCCGACATCACGCTCAGAACCCTCAGCCGTGTACCGCCATCGCCTCGGCTCTCGAAGGTGAGCGTTTCGAGCGCGACCGAGTCGGGTGCACCCTCCCAGGTGAAGGTCCACACGATTCGCTCGTTGGCACGCACCTCGTGGAAGCTGCCGAAGAACGCGGCGATCTCCTCACCGTCCCGGTCGTTGGCGAAAGCCCAGGCTCCTCCGGTATGCCCCTCCCACTTCAGTATTCGGGTCGTCAACGATCGCGGCCCCACCCATCGGCGATACAGCTCGGGGTCGATATGAGCGCGAAAGACCTGCTCCGGCGTCGCATCGAACTCTCGGATGATCTCGATCGTGGGGACTTTCTCGTCCGCGACGATCTCGGTCTCGTGTGCAGTCATGACACTTCTTTCGTCTCGGTGGTCTTGTCGTCTGCGATGGTGTCCAGCAGGGCGTCGAGGCGTCGATAACGTTGTTCTGCTTCCTGGCGATAACGCTCGATCCATTTCGTCATCAGGCCGAACACCTCGGCGTCGAGATGCACCGGACGACGTTGGGCATCCTTGCTGCGCGTGACCAATCCGGCGTCCTCGAGCACCTTCACGTGTTTGGAGACAGCTTGCAGGCTCATCTCGTACGGCTCGGCCAGTTCGCTGACGTTCGCGTCACCGCCGGCGAGCCGGGCGACGATGTCACGTCGAGTGGGATCGGCCAGGGCCGCGAACGTCCTGTTGAGCTGCTCTGTTCGATCGTCCATGGGGTTCCTCGCTGTGCGTCGATGCCGAGAGTAGGCCGCTCGCCCGGCGTAGTCAACCATTTGGTTGATCAAGCTGATCGCCTACCCTCGACCCATGAGCGACGGTGACGACATGGTGCGGGACGTGCTCTCCCGGGCTCCGGGGCACCCCTGCGGGTGGCGATCGACGGTGTGACGGCATCGGGGAAGACCACGTGCGCACAATGGCTGGTGAATGCTGTTGCAGCGCAGGGGCGTCCGTCCGTACATGTGACCATGGACGGCTTCCATCACCGACGTGCCCACCGGTATCGACAGGGGCGGGCGTCGGCTCTCGGCTACTACCTGGACGCGTACGATTTCGACGCGTTTGTCTCACACGTGCTGATCCCGTTGGGGCCGAACGGAAGCGGTGCCATTCGGCGTCGGGTCATCGATCTGGCGACGGACGAGCCGGTGGATGATCCGCTCGGTGGCCCGGAGGCGGCAGGTCGGGCCTTCGACCAGCGCTATCACGCGGCATGCCGGATCTATCTGGACGAGGTGGATCCGCGCGCTCGGGCAACGCGAGTGTTGCCGGTCGACTGGAGATGACCACCATCGCTCGTGCATTCGGATGCGCGCAACGGTGCGGTCGAGTGCCATCCAGCGCACTCGACCGCACCACTGCCGCAGCGTGTTTCAGAAATGAATCACCCCGCGCATGTTCTTGCCGTCACGCAGGTCCTGGTAGCCCTCGTTGACCTGTTCGAGGGAGTAGGTCGAGGTGATCAGCTCGTCGAGCTTGAGTTGCCCGGCGTCGTACAGGCGTAGCAAGCGCACGATGTCGTACTGCGGGTTCGCGGACCCGAAGAGCGTGCCCTTGATCGTCTTCTGATTCAACGTCAGATCCGTGCCGGACACGTGCACCGTCAGCTTCTCCGGATCGGCGAGGCCGGTGATGACGACGGTGCCGCCCTTGCCGATCGCCGCGGTCGCGGCCTGCACGACCTCCTCGTCGACGGTTCCGACCAGAATCAGAGCCTGGTCTGCTCCCTGGCCCCACGTGAGTTCGGTCAACTTCTCCTGGGCCGACGCGGCATCCGCGAACGCGTGAGTCGCACCGAACTTCAGTGCCTGGTTGCGCTTGAACTCGAGCGGATCCACGACGAGCACATGCTTCGCGCCCGAATGCACGGCTCCCTGAACGGCATTGATGCCGAGGCCGCCGATGCCGTAGATGATCACCGAGTCGCCTGCGCGTACACCGCCCGCGTACACGGCGGTGCCCCAGCCGGACGGGACGCCGCAGCCCACGAGAACTGCTGTCTCCAAGGGCAACCAGTCGTCGATCTTGACGACGGAGTGCTGCGAGATGGTGGCGCGCTCGGAGAAGGTACCGAGCATACACATCGCTCCGAATTCGGTGCCCTTGCTGTCACGGCGACGGAACGTGCCGTCGGGCATGCAGCCCTCGAGGATCGTTGCGCCCATGTCGCACAGGTTCTGTCGCCCGGTGGAACAGTAGCGGCAGGTGCCGCAGTTCGGGATGAAGGAACAGACGACATGATCGCCTGGCTTGACCTTGGTGACGCCGGGACCGACTTCCTCGATGATGCCGGAACCCTCGTGGCCGCCGACGATGGGGAAGCGTGGTGGCAGGTCGCCGTCGAGCAGATGTAGATCCGAATGACACAGTCCTGCTGCGACATACTTGATCAGGACTTCACCGGGGCCGGGGCCGTCCATCTCGAGTTCGATGATCTCGAACGGCTTGTGCGGCTCGAACAGTACTGCTGCTTTGGTCTTCACAGAGATTCTCCTGAGTTCGATTCAGCGGTAGATGGATTTGACGTGTTGGAAATTTCCGATGGCGTCGGGCCCGAGCTCGCGCCCGATTCCGCTGTCCTTGACCCCGCCGAACGGGGACGAGGGATCCACCATGTAGTGGTTGATGCCGATGGTTCCGGTGTGAATTCGCTTGGCCACGTCGAAACCTCGCTCGTCGTCGGCGGTCCAGACGGATCCACCGAGCCCGAAATCCGAGTCGTTGGCAATGCTGATCGCCTCGGCTTCGTCGCCGTACGGGATGATCGACAGGACGGGCCCGAAGATCTCTTCCTGCGCGATGGTGTGGTTGTTGTCGACGTCGGCGAAGATCGTCGGTTGAACGAACCAGCCGCGATCGAGGTCTGCGGGCCTACCGCCGCCGGTGACGAGCCGAGCGCCGTCGCCGCTTCCTTTCGCGATGTAACCCTCGACGCGATCGCGCTGCCGCTCGCTGGCCATCGGCCCGATCTGGGTGGCCGGGTCGAGCGCGTCGCCGACGGCCAATGAGTTCGCGAACGCTTCCATCATGCCGACCACCTCGTCGTAGCGGGAGCGCGGCGCGAGGACTCGGGTGCCGAGGAAGCACGTCTGACCGTTGTTGAGAAACGTTGCACCGAAGAGGTTCTCGCCGATCTCGGCGAGATCGAGATTCGCGTCGTCGAGGATGATCGACGCCGACTTGCCGCCCAGTTCGAGAGTCACCGGGCGCAACAGGCGGCCACATGTTTCGGCGATGGACCGCCCGGCTGCGGTGGAGCCGGTGAACGCGACCTTGTCGATGCCTCGATGCGAGACCAGATGGGCACCGATCTCACGGCCACCGGGAACGATGTTGATGACGCCGGGCGGCAACCCAGCGGCAATGATGGCCTCCGCCAACACAACCGAGTCGAGCACCGTCTCGGGAGACGGCTTGAGCACGACGGTGCAGCCGGCTGCGAGGGCCGGTGCGTACTTGAACGCGGCCAGAGTCTGCGGGAAATTCCACGGTGCGATGGCGCCGACGACGCCGATCGGCTCGCGTCGAACCGTTGTCGTCCCGCCCATCAGGTGGGGGTGAGATTCCTCGAACTGCGCGGTTCGCGCGAGACCCGAGAAGTACCGCATCACGGCGACCGGGAAGCCGCCTTCGAGTTGCTCCGCAATGGAGATCGGCATGCCGTTCTGCGCCGCCACGAGTCGGGCGAGTTGGTCGCCTCGCTTCTCGTACTCGTCGGCGAGTCGATCGATCGCGTCGGCGCGCTTCGAGGGCTCCCACCGACTCCAACCGCTGGGGTCCTCGAATGCGCGGCGGGCAGCGGCCACCGCCGCATCGACGTCGGCTTCCTGTGCCTCGGGTACCGATCCGATGCGTTCTTCGCTACTTGCCGAACGGACTTCGATGCGGGCGGACGAGCTGGGTTCCACCCACTCGCCGCCGATGAAGAGCGACGGTGCGTCGAGCTGCTCTCGTGTTGTCGTGTGTGCATCCATGCATACGAGTGTGACCCCGATCACGGATGTCGAGTGTTCAGAAAGTGGACAACCTCAGCCGAGGATGCCGAACTCGCGCATCCGCTTGTACAGGGTGGTCCGACTGATTCCCAGGCTCTCCGCCGTCGTGCGTTTGTTGCCGCCCTGCCGCGCCAACTCGTGCACGATGGCGTCGCGCATCGCGGTGTCGAGTGTGCTCATGCGAGTCGTCGACGCGTTCTTGCGCGGTCTGACCAGTTCCCGTTCGGTGATGTCGCCGACGGATCTACGCGATGCGGCCTCGGTGACCTCGGCTCGGAGTTCGCCGATGTTGCCCGGCCAGTCGTAGTCGATCAGCGCCGACAACGCTGCGGGCGTGAAGTGCGCGCGGGATTCGAGCTCGGCCATGATGGCGCGGACCAGGTCCGGGATTTCGTGTCGGCGAGAACGCAAGGGGGCCAGCTCGATGGTGTCGGCGCACAGTGACAGGAGTTGGCGGTGTTCGAGTTCGGCCGAGTCGGTGGCCGAGCTCGACAACGCGTACCACCCGCGGGCGGACGACAGAGTCGAATGCAGCCGGCTCGCCACCGGACCCGGGAGAAAGTGCACGTTCTTTATCACCACATCGTGTGCAGCCTCGACCTGATGCTCGACGGCTGTCAACCACTCGGCCGGGGTCGTTGTCACCAGATCTGCGGCGTCGAACCAGTGCGGTGACGTCGTTGCTGTCAGTCGGGCGAGGGTGGTCGACTTTCCGGTTCCGGGTTCGCCGATGACACACAACGGCTTTCGGATTCTCGGAGCGGGAACAGGGGTGCGCACGGTGTCGTGAGGATCGATCTCGATGACGATTCCAGCGGCCGATACCGGACGCTCCCAGCGCACGGTTGCGTGCAGTCCGGAATTGAGGATCACATCGTGTACGACGCCACTGCGCCGGATCGAATCGTCGGTGAGCGCGCGCAGTGCGGAATGATCGACTGAATCGATCATTGCTGCAGCGCTGGTGTTTTCGAGCAGAATCTCGTCGGCGATCGCGATGACCGGCGCACCGCGACGCTGCGAGGACGCGTACTGAAATGCCTGGAACAGTCGATGTTCACCGGAGCGGGTCTCTTCGAGGAGCCTGCCCTGAATGTCCTGTGCGGCATGAACGAGCATCGGTTCGAGTAGCGGGTTGTCACCGGAGGCCAGGAAGGTGATGTCGAGGACGCCCTCGATGCGGCGTGTGACGGGGTGGATCAGGGGGTGGCCGTAGCAACTGAAGGTCTTCATCGACTCGATGTAGTGCTCCTCGGCACGCACGGCACAGGGTGCGCGCATCTCGAAGGTCGTCGAGATCGAATTGGTACCCGATGCCTGTTCGGTGAACGACCGGCCGACGACCGCGCCGACCGAGGACACAGCATCTCGTAGCGAATGGGTTCCGAAACGGAGATCGACCAGCCGGGCATCGCGATCCGCGAGCAGAACGCAGTACCCGGAGCCGTCGAGCACACTCTCCATCCGATCGAGGATGGGGTTTGCCGCGGCGAGGAGGCGGCTGCGACGATCGACGTCACGAAGACTCGCCTGCTCCAGGGTGTCCGCCGGTGCGAGACCGCTCTGCGCCGACCGTTGCCAGGACTTGGCGATGGAATCTCGGAGCTTGTCTGCACCGCTGAGCATCGCGCGTACCTCCGTTGGCCGGCGCTTGGTCGTGCTGTGACGGTAGCGCCGACTGCCCGGTTCGACGCGCGTTTCGACAGAACCTGTCCGATCGGGCAGTGATGCATTGACAGTGCACTGTCATGAGCGCAAAATGACAGCACACTGTCAAATTCTGGAGGCTCGACATGACAACGATCGCTCTGTACGCCACCGACACCATGGCCGACTGGGAATACGGATACCTCACCGCAGGTCTGGCCATGGCCCGCGAGCAGGACCCGGACGCCAACCGGCTGATCATCGCATCGGAGACGGGGGAGGCCGTCACGACGATGGGCGGATTGCGCATCACGCCCGACGTTGCGCTCGCCGGGCTTCCCACTCTCGATGCGTTGATTCTGCCCGGCGCGCCCAGCTGGGACTCCGGTCACGACGCGGTACTGAGGCTCGCCGCCGAACTCGTTGCGGCGGGCACTCCGGTCGCGGCGATCTGCGGGGCAACATTGGGGGTGGCCCGGGCCGGACTACTCGACGACCGGCCGCATACCTCGAATGCCGCCGAGTTCCTCACGCAGGCAACCGAATATCGTGGAGCGGAGCACTACCGCGACGAGAAGGCAGTGTCCGACGGCACCGTGATCACCGCAGGCGGCGTGAGCCCGTTGGAGTTCGCGAAGCTCGTGTTCGAGCGGTTGAACGTGTTTCCCCAACCCGTGGTCGATGCCTGGTACGGCCTGTACACGACGGGGGAACGCAAGTACTACGACCAGCTGGCGGGCGCATGAGCCAGCGCACTCCGGAGGGTGATGCGCTCACAGCCTTGGTGTTGCCCGTCTTCGAGCTCAACGGTGAATTTCTCGCCGCCGCACACGACATCACCGAGCCGACAGGTCTGACTCCGGCGTGGTGGCAGGTCCTGGGAGCCGCCCTGGACGAGCCGCTCTCGGTTGCCGACATCGCGCGACGCGTCGGGCTGGGGTTGGCACGGCAGAGTGTGCAGCGGACGGCAAATCTGTTGGTGGACAAAGGTTGGGCCGTGTACGTCGACAACCCGAACCACAAGCGGGCAAAGTTGCTGGAGCCGACCCCCAAGGGGCGCGACACCGTTGCCGAGCTGCGGGATGCGCAACATGCGTGGTCCGATGCAGTGGGATCCGCTGTGGGAGAACGCGAACTGCAGGCGTTCGCGGCAACCCTGGAGAAGATCCTCGCGGCATCACGGGACTATCGCGGGGGCAGTGCATAATTCGGGCATGGTTGCGCTCGGGGTACTTCTGACCGGATTGCTGGCCGGATTGTCGATGCAGTCCGGCGGCATCGACATCTTCGGCGACACCAGGTTCGGCGGGCTGCTGTTCTCCAGTGGCGGCGTGGGAGTTGCGGTCGCGCTGATTCTTGCGTCGGGTACGGCGATGGTCGTTCGTCGGCGCAGCGTGCTGGCCGGACTGTCCATCGCCGCTGCTGTTGTCATCGGGGGCTCGGTACTGCTGTTCTCGTCCGACTCCGCCGAGGTGGTGGCAGGCGGAGTTCTCTTGGGATGCTCTGCAGTACAGGCGAATCGGAGACGAGGGTATCGCGCGCTACTGATCGGGTCCTTCCTTCTCGGCCTGCTGTCCGCCGGCGCGGTCGAGGCATTGCACTACCCCGCTGTTCCCCGGCGCTACGCCGACTACCTCACCGAATCCGATATGGGCACACCGATGGTCGTTCCGGTGCTGTGCGTGTTCGTGGTGGTGGCAGTGGCGTGGGCAGCGCGCAACGAAAACCAGGGCGAAAGCCCGGCGACCGAGCGCGATATCCGCACAGTCGCGGCGATACTGCTGGTGACGATCGGTGGGCTGCTGCTGAATGTGGCGTTCGTGTTCAGCATGTTCCAGAGCGAGTACGGGTTCGGCGACCGCTGGAACTACGGCCTTTTTGTCGTACTCGTATTGTTCGCAGCCGCTGCTCTGCTACCGGGGCGTAGCGGCGTCATGGTCCTCGCCGGAACGGCCGTGTTGCTCACCTCGACCACGACCTCGGGTGTGGGTATCAGTGTCTCGGACGGAGTGTGGACACTCGGACTCGTAGCCGTCATTGCAGTCTCGGTGGCAGCCGGTACCGCGCTCGGATTGCGTTGGGGGCGTCCGCTGATCGGCGTCGCAGTTCTGGCGGTGGTCTGCGTGACGGCACTGTTCGAGAGCCCGCCGCTGGACAACGTGCACTACGTCGCGAGCCTGATCGTCTTTCCGGCCGCCGCGGCCTACCTGTACGTCGCGTGCACGCCTGCCGCCCCGACGCCGTCGACCCTCGGCCTTGCCATACCGGTGGCGATCACGGTGCCGATGGTCGTCACGTACGGATGGACGGCGTACACGCCGTTGACCTCCGCACTGACGGACACGTCCTGGCCCGAAAAGTGGCTCTCCACGGGTGGTGCATCGGCAACGGTCGTGCTCGCAGGCGTCGGTATGTGGGCTCTGAACCGCTACCGGGCTCGGCGGTAGACGACGTGGAGGACCTGGTCCGATCCCGCTACCTCGGTCCGCTCCATCGTCGTGGGATCCCAGCCGTCGTAGATCGGTTCCCCAGCTCCGAGAATCACCGGCGAGACCGCAAGATGTAGGTGATCGACGAGCCCTGCCTTCAAGTACTGCCGCACCGTCGATGCCCCGCCGCCGAGGCGCACGTCCTTGCCCGCCGCCGCCTCGTGGGCACGATCGAGCACCGTTTCGATGGGATCGTCGGTGAAGTGGAACGTGGTGCCGACCATCTCCAGTGGCGGCCGTGGGTGATGGGTCAGTACGAACACCGGATGGTGGTACGGCGGCTCCTTACCCCACCAGCCGCGCCAGCTGTAGTCCGGCCACTCGCCGCGGACCGGACCGAACATGTTGCGGCCCATGATGGTTGCGCCGATGTTCTCGGTACCGAGATCGAGCATCCGCTGATCGGTGTCAGGGTCTTCTGTGTCGGAGCGGTCGGCGAACACCCACTGGTGCAGCGCCATGCCGTCGACGCCCATGGGGTTGTCCTGGCTCTGATCAGGACCGGCGGCGAAGCCGTCGAGCGAGACCGACAGATTGTGTACCCGAAGTGTCATACCCGAGTAGACCACCAGCGGAGGGCAAAGTCATCGGAGTACCGTTTTCTTCATGGCTTACAGATACCTCGGAAACAGCGGACTGAAGATTTCGGAGATCACCTACGGCAACTGGTTGACGCACGGATCGCAGGTGGAGAACGACATCGCCACCCAGTGCGTACGCGCGGCCCTCGACGCCGGCATCACGACCTTCGACACCGCCGACGTCTACGCCAACGGAGCCGCCGAGACGGTGCTCGGGGATGCGTTGAAAGGGGAACGTCGAGAATCGCTGGAGATCTTCACCAAGGTCTACTTCCCCGTCGGGCCCAAGGGCCCCAACGACACCGGACTCTCGCGCAAGCACATCCTCGAAGGCATCGACGCGTCGCTGCGTCGACTCGGCACCGACTACGTGGACCTCTACCAGGCGCATCGCTACGACGTCGAGACTCCGCTCGAGGAGACCATCGCCGCGTTCGGTGACGTCGTCCGCCAGGGCAAGGCGCTCTACATCGGCGTCTCCGAGTGGACTGCCGATCAGCTGCGCGCCGGGCAGGAACTCGCCCGTCAGAACGGCTTCTCGATCATCTCGAACCAGCCGCAGTACTCGGCGCTGTGGCGCGTCATCGAGGATCAGGTGATCCCGACTTCGAAGGAACTGGGCATCTCGCAGATCGTCTGGTCGCCCATCGCCCAGGGTGTGCTCACCGGCAAGTATCTCCCCGGCCAGCCCCTGCCCGACGGCTCTCGCGCCAAGGACGACAAGGGCGGCGACAAGATGATCGCGCGGTACCTCGACGACCAGACGCTCACCCGGGTGCAGCAGTTGAAGCCCATCGCGGACGATCTGGGAATCACCATGGCGCAGTTGGCCGTTGCGTGGGTACTGGCCAACGACAACATCGCGGCAGCGCTGGTCGGAGCCTCGCGCCCCGAGCAGATCGCCGAGAACATCAAGGCCTCCGAGGTCACCCTCGACGCCGACGTGCTCGCGAAGATCGACGACGCCCTCGGTGATTCCGTCGAGCGGGACGCGAGCAAGACGGGCTCGCCGGAAGCACGTCTGGTCTGACCGCCTGCCCGAGTCGGTCCGATCCGAACAGGGTAATAAGGAGGTATGGACATGATCACCGTCGATACACCTCAGGGCCAGGTTCGCGGTCGGACCGGCGCAGGCATCACCTCGTTCCTCGGAGTTCCGTACGCCGAGGCCCCGTTCGGACCCCGCCGCTTCCAGGCTCCGTCGCCGCCGCCCACGTGGGACGGAGTGCGCGACGCCCTCGAACTCGGGGCCACCGTCCCCAAGGTGGGATACCGGCCACCGACGAGTGAGATCCTCAGCGAGCCGGTGGTACCCGGTGACGACTGCCTGAACGTCAACGTCTTCACCCCCGACGTCGGCGGATCGGCACCGGTGTTCGTCTGGATTCACGGCGGAGCATTCGTCAACGGCAGCAACGCCATTCCCACGTACGACGGTTCCGCATTCGCGCGCGACGGTGTCGTGGCCGTGGTGATCAACTACCGACTCGGAGTCGACGGTTTCGCGTCGATCGACGGTGCCCCGGCCAACCGCGGAATGCTCGATCAGGTCGCGGCCCTCGAATGGGTACGCGACCACATCGCTGCCTACGGCGGCGACTCTGCCCGCGTGACCATCGCGGGGGAGTCGGCCGGCGCGATGAGCGTCGGCACCCTGATGTCCATGCCCCGTGCCGAAGGGCTCTTCCAACGGGCGATTCTGCAGAGCGGAGCCGGCCACCACGTCATCACCGCCGAGACCGCCGCCAAGGTCTCGGCGGCGTTGGCGGCCTCGCTCGGCGTCGAGGCCACCGTGGACGGCCTGGGTTCTGTGAAGGTGGACGCGTTGGTCGACGCTCAACGCGAGCTGTCCGATCGGATCACGGCCGAGGCTCCGACCGGAGCATGGGGTGAGCTAGCCCTGAACGTGATGGCCTTCGAGCCGTACATCGACGGCGATGTGGTTCCTGCTCTGCCTTTTTCGAGGATCAGCGATGGTGCGAGCGCACAGGTGGACGTGTTGATCGGAACCACCAGTGAAGAACACGCGTTCTTCATCGTGCCGGCCGGAATCGTCCCGCACCTCACCGAGGACTACGTGAAGATGGTCCTCGCCGGGTACCGGGCCGACCCGTCCGCGCTGGACCGGTACCGCGAACAGCTGCCCGACGCCTCGGCGGGCGAGCTGATGATCGCCGTCATGACCGACTGGTTCTTCCGTATTCCGGCCACGCGTCTGGTCGAGGCTCGCTCCGGCGACGCCTTCGTCTACGAATTCACCTGGCGTTCATCGCTGTTCGACGGCGCTCTCGGAGCCTGCCATGCGCTGGAGATCCCGTTCGTGTTCGACATGCTGCACAAGCCCGAGACCGCACGAATCACCGGACCGAACCCGCCGCAGCATGTTGCCGACCAGATGCACCGTGCCTGGGTCGACTTCGTGCGCGACGGCTCTCCCGGCTGGGACCGGTACGGCACCGACCGAGCGGTGATGATGTTCGGCAACGAGCCCGGCGTCGCCCTCGATCCCAGGCCGGCAACCCGCGCGGTGTGGGACGGGGTGCGCTGAGCACCTGAGCACCTGAGCACCTGAGCACCTGCGCCGCACGTGCGCGCGGAAACTCGTAACAGGTTACGAGTTTCCGCGCACATGGGTCAGCTCAGGTGATGCACTTCCTGCAGCCCGTAGACGGGGGTGTCGATGCCCTCGTAGCGTGCCTTGATCTGCAAGGCCAGGTAGAGCGAATAGTGCCGGGACTGATGCAGATTGCCGCCGTGGAACCAGAAATTCTCCTGCTGCGTCGGCTTCCACATGTTGCGCTGCTCGCCCTCCCATGGACCGGGATCCTTGGTGGTGTTCGAGCCGAGGCCCCAGCATTTGCCGACCTTGTCCGCGGTCTCCTGATCGATCAGGTCGGCGACCCAGCCGTTCATCGACCCGTAGCCGGTGGCGTAGACGATGAGATCGGCCGGTAGCTCGGTACCGTCGTCGAGTACGACGCCGGTCTTGCTGATCCGATCCACCTGCCCCGCAACGAGTTTGATCTTGCCGTCCGCCACCAGCTCGGATGCGCCGACGTCGATGTAGTAGCCAGAGCCGCGACGCAGGTACTTCATGAACAGTCCCGAACCGTCGTCACCGAAGTCGAGTTGGAAGCCGGCCTTCTCCAGCCGATCGTAGAAGTCCTTGTCCTGCTCCGCGATCTGCTGGTACACCGGAATCTGGAACTCGTGCATGATCCGGTAGGGCAACGATGCGAACGTGAGATCTGCTTTGCCCGTGGTCATTCCGGATTCGACAGCCCGCTCGGAGTACAGATCACCCAGAGCGATCTCGCAGAGCGAATCGGACTTGACGATGTGCGTCGACGAACGCTGCAGCATCGTCACATCGACGCCCGTCTCGTACAGTGCCTTGCAGATGTCGTGTGCAGAATTGTTGGAACCCACCACCACGACGCGCTTGCCGACATACGCGTCGGGACCGGGGTGTTCGCTGGAATGGTGCTGCTCGCCCTCGAACTCGTCCATGCCGGGGAAATTCGGCACGTTCTTCTTACCGGACATTCCGGTGGCCATCACCAGCTGCTTGGGCCGCAGGATCACTTCCTCGCCGTCACGATCGACGACGACCGTCCATTCCTTCGCCACCTCGTCGTAGGTGGCGGACTTCGCCGTGGTCTTGCTCCAGTACGGAACTTCCATGACCTTGGTGTACATCTCGAGCCAGTCACCGATCTTGTCCTTCGGCGCGAACACCGGCCAGTTCGGCGGGAACGGTAGGTACGGGAGATGGTCGTACCAGACCGGGTCGTGCAGGCACAGCGACTTGTAGCGCCCGCGCCACTGATCGCCGGGGCGCTCTGCACGGTCGACGACGATCGCAGGCACGCCGAGCTGCCGGAACCGCGCACCGAGAGCGATGCCGCCCTGGCCGCCACCGATCACGAGGGCATACGGCTGCACGCTGTAACCGAGTTCCTTCTCCTCGATCTCCTTCTTCTCCGCCCAGTTCTGGGTATCGGCGTTCGAGCCGTGCACCGCGCCCTTGATGCGGGACTTTCCCTGACGCTCCTCATGGCCCTTGAGCTCCTGCATGGTCGTCAGCAGGGTCCAGGCCACGTCGTCGCCGGTGTCGGCGTCGACCGTCAGGCGCAGGTGGCCCTTGCCGCGGCTGGTTGCGGTCTCGAACTCGATCCACGCCGAGACGACGCCGTCCGCCTCGTCGGGTACCTCCGTGGTGTGAAAGCCCGTCGGATCGGTGTCGTCGAGCCGCTCGGAGAGCATGTCGGACACGCCGTCCCGGCCCTCCACCGTCTTGAGATTCCAGGTGAAGGTGACGAGGTCACGCCAGAAGCTGCTGACGGCGAACATGCCGGCAACACGAGGAACATCGCGGGCGACCAGTGCCTCCTCGAACTTCGACAGCCAGGCGTCGACCCGTTCCTGCGGGGTGCGGGTGCGGGTGATCTCGACCGGCTCGATGGTCTGGGTCATGAATACTCCTTGCGATGACGAGGTGCTGGTTCTGTGACCCAGCACACTCCCGCCCCGTGGCGAAGTCGAGAGTTGCAGTGGGTTGCAGCGCGCCGAGGTATCGACCGTGTCGAGAAGAAGCCGTGTCTACGTATGGGTGGGCCTGAGAACCAGGGCTCCCAGAAACTGACACACCTGCAGTGCCAGCGCGAGATCGAGCTTGTCCCCGCTGGTCGTGTGTAGTTCGAGCGCTTTGGTCACCCGATACTTCACCGTGTTGCGGTGGACATTGAGTTCCTGGGCCGCGTGCAGATGACTCTCGTCGTGCGCGAAATATGCATGCAGGGTGTTTCTCAGCACGGCCGCGTTTGGCGTGTCGTCCGCGAGCGTGCCCAGCGTCTCCCAGACCCAGTACCGGGCCGAATCGAGATCCTGGGCGAGCAGCGACACGATGGCCACATTCTTGTCGCCGTAGCCGAGAACCTCACGCACAGGTGTCCCGGGTATCGACGCGATGGAGTACGCGGCACGTGCCTGCTCGTGGGTCCGGCGGAACCCGTCGACGCCCTTGCCCGGTAACCCGACGGCCATGCGGGTGGAGGGGTCGAGGCGAAGGGCCGCAGCCAGTTCGGCCGTATCGACCGTCGGCGTGCGGGTACCCAGGGGGATCCAGGCCCACGCGGTTCGGCGATCGATCGCGGTGACGATCGGCGGACCTGCGGAGCGCATCGCCGCGGCGGCGCGGCGGGAAATGACGTCGATCGATCCGAGGGTCGTCGTCGAGTCCGATCCATCGCTCCATACGACGACACCGAGATGATTCTGGTTCAGCAGGTAACCGGTGTGGGCCTCGAACGTCGTTGTGGTTCCGCTCCGGTCGGCCAGCAGTGTGTGAATGGTCGACGAATGAACGGTTCCCTTGGCCCCGATCCACCGAATGCGTTCGGTCTCGTATGCGTCGAAGACGAACAGCGTTATCCAGTCGATGTAGTTGTAGACGACGTCCGAAATATGTTTCAGGACAGCAAAATCGAGCTCCGAATCGTTCGAGTTCTTCTTCACTTCCTCGAAGCAGATACTCATCATTTCGTTCTGGCCCAGGTGATAGGCCCGCACCAGTGAATTCGACGGAACATCTCGCTGAGCAAGGCGCAGTGCGTACTCGACGGCTGCGGTGGTCGGCTGCAGGCGGTCGACCGGAATGTCGTTGGCCAGTACGTGCACGATCGTCGAGATGTTGCCGTGGACAGAGGCCTCGAGAAGCTGCACGAGGACGGGGTCGTCGTCCAGATGATCGATATCGTGCGCCATGAGCGAGGTCATCGCCCGGACCATGTCGAGTTCTCGCGCCGACAGCGACCGCGCGACCTGTGCGACGGCGGCGAGAACGTCCTCGTGGGCCGTCGCAGGCACATGAGCAAGCCGGCTGCGGGCAACCGCCCGACGGTCCTCGGGTTCGAGGTTCGTCACCCCACGTCCTTCTTCTGCCGCCGTAGGTATCGCAACGCGGACTCCGCTGCGTTGTATCCACACATTCCGTGTGCGCCGGCACCCGGGGGAGTCGACGCGGAACACAGATACACACCGGGAACTCCGATACTGTACGGATCCAACGCAATTCGAGGTCGAAGTACCACCTGAAGTTCGGTGTTCGCGCCCCCGATGATGTCGCCGCCGAGGTAGTTCGGATTCGAGGCCTCCAGTTCGGCGGGGGAGGTGACGACGGTGGCGACGACGATATCTCGGAATCCAGGTGCGAATCGTTCGATCTGGGCGATGATCGCCTCGGTCGCGTTGCCGGTGAATCCGTTGGGCACATGGGCGTACGCGTACAGCGGATTGATCGACCCGGCAGATCGCGTCGGGTCGGCCACGTACTGCTGGCCCACCAACACGAACGGCCGATCCGGCATGACGCCCAGATTGATCGCCTTCTCGCTCGCCGCGATCTGCTCGAAGGAACCTCCCAGATGAACGGTGCCGGCGCGCCCGCACGCGGCGTTCGTCCACGGTACGTGTCCGTCGATCGCGAAATCGATCTTGAATGCGGCCGGAGCACGACGAAACTTGCGGTAGGAGCGCGTGATACGAGAGGGCACCGCATCGCCGTAGATGTCGAGAGCGCCGCGCGGTGACGTATCGAGCAGGACCACGTCGGATCGGGGAATGTCCGAGGCCGTCCGTACCCGAACGCCGGTGTCGATCTTGCCACCGTGATCGGCCAGCATCGACGCCAATGCCTGCGCTATCGCCCCGGAACCGCCCTCGGCCACCGGCCAGCCGTAGCGATGACCCGAGGCAGCGAGCATCAACCCGACGGCCGACGTCGCCGGTCGGTCCAATCGGTAGTAGGCGTGAGCCGCCAGCCCGCCGAACATCGCTCTCGCCTTGTCCGTTCGCCACCACTTCGCCGACACGGTGGCCGGTAGCAGTGCGCGTGGACCGAAGGCCGCAAGGGCCAGCGGGTGCCGCGGCACGTTCGCAATCGGGCGCATCAAGTCGGCAGCGAGGACATCGAAATTGCGGGCCAGGTCACCGAACATCCGGTTCCAGCGCACCCCGTCGACACCAAGACCGTCGGCCGTTGCCTCTATCGACCGGTGGATCGATCCTGCATCACCGTTGTCGAGCGGGTGCGCGCAGTCGATGTCCGCCAGTTGCCACCGCAGGCCGTAGCGCTCGAGGTCGAGCGTGCGCAGATACGGCGAACCCGCACCCATCGGATGGAACGCCGAACACAGATCGTGGGTCACACCCGGCACTGTCATCTCGGCGCTGCGCGTTCCCCCGCCGATGGTGTCCGCGGCCTCGAGAACATGAACATCGACCCCGGCGCGAGCGAGGCGTACCGCGGCAGCGAGCCCGTTGGGCCCGCTGCCGACGACCACGGCTGTGGTCATACCTGCTCGCCGCGTTGCGGAGCGGGCGCGACGACGGAGTCGCCTGCGGGGCGTGCGGTGTTCTCGCGCATCTTCGGTTCCTTCACGGTGCCGGGATCGGTGGCGGCGCGGTTCGCGTCGATGTCCAGTGTCCACGTCACAGTCACCGGAATCGGGCCGTTCGGCAACCACGGCTGCTGCTCGATGGCATCGGAGACCTTGTACGTACCGCGTTCGATGACTCCCAGTGCCGCATCGATGACCTGATATTGCTGGTAGCTCTTGTGAATGGGCTGCGACTCGATCCAGACCACGAGAAATTCTCCCGGCGCGAAATTGCATCGGCGTTGAATCGCCGCGATCAGCTTGGCGTCGTGCAGATGGCCGTCACCGAAGTTGAACGCCACGATCGAATTGCACGAGAACTCGGCGTCACGCAACGTGTAGGTGTCGATGTCCTCGCCGAGGTGATTCATCATCAGAGAGAACAGTGCGCGACCCTGGCTGTGCATCGAACGCCAGCCGAGCAGCTGGTGCATCACCACGTCGGCGACATCGGCCGGATAGGTCGCCAGCAGTTGAGTGCGAGTGTTCTGGCTCGGCCGCTTGATGAACTCGTCGATCTTGTCCTCGCAACCGGGAGCGAACGCCCACGTCGCCGACGCCCAGTTGCCGGCGTACTGACGCATCGACGGCAGGAACGAGACCAAATCGGGTCGGAGGTTGCCGACGATCGGGAAGAACACGAGCGCAACGACGATGACGGCCAGCAGCACCGGAGAGGAGAAGTCCCATACGGCGAAACCGTCGGCGTTCGGGAATCCGAGGAAAAGGAACACCGCCGCGAACGCGAAGAACAGATTCCATTCCAGCGGGACGGCGAGCGGGAACGTCGAGGTGATGAACAGGTGGAATGCGACCATCAATGCGGCGGCAGCGAGAGCGACGACGGCATCGGTGGTGAAGAGCAGGACCAGCGGCGTCGCGACCTCGACCAACGTTCCGAGGACGTGACCGATGCCGCCGGCCATCGTGGACGGGCGAAGGTCGTCCGGGAAGTTGCGGTAATGCGCGCGCTTGAGACGGGTCGAGGTGATCCACGGGGTGTTCGAGAGCATCGGCGGAATGACCATCGAGAAATGGTGGCCGAGCTTGGAGATTCCGGCACCGACCCACACCGAGACCATCAGCAGTTTGAGGGCGATGATCATGTCGACGAACGGCAGTAGCCCGAAGAACAGCACGGCTGGGAAATACTGCTCACCGCGGGCGGCGATGAAGATGACCTTGTCTCGCAACCCGATCACGACGAGAAGGGCCGCGAGGATGATCATCAGTGCGGGCCGCACCAGGCCGTTGTTGTCCGCGATCGCAGCGTCGATCGAGCTGCTGTGCACGCCGGGAAGGATCAGTGCCGCAACGATGTTGACCACGATCGCGGCGTAGACGATGACATCGAGGACCGTGCGGCTGTCACCGGAGGTGAAGGGCACCTTTCCCGGCCACGGTGGCAGACGAATCGTGTTGGGACGCAACCAGAAGAGCGCGCCGCCCATCATCGGCTTGAAGTGACCGGCAAGCGGGCCCCACGATCCGCCCAGGCCGAGCGTTTCGAGGAGCAGCGTCCACAGCAGGATCTTCTGGTACACGATCGGTTCGTTCCACCACGCCGAGAAGTCGAGAGGATTGTGCCCGGAGGTCAACGTGGCTATCGACACGCCGATGGCGAGGTAGAGGACTGCGAGTTTGAGAATGTAGATGGTGTGCACCATCTTCGGGGTTCCGAAGCCGTGGTCGGCCCAGTGGGTCGACATCGCCCGCAGTCGGTCGCGGAACGGTAGATCGAGGAAGGTGGCCGGGTCGACCGGCGGGAAGTTTCCTTCTTTGAATCCCATGTCGTTACTCCTGTGTGGGTGGTGTGGGTACGGGTGATCGCCTCACCGGGATCAGCCCTGGTGAGTGAGATGTTCGGAGCTGGAAAAGTCAGCCGACGGGTGCAGCGGTGGAGCGGAGTTCGGTGCGCAGACGGGGCTTGTCGATCTTGCCGACGGGGTTCTTCGGGAGCGCGTCGACGAGGTGAATCGCAACGGGCAGTTTGACTTTCGCGACGAGATCACGGATGTGGTCCAGAAGTTCGGCGGATCCGACGGTTGCGGCCGGGTAGGTCACCACGTACGCGACGGGGACTTCGCCGTACACCTCGTCCGGTGCGCCCACGACGGCAACTTCGAGCACATCGGAATGGGTGGCGAGGGCATTCTCGATCTCCTTCGGATAGATGTTCTCCCCACCGCGAATGATCATGTCCTTGATGCGATCGACGAGGGTGAGGTAGCCATCGACGTCGAGATGCCCGACGTCGCCGGTGTGCAGCCATCCGTCGACGACGGTCCGTTCGGTCTCCTCCGGGCGACCGAAGTAGCCGCGCATGACGTTCGGGCCCGAGATCAGCACCTCACCGACGGTTCCGACGGGCAGGTGGTGGCCGTCCTCGTCGACGATGGCGATGCTCTGGCCCGGCAGTGCCGGACCGACGGTTCCCAACTTGCGGACTCCGGTGGGGGGATTGCACGCCGATGCGCAGGTCCCCTCGGTGAGGCCGTATCCCTCGACGAGGGCGAAACCGAATCTCGACTCGGCGCGGTCGAGAAGTTCCTTGGAGATCGGTGCGGCCCCGCACACGCCGAATCGGACGGACGAGAAGTCCGACTCGGGGTTCGGTGGCTGCGCGGCCAGCAACGCGTAGATCGTGGGGACGGCCGAGAAATAGGTCGGACGAAGCTCTTTCACGTCCTCGAAGAACCTTGTTGGACTGAACCGTCCGGTGATGCTGACCTGGCCTCCGGCGATCAATGGAGCGAGAACGCTGACGCAGATGGCATTGACGTGGAAGAGCGGCAGAACGAGCAGGCAGTGATCGTCGGCGGTCAGATCGAGATGTGTTGCCATCGCCGACGCCATGTACTGCAGATTGGCGTGGGTCAGCTCGACGCCTTTCGGCCGCCCCGTGGATCCGGAGGTGTAGATCAGCAGCGCAAGGTCGTCGGACTCGGGTTCGACCGAGCCGAGATCATCGAAAGATGTTGTGGTGGAGCCGAGTTCGTCGCCCGAGATGTCGTCGACGGTGAGGCAGACGATGCCGTCGACGCGCGGACGGCCGCTGTCGGTGATCGCGATGACCGCACGCGAGTCCGTGATCTGATGATGGGCCTCGGACGGCGTCAAGGTCGGGTTCACCGGAGTTGCGACCGCACCGATACGCCACGCGGCCATGATTGCGATGATCAGTTCGACTCGGTTGGGAAGTATCACGGCAATCACGTCGCCCGTGCGGACCCCGTGTGCAGCCAACTGTGACGCGAAAACGTCTACGCGCCCGGCGAATTGGGCGTACGTCAATTCGGAGTGGTCGTCGCGAACGCACGGTCGATCTGCTCTTTCGGCCGAAGAACGCCACGGGAAGTACCCGATGACCGTCATGTGTGGATCCCCTCGCTAGTGCTGTGATCCACGACACTAGTGACGGAAGGTGGGTGTCGATAGAGCTCGCGAGGCCAGAGATCGGCTCATCTGTTGTTCTCCGAGCATAAACACGACCGACGTCGATCGCCGGTCGTGTCTCGGCTGTTCGTCTCAGGCCGGCGAGAGCTTCTTCAACCCCAACGATTGGAATCCGACGACGTAGATCAACGTCCACAGCACCAGCCAGTCGATGAATCCCAGTGCGTTCCCGGAGATCCCGGCGGCGACGGTGGGCTCGTGCAGGATGTGCTCCGCGACGACGTAGTAGTAGGCCAGGAACGTGCCGATGGCCAAGGCGAAGGTCAGCACCGCGCGCCCCGCCGCGGGGAAGCGATTGCCGAAGCCGTTGGCCCAGAAAATCATCCAGAAGGCCCAGCAGACTCCGATCTGTGCGGGGAACTGGTTGATCACGGTGCCCAGCTCGGCGGTGGCGTCGGAGCCGACCAAAAGTTTCGCCAGCGGGACCATCAGGAAGTAGATCGCCGTACCGAGTGCGGCATTGCCGACCGTCGCCGCCAGCGCGGTCCGGCCTCCACCGCCGGCCAGTTTCCAGGGCCAGTTGTCGAGGGTCTGGCCGGTGAGGATCACCGAGACGACGATCGAGTAGAACCAGCCGAGCGCGGTGTCGACGGACATCAGCGGATCGGTGGCCGAGAGCGAGACCGAGGGCAGCCCGAACACGACATACAGCGCCAGAGTCGGCACGGCGACGAAGGCGATCTCGCACAGCCCGATCAGCGGTTGCTTCATACGCAGTACGGTCCACGGCCAGTGCTGCCAGTTCAGGACCACCATCACCCAGGTTCCGAACCCGAACAGCACGAACAGCGCGCCGGCGAAATAGCCGAGTCCGCCCTCCCTCGAGCCGGCGAAGTCGGGATACAACGACCCGAGGCCGCTGCCGAGGATCCAGGTGACGGCCACGGCGAACACTGCCGTCGAGGCCAGGATGGTGAGCCCGCGCATCGGTTGCTTCAGCGAGTCGAATCCGGCGAATTCGCAATCGAATCCGATGAACACGATGAACAGAATTGCCCAGAACAGCGCGGCGTTGAAGGGGAGGGGATAGAAGTTCCACGGACTGGTGGTCGGGTCGGCCAGCAGATACCACGTCGCAAGCGACACGGCCGCGACGACGGCGAGGTTGGCGACTCCGAACAAGATCCAGTTGCCCTGTGACCGAGCGATTTTCGGCTTGCTCAGTGGGCGGTCTGCGGTTGCGGTCATGGACTGCTCGTTTCGGTGTGAGCGACAGTGGACGCCGTCACTATGAGCTGAATCACACCGGACCGTCAGGGTTGCGGGAGGTTGCAACGCGGCGGGCGCACTGCAACTCACTGCAACCCTGGCGGTTGTGCTCCGGGTCACATAGACCTGTGTGCATATCCAATCCAGTCAGGAGTGAAAATCGATGCGCGCAGCTGTGTACTACGGACCCAACAAGGTGGAGATCACCGACGTTCCCGAGCCCAGCCCCGGTGAAGGGCAGGTCAAGGTCAAGGTCGGGTTCAACGGAATCTGCGGAACCGACCTGCACGAGTACTACGCAGGCCCCATCTTCATCCCCACCTCTCCGCATCCGCTCACCGGTCAGGAGATGCCGCTGGTGCTCGGCCACGAGTTCTCGGGCACGGTCACCGAACTCGGCAAGGGTGTCACCGGAATCGCGGTGGGCGACCGCGTCGCCATCGAGCCGCTCTACCGCTGCGGGCACTGCGGACCGTGTCGGGCGGGCAACTACAACATCTGTGCGCAGATCGGTTTCCACGGACTGATGTCCGACGGCGGAATGGCCGAATACACCGTTGTGCCCACCGACATGATTCACGCCTTGCCCGACAACGTCTCGCTCGAACTCGGAGCCCTCGTCGAACCGATGTCGGTCGCCTATCATGCTGCGACACTGGGAGATCCGAAGCCCGAGGACACCGCGATGGTGTTCGGAGCCGGGCCCATCGGCATCGGCCTGTGGTTCGCGCTGCGGGGCAAGGGACTCGACAACGTCTTCGTCGTCGAACCGTCGCCGACCCGTCGAGCATCGATCGAAGCGCTCGGCGCGAAGACTCTCGATCCGACGGCCCTCGACATCCCCGCGTACATCGCCGACCTCACCGACGGCAAGGGTGCCGACGCCATCTACGACGCGGCCGGCGTACAACCTGCCGTCGAGGCCGCGCTCGGCTGCATCGGTGCGCGTAAGCCACTCGTCAGCGTCGCGATCTACGAGAAGCCGCTGACCACACCGCTGCAGAAGTTGGTGATGAACGAATCCCGCATCCAGGGCTCGCTCTGCTACACCTCCGCCGACTACGAGGCCGTCATCGATCTGATGAGCCAGGGCCACTACGACACGACGGGCTGGGTCGACAAGATCACGCTCGACGGCGTCATCGACGACGGTTTCGAAGCGCTGCACGCAGGCACCAAGATGAAGGTCCTGGTAGACCCATCCACCGGAGCGGCATCATGAGCGCGGTGTTGGTGACCGGAGCGGGTCAGGGCATCGGCCGGGCAATCGCGTTGCGGTTGGCCAACGACGGTCACGACATCGCCCTGGCGGACCTGAACGAGGACAAGATCGCCGGCGTGGCCGACGAGGTGCGTCGAACAGGCTCGAAGGCAACGACATTCGTGGCCGACGTCAGTGATCGTGACCAGGTCTTCGCGGCCGTCGAACACACCCACGAGGCGCTGGGCGGCTTCGGCGTCATCGTCAACAATGCCGGCATCGCCCAGGTGGCACCGCTCGACGACGTCCGACCCGAGGACGTCGCGAAGATCTGGGCCGTCAACGTCGACGGCGTGCTGTGGGGAATCCAGGCTGCCGCAGCCAAATTCAAGGCTCTCGGCCGGAAGGGAAAGATCATCAACGCGTCGTCGATCGCCGGTCACGACGGGTTCGCGATGCTCGGGGTCTACAGCGCAACGAAATTCGCGGTCCGGGCCCTGACTCAGGCGGCGGCCAAGGAGTATGCCGCGGACGGCATCACCGTCAACGCGTACTGCCCCGGCGTCGTCGGCACCGACATGTGGGTCACCATCGACAAGCGGTTCGCCGAGTTGACCGGCGCAGCGGAAGGCGAGACGTACGACAAGTTCGTCGGCGGCATCGCCCTCGGTCGCGCGCAGACCCCGGAGGACGTCGCGGCATTCGTCTCGTATCTGGCCGGACCCGACTCGGACTACATGACGGGCCAGGCACCGTTGATCGACGGTGGTCTGGTCTACCGGTAACCCCCGTCGATGCTGCTTTGTGAGCTGGAGCACAATTGTCTGTGATGATGCAGTCGACAGGTCCCGAACCTGCGCTGGCGGCCGGTGAAGACCCGCGCCGCTACGCGCAGATTCTCACTGCCGTGTACGACGCGACCATGACCGGCGGCAAGTCGCCCGCGCGCCCCAGAGAGGTCATCGGGGACTCGTGGCGCCGGCTGCAGACCCTCGGCATCGACCCGGAACTGGGCAACCCTGCCGAGACGCAGATGGATGTCTCCGATCTCGAACTGAGCCGTCGGGAGTCGGGATTGTTCGACATCCTCGACGATCTGGCCCGCGGATTGGAATCGGTGGTACAGGACGGCGACAACATCCTCGTCGTCGCCGATCGACACGGCCGAGTGCTGTGGCGCAGCGGATCGACGGCGGTACTGGACCGCGCCGACGACCTCGGATTCGTCGAGGGTGCCAACTGGGCCGAGGATTCGGTGGGCACCAATGCCATCGGAACGGCTCTGGTCTCCCGCCGCGCGGTACAGATCTTCTCCGCCGAACACTATGTGCGCAGCCATCATTCGTGGACGTGTGCCGGTGCGCCGATTCGGGATCCTCGGACCGGCCAGGTACTGGGAGCCATCGACGTCAGCGGACCGGCAAAGACGGTGCATCCCACCACCATCGCACTGGTCGACGCCGTCGCACGGTTGGCCGAATCGCAACTGCGCGAGATTCATCGGAGCACACTCGATCGACTGCGTTCGGTGGCCGCACCGATGCTCGCGCGCCTGCAGTCCCCGGCCCTGGCCGTCGACGCGAACGGCTGGGTCGCGGCCGTCGAATCGGTGGCGCTACGCAATCGCATCCTGCTGCCCGAGGATCTCGCGACGGGACGCTTCTGGCTGCCGACCCTCGGTGTGTGCGACTTCGAACCCCTGCCCGGTGGCTGGCTCGTCCGACCCGCAGGCCCAGCGGACTCGTCGGTCGCGGACTCGGGCAACACGACGAGAATTCGCATCGACCTGCGCAATTCGCAGAAGCCTCGCATCGAAGTGCGCAGCGAGGTGGGGGAGTGGACCCACGAGCCGACGCCCCGGCACGCCGAGATCCTGTACCTGCTCGCCACCCGTCGCCAAGGACGGACCGCCGCGCAGATGGCGACCGATCTCTTCGGCGACGACGGCCGCGCGATCACCGTGCGGGCCGAGATGTCGCGGCTGCGCAAGCACCTTGCAGGCATCATCTCCACGCAGCCGTATCGGTTGGACGAATCGGCGACCGTGGAGGTGATCACGCCGTCGGACATGAGCCGGTTGCTCCCGCATTCGTCGGCCCCTGCGATCCGGGCGGCACGGGGCTGAGCCGTAGCGCAGAATCGGGGAATGAAGCGCCTCGCCCGAATCCTCGACGCCTCGGATCCGGGGCAGGTACGGCTGCGCAGCGCGTCGGCGACGACGCTGACGGTGCTGTTGGCGATGGTGCTCACCACGCGCGCCATCGGTCAACCCGTGACCGTGGCGATGCTCGGAACCGTCGTGGCGATGCAGGCGTCTGCAGCAGTGAAGGACAAGGACCAGCGCAGTCGGCTGATCACCACCGCGCTGATGGCGCTGCCCGCATCGGCGGCGGTGGCGTTGGCGGCGTTGCTCTCCGAGCTCGGCAAGGTGGCCGACGTCGGATTCATCGTGGTGCTGTTCGCGGCGGTGTGGGTGCGCCGGTTCGGCCCCCGCGGTACGGCGCTGGGGATGGTGTCGTTCATTTCGTACTTCTTCGCGCTGTTCCTGCGCGCGACCCCGGGGCAGCTACCGATGTTGATCGCAGCCATCCTCGGCGGCTTGGTGATCGCCCTGTTCGTGCGAGCCGTCGTCTTCCCGGACCGGCCGGTCGTGGAGGTGCGCCGGCTGCTGTTCGCGATGCGGGCGGTATCGGCCTCTGTGCTCGAGGCGGCGTCGGCAGGGGAGAGCCGCGACCTGAACCTGGTGCGCCGCAGGCTCGATCGGCTCGGCAACACCGCGTTGATGATCGACGACTGGCTGGACCGACACGATGCCGGGCAGCTGCTCAGCGTCACCAGTGCCGATCTGTCACTGCGAGTGTTCGACGCCCAGATCGCGACCGAGCAACTCGTCAGCTCGCTGTGGGCTCTCGATCCCGCCAAGCCGTGGCCGACGTCCCTGGGACAGGCGACCACCGCGCTCGGGTCCTGTCTGCAGAACACACCGTCCTCGGAACAGCTGCGGGCGGCTCGCCGATTGGCGGCGGCAGCAGCCGAGCGAGCCGACCCGTCCACCCCCGCCGGCATCACGACGGTTTCTGCGCAGCGAGCCGTGCAGGCGCACATCGCGATTCATCACATCACCACCAATGCGGTTGCCGTCGATGCGGGTCCTCGAGTCGTCCCCGAACCTGCCACGAAGGACGCGCCCAGCGGACTGAACCCCAGCACGAAGGCCGCGATCCAGGTGGCCGTCGCCACCAGTGCGGCGACGGTGCTGGGTGAACTCGTCTCTCCCGACCGCTGGTACTGGGCGGTGCTGACGGCCTTCCTGGTGTTCACGGGGGCATCGACGCGGGGTGAAATCCTCACGCGGGCAGGTCAACGCGTTCTCGGAACGATCGCGGGCGTGCTCGCCGGGGTGGTGATCGCCGCTCTGGTGGGCAACGATCAACCCCTGCAGCTGGTGTTGATCGTCGTCTGCGTATTCTTCGCGTTCTACCTGGTGACGGTCGCCTATGCGCTGCTGTCGTTCTTCGTGACCATCCTGCTCGCAATGCTGTACGGGCTGCTGGGCACGTTCAGCATCGAGGTGCTCGAGCTTCGGATCATCGAAACCGCCGTCGGTGGTGCCGTCGGAATGGCGTCGGCGTACTTCATCTTCTCGACGAGTACTCGAAAGACGTTGATCGAGAAGGTCGATACGTACCTCGAACAGCTGGATGCGCTGATCGAATCGAGCGTCGAATCGGTTCTCTCACCGGGCGGCGCAACCGACCTGGTGGCGTCGACGCGGACGCTCGACAATGCGCTGAAAGATGTTCTGACATCAGGAAAGCCACTCGTGCTCGGGCCGACCACCCGCAGCAGACGTGGTGCCAAGCGACTGTTGCGGGTGCTGGCCGTCAGCAGTCGATCGGCGCACGCACTGGCCCGTGCCGGGGTGCTCGCCTCCCGCGCCGACACGCAGACGGCTCCGTCGGACGAGACTGCCCAGGCGCTGCGCGAGGCTGCGGCTCTGGTGCGCGACACCGTGCGCCAGGTGGAGGCAGCCGTTGCCGGGGAGCACGTCGACCCGCCCGAGAAGATCACCGAGACAACGGTATTGGATGTACTACTCACCTCCACCAACGCGCCCGGTCCGCTGCGGGGTGCGGTGCGGGCACTGAACACGATGAACCGAACACTGGCCGATGTGTTGACTCGGGCTTGACCTTCACACCGTGACAAGGTCTTGGCTGACCGTCATGAACTCGATGAATCTCGTAGGTGGGGCACTTCAGCACAGCAATCCGTCGGTGCGGCTTCGGGCCGCGCTCGACATCGGTACGACACCGGATCCGCGGCATCTCGACGCCCTGGTGCAGCGGTGCTCCGTCGAACCGGATTTTCAGGTGCGGGAGATGTTGACGTGGGCGTTGATCCGACTGCCCGCGTCACTGACGGTTCCGCGTCTGATCGATCAGGTGCGATCCGGCGGGGCACAGGCTCGCAGCCAGGCGTTGCACACGTTGTCCAAGATCCAGGACCCGTCGGCGTGGCAGGCGATCACCTCTTCCGTGCTTGCTGATCCGGACGACGAAGTGGCCCGCAGCGCATGGCGGGCGGCGGTGGTCCTGGTGCCGCCCGGGAGTGAACCAGCATTGGCGACGATGCTGGCCACTCGACTCGGCCGAGGTGGGCACGACGTCCAGCGAAGCCTCAGCCGTGCGCTCGTTGCGCTCGGATCGGTGATCGAACCGATGCTGCGGGAGGCCGCGTCGAGCAGGGATGTTGCCGTTCGCGCTCACGCGCGAGCGACCGAGGCGCTGCTGCTGGACCCGGATGCCGGGTTCGCCGTCTTCGAGGCCAAACGTGTCGATGCCCTTGGCGTAGTCGACTCGGCGGGGTGAGATAGAACGATGCTGATCGGTGAGGTGGCGCGGCGGTCGGGTGTCAGTGCGCGCATGCTCCGGCACTACGACCGGCTCGGTCTGGTGCAGCCGACGTCTCGCAGCGGCACCGGCTACCGCGAGTACTCGCCGGACGATGTGCGACGCCTCTTCCACGTCGAGTCTCTGCGTTCGCTCGGGTTGTCGCTGCACGACGTCGGTCGCGCGCTCGACGATCCCAGTTTCGCGGCGTCGGGACTCGTCGACGAGCTCGCTGCCCAGGCCGAGGAACGCATCGCTCGGGATACCGAGTTGCTCACGCGGTTGCGTCGAATCGGCGACCCGCGGCCGCAGGACTGGGAGGACGTACTCGGCACAGTGGCGATGCTGAATGACCTCGGGTCGGTCAGTGCTGGGAAGCGGCAGACGGCGGCACTGGCGTCCGCCGGCGATCGACCCATTCCGGCGGACGCTCTGGCCGAGGCGGTGCTGCGTGAGCCGGCACCGAATGTGGCCGGTGCGCTGCGGTGGGCTCTCGCGCACTCGGGTGGTGACGCGATCGGGCCGCTGCGGGAAGGGCTGAACTCACCGGACCCCGATGTACGACGCCGCGCCGTGGACACCGTCGTCGAGATATCCCACCCCGATTCCACCGTCGTGCTGCGGGAAGCGCTCTGTCACGACGACGATCAGGTCAGGCGGGTCGCTGCGCTGGAATTGGCGACTCGGGGCATCGCCGACGCCATCCCGACGCTGATCGAGATGGTCCACGACGGAACGAACGATGTGGACGCCGCCGATGCCCTGGGCATGCTGGGATCCGCCGACTCGATCGTGGCGGCATTGATGGATGGCATCGACGACTCCGTGGTGCGACAGAGAGTGGCGCAGGCGTTGGCGAGCATCCCTGGTCCGGCAGCAGTGCACGCGCTGCAGCAGTTGAGCCAGGATTCGGAACGATCGATTGCACTGACTGCCGAATACATCCTCGGCCGGAGGGAATGAGCCCTTTGGGTACCGTCGGAGTCATGAAGGCATTCGGGCTCCTCGCGGCATTGATGATCACGTCGACCCTGACTGCCTGCTCGACCGCAACCACCCCGGCCGCGCCCACCGAACCGGTCGCCGAGAACCAGGTCACCGTCGCGGATCGGATGTACTCGCCGAAAACGCTGACGATCTCCGTGGGAGACACCGTCACCTGGGTGTTCGCCGACCGCGGCATGGCCCACAACGTCGTCGCCGACGACAACTCGTTCCGGAGTCAATTGATGGAGACCGGTCAGTTCACGCACACCTTCGACACCGCGGGCACCTTCACCTACCACTGCACCCCGCATCCGGACATGACGGCATCTATCGTCGTCGAGCCCTGAAACTCCTAGGCTCAGGGGCATGACGGCACCGACCCGAGGACGCAGCATCGCCGCGCCCCTCGGCGTCGCCGCTGCCGCTGTCGGTGGGGCCGTACTGCTGCACGTCCGCGACCCGCGAACCTCGACATATCTGCCCTGCCCGCTCCACGCGCTGACCGGACTGTGGTGTCCCGGATGCGGCACGACCCGGGCTCTCGGCGACCTCACCCGCGGAGACATCGCGGCGGCCGCGTCGAGCAATGTCGTTGCGGTCGTCCTTGCCGTCGTCGCTGTGGCGGTGTGGGCACTGTGGCTGCGGGCTCGCTGGGCCGGACGCCCGCTGGTGCTCCCGCGATTCGACCGTTCGACGGTGGTTGTCCTGCTCGTTGTTCTGACCTTCTTCACCGTGGTGCGCAACACCCCGTGGGGCACCGCGATCGCCCCGACCTGACACCTCTAGGAGTTGGACATGCTGCTGGAAATCTTCTCGATCATCGTGCTGCTGGGCGTGCTCATCGCGCTCATCCCCACGGCCCGCCGCGTCTTCAAGAAGGGTGACGACGAATGAGCGACACACTGAAGGATCGCGTTCGCGCGAAACTCCTCGCACAACTCGCCGACGACGGAGGCACGGCCGCCGAACAAGCGGAGGGCGACGACCCGCGTCTGAACGCACTGCGCGACGACCTCGAAGCACTGGAGTCGGCGCAGGACGGGGATCCGGTGATCGACGACATCGCTGCGAGGCACTGGGTGCCCTGACTGCCCGGCCCCCTGGGGAGTCAATGTGACGTTCGGTGGCCTTTTCGGTAGTCAATGTCACGTTGAGTGGACTTTTGCGGGTCCCGAAATTGGTGCACAGTTGAGGTGCATCTAGTATCTATGTTGTGTCCGAGACGAAATCTGCCGCCGATACGGCGTATGTGACGGTCAAGGAGCTCATTGTCTCGGGTGAACTACCCGGCGGTGAGCTTGTCAGTGAGGGTGAGATCGCGACCCGGCTCGAGATCAGTCGCACTCCCGTACGCGAGGCATTTCTGCGTCTGCAGGTAGAGGGGTGGATGCGGCTGTACCCCAAGCGCGGGGCACTGGTGGTGCCGATCGCGGTGGGTGAGGCGGAGAGTGTCGTCGATGCGCGTCGCCTCGTCGAGGCAGGAAGTGTTCGCGCGTTCATCTCCGACGAGACGGCCCGCAGTACCGTCGTGCATGCGCTGCGCGAGAACCTGCAGTTGCAGGAGAAGCTGGCGGTCGACGGCACCGCCGCGCAGTTCAGCGCCGCCGACGCCGACTTTCACCGCATCGTCGTTCGAGCAGGGGGCAACCCCTTGCTCGACGCGTTCTACGACGGACTTCGCGAGCGTCAGCGCCGGATGACCGCAGCCTCGTTGACGCGTGATCCGGGCCAGATCTCCCGCATCGTCGACGACCATCGCCGACTCACCGACCTGATCGAGGCCGGCGACGCAGACGGATTCGAGCGGACCGTCGAACAACACATGCTCGGGGTGCACGGCCTCCGACCGGACAGAGGGGGAGCACGATGAGTGAAACGCTCACGAACGATCGCGACATCGAGCTGACTGCGCGACGCTGGCTGCTGGTGGCGTCGGGCATGTTCGCTGTTGCATGGGGCGGTAACGAGTTCACGCCGTTGTTGGTGATGTACCGGCTCGATCACGGCTTCTCGGCCGTGGTGGTCGATACGTTCCTGTTCGCCTACGTGCTGGGCATCATTCCGGCGATGCTGATCTGCGGGCCGCTCTCGGATCGACTCGGCCGACGCCCGATCATGTTGCCCGCCCCCGCCATTGCCGCAGCCGGGTCGATCCTGATCGCGGTGGGACCGGACAACGCGTACCTACTGTTCGGTGGTCGCGTGCTCAGCGGCATCGCACTCGGTATCGGCATGGCCGTCGGCGGCAGCTGGGTCAAGGAACTCTCCAGCCGCGACGCCACCGCCAAGCCCGGCGCCGGAGCGCGCCGCGCCGCGATGTCGCTGACGGCGGGCTTCGCGCTCGGTGCCGGAGTTGCCGGCGTGCTCGCACAGTGGGCACCCTGGCCGACGCACCTCGCCTACAGCGTGCACGTGCTCATCTGCATCGCCGCCGGCATCGGCATGCTCTCGGTTCCCGAAACCCGTACTGCTACAGCCGCATCCAAGAACAAGCGTCTGCTCGACGACCTGAGGATTCCGTCCGCATCGCATCGCCGGTTCCTCTTCGTCGTGCTTCCGTTGGCCCCGTGGGTGTTCGGTGCCGCCAGCGTTGCCTATGCGGTGCTGCCGTCACTGATGGCCGATGCTCTCGCCGACGAGCCCGGCGGCGGCTATCCCGTCGCCCTGTCCGCCGCGATGGCGGTGATCGCTCTCGGGTCCGGGTTCGCGATCCAGGCCGTCGGGCGTCGAATCGACACTCCGGCCAACGCGAGGGGCGCTCTGGTCGCGCTGACACTGCTGGTGGTCGGCATGGCTGTCGCGGCGTGGGCGGCGTCGGTGTTGACAATCGCCGCGGCGTTGATCGCGGCAGCAGTGCTGGGGTGTGGCTACGGCATGGCGTTGGTCTCGGGTTTGCAAGAGGTGCAACGCATTGCGGGCCCCGACGACCTCGCCGGCCTCACCGCGGTGTTCTATTCGCTGACGTACCTCGGCTTCGCGGTGCCTGCCGTTCTGTCGGCGCTGACCGAGACCTGGCCCGGCGTTGTCACGTATCCGATCATCTTCGGGTTCGGCGCGGTGATGGCCGGCATCTGCGGACTGGTGGTTCGGGCGAAGACGTCGGCTCACTTGCCGAGCGCGTAGGGGCGGTCCGGCTCTAGGATCAGCGGCATCATGCTGCAGTCCTCGCGCACTGCCCCGCCGCATCGGGTGCCTCCGACGGTGGCGTCCGCGGGTGCCACCGTATGGAACCGGCGCGAGGCGTACTGGTTCCTGATCGCCGTGATCGTGCCGGCGGCCTGCTGGTCGAGGTACCCCGCGCTGGTGCCGTACGTGTTCGCGATCGTTCTGCTCGGAGCCCTGGGGTTTCGCTGCAGACGGATTGCTCAATGGGTGTCGATGCTGCGTTGGGGCGTGATCGCCGACGTCGAGACCGTGGACACGGCGCTGCGCGGCGACCGCAACCTTCGCCTCGCGCACGCCACCGGCTGGAACGTCCAACGGCGTTGGTACACAGGAGTTGTCACCGAATCTGCGGTGCGGTATCGGGCCGGGGAGGCGCGCGGTCACCTGTTCGTTCGGGGACTGCCGTTCACCACCGGGGTGGTGCTCGCGCACTCGAAGAATCCTGGATCTGCCATGGCCATCAGCGACTTCCCCTGCGATCTGCAACTGGACGGCAGGGGACGCTGGGCGGCATCGTTTCCGACGGGCTTCTGGCGTCAAGCACTGGCAACGGCAGCGCTGTACGGCTACGCCGTGGCTGGGCTGATCATCTCGCTCGGGTAGCGATGAGGTGAACAGTCAGGTTTGCACCCCAAGGGGTTGACGGCCCCGCCGCCATTTCAATACTTTGGTTAAGGAAATGACGTGCTGAAACCGAAGGGGAATGATGACCAAGCGCAACGCATCACGCATCGCTACCGGAATCTTCGTCGCCGCAGCAGGATTCGGCTCCATAGTGGGGGCAGCAGTTCCTGCGCAAGCGCAGACCGTGGATTCGCCCGCCCTCGGAGTCGCCAAAACCAGTGACAGTGACTTCTCTGTGGCGTTGGTCGGCTACGACGTCGCAGTGGCAGACGACGGAACAGCCACGGCAAAAAATATCGAGACGGGTGCGACGGAGTCGCTGCCTACGCACGCCACCGCCGCAGATGGCAGTCAGGTCGAGGTTCAGTACGCCGTTTCGGGCTCCGCCCTCCGAGTGCACGCGGTGGCGGTGCCCAGCGACGGTGAGGTCACCACGCTGAGTATCGGAAATTGCCTGGCGGGGATCGGGGGAGGTGCGGTGTCCGGGGGCACCGCGGCCGGGCTCGCAGGAGCCGGTGTGGGGACCGTGACGCTCCCGGTCGTGGGTACAGTCGGAGGCGGCTTGGTCGGCGCAATCGGCGGAGCTGTCGGCGGTGGCCTGACCGGTGGAGCAACGTTCTGCTGAGGGAGCGAGCATGAAGTACAACTACTCCGGACCCTGGCCGATTTTCGCCGTGCTGGGCGTCATCGTGTGCTGGGTGCTGTTTCAGGTCGTGGCACTCGATGCGAGTGTCGGCCGTGCCATCGCGTCGCCGATCAATCTTTTCGCGTTGATGTCGGCTGGCTTCTTGACCATCGGCTACGCGCAGAAGCGGCGTCGTCGGGTCTGACCGGCGGATCGGCTCCCCGGATTCGGAAATATGCCTCCGATTGCAGGCCGATATCCGAAACTGGGGAGCCGATCTGCCGCCGAGACCTACGGCAACGACGGCAACTGCTTGTCGATCAACCATGCGTCCCACAGAGTTCGGGGGCAACCGAAGCGGGAGGCGAGGTCGGTGAAGTCCGCGGTCGCCACCGTCGAGTAGCGGTATTTGGAGGTCCATTCCTGGATCAGGCCGAAGAAGCGCTCGTCGCCGATGGTGCGTCGTAGTGCGTGCAGTGCCAGTGCACCGCGTTTGTAGACGCGGTCGTCGAAGATGCGTGCAGGCCCGGGATCGGTGAGCTGCATGTCCATGGCCAATCCGCGCTGAATGGTGTGCGCGCGCTTGGCCTTGTCGTGAGCCGTTGCGCCGCCGGAGTTCTCGGCCCAGATCCATTCGGAATAGCAGGCGAATCCCTCGTGCAGCCAGATGTCGGCCCACTTGCCGAGGGTCAGGGAATTGCCGAACCACTGGTGCGCCAACTCGTGCGCCACCAGACGCTCGTAGTACCGGGAACCGGAACAGTGATTGGCACCGAAGATCGACAGCCCCTGTGCCTCGATCGGAATCTCCAGATCGTCGTCGGTCACCACCACGGTGTACGACGCGAAAGGGTAAGGGCCGTAGAGCCGTACGAAAGTGTCCATCATCTGCGGCTGTCGACCGAAGTCGTGATCGAACTGCGTTCGCAGGCGCGGCGGAGTGATGGCCTTCATCGGCACCGGCCCCGGACTGACGATGCGATGCTCGTACGGACCGATCTGGATGGTCGCGAGGTAGCTGGCCATCGGCTCGGGCTGCTCGTACACCCACGTGGTGCGGCTGGCGCGAGTCTGCTTGCGCACCAACGTTCCGTTGGCCACCGCGTAGTACGGGGAATCGGTGGTGATGGTGATGCCGTAGCTGGCCTTGGACACCGGATGGTCGTCGCACGGAAACCACGACGCAGCACCGTTGGGTTGGCTGGCGACGAGCGAGCCCTCGGTGAGCTCTTCCCAGCCGACCTCACCCCACAAACCGTTGATGGGCTTGGGTGTTCCGCCGTACGCCACGGTCACCACCAGTGCCGCACCCGACGCGATGGGCTTGGCCGGGGTGATCTTCAGCTTGCCGCGCTGGTGGCTGAACTTCACCGAGCGTGAGCCGTTGACCGACACCTTCGACACGTTCATAGCCGGACCGAGATCGAGCGCGAACTTCGACACCGTCGCCGTGGTGACCGCGGTGATCTTCGCCTTACCCGTCAACCGGTTGCTCTCGACCTTGTACTCGAGGTCGAGTTCGTAGCGCGAGACGCGATAGCCGCGGTTGCCGTTCTGCGGAAGGTACGTATCGATCGGATTGTCACTGGAGTCGACGTCGAACACCGGTGCCACGAGCCTGTCCGGCACGGTAGATCACCCCTCGTTTCGGTCGTCGCGAATACGCGGGAAGGGATCACCCTTGGCCCACGGCGCGATCGGATTGCCCTGCCAACGAGTATGCGCGGGAACCGTATCGCCGCGCATCACCAGGGAGGCAGGCCCCACCGTCGCACCATCACCTATACCCGATGCAGGCAGCGCGACACAGTGTGGTCCCAGTGTTGCGCCTCTGCCGAGATCGACCGTGTCCATGGACATGATCCGATCATGGAACAGGTGCGTCTGCACAACGCACCCTCGGTTGACCGTCGCACCGTCGGCCAACGTCACCAGATCGGCCTCGGGAAGCCAGTACGTCTCACACCAGACGCCACGGCCGATGTCCGCACCGAGCCACCGCAACCACATGTTCAGCACCGCGGTGCCCTCCGCGGCGCGAGCGAACCACGGTGCGGCAACGGTCTCGACGAACGTGTCTGCCACCTCGTTGCGCCACACGAACGAACTCCACAGCGGATGATCGGTCTTGCCGATCCGGCCCACCCACAACCACTTCGCCAACGCCGACACCGCCGCGGCCACGAAACCGGCGACGAGCAGGACGACGCCACTGAGCAGTGCCGCCAACCAGTACCCGACGGCGTCGGCGAGCGCGGTGAGCGAGAACAGCACTCCGAGCCCGATGCCGAAGGTCACGACGACGGGGAGCAGTCGACAGGTCTCGACGAACGCCCGGGCGACCTTCAGCTTCCGCGGCGGATCGAACGTGCGCGACGAGTCCGCACTACCGGCGGCCCGGCGCAGCCGCACCGGCGGACTACCGAGCCACGAGGAGCCGGACTTCGCCTTGTCCGGCGTGGCGGACAGAACGGCGACGAGCCCGTTCTTCGGCACGGTTCGTCCCGGCCCGGTCATGCCGGAGTTTCCGAGGAACGCCCGCTTGCCCACCTTGGCGTCGCCCAGATGCATCCAGCCGCCGCCGAGTTCGTAGCTGGCGACCATGGTGTCGTCGGCGAGGAACGCGCCGTCGGCGACGGTGGTGAACTTGGGGATCATCAGCACCGTCGACGCCTCGACGTCCTTGCCGATCTTCGCGCCGAGGAGCCGGAGCCAATGCGGCGTCAACAGAGATGCGTAGAGCGGGAACAGAAAGGTGCGCGCGGAGTCCATCAGGCGTTCGGTGGCCCACACCTGCCAGCCGATGCGGCTGCGCACCGGGTGATAGCCGCCGACGAGACCGATGCTGAGCAACCGCACCGCGACTACGGTGATCACCGCGAACACCGCAAGCGAGACCATCGTTGCGACGGGCAACATCACCAGCCCACGTTCGAAGGCGTCGAGCACGGAGTCCGCGGTGTGAATCCACCAGCCCATCAGCACCAGGCTGACGCCGATCGAGAACAGTGCCATGCCGGACAGGAACAGCGACGCGACGCCGTACGCGAACACCCACTTCGTCGCGCGTGGCGGCGTTTCCGCGGGCCACGGATGATCGGCCTTGCCGACCTTCTGGGCAGGCGAACCGGACCACATCTGACCGGCCTTCACCCGTCCGACGACGGCGGAGCCTGCCGTCACGACGGCGTTCTTGCCGACCTTGGTGCCGGGCAAGAGTGTCGAGCGGGCACCGACGGTGGCACCGGCACCGATCTCGACGCCGCCGATGTAGACGAGATCTCCGTCGATCCAATGCCCGGACAGATCCACCTCCGGCTCGATGGAACAGCCGTCGCCCAGCTCGAGCATGCCGGTGACCGGCGGCATCGTGTGCAGGTCGACGCCCTTGCCGATCTTGGCCCCCAGAGCGCGCGCGTAGTAGACCATCCACGGTGCGCCCGAGAGGTTCGACGCACCGCTGGCATCGGTCAATCGTGTTGCCGCCCACAGCCTTATGTGCATGCTCCCGCCGCGTCGATACGCGCCGGGTTTCAGCCCGGCCAACAGGATGCGAGATCCGATCACCGAGATCGCCATCCGGCCGACCGGAGTGATGAACAGGACGAATGCCACGAGCACCCACCACCACGACAGCGTCGGAGCCCAGGGCACGTCGCCGAACCAGGACATGACGTTGAACAGCAGCCCGAGCCAGGTGACCCACTGCAATCCGGTGAGGGTGGTCAACGGAACCGTTGCCGCGATCTGCGCCCATTGCGCGGTGCGTGACGTAGGGGCGACCTCACGAGGAACGGCCTCGACGACAGGCTTCAGATCGTCGAGATACTGCGCCAGCGAACCCAGCCGCGGATGGTCGTAGAGCTGCGCGACGGTGATCTCGGGGAACCGCTCGCGCAACGCGGTCACCAACTGAGCGGCCGAGAGCGAACCGCCGCCGTTGGCGAAGAAATCGGCGTTCTCGTCGGAAACCTGGGCACCGAGGATGTTGGTCCACAGCTCCGCCACCCACCCTGCCGTCCCGCCGAGCGAGGATGCCCCCGCCATGCCGGGCAGGGGCCACGGCAGGGCATTGCGGTCGACCTTTCCCGAGGTGCGCGTGGGCATCTCGTCCACCAGCGCGAGCCGGGGGACCAGCGCTGCAGGCAACTGCTCGGCCAGCAATTCGCGAGCGGCTTCGAGGTCGAAATCGGGGTTGGTGCTGGCGAGGTATCCGACGAGCACCGAGTTGCCGGCGGCCGTCTTGCGGATGGCGGCCGCCGCACCGCCGACGCCCGGAAGTGCTTGCAGCGCATTGTCTATCTCGCCGAGCTCGATGCGTCGACCGCCGAGCTTGACCTGATCGTCGGCGCGACCCTGGAACAGCAGACCTTCGAGCTCGAGCTTGACCAGATCGCCGCTGCGATACGCCCGTTCCCACCCGAGGGACGGCATGGGGGCGTACTTCTCGGCGTCCTTGGCCGGGTCGAGATACCGAGCGAGTCCGACGCCGCCGATGACCAACTCACCGATTTCGCCGACCTGCACCGGGGTGCCGGAGCCGTCGACCACAGCCAGGTCCCACCCGTCGAGGGGCAATCCGATGCGGACGGGCCCCTTCCCGTCCATGATCGCCGCGCACGCGACGACCGTTGCCTCGGTGGGGCCGTACGTGTTCCAGACCTCACGGCCTTCGACGGCGAGCCGCTCGGCCAGCTCCGGCGGGCAGGCCTCGCCACCGAAGATGAGCAGCCGCACCGCTTCCAGCGCCACCGCGGGCCACAGCGACGCCAGCGTCGGCACCGTCGAGACGACACTGATGTCGCGGGAGACGAGCCACGGACCCAGATCGAAACCGGACCGAACCAACGACCTGGGCGCGGGAACCAGACACGCACCGTGCCGCCACGCGAGCCACATCTCCTCGCACGACGCGTCGAACGCCACCGAGAGCCCGGCCAGCACTCGATCGCCCGGACCGAGCGGGTCCTTCTGCAGAAACATGCGGGCCTCGGCGTCGACGAACGCCGCCGCGTTGCGATGACTGACCGCAACGCCCTTGGGAGTGCCGGTCGAACCCGAGGTGAAGATGACCCACGCGTCGTCCTCCGGGGTGGGCAGTCCGGCATTGCGTTCGGGGAGGTCGTGCTGAGGAACGTCCTGTTTGGGGGCAGTACCTGCGGCGATGCCGCCCGCAGTGACGATGGCCGTCACCTGTGCTTCGCCGAAGACCAACTCGGCGCGCTCCTCGGGATCGTCCGCATCCACCGGCACGTACGCGGCACCGACCGCAAGGATCGACAAGATCGCGACATAGAGGGAGAAGGAACCCGACGGCATGCGGATGCCGACGCGATCGCCGCGCCTGACGCCGGCATCGGCGAGCCACTTCGCGCCCTCGGCGATGTCGTCCAACAACTCCGAATAGCTGACCGACACGGCACCGTCGTCGATGGCGGGGGCGTCGGGAAAACGATCGGCGGTGTCACGGAGAACGTCGATGAGCGTCCGGGCGGGAGGGGCGAGAGACGAGCGAAGAAACTCCGCCGGTGCAGGCGCGACATCCGCGCTCGAACCCGGCAGATCGTTCTCTTGATGCACAGACAACCGGGCGCCCTTCTCGTTTCTTCTCGACATGACTCTGTGGTGCTGGCGAGCAGCAGCGCCGTTGGTTATCTCACGTTCTGTTTGCCAGCAGGTGAACGAGCGCGCCTTCCCACCGCGGGAATCCTACTGCTGCCCACGGGTGAGTTCCGGCTTGACAAAACCGCAGCGAGTTTGCAAATGTCTTCCCCACGGTCACGAGTACCAGCATCAAGCCCCGGCTCGCTGGTCGGCAACCCTCCTCCGCGGTGGGGTGCTCCGGGTGACGACCAGGCTGACGCCGGAAAACCGGCGCGGCAAGCGCGGACTCGTTCACGAACTCCTTTCGGTTGCGGGTCCCTCGAACGTGAGGGCTTGATCTGTCATGACATCCGTACTCTCCCGCCCCTGTGCTCCTTTTGCCCCTGTTTCGGGCACGGATCTACAGGTACCGCTGGTGCAGGGCGGCACCTGCACGTATGCCAACTTCGACTACGCGGCCAGCGCACCGGCTCTGGCGGCGGTGACCGATCGGATCGCGGAACTGCTGCCGTTCTACTCGAGTGTGCATCGCGGTGCCGGATACGCCTCACGGGTCTCCACGGCGGCGTACGAGAAGGCTCGGGTGACCGTCGCCGATTTTGTTGGTGCGCACAAGGATTCGGTGGTGGTGTTCACGCGGAACACCACCGACTCGCTGAACCTGCTGGCCGCGTGTGTGCCGGGCGACACCGTGGTGCTCGATATCGAACACCACGCGAACCTGCTTCCGTGGCGGGACCGAAGAGTGGTGGTTGCTGCGTCGACCCTGGCCGAGACCATCGAGCGTCTCGACGCCGAACTCGCCGCGAAACCCGCTGCGCTGCTGGCGATCACGGGCGCATCGAACGTCACCGGTGAAGTTCTGCCGATCGCGGAACTCGCGGCACTGGCGCACCGGCACGGCGCGCGGATCGCGGTGGACGGTGCTCAGCTGGTTCCGCATCGTCGGGTCGACATCGGCGCACTCGGCGTGGACTACCTCGCGTTCTCAGGGCACAAGCTCTACGCCCCGTTCGGCGCGGGAGTGCTTGTGGGCGCACGTGATTGGTTGGACCTCGGTGAGCCACACCTGGCCGGCGGTGGCGCGGTACGCAGCGTGGGCCTCGACCACACCGAGTGGGCTCCGGCACCGCAGCGGCACGAGGCGGGCACACCCAACGTGCTCGGCGTTGCCGCCTTGGCTGCGGCCTGCGAGGCCATTGCCGGATTCGACGATGCCGAGTTGCAGGCGCACGAGCGGGATCTGTCGTCCCGCTTGCGCGACGGGCTGGCCGCACTGGACGGTGTCGAGCAACTCGAGGTGTGGGCCGATGCACCCGACAGTGTCGGCATCGTCACCTTCACCGTCGCCGGACGCGACCCCGGTGAGGTCGCTGCATACCTCTCCGCCGAACACGGCATCGGTGTGCGCGACGGAAAGTTCTGCGCGCACCCACTGCTGAGCAGGCTGGGGCACGCGGCCGGAGCGGTTCGAGCCAGCATCGGACTCGGCAGCTCGTCCGCCGATGTGGACCGACTCGTCGACGCACTCGCCGCCCTGGTCGAGTCGGGACCGAACTGGCACTACTCGGAGGACGCCGGCTGGTGGAACCCCGTACCCGACCCGCGACCCTTCCCCGAGCTGGCCGACGGAGCCGCCGGGGTTGGATCCCCGTGCACCCCTGCCGACAGTTAGCATGGCGTCATGACCGTGAGTGTCGTGTGGACGGGCAACCGCCACTGGTGCAACAGATACGTGGATCTGTGCCGCACTGCGTCCGGTTCGTGTTCGAGTTCGGCTCCGCTCCGACCGAATACCACCGACTGAAGAATCAGGACCACCACTCATGTCGCACAACTTCACCCGCGTCGCCGTCGAGTTCACTGCAGGTTGGACCGAACTGACCGCCGCTCCCGAGACGGACGTAGTCCGAATCCAGGCCTCGGACCTGCGAGAATCCCAGCAACACCTGGCCCGGGTACGGGCCGAGGCAGTCGACCGCGGTGAATCCGCCGACAGCACGGCAGTGTTTCTCGACCTCGAGATCCACATCGCGGTCGATGCCCGGACGGCCCGTCGGGAATTCGCCGCACTGGATGCACCGACCAGCCCGTCGTCGATCCGTTACGTCGGAACACCGGCGGGATTGGCCAGTCTGATCTCCGACGTCACCGCGGCCGATGTGGCCGACGGTGTGACGTTGACAGTGCTCGGCGATGCGGCTCGGCAGTCGGTTCTGATCAACAACGCAGTACTGCCGCTGCTCGAATCCCGCGGCACCCGACTCGACATCGACGTTGTCGACGCGGTCCTCGGCGCACCGATCGCCCCGACGCTCGCGTCCTGATCAGACGGTCAGGTGACGTCGATCGCCAGACCTGCCGTGATGCGCACCAACTCGGTGAACGTGGACCGGAAGATCGTGTTGGTGTGACCGGCGGCCGCCCACACCTCGGCGTACCCGGCCAGATCCTGGTCGACGAACGTGTCCAGGTTGGTGGGGTGGCCGACCGGGGCGATCCCCCCGATCGGCTGCCCGGTGGCATGCTTGGCCGTGTCGAGAGGTGCGCGCGTCAACGTGCCGCCGAGACGCTCACCGGTGTGCTCGAGATGAACGTTGTGGGCACCGGAGACCAGTAGCAACACCGGCTCGTCGCCCAGCAGAAACACCATCGACTTCACGATCGCGCCCACCTCGACGCCCAGTGCCGCAGCAGCATCGGCGGCCGTGTGGGTGCCCTCAGGACTGTTCACCACCACCCCGTGATGACCACGTGAAATCAGAGTGTCGGCCACATGGGCTGCATTCGGATGAAGTAGCCGGGACATGAACCAACCCTATTGCCCCAGCCTTCTTTACGCAGAAGGCTTGCCAACTCCGGTCATTCCGCAGGCTCCACTCCTGCCAGATCACCGAACAGTCTCAATCGCGCCATGCCGCCGTCGGGGAAGATGTCCATCCGAACCTCCGAGACCGGAGTGTCGTGGTCGAGCACGAAACGATGCCGGGTGTCCGGCTGCAACGTCGTGCGCGGCAACAGTTCGATCCATTCGCCGTCGCCGAGGCGGCCCCGCAGCGATGCCGCACCCGGCGCGTTTCCGAGGAAGCAGGTGGTGTCGAGTTCGGCGAGAGAGATGTGCCCGGTACCGGCGAGCTGCACCTGAACCCAGTCGTTCGCGTCGTTGCGTCGACGCGAGGTCTCCCAGCCCTCACCCATCGACCGCGGGGGACCGGGGAAGAGCAGGTTGTTGGGTGAGCTGTAGAACATGTTGGAGCACGCCGAGACGTACGCGCCGTTCTCGAGGGCAGCCAGGTCGACCGGCCCGGCAGCGAGGAACTTGGGGTCGGGCTTGCCGCGGCCCAGCACCCGCAACCGCGCCACTCCGCCGTCGGGATAGATCGACAGTTTCACGTGCGTCCACCGCGCATCGGAGGCAACGGCGAACCTGTTCTCGCTGTCGCCGTTGACCGGGCTGCGCGGGACGATGGTGGTCCATTCGGTCTGGGCGTGCAGCTCTTCCGGTGACGGAAATCCGTCGACCTCGGCGGCCTCGATCGAGATCTCCGGCGGATAGTTTCCGGTGAACCACGCGGTGTCGACGACGACCGCCGAGACGACCCCGGGCGCTCCGAGACGCACGATCGCCTCGTCGTAGCCGGCCTCGCGTCGGCGTCGCGTCTCCCACCCGTCGTAGATCTGACCCTTGTGCCCGAACGTCGCCGTCGAATAGTCGGCTTTGCCCGGCCTGACCAGATTCTCCTTCTCCGCGAACGTCTCGTCGTTCGCCCACACGACTGCGCCTCCGAGTGTGCGGACGGCGAGATCGGGCAGTGGCAACGGGAAGGTGGAGGTCATGGGATCACACTTTACTGGTCTCGCGTGAGCTCACCGGGTTGTGTGCAGACCGACGCCGCAGGGACGCCGCAACCATCAGCAGCGCGCCGATCACGACGTAGAGCGTCAGGCCCAGTGCAGGCTGCCCCAGCCCGGTGCCCGAGAAGTACACGATGCTTCGCACGCCCTCGGTGCCGATGCCCGGGGTGATCCATCGACCGATCGACGCGTAGAGCGACGGTAGGACATCGGCCCCGAAAGCGCCTCCTGCGCTCGGGTTTCCGAGGATCACGAAGAGGACGATCGCGGCGGGAACCGCGGCGACGCCGATCAGTGCGCGCAGGCCCATGGTGAACAATCCGGTGGCGAAGACCACCGCGGTACCCAGCAGGGTGAGCGGAAACCAGTGGCCGGCAAAGGTTTCCAGGACATGAGTGGTGAGGAAGGCTCCGAGCGCACCCGATGCGGCCGAGTACACCGCGAGAATGCCGACGTGGACGCCGGTTTCGCGGCGCGAGGTCGGTGCGCCGATGAGCAATCCGAAGGCGGCGGCCAGCAGGTACCCGCCGACGACCCAGCCGACCGAGAGGTAGAAGCCGGACAGCCCTCGGTTGTCGTGCACGCCGACCGGAATCTCGTCTCGGACCACGAACTGGCGACCCTGCGCGGCGTCGACCTCGGTGAAGATCGATTCCAGCGCGGTGGCCACGGAACTGCCCGCCGCGCTCGCGGTGATGAGGGTGTCCGTTCCGTCGGCTCCGACGACGTAGGCCCCGAGAATGTCTCGATCGCGGAGCAGTGAACGGACCTCCGCGGTATCGGCCGCGGTGCGCGCCTCGAGCGGAGTGCCGTCGATGGCGTCGAGGCGGTCGGCGGTCTGTCGGTCCAGTCCTTCGGGGAGGCCGGCCTCGGTGACCACCGCGATCGGGATCGCGTGCGGAGTCGGCTGATGGAACGCCGAGACGTAGCTGAGGATGAAGCCGAGCTGAAGGACCAGCACCGCGGCGGCGAGCAGTGACATCTTGCGCATGGGTGACTCCTGAATCTTGTCGATACCCGAGGTATTCAATACTCTAGGTATCGTGAATGCCGACGAGCAAGAAAAGTGGGGGTCGACACAGGACCGGCGACGACCCCAACGCACCGACGTACGGGACCGGCTGCTCGCCGCGGCAGCCGACGAATTCACCGAACGTGGCTATGCCGCAGCCAAACTCACCGACATCGCAGACCGGGCCGGCTTCACCAAGGGAGCCGTCTACTCCAACTTCGAGTCCAAGCAAGCGCTCTTCGCCGAACTGCTCGCCCGGCGCTCCCTCGACCTCGCCGCCCGCGTGCTGGCCCATATTTCCGATCTGGACCCCGGCGCGGCAGCCGGAGCCGGCGGTGGAGAGATCGCGTCCTGGGTGGTCGCCGAACCTCGATGGCCGCTGTTGACCGTCGAGTTCGGCATCCTCGCCGGACGCGACCCGGCCGTCGCCGAGCGCTACCGCACCGACCGTCGAGCATTGCGGCTCGAGCTCGAACGCCTCATCGCCGAGCGAGCAGACTATTGGGGCGTCGGCGAGAACTTCGATGCCCGACGCCTCGCGACGTCACTGGCGGCATTGATCTCCGGATTGGCCGTCGAACATTCGGTGGATCCGGAGGAAATCGACGAGGGAGTCATCGCCGACGCGGTGTCGGAATTGTTCGCGGGAGCGATAGCTAGGGCACATCTCGATTGAGGGACACCGCACCGGGTAACCGGGGCAGATGAATGCTCAGAATCCGGATCCCGACGTCACCGCAGGACTCGAAGCGGGAGGCAGCGTCACGCCTGGAGACACCCCGCCCGCCGAAACGGGAATCGGCGGCCCCAACCACGAACCGCCGCAGCGCAGCCGCGTGATGCCGATCGTCATCATCTGTGTGGTGGTGTTGCTGGCGATCCTGATCGCGGGTGGCCTGATCGGTCGCGTCGTCGGTCTGTTCGGCTGACCCCGGTTCGGTTGCCGGCGGTCAGTACTGCGGCCAGCCGCCCTCTGGCCCCAGCATGCGATCCAGTCGGATGTGGTTGATCTTCGACATCTCGTCGCGCATGATCTTGCGCTCGGTCTGGTCGTCGTTGTCGAGACGATGGCCCAGATCCACCAGGATGTCGCGCGGCTCGAAGCCCTCGGGCTCGAACAACCGACTCGACACGTACGGGTAGCCGAACCGATCGTCGTACGCCCTGGCGGCAGTTCCCAATGCTCCGCGAGTGTCGGAATCCATGGCCGCGCACACCTTGCTCGGCTCCGGGAGTGTCTCGGCGAGCGAATCCACATCGGCGTCCGAGAGTTCGGCGAGTTCGGCGTCGCCTGCCGTGAACAGGTCTGTTCGAGAGCGATACCTGCGGCCGTCCGCCACCCTGGACGCCCACGCCACCGAGCAACAGCACGCGTACAGCGCATGCACCGCCTTGCGGCGCGGCAGATCGTTGAACGTCTCCAGGCCGAGTCCCTGATGCATCAGCATGAGTCGATGATGGGCTCGATTCGGCGTATGTACCAGAGCTGAGCAGGGACTTAGCGCAGACGTTACGCGCCGTAACATGCGGTGCGGGAATGTGCGACGCTGCCGCTAGGCTCGCAGGCATGACGGAACTAACCTGGAAAGCCTTCTCGGTGGAGATCGCGGACCACATCGCGCAAGTGACACTTCTCGGGCCCGGCAAGGGCAACGCAATGGGCCCCGACTTCTGGAGCGAGAGCACCGAGCTGTTCGCGCAGCTCGACGCCGATCCCGAGGTTCGGGCAGTGGTGCTCGCCGGCTCCGGCAAGAACTTCACCTACGGACTGGATCTGGCCGCGATGGCCGGAACGTTCGGTCCTCTCATGGCAGACCAGGCACTGGCCGGTCCTCGGACGTCCTTCCACGACACCATCAAGACGATGCAAAAGGCGATCAACGCCGTCGCGGACTGCCGCAAGCCCGTCGTCGCTGCGATCCAAGGCTGGTGCATCGGCGGTGGCGTCGACCTCATCACCGCCGCCGACGTGCGATACGCCAGCGCCGATGCGAAGTTCAGCGTGCGCGAGGTGCGGGTCGCGATCGTCGCCGACATGGGTTCTCTGGCCCGTCTCCCCGCGATCATCGGTGACGGCCACCTGCGTGAGCTCGCATTGACCGGCAAGGACATCGACGCCGCGCGCGCCGAGAAGATCGGTCTGGTCAACGACGTGTTCGAGGACCACGACGCCGCCCTCGCCGCTGCTCGCGACTGCGCCGCCGCCATCGCTGCCAACCCGCCTCTGGTGGTGCAGGGCATCAAGACGGTGCTGGATCATTCTCGCTCCTCCAGCGTCGACGATTCGCTTCGCTACGTCGCGGCCTGGAACGCCGCCTTCCTCGCCTCGCACGACCTCACCGAGGCGATCACCTCGGTGTTCGAGAAGCGACCGGCGCAGTTCACCGGTAACTGACGTGGTCGAGTTCGCCGAGGAACTGGGCACACAGCTGGTTCGGCTGCAACGCCTGCGTGAGCGCAACATCGCTGCGATCTCGTCCTCGGGAGGTGTGGACGGCGCTGCGTACGTATGCTTGTTCAGGCTCCTGCGCGACGGACCGATGCGGTCCAGTGAACTCGCCGCGATGGTGAATTCCGATCCGTCGACGGTGAGCAGGCAGGTGGCTCAGCTGGTCGAACGGGGGCATGTCGAGCGGCTGCCCGACGAACGTGACGGTCGAGCATTCGTGCTCGCGGTGACGGAGTCGGGTCGGGAAGCGGCGGCGGCGATCCAGCATCGACGAACCGACAATCTCGGACGAGTCATCGAGGGGTGGACACGGGAGGACAGAGAATCGCTGGTCGCGTTGCTCGATCGCTTCTTGACCGATTACGAAACGATCAGGCCGGACCTGCCCGAGCGGCGCGCCGGTAACGTCTGATGCGCAAATGAACGATCGCGCTACCTGACACGCTCGTCGACCGGCCGCCGCACAGGTCCGCATGCTCGCCCGAACAGTCAGAACGGACGGAGGGGAACGCGGTGCCATTCGATCGCGATCGACCGCCGCACAGACGGGTGAACGGGCCTCGACCAGGCTCGGTGCGGCTCGAACGATTCGTCGCCCTGGGAATCGCCGCCCTGGTTCCGTCGTTCGGTCTGATCGGGGTCATTGCGATGTTCTCCGCCGACGGACCCGAAGGCAATGCGGCCAAAATCGCCTGCACACTGGTGCTGATCTCGACCGTTCCGGTGGGGGCGTGGTGGTTTCTTCGCTCGGCGGACGTGTCGCACATGCCCGGATGGTTCGTGGTGTACGCCGACGTGGGCGTCGCGGCGATGCTGCTCACCTTCGCAGGCCGAGACCTCGCACTGAATGTGGCGGCACTGTTCGCGGTGATCGGCATCTACATCGTCTACTTCTCCCGGCGCCGAGTACTCGAATTCCACATGCTGTTCGTCAACGCAGTGGTCGTGGCGCTGGCAGCACTGGCATTCGCCGAGGACACACACGACCTGGCATCGACCGTCGCCAGAACTCTTGCCACGCTGTTGGTGGTCAACTCGGTGCTCGCGTTCCGGGCAGTGATCCAGCGTCAGCTCGATCTCGCCAACACGGACTCGCTGACCGGACTGCTCAACAGACGCGGCCTGGAATTGCGGCTGCAACGCATGATGAACTCGCTGGACGAGGAACGCTCGGTCGCGCTCATGGTGGTCGATCTCGATCAGTTCAAACGAGTCAACGACACCTACGGCCATGCAGCGGGTGATCGGGTTCTGCGCCGTACGGCCCGCAGGCTCAACGCGGTCACGGGCGGACGGCCGTGTGTGGCACGTACCGGCGGTGAGGAGTTCACGATCGCGCTACCGGTCGACGATGCCGCCGCGCACAGGATCGCCCACGAGATTCTCGAGTCCATTCACGACCCAGCCGACGACGTACCGGTGACGGTCAGTGTCGGGGTGGCCCTGCTGGACGGCGGCCGATGGTTCGCCGCCGCCGAGTCCGGTGACGGTGCCGACCTGGTCCACAACGTGCTGCTCGACGCCGACACGGCCATGTACGAGTCCAAGCACGCGGGCGGAAACAGAGCAACGGTGTACGCCGGCGAATGATTCGCAGGCGTACACCGTTCGACGTTCGGGGAAGAACGTGTGCCGTGCGTCAGCGCAAAGCGCTCTTGGGGTCGTTCCACAGCTGATCGGTGAAGTCCTCCAACGCGACGAGCACGATGGTGTCCTCGGTGCGGCGCAGGATCGACTTGCTGGCGCGCACCTGCACGATATCGCCGGTCTTGTCGGTCATCCGCCACAGAGAATCCGCGCGGGTGGCCACCGTCGTGAGGAACATGTCCGCGACGTTGACGCCCTCCGGTGCCCGGTCGGGGAAGATGTCGTGCAGGTGGAAGTCCTCCCGCTCGCTGCGGTCGAGACCGAACAGATCGTCGAAGGCCTCGTTCGCGAACACGATGGCACCGGTGGGATCGACCGCGAGGATCGGCACCGGGATCCGGTCGAGGACGACCGTCACCGGCAGATCGGGAAACTGCGTCGGATCCGAGATCGGTCGCGAATCGAGATTGCGCCGATCACCGTTGGAAGTGCTGTCGGTCATACGTCTCCCCAAACTATGTTTCGTCGGCGCACGGCCGAGACGAGGTGTGGTGCCGAAACGATCAGTGACCCGGATTGTCCGTCAAGCGCTTGAACGACGCAGCGATTTCGGCCTCGGCCTCGGCGCGGCCAACCCAGTCTGCCCCGGTGACGTGCTTGTTGGGTTCGAGATCCTTGTAATGGACGAAGAAATGCTTGATCGCGTCGAGCTCGAACGTCGAGACGTCGCTCAGATCCTGGATGTGATCCCAACGGGTGTCGCCTGCCGGGACGCACAGAACCTTGTCGTCGCCGCCTGCCTCGTCGACCATCTTGAACATCGCCACGGGGCGGGCCTCGACGATGACACCGGGGAAGACCGACTCCGGCAGCAGCACCAGTGCGTCGAGGGGATCGCCGTCCTCGCCGAGCGTGTTCTCGATGAAGCCGTAATCGGCTGGATACGCCATCGCGGTGTAGAGGTAGCGGTCGAGGCGAACACGTCCGGTGACGTGGTCTACCTCGTACTTGTTGCGCTGCCCCTTGGGGATCTCGATGGTGACGTCGAACGGCACGTGCAGTCCTCACTGTCTTCGTCGAGCCGAAACGGCCCGAGTCGTTGCGAATGTGTCGATGGTGGCGGCGCAAGGCTACCGGACCCGAGGATACTGTTGACTGAACGATCGTGGGTACGACCACGGCAGATACGGAGGAACAGTGGCGGGGCTGACACGGCGGTTTCTCGGCCCCACAGCGGGTCGACGGCGCAGGAAGAAGCGCATGATCCTGACGCTGTGTGCCGTGTTCGTGGTGATCCTCGCCGTGACGACCGCAGCGCTGGTGCTGCCGTCGGTGTCCGACGGTGCCGAGACCGCGATCGAGCCGCCACCCGACACCGTGCTGCCCGACCCGGCGATCACCCCGTTCCCGGAATCGGCACCGATGCCGAACGCGGCAGGTCTGGCAGCCGCACTCGCCCAGGTGGTCGACGATCCCGCCCTCGGCACGTTCACCGGAACCGTCGCCGACGCGCAGACCGGCCAGGTGCTCTGGTCCCAGAACCCCGACACTCCGATGACGCCTGCCTCGACCACCAAGGTGCTCACCGCGGCGGCTGCGATGCTCGCGCTCCCGGCGGATCACCGCGTCACCACCCGCGTGGTCCAGGGAAGCGGCGAGGGCAACATCGTGCTGATCGCGGGCGGCGACCCGACACTCACCGCGCTGCCGGTCGGAACCGACGGGTTCTATCCCGGCGCGGCGCGCATCGACGACCTGGTCGAGCAGATTCGGCGCAGCGGAACGGTGGTGCGCAGCATCGCCGTCGACACCTCGATCTATTCCGGTGACACGATGGCGCAGGGCTGGTTTCCCGCCGACATCGCCGCTGGTTCGATCACGCCGATCGAACCGATCATGCTCGACGGCGGAAGATCGGACCCGCTCGTCGACGAATCGCCGCGCAGCACCACCCCGGCACTGGACGCGGGCCGCGCGCTGGCCGCGGGGCTGGGCGTCGACCCGGCCGTGGTGACCACCGGCAAGGCGGCCGACGGGGCCGATCAGATCGCATCCGTCGAATCCGCTCCGCTGCGAAACCGCTTGCAGCAGATGATCTATCGGTCCGACAACGTCCTCGCCGAGGCCGTCGGACGTGAACTCTCGCTGGAGATGAACACGGCCGCAAGCTTTTCCGGTGCAGTGGCCGCGATCGGGCAGACCCTCTATTCCGCAGGCTTCGACATGGCCGGACTCCTGCTGGAGGACGCCAGCGGGCTGTCGGTCGACGGCAAGATTCCGGCCAGGCTGCTCGATCAGGTGTTGACCTCGGCCGCCGGAACCGAGCAGCCGGCGCTGCGTCCGATGCTCGACTACCTTCCCGTCGCCGGTGCCACCGGAACCCTGACGGATCGGTACGCCTCGGGGAATCGGACCGGAGCGGGCTGGGTTCGCGCCAAGACCGGGACCCTTTCTGCTGCAAGCGCTTTGGCGGGATATGTCGTCGACGTCGACGGCCGGATCCTGACCTTCGCTCTGATGTCCAACGACCGGCCACCCGACGTCAGTCGCCCCGCCCTCGATGCCGTCGCATCGACCCTGAGATTGTGTGGTTGCCAGTGAACACGGACGCAGCAGCGAAGACCGACGACAGCGAAGCCACCTCCGGTTTCGCCGGTGCCGTCGACTGGTCCGTGGCAGCCAAGGCCGGAGCCAAGCTGGCCCGCCCGGGCCCGGCCACCTCGCGCTACACCGCCGCTGCAGCCGTGGAAGAGCTTGCCGCCGCATCCATTCGGGCCGAGGGGCCGGTGCGCGAGACCACCGGCCTGGCCGACGGACTCCCCGTGCCCGACGCCCAGGTGGTCGACCGTGCCGGCTGGATCGCCGCGGCCGCGGCGTCGATGAAGCACCTGACCGGAGACGACGACGGTACGCCGCCGTCCGGGCTGCTCGGCGGGAAGCCGGCCGGACTGCAGGCCGGAGCGATGCTGGCCTTCCTGTCCAGCGCCATTCTCGGACAGTACGACCCGTTCACCGGCGAGAACGGAACCCTGCTCCTCGTCGCGCCCAACGTGATTGCCGTCGAGCGTGCACTTCGTGTGTCGCCCAGCGACTTCCGCCTGTGGGTGTGCCTGCACGAGGTGACCCATCGAGTGCAGTTCTCCTCCGCTCCGTGGCTCGGCGGCTACATGCGCGAGAACGTCGGGGTCCTCTCCGACGGCACCGACGAGCCGCTCTCCGATGTCGCCAACCGGCTCACCGGCGCGCTGAAGGCCCGAAAGAATCCGAGCGGGTTGTCCAAGTCCGAGGACGCAGGCATCGTCGGACTGCTGCGCGCCACCCAGCCGCAGCCTCAGCGCGACGCCATCGACCGGCTCCTGGTGCTCGGCACATTGCTCGAGGGCCACGCCGACCATGTGATGGACGCCGTCGGACCGGCCGTCGTGCCGACCGTGACGCAGATTCGCGGTGCGTTCGATCAGCGCAGGCAACGCAAGGTGAATCCACTTCAACGCGTCATCCGGGCACTGCTCGGCATGGACGCGAAGATGGCGCAGTACGTGCGCGGCAAGGCATTCGTCGATCACGTCGTCGCCACAGTGGGGATGGAACGCTTCAACACCGTGTGGACCGGGCCCGACACCCTGCCGTTGCTGTCGGAGATCGAGGACCCCGACGCCTGGATCGCCCGAGTTCTGGGCTAGTGCTCCTACCTGAGGGAGTGGAGCCTGCGGAACGACCACGAATGCCTGAAGGGCCTGCTCTGCTGGAGATCAGGCACGCAGTTCGGGGTTGGTTGTCGGTGCATCCCGGGCCGGTGGTCGTCGCATTGTCCGGTGGAGCGGATTCGTTGGCCCTGACCGCAGCGACCGTGGCCGAGGCTCCGAACGTGCGGGCGTTGATCGTCGATCACGGTCTGCAGGCCGGCTCTGCCGAGGTGGCCTCGATCGCGGCGGCGCGTGCCCTCGAGTTCGGCGTCGATGACGCACGTGTTCTGACGGTGCAGGTGACCGGTTCGGGAGGGATGGAAGCGGCCGCCCGAAGAGCCAGGTACGACGCGTTGAACCGGGCCCGCGGCGACGCGTCGGTGCTGGTGGCGCACACCCTCGACGACCAGGCCGAAACGGTGCTGCTCGGGTTGGGGCGCGGATCGGGACCGCGGTCGATCGCAGGCATGGCGGCATTCGATGCGCCCTGGGGTCGGCCGCTGCTCGGGGTTCGACGCAGCGTGACCCGAGCTGCCTGCGTCGAGCTGGGGGTCGAGCCGTTCGAGGATCCGCACAACACCGACACCGATTTCACTCGGGTGCGGTTGCGTCACGAGGTGCTGCCCTTGCTCGAGGACGTGCTCGGCGGTGGTGTCGCCGCGGCGCTCGCGCGGACGGCCGAGCAGTTGCGCGAGGACGGCCGGGTGCTCGACGCGATGGCCGAATCGGTCGTGGACACCGATTCACCGGACCTCGCGGTCGCGGCGCTCGACCCGCTCGATCCCGCAGTTCGCCGGCGAGTACTGCGCCGATGGTTGCTCGGCAGGGGTGTGACGTCCCTGACCGACCGGCAGATCCGGGCCGTCGATGCCCTCGTCGGACGGTGGACCGGCCAGGGCGGGGTTGCGCTGCCAGGCGGAACGCCCGACGCCAGGTTGGTGTGCTCGCGTCGACATGGCAGGCTGAGCGTCGGCCTGGAGAACGAATGAAGGGAAACCCCGTGTACGAGGGCGACATCGAATCGGTTCTCATTTCCGAGGAACAGATCAAAGCACGCACTGCGGAACTCGCAGAAGAGATCGCCCAGCGGTATCCCGAAGGCTCGCCGGAAGGTGACCTGCTCCTGGTCGGCGTCCTCAAGGGCGCGATCATGTTCATGACCGACTTCGCGCGCGCACTGCCCATCCCGGCGCAGCTCGAGTTCATGGCGGTCAGCTCCTACGGTTCGTCCACCTCGTCGTCGGGCGTCGTCCGGATTCTCAAGGACCTCGACCGCGACATCACCGGACGCCACGTGCTGATCGTCGAGGACATCATCGACTCCGGACTGACCCTGAGCTGGCTCAAGCGCAACCTCGCGACGCGCTCGCCCGCCTCGTTGTCGGTGGTGACGTTGTTGCGCAAGCCCGACGCCATCAAGGTCGACGTGGAGGTCGCGAACGTGGGCTTCGACATCCCCAACGAATTCGTCGTCGGCTACGGCCTCGACTACAACGAGCGCTACCGGGATCTGCCGTACATCGGCCTGCTCGATCCCAAGGTCTACAGCTGAGTCCGTTCCTTCGGTCCGCCCCGTTCGCGTGAATGGACCATTGCCGCGCCGAGACGTATGCAATGGTCCATCGATGCGGATAGGGTGCCCAAGAGGTGGGGAACTGCCGGGGGAGTGCAGTCGTTGGAGGGGTAGAAGCGTCGACGCAAACAGGTGCGTGGACGCACAGCGCCAGGTATGAGCGAGTCAGATGTCCGAGTCTCGCGCTAGCCTGGAGTATCCGGCGGGCAGGGAGCAGCCAGCGCGCGGGAGCGGACTGAAAGGACACGGCCGACTCGGCTGAAGCTGTATGAATCGGAAGACAGTAATACGAAATCTTGCCATCGTTTTCGGCATTCTGTTGGTGATCTATGCCTTCAGTTACTTCGGTAACGACACGCGGGACTGGAAGACGGTCGACACCTCGGTGGCGATCGCCCAGCTCGACGACCGCAACGTCGAGTCCGCGCAGATCGACGACCGCGAACAACAGATTCGGCTGACGCTCAAAGAGGCCAACGAGGCCTCGGGCAACGAAACTCAGATCATTGCGAAGTACCCGGACTCGGCGTCCGAGCAGATCTTCGACAAGGTCGACTCACAGGGTCTGACGAGCTACAACACCACCGTCACCCAGGAGAGCTGGTTCAGCTCGTTCCTGCTGCTGATCCTGCCGATGGTGCTGATCCTCGGCGTGATCATCTTCGTGATGAGCCGCATGCAGGGTGGCGGACGCGGTGGCGTCATGGGCTTCGGTAAGTCCAAGGCCAAGCAGCTGACGAAGGACATGCCCAAGACCACCTTCGCCGATGTCGCAGGCGCAGACGAGGCAGTCGAAGAGCTCTACGAGATCAAGGACTTCCTGCAGAACCCGGCGCGCTACCAGGCGCTCGGTGCCAAGATTCCGCGCGGCGTGCTGCTGTACGGCCCTCCCGGAACCGGCAAGACGCTGCTCGCGCGCGCCGTCGCAGGCGAGGCAGGCGTGCCGTTCTTCACCATCTCCGGCTCGGACTTCGTCGAGATGTTCGTCGGCGTCGGCGCGTCCCGAGTGCGCGACCTGTTCGAGCAGGCCAAGCAGAACAGCCCCTGCATCATCTTCGTCGACGAGATCGACGCCGTCGGTCGCCAGCGCGGCGCAGGCATGGGCGGCGGTCACGACGAGCGCGAACAGACGCTCAACCAATTGCTCGTCGAGATGGACGGCTTCGGTGAGCGCACCGGCGTGATCCTCATCGCCGCGACCAACCGCCCCGACATCCTCGACCCCGCGCTGTTGCGTCCGGGCCGCTTCGATCGGCAGATCCCGGTCGGTGCCCCCGACCTGGCAGGCCGTCGGGCGATCCTCAAGGTGCACTCGGCGGGCAAGCCCGTCGCGCAGGACGCCGACCTCGAAGGTCTCGCCAAGCGAACCGTCGGAATGTCCGGTGCCGACCTGGCCAACGTCATCAACGAGGCCGCACTGCTCACCGCTCGCGAGAACGGCACCGTCATCACCGAGGCGTCCCTCGAGGAGTCGGTGGACCGCGTCGTCGGTGGCCCGCGCCGCAAGAGCCGCATCATCAGTGAGCACGAGCGCAAGATCACTGCGTACCACGAGGGTGGCCACACTCTCGCGGCATGGGCGATGCCCGACATCGAGCCCGTCTACAAGGTCACCATCCTCGCTCGCGGTCGCACCGGCGGCCACGCAATGACCGTGCCCGAGGACGACAAGGGCCTGATGACGCGGTCGGAGATGATCGCTCGCCTCGTGATGGCCATGGGTGGCCGCGCGGCCGAGGAGCTCGTCTTCCACGAGCCGACCACCGGTGCGTCCTCGGACATCGACCAGGCCACCAAGATCGCTCGCGCGATGGTCACCGAGTACGGCATGAGCAGCAAGCTCGGCGCGGTTCGGTACGGGCAGGAACAGGGCGACCCGTTCCTCGGCCGTTCGATGGGCCAGCAGTCCGACTTCTCGCACGAGGTCGCCCGTGAGATCGACGAGGAGGTGCGCAAACTCATCGAGGCTGCGCACACCGAGGCGTGGGCCATCCTCAACGAGTACCGCGACCTGCTCGACACCCTTGCCTCCGAGCTGCTCGAACGCGAGACGCTCACCCGCAAGGACCTCGAGAAGATCTTCCACAGCGTCACCAAGCGGCCGCGCATCACCCTGTTCAACGACTTCGGTGATCGCAAGCCCTCGGACAAGCCGCCGGTCAAGACGCCCCGCGAACTCGCCGCCGAGCGCGGCGAGCCGTGGCCTCCGGTGCCGCCGGCCCCGAAGCAGCTTCCGCCGCAACAGTTTCCGCAGCCCAGCTACGCCGGTTCGCCGCAGCTGAGCAAGGGTGGCTACCCGAACGGGAGCAACGGATACAACGGTGCCCCCACCAACGGCGCGCCCACCAACGGCGCGCCCACCAATGGCGCTCCGGCGAACGGTGGCCCGGTCAACGGATCGCCGGGCACCGGAGACGTCAATGCGCCGAACAACGGTGACGGTCGACGCAGCGCCCCCGCAACCGGCGGTTTCAACGGCGGTGGCTACAACGGCGGGCCGAACGGAGGTTACGGCGGCCCGGCCAACGGAGGTGCTCCCAACGGGGGTGGGTACTCCGAGGGCTACCGCAGGCAGGAACCTCGCCCGAGCGGCCCCAGCCAGGGCTCGCGTCCCGATTACGGTGCCCCGGCAGGATGGTCGGCTCCGGGATGGCCTCCGCGTGACCAGTCCTCGGTTCCCCGTTACCAGGGACCGACCACGCCGCCGGCTGCGAATCAACCGAATCGCGAGCAGCCGGAATCGGATCGACCGGATCAGAGCCGGTACGAGCCGCCGCAGGGACAGCCGCCGACGTACCGACAGCACCCCACCTATCAGCAGCCGCAGGCATATCAGCCGCCGACCGCTGCGCCGTCGAACCAACCGCCGTCGAACCAACCGCCGGAATATCAGTCGCCGCAGTATCAGCCGGATCCGTTCCGGCCGGACGCTCGGGACCAGGGTCGTACCTCTCGGCACGAGCCGCCGTACGGCCAGAACCGGGACGATGCCGCGCCGGCCGAGGCGTCGCCTCCCACCTGGGAGGTTCCGACTCCATCGCAGAGCTACCCGCTGCCCGGAGACGATCGTCCCTCGAACAGCGCGCCCGAGGACTCGCGTCGAGACGAGCGAGCCGAGGACGACGGCGACGAAGGTCCGCGCACGCAACGCTGGGAAGGACCGGGCGGCTCGTACCGCTAGGTCGGTCATTAGGCTGACTGGGTCGACCGTTTCGGTCGGCCCAGTCCGTCGTTCGAACCGTGCTGTAGGTCGGCGCAGCTGCTCTGTGAAGAACAGGTGCAGTTCGGCCCAGCTGTCACATTCGCGGAGCCCAACCGGAGGTACGTTCTCGTGTCAGTCAACCGGACCGACGAGTCGTCGAACGACTCGGCAGAAGTCCCAGCAGCGCAGCAACGGGCAGTGGAACAGACAGTGGCCTACGCCACCGGTGCGGTCTTCGACCAGCCTCGGGCCGAGGCCGCCGTACGTGAGCTGTTGATCGCCGTCGGCGAGGATCCCGACCGTCCAGGTCTGCTCGACACCCCGGCCCGCGTCGCGCGCTCCTACCGCGAAATCTTCGCCGGGCTCTACACCGACCCGGACACGGCGCTGAACACGACGTTCGACGAGGGACACCAGGAACTGGTCCTCGTCCGCGACATCCCCATGTTCTCCACGTGCGAGCATCACCTGGTCTCGTTCCACGGCGTCGCACACGTCGGCTACATCCCGGGCAAGAGCGGCAAGGTCACCGGCCTGTCGAAGCTCGCGCGCGTGGTGGACATGTACGCCAAGCGTCCGCAGGTGCAGGAGCGTCTGACCAGCCAGATCGCCGACGCGTTGATGCGCAAGCTCGACCCGCGCGGTGCAATCGTCGTGATCGAGGCCGAGCACCTGTGCATGGCCATGCGCGGGATTCGCAAGCCCGGTGCCAGCACCACCACCTCGGCGGTGCGGGGTCTGCTGCAGTCCAGCGCGGCATCGCGTTCGGAAGCTCTGGACCTGATTCTGCGGAAATGACGCGGCCGGTCGATTCCCGATGAGCCCGGCGCGGAGTATCCCCCCGGCACCCGTCGTCATGGGTGTCCTCAACGTCACTGCCGATTCGTTCTCCGACGGCGGTCGATACCTCGATGTCGAGGCCGCCGTCGAACACGGCCTGGCGATGCATCGTCGCGGAGTCGACATCGTCGATGTCGGTGGTGAGTCGACGCGTCCCGGAGCCGACCGGATCGATCCGACCCTCGAGGCGCGGCGCGTCGTGCCGGTCATCGCCGCGCTGGCCGCAGCAGGGGTGACCACCAGCGTCGACACGATGCGCGCCTCGGTCGCCGAGGCCGCGATCGACGCCGGGGTCTCGATCGTCAACGACGTCTCGGGCGGCCGGGCGGATCCGAACATGGCCGAGGTGGTTGCGGCCGGCGGATTGCCGTGGATCCTGATGCACTGGCGGGCCGCCGGATCCGAATACCGGCACGCAGGTCCGGCCGATCGATACGACGACGTGGTCGCCGACGTTCGCAGCGAACTGCTCGAACAGGTCGATCACGCAGTGGCGGCGGGAGTGGACCCGGCGATGCTCGTGCTCGACCCCGGCCTCGGATTCGCCAAGAACGCCGATCACAACTGGCAACTGCTGCGTGGCCTTCCCGACCTGGTGTCGGCCGGGTTCCCCGTTCTCGTCGGTGCTTCCCGTAAGCGCTTCCTCGGGTCGCTGTTGGCGGACGCCGACGGTTCTCCGCGGCCACCGGACGGACGAGAGGTCGCCACGGCGGTGGTGTCGGCGCTCGCCGTCGCCGGGGGAGCGTGGGGTGTGCGTGTGCACGACGCCCGCGCGTCACTCGACGCGGTTGCCGTCGTACGGGCATGGCAGGGTGATCGAGCATGAGCGAGATCAGCAGCCGCGCCAGCGCAGGGACGCGTCGCGGCGACCGCATCGAGCTGCGTGGCCTGACGGTGCGCGGCAATCACGGGGTTTTCGACTTCGAGAAGCGAGACGGGCAGGACTTCGTCGTCGACATCACCGTGTGGATGGACCTGCGTCCCGCGGCCGAGACCGACGACCTGACCCGAACGCTGCACTACGGAGAACTGGCCGAGCACGCTGCCGCCGTCGTCGCGGGCCCGTCCAGGGATCTGATCGAGACGGTCTCGGCCGAGATCGCCGAGGTCGTGTTGGCGTACGACTCGCGCGTCGAGGCGGTGGAAGTGGTGCTGCACAAGCCGTCGGCCCCCATTCCGCTGACGTTCGGGGACGTTGCCGTGGTGGCGTACCGGGAGCGGCCGTGACCCGTGCGGTGCTGTCCATCGGCAGCAACATCGGTGATTCGCTCGCCCACTTACGCTCTGTCACAGCCGAATTGGGTTCGCGGCTGGTTGTGTGCTCGCCGGTGTACCGCTCCGCACCCTGGGGTGGCGTCGAGCAGCAGGACTTCCTCAATGCCGTGGTGGTGGCCGAGGACGACGGTTTCGACGCCTGGGATTGGTTGAACTTCGGTCAGCGCCTCGAAGAGGCGGCCGATCGCGTCCGAGTGCAGCGGTGGGGGCCGCGGAGCCTCGACGTCGACGTGATCGTGTGCGAAGACGTGATCAGCGACGACCCTCGTTTGATCCTTCCGCACCCGCGCGCACACGAACGAGCGTTCGTCCTGCTGCCCTGGCTGGACGTCGAACCGGACGCAACCCTGCGCGTCGGCGACGACGACGTGCCGGTGTCCGAGTTGCTCGCGCGATCGAGTGCGGAGGAGCGGGCCGGAGTCGTACGTCTCGACGGCAGCGGTGATCGCCTGTGGTGACCAATCCCACCAAGGTCTGGGATGTCCTGGGTCTTTTCCTGGTCGCCTCGATCGGCACGTGGCTGCTGGTTCGGGTCTTCTACGGCTCCTTGCCGCCGATTCCGGTGTACGCCGGCGCGTCGTTGTATCTGGTCGCGGTGGTGCAGGTGGTCACTGCGGTGATCGTTCGCAACCGCATCGCCGAGCATCGGGTGGGCGGCGGTCTGCACGATCTGCATCCGTTGACGGTGTTCAGGGCGCTGGTGCTGGCGAAGGCATCGATGCTGGTGGGAACCGCTGTCGTCGGGGTGTGCGTCGGATTTCTGGTGTACGTGATGCCGCGTGCGGCGACGGTGCGGGCAGCGTCGTCGGATCGGGTCGGAGCCGTCGTTGCGCTCGTGGCCGGACTGGCCGTCGTCGCCGCCGCTGTGTGGCTCGAGCAGTGCTGCCGGACCCCGAAAGACAATGACGACGAGCGTTCTCGGTAACGCCCGAAACATTTGATTGTTACCTCGGTTGTGTAAGTGATCGGTCGAGGATGACTATTTGCGAACGATTTGCCGGTTACCCTTGTGAACATGACAGATCAGACTCGCGCAAAGAAGGGGCGCCGTAAGAGGCGTAGTGCGAGCCAGCTGTTCCTCGCGGCGCTCGTCGTGTTCGGCATCATCGCCAGTGTGTTGTTGCTCTTCACCGAGAGCGTGCAGTGGATGAGGGTCGGTGTTCTCTCGGCGCTGTGGGCTGCGGTGATCGGTGCATTCGCGATGACCAAGTACCGGCGTGAGGCGGCCGCCGATCAGACCAAGGCCAAGGACCTGCAGACGGTCTACGAGCTGCAGTTGGCCCGGGAGATCTCGGCGCGACGTGAGTACGAGATGAGCGTCGAAGCTCGGGTTCGCGGCGAATCGCAGCTCGAGATCGACGAGGTCGCAGCGCTACGCAACGAACTCGCCGCCCTCCGCCAGAACCTGCAGGTGCTCTTCGACGGCAATCTGCCCACCGAGCGCGTCGCACTGCGGGCCGAGGCGATGAGGATGCAAGAACTCGGCGGACGCGGATACGACAGCTACCAACCTGCGCCGTCCGGCCTGTACGTCCCCGGTCGCGGGAACGGCAACGGTTCGATGGCACCGGGAACCGGCCTCAACGGCGTCGGCACTCCGTACGACGAGCCGGTCACGGCGGAGACGTCGGTGGTGTACCCCGAGGATCCGGACGAGATGCCGCAGGCCACGGCTTCGGTAGCGCCGCCGGCGGCTGCCGAGTCGGCTCAGGATCCGTACGACGAAGATGCGTTCGAGCGAACAGGTTACGACACGGACGCCTCCGACGCAGCCGAGGAACCGTTCGAGCGGCCTGCAGCGCAGGCACGTCCCTACGGTGCTCCGAGACCGGCGGGACGCGTCACGCCGCCCAGCTCGCCTTTCACCGCATACGACTTCGAGCAGACACGTCGACCTGCTGCAGAACCGGAACCTGCGGCGGAGTTCGAGCCGCAGGCCACCACCGAGACCTACGAGACCGGGCATGCGGAGGCCGATTCGATCGGTTCGTATCCCACGGAGTCGTTCTCGGCCGAGTCGTTCTCGGCGGAGTCTGCCTCGGAGCCGGCCGAGCAGTACGCAACCGAGCCCGAACACGGATCGGACGCGGTCCCGAACGGCGACGCCCTCTCGGAGTCTCGCGCCTCGTTGCGCGACTCGGCCGACGCGTTCTTCGCGGCCGATCACGACTACGAGACATCGGCCGAGGACACGTCCGTCTCGCCCCGGCGAGGTCGCAGGCGCGCGGAGTCGAGCGACGAGGATGCCACGGGAGCGCACTCCAACGGCCGATCCGTCGCCGAGATCATGGCCGGTCTGCAGGGTGGTGACTCGTCCGACGTGACCACAACGGATCCGGGGACGCGTCGCCGCCGCCGTCGCGCAGACTGAGAACCAGATCACACTGCTCTTCCATGGCCCGCGAGGGCTCACTGTCGCTATTGTTCCCTGCAGGACGTCTGGTACCCGCCACGCGGGACTGGAACGAACGAGAGGAAATTTTCGGTGACCTTTTCTGGCACCGGTGGTCTGTCTCCGGCTCGCTTGACGGTTGGTGTCGTCTCGGCGGGACGGGTCGGTACCGCATTCGGTGAGGCGCTCGAACGCGTCGGGCATGTTGTCGTCGGTGCCGCCGCGGTGTCCGATGCGTCTCTCGCGCGGGTGCGTGGGCGGCTTCCCGAGTCCCAAGTTCTGCCCGTGGACGAGGTTGCTCGTCGCGCGGAACTGCTCGTTCTGGCCGTACCGGACAGCGAGTTGGCGTCGATCGTCGCGGGCCTGGCGTCCACCGGGGCGGTTGCACCGGGGAAGTTGGTGGTGCACACCTCGGGAGCGAACGGAATCTCGGTGCTCGAGCCTCTGGCTGCTCTCGGTGCCGTGCCCTTGGCCATCCACCCGGCCATGACGTTCAGCGGCGGAGCCGAGGACACCGACCGGATGACGGCCGCGTGCTTCGGCATCACTGCAGGCGACGAGATCGGCTACGCAGTGGCGCAGGCTCTCGTTCTCGAGATCGGCGGCGAGCCGGTGCACGTCCCCGAGAACAACCGGGCGCTCTACCACGCCGCGCTCGCGCACGGCAGCAATCACCTCGTCACACTGGTGGTCGACGCCGTCGAAGCGCTCCGAGTTGCGTTGGCCGGACCGGGTTTTCCCGGTTCGGATTCCGAACGCGGTGTGCCCGAGCGTGTTCTGGCCCCGCTGCTCGAAGCTGCGCTGGACAATGCGCTGCGCAACGGCCAGTCGGCGCTCACCGGGCCGGTGGCCCGCGGCGACACCGCTGCAGTCGGCAAGCATCTCGACGTGCTCGAGTCCGTGGATTCGCGGATCGCAGCCGGATACCGCGCGCTGTCGTTGCGATCGGCACAGCGCATCGGCGCCAAGGCAGACCTGATCGAACTTCTGGAAGGGAATCGATGACCCTCGCGGGCAGCTACACCAAGGGGCAGTTGACGGTTCACCACGATCCTGCGGTGATCACGTCGGTGTCGAAAGCACTGCGAGGCGTCGGGAAGCAGGTTGCTCTCGTCCCGACCATGGGTGCCCTGCACGCCGGGCACCTGCAGCTGGTGCGGCAGGCCAAGCTCACCGGGGCAGTGGTGATCGTGTCTATCTTCGTCAACCCTCTGCAGTTCGGTGTGGGCGAGGACCTCGATGCCTACCCGCGGACTCTCGACGCCGATGTGGCACTGCTGCGTGAGGAGGGCGTCGAACTGGTCTTCGCGCCGTCGGCGTCGGACATGTATCCGTCGGGTCCGCGCACCACCGTCAATCCCGGTCCGCTCGGCGCAGAACTCGAAGGTGCAAGCAGGCCTACGCATTTCGCAGGAATGCTCACCGTCGTGGCCAAACTGCTGCAGATCGCTGCACCGCATCGCGCCTACTTCGGCGAGAAGGACTACCAGCAACTGACGTTGATCCGGCAGATGGTGCGCGATCTGAACTTCGACGTCGCCGTCATCGGGGTTCCGACGGTTCGCGAGCAGGACGGACTGGCCTTGTCCTCGCGTAACCGGTATCTCGATGCCGAGCAGCGCGATGCTGCGATGGCGCTGTCGGCCGCGCTGGTCGCCGGGGCACACGCCGCGGCAGGCGGCAGCGAGGCCATCATCGCCACTGCGCGTGCCGTGCTGGACGAGGCACCTCTGGTGCAGGTCGACTACCTGGAGGTACGCAACCCGCATCTCGGACCCGCTCCCGAACGTGGCGACGGCAGACTGCTCGTGGCAGCCAAGGTGGGCACCACGAGATTGATCGACAACGTCGGTGTCGCCGTCGGCACCGGTTTCTTGGAGTACCCGGACGATCCGAAAAGTGGAGAGTGACACGATGTTTCGTACCATGATGAAGTCCAAGATCCATCGCGCCACCGTGACGCATGCAGACCTGCACTACGTGGGCTCGGTGACTGTCGATCAGGATCTGATGGAGGCGGCCGATCTGCTCGAAGGCGAGCAGGTCACCATCGTCGACATCGACAACGGCGCTCGGCTCGAAACGTACGTGATCACCGGTGAGCGCGGCAGCGGTGTCATCGGAATCAACGGAGCTGCAGCGCATCTGGTGAACCCGGGCGACCTGGTCATCCTGATCGCCTACGGGGTGATGAACGAGCAGGAGGTTGCCGACTACGCGCCGCGGGTGGTGTTCGTCGACGAGAAGAACCGTCCGGTCGAGTTGGGCAGCGACCCGGCTCATGCGCCTGCGGGCTCGGGTCTGATCACTCCGCGCGATCTGCGGGCCGATTCCGTGCTGGTCTGATTCGATGCTCCTCGCGATCGATGTGCGCAACACCAGCACCGTGGTCGGTCTGTTCACCGGCACCGGTGATCACTCGAAACTGCTGCGCGATTGGCGAATTCGGACGGACCCGCATGTGACGGCCGACGAGTTGGCTCTGATGTTGCGCGGTCTGCTGGGTGAGGACTCCGAACGGATCACCGGAGTCACTGCGCTGTCGACCGTGCCGTCCGTGCTGCGGGAGATGCGGACGATGCTCGCGCGCTACTGGGATCACGTGGTGCACGTGATGGTGGAACCCGGTGTGCGCACCGGAGTGCCGTTGCTGGTCGACAATCCCAAAGAGGTCGGAGCGGACCGTATCGTCAATACCCTTGCCGCACACGACTTGTACGGGTCGGCGTGCATCGTGGTCGACTTCGGAACCACCACCTGCGTCGACGTCGTCTCGGCCAAGGGCGAATTCCTCGGCGGTGCCATCGCCCCAGGACTCGAGATGTCGGCGTCGGCCATGTCGACTCGCACTGCCACGCTGCGCGAGGTGGAGATGATCCGGCCTCGTTCGGTGTTGGGCAAGAACACTGTCGAATGCATCCAGTCGGGCACCATCTTCGGTTTCGCCGGTCTGGTGGACGGCCTGGTCGGGCGAATTCGACGGGAGGTTCCCGAGCTGACCGGAACGGATGTCGCCATCATCGGGACCGGCGACATCGCTGCGCTGATCCTGCCGGAATCGACGACCATCGAGCACCACGAACCGGATCTGACGCTCGAGGGTCTCCGTCTGGTCTACGAACGTAACATGGCAAAACGGCGTCCGCGCTGAATGTTTGAGCGGCGGCCACGCTGAATGTTTCGGATCAGCGCTGGCGGATCCGGCGTTCGTGTGTCAGAATCGTCGGCGTGATGACGTGCATGGCCACCCAGGAGTGTTGTCGAGGCTGAACCCTGCCTCGTTCGTAACACACCCCTGGAGTAGAGCTTCATGCTTTCCACACCTGTATTTTCTGCACCCTCCCGTACCCGGTTGTCGTCGCGTTCGGTCTCGACGTTGCCGACGCGGCTGCGTCCTCCCGACCTGCTGCGCATCACCGACCAGGGCGCATCCGACGTCCTCGAGGGCCGCTTCGATCACCTGCTTCCCGACGGTGGCCGCTGGCCGACGGACGAGCGCTGGGCCGTCCGTCTGCATTCCGACGACGACCTCGACGTCTGGTTGATCAGCTGGGTTCCCGATCGGTCCACCGAACTTCACGATCACGCGGGGTCGCTCGGTGCGCTGACCGTGCTCAGTGGCTCGCTCCTCGAATATCGTTGGGCTGGAACGGGACTGAGGCAGCGTCACCTCGACGCCGGTGATCAGGCGTCGTTCCCGCTCGGGTGGGTGCACGACGTGATGCACGATCCGGCGTCGGACACGACGGGTCCCACTCTCAGCGTGCACGCCTACTCGCCGCCGCTGACGGCGATGTCCTACTACGAAGTGACCGAACGGTCCACGCTGCGTCGTACCCGTAGCGAGCTCACCGACGAACCCGAGAAGGCCACACTGTGACCATCCAGACCATGACCATTGTCGACATGCTCGAATCCGCGCGCGAGACCATCGATCGCATGACCGTCTTCGAACTGCGAGACGCCGTCGAGCGAGGTGCCGTCGTCATCGACATCCGCCCCCAGGCGCAGCGAGCAGTCGAGGGAACGCTGCCCGGCGCACTCGCCATCGAACGCAACGTCCTCGAATGGCGTCTGGACCCGACGAGCGATGCGCGCCTGGCGATCGCCGTCGACCACGACGTGGAGTGGATCGTCATCTGCTCCGAGGGCTACACCTCCTCGCTCGCCGCCGCGTCGCTGCAACAGCTCGGTTTGCACAAGTCCACCGACCTGGTCGGCGGCTACCAGGCGCTGAAGTCGGCTGGACTGCTCGGGGTACTCACGCAGGCCAAGCACTGCGTCCGTGAGGCCGAGGCCGTCGCTGCGCACTGATCGTCCTCACTCGCTCGGACTGTAAAGTGTGTGCGCGTGACTGACACAGCTTCTCCCCAGCAGGCCGACGACACCCCGGAGCAACTACGGATTCGTCGTGCCAAGCGCGCCGCGCTGCTCGAGCGCGGGGTCGAGGCATATCCGGTGTCCGTCCCGCGGACCCATTCGCTGCTCGAGATCCGCACCGAGTTCCCCGAACTCGAACCCGATACGACCACCGGCCTGATCGTCGGAGTCGTCGGCCGCATCATCTTCGTCCGCAACACCGGCAAGCTGTGCTTCGCCACCTTGCAAGAGGGTGACGGCACCCAGCTGCAGGCGATGATCAGCCTGGCGGGTGTCGGCGAGGACGCTCTCGCGGAATGGAAGTCCGACGTCGATCTCGGCGACTTCGTGTTCGTGCACGGCGAGGTCATCAGCTCCCGACGCGGCGAGCTGTCCGTCATGGCCGACGCCTGGCAGATCGCGTCGAAGTCGCTGCGGCCCCTGCCCGTCGCGCACAAGGAACTGAACGAAGAGACGCGAATCCGGCAGCGCTACCTGGATCTGATCACCAACCCGACCTCGCGTGAGACCGCCCGCAAGCGCATCGCCGTCGTCCGGGAACTGCGTAACGCACTCGAGCGTCGAGGATTTCTCGAGGTCGAGACGCCGATGCTGCAGACGCTGCACGGCGGCGCGGCTGCTCGCCCGTTCGTCACCCACTCGAACGCGATGGACACCGATCTGTACCTCCGCATCGCGCCGGAGCTGTTCCTCAAGCGTTGCGTCGTCGGCGGCATAGAGAAGGTCTTCGAGATCAACCGCAACTTCCGCAACGAGGGTGCCGACTCCTCGCACTCGCCGGAATTCGCGATGCTCGAGACGTACGAGGCGTACGGCACGTACGACGATTCGGCGAAGATGACGCGTGAACTGGTCCAGGAAGTGGCCATGGCCGCCCTCGGATCCACGGTCGTGACGCTTCCCGACGGCACCACCTACGACCTCGGCGGCGAATGGACGACCCTCGAGATGTACCCGTCGCTGTCGGAATCGCTCGGATTCGACGTCACGCCCGACACCACCGTCGACGAGCTCCTGGCGATCGCCGACAAGGTGGGCGTCGAGGTTCCGCGCAAGGACGGCGTCCCGATCTACGGTCACGGCAAGCTCGTCGAAGAGCTGTGGGAACACCAGGTGGGCGACGCGTTGACCGAACCCACGTTCGTCCGCGACTTCCCGGTCGAGACGTCTCCGTTGACGCGTCAGCACCGCAGCAAGCCGGGCGTCACCGAGAAGTGGGATCTGTACGTCCGTGGGTTCGAGCTGGCCACCGGCTACTCCGAGCTGGTCGACCCGATCATTCAGCGCGAGCGTTTCGAGGACCAGGCGCGCCAAGCCGCTGCCGGCGACGACGAGGCGATGGTGCTCGACGAGGACTTCCTCGCCGCGATGGAACAGGGCATGCCGCCGACCACCGGAACCGGCATGGGCATCGACCGTTTGTTGATGGCGCTGACCGGGTTGGGCATCCGCGAAACGATCCTGTTTCCCATCGTCAAGCCGTCCCAGGCCTGATCGGACGGTGAACGGCTGTTCGCCAGCAGCGGACAGTGAACGGGAAACGTTTTGCATAGTGCCTGCGTTATGAACAGTAAGCAGGCAAGGCAGTCCGTATGTGCGGGCGGTTGCGCAGCATTTCAGGGGTGGAGGGTCGGCGTTCGTAACGTCGGCCAACTACAGTGAGAACCAGTCTTACCTTCAAATGCACAAGCGACCTCAGCGTATGGACACTGCGGCGCTAGAAGAACTGGTGGGCGAGCTACCACCCACCAAGAAGTGAGGGAGAGCGATGTTCGAGAGGTTCACCGATCGCGCGCGGCGTGTTGTCGTCCTGGCTCAAGAAGAAGCCCGGATGCTCAACCACAACTACATCGGCACGGAGCACATTCTGCTCGGCCTCATCCACGAGGGCGAAGGCGTCGCAGCCAAGTCTCTCGAGTCGCTGGGCATCTCCCTCGAAGGAGTACGCAGCCAGGTCGAGGAGATCATCGGCCAGGGTCAGCAGGCTCCGTCCGGTCACATCCCGTTCACCCCGCGCGCCAAGAAAGTACTCGAGCTCAGCCTGCGTGAAGCACTGCAGCTCGGCCACAACTACATCGGCACCGAGCACATTCTGCTGGGACTGATCCGCGAAGGCGAAGGCGTCGCAGCTCAGGTTCTGGTCAAGCTCGGAGCCGACCTCAATCGCGTGCGCCAGCAGGTCATCCAGCTGCTGTCGGGCTACCAGGGCAAGGAACCGTCCGAGAGCGGCAGCAGCCGCGGCGAGGCGGGCACCCCGTCGACGTCACTGGTTCTCGACCAGTTCGGACGCAACCTCACCCAGGCCGCACTCGAAGGCAAGCTCGACCCGGTCATCGGTCGCGCGAAGGAAATCGAGCGCGTCATGCAGGTGCTCTCGCGTCGTACCAAGAACAACCCTGTTCTGATCGGCGAGCCCGGTGTCGGTAAGACCGCAGTCGTCGAAGGCCTGGCTCAGGCCATCGTCAACGGCGAGGTCCCCGAGACCCTCAAGGACAAGCAGCTCTACACCCTCGACCTCGGCTCGCTCGTGGCCGGCAGCCGTTACCGCGGTGACTTCGAGGAGCGCCTGAAGAAGGTGCTCAAGGAGATCAACACCCGCGGCGACATCATCCTGTTCATCGACGAGCTGCACACGCTCGTCGGCGCAGGTGCCGCAGAAGGTGCCATCGACGCAGCGTCGATCCTCAAGCCGAAGCTGGCTCGTGGCGAACTGCAGACCATCGGTGCCACCACCCTCGACGAGTACCGCAAGTACATCGAGAAGGACGCGGCCCTCGAGCGTCGTTTCCAGCCCGTCCAGGTCGGCGAGCCGACCGTCGAGCACACCATCGAGATCCTCAAGGGTCTGCGCGATCGCTACGAGGCACACCACCGCGTCTCGATCACCGACGGTGCCCTCGTCGCGGCTGCCACCCTGGCCGACCGGTACATCAACGATCGGTTCCTGCCCGACAAGGCAATCGACCTCATCGACGAGGCGGGCGCGCGGATGCGCATCCGCCGGATGACCGCGCCGCCGGACCTGCGCGAGTTCGACGACAAGATCGCCGACGCGCGCCGGGAGAAGGAATCGGCCATCGACGCACAGGACTTCGAGAAGGCTGCGAACCTGCGCGACAAGGAGAAGACCCTCGTCGGTCAGCGTGCCGAGCGTGAGAAGCAGTGGCGCTCCGGCGATCTCGACGTCATCGCCGAGGTGGACGACGAGCAGATCGCCGAGGTTCTGGGCAACTGGACCGGCATCCCCGTCTTCAAGCTCACCGAGGAAGAGACCACTCGTCTGCTCCGTATGGAGGACGAGCTGCACAAGCGGATCATCGGTCAGGTCGAGGCAGTCAAGGCCGTCTCGAAGGCGATCCGTCGTACCCGTGCAGGGCTGAAGGACCCGAAGCGTCCGTCGGGCTCGTTCATCTTCGCCGGCCCGTCCGGTGTCGGTAAGACCGAGCTGTCGAAGGCGCTCGCGAACTTCCTCTTCGGCGAGGACGACGCACTGATCCAGATCGACATGGGCGAGTTCCACGACCGCTTCACCGCGTCGCGCCTGTTCGGTGCTCCTCCCGGATACGTCGGCTACGAAGAGGGCGGCCAGCTCACCGAGAAGGTCCGCCGCAAGCCGTTCTCCGTCGTGCTGTTCGACGAGATCGAGAAGGCCCACCAGGAGATCTACAACACGCTCCTGCAGGTCCTCGAAGACGGCCGTCTCACCGACGGCCAGGGACGCACGGTCGACTTCAAGAACACCGTGCTGATCTTCACCTCGAACCTCGGTACCTCGGACATCTCGAAGGCAGTCGGCCTCGGCTTCTCCTCGGGTGAAGGCACCGGATCGAACTACGAGCGGATGAAGCTCAAGGTCAACGACGAGCTGAAGAAGCACTTCCGCCCCGAGTTCCTGAACCGTATCGACGACATCGTCGTGTTCCACCAGCTCACCAAGGACGAGATCATCCAGATGGTCGATCTCATGCTCAACCGAGTCGAAGGTGCGCTCAAGAACAAGGACATGGCGATCGAGGTCACCGAGAAGGCGAAGTCGTTGCTCGCCAAGCGCGGATTCGACCCCGTCCTGGGTGCGCGGCCACTGCGTCGCACCATCCAGCGCGAGATCGAGGACCAGTTGTCGGAGAAGATCCTCTTCGGCGAGATCGAAGCCGGCCAGATCATCCTGGTCGACGTCGAGAACTGGGACGGCGAAGGCGCAGGCGAGGACGCGAAGTTCACCTTCCGCGGCGAGAAGAAGGCCATCATCGTCCCCGACGAGGTCCCGGTCGATCTGGCCAAGGCCGCCGGAGACAGCGACAGCGAGTAAGTTTCACAGCTCCACACAACGGGCGATCCTCTTCGGAGGGTCGCCCGTTGTCGTATGTCCGCCCGCCCCTCCCGTTCGCGTCAATGGACCCTTGCACCGCCCAGACGTATGCAAGGGTCCATTCACGCAGGTAGCCGTCGGGCGTGAATGGACCGTTGCAACGGTCAGACGTGTGTAGTGGTCCATTGACGCAGGGCCCGAGCACCGAGGGCAACGGCGATGAGGGCAAGTTCAGCGAGCAGAATCCAGAACAGCAGCGCGATGTCAGGAGCCCAGCGGGCCAGGGTCGAGATCGGCGCACCGGCGAGCATCGGCATTCCGAAGTACAGCACTCCTCCGGCAATGGCTGCCATCAGGATGTGCACAGGTGTCCATCGGCTCGGGGGAGTCTTGATGCGAAACATGATTCGGCCCGCGCACAGTGCTAGCAACACCGCAAGTGCGCTCGACGCGATCAGCGCGATCTCGTACATGCCGAGGCCGGTGGTGCGAGGTTCGTCGATGCCGAGTCGGGCGAGCACGAGGGAGCGGGCCGCGGAGGCGAGCTTGTCGGCTTCGAGTTCGCCGTATCTGTTGGTCGCGAAGACCACGGCCAGGTGTCGTTCCGGAACGAGTGCAACGTGAGTGAAGTAGCCCAGTACCGCCCCGGAATGCCAGCGCATCTCGGTGCCGTCGGGCAGCGTTTCGATGTACCAGCCGTAGCCGTAGGCCGCGGCCGAACCCGTCGGCACCGTATCGGGACTGTTCGACGCCGGAGCGGTCAGTTGCCTGGATGCATAGCGTGAGAGTTCGTCGATGGAGCCGCTCAGGTAGCCGTAACCCATTCCTGCGGAGTCGATTCCGATATCGATGCTGCGGGGAAAGGTGAAGAACGGCACGTGGCCGGGCGCGACGGTGCCTGCGGTGTGCACTCCGGTCTCGCGGGCCACGACGTCGGCGAAGGGCTCGGTGGTGACCTTCTCGACGATCGCCTGCAGCAGTAGATAATTCAGGCTCGAGTAGCGGAAGGTGCCGCGGTCGGTGACGGTGACGTCCAGGGTGGGGACGACGTCGAGCGCTCGCGCCGTACGCCCCCATGCATCCAGTTCGGTGACGTCGTGGGGGAGACCGCTGGTGTGGTGGATCAGGTTCTCGATCGTGACATCGTCGGGAACGATCGAATCACTCTCCGGCAGAATCGAATTGACGGTCTGATTCAGGGCGAGATCTCCATGTTCGGCGAGTGAGTACACCGTCGCCGCCGTCACCGATTTGGATACCGAACCCCATACGAACGGCGTACTCTCGTCGACCGCCGCACCGTCTCCGTCCAGCCCGTACTCGACGTTCTCCAACACCTCGTGCTTGGACACGACACGGAACGCGACCCCCGGCAGTCCCAGTCCTTCGGCGACAACTTCGATGTCCGACGCCATGCCGGGGTCCGGTGAGGTGGGGGAACCTGCGGTCAGCACTGCTACGACGGTGAGCAGAGCGTGGGCGATGCGCATGGATGGAGTGAACCAACCTCATCGGGGGCGACGCCTCGGTGAACACCCTGATTTCACACCTGAGATCAGCTGCGCCTATCGGGTCGTTCCTGCAGGCTCCACTCCTGCCTATCGGGTCGTTCCTGCAGGCTCCACTCCTGCGTCAACCAGCCCGGCGATCCAGGGCAGGACATCTTGATAAGCCGCCAAAGCCCCGGGTAGGTGGTTCGCGCCCTCGACCGGGATGGCCGGGAGGTCGTATTCGCGGTAGGTGATGTCTGCGCCCAGGTCTTGCCAGCGCTCGAGCAGGGTGCGGCTCTGCTCGATGGGTACGGTGTCGTCCTCGACTGCGTGCGACAGGTACACCGGCATGGCGGGGGCGATGCGCCCCACGGTGTTCGTATCGGTGATGTCGGACAGAACCGGGTTGCTCAATTGCTCGGTGAGTGGTCGGCCGTCGCGGGTCAGTTCGGCCGTTCGCACTGTCGCGGTGGCCGCGGAGTCGGTGGTGCACCAGTTCTGAGCGGCGTCGAGCGGCGACGCCGTCGGAGTCGAAGAGGTCGCGGATACTCGCTGCTCGTTCCGGGTAGGCGTTGATCATCCCGTCGACGGCGAAGAGCACGGCGCTGCCGAGACCGGTGTTGTCGAGTGTGTCGATGTTGAGCGTCGGATCTGCCGGTGGCGCACCGACATACGCTCCTCGAATGTTCAGCTCCGGGGCGTAGGTGGCGGCGAGTTCGGCGGCGGATGCGGACGCGAACCCGCCTTCGGAGTAGCCGAACAGCACCACCGGCGTGGTGGGTTCGACGTCTGCGGTTCTGGCGGCGTCGAGCAGGGCTCGGCCCGAGGCGATCCGGTTCAGGTACGTGTGCCCGCCGGGGGTGCCCAGTCCCTGGTAATCGGTTGCGACGACGCGATACCCGGCCAGCAGCAGCGGCAGGATGGCCGGGGACGAGCCGACCGTGCCGAGAACGGCCGATCCGGCGCATCGGTCCGCCATGCCGGAAGTGCCGGGCGCGTAGGCGATCACCGGCCGGGGGCCTGGTCCGGTCCACGGAGCCGTGGGGGTCATGGTGTAGCCGGATACGACCGTGGGTCGATCGTGCGTGTCGGTGGACCGGTAGAGAATGCGTTCGATGTCGAATCCGAGTCCGAACCCCTTGGGCGAGTTGACGGGCAGACTTCGGACCACCTCGCCGAGCGGCGCAGTGCCGAGCGTCGCCACCGGCTCGTCATAGAAGTCCGTCAGGGGACCGGCCCCGGCGATCGGCGTCGAACATCCCACGATCGACAGGATCGCGATTGCCGCGATCGTTGCTGCGCGCGCGACGCTTCTCGTTTGTTGCACCCTTCGTGTCGACATCGTCGCACTCGGTAGCCCGCTCACGCTGCTGACGTTAGCCTGAGAATTGGGCCTGCACAGGGTCGACTACGAAAGGATTCGGTTCGATGCCAACTCGTACTTCACGCACAGCTTGGAATGGAACTCTGGAACAAGGTTCCGGCCAGGTAGAGCTGTCCAGTTCAGGCGCAGCGACTTTCGATGTGTCGTTTCCCAAGCGCGCCGCCGAGAAAGCCGACGGCACCACCAGTCCCGAGGAATTGATCGCCGCGGCTCATTCGAGTTGCTACGCGATGCAGCTGTCGGCGTTGATTGCCGAGGCAGGCGGTACCCCGCAGAGCCTCGAAGTCACTGCCGATGTTTCGCTCGGTCCCGACGAGCCCGGCTTCAAGCTCACCGGCATCAAACTCACGGTGCGAGGCGAGGTCGAGGGTCTCGACGCAGACGGCTTCGCGAAAGCTGCCCAGGCAGCAAAAGAGACATGTCCCGTCAGCAAGGCACTCACCGGAGTCGACATCACGTTGGACGCGGCCCTCGAAGGTTGAACGGACAAATCACCCGATGTGAGACTGGCGAACAATCGCCAGGTTTGAAATAGTTCGTTACTTGACCCATCTGCAGGGTGATTCGGTAACGAATCGAGGTCAAACGTCGGGTTCGATCGGCTGATGCGTACGTTCGGGGTATGCACCGACCGGCCTAGGAAGGATCAGCCCCACTATGTTGTGGACGCGCTTCCTGGGCCTCGGTGTACTCGCCGTCGTGGCGTACGCGATCGCCCCGCGCGGAATACCCCAAGGTGCGATATACGCAATCGTGCTTCTGGCCACAGTTGCTGCGTTCGGGTATCGCTACTTTCGGGAACCCGGGCCGGACAAGCGGACATGGAAGCACATGGCCGTCGGCGTCGGCTCCTGGGGCATCGGCGACGCGCTGATCGCGACGGTGCAGGCCGGCGGTGGACAAGTGTCGACGTTCTCCTCGTCCGACATCTTCTATCTGCTCGGCTATCTGGTGATCGCCGTGGGTTTCGCCCGAGCCGCGGACGAGAACGGGCTCGTGTTCGGGATCGAAGAGCTACTCGAATGCCTGGTGGTTGCCGTCGGTTTCGGCCTCGCCACATGGGTGTTCGTGATCTCCGACGATGCGGCGTGGTCGTTCTCGTCGGCCATCGAACTGTGGCCGGCGACGGTCTATCTCACCATCGATGCATTTCTGCTGACGCTCGTCGGCAGTCTGTACCTGCTGACCCGGTCGACCACGGTGCCGTTTCTGGCGGCCGCGGCCGGCGTCGTGTTCCTCGTCTCGGCCGACTTCGCGTCCTATGCCGCGGTCAACGCCTCCGAGCTCTACCGTTCGACTCTCCTGAACACGCTGTGGCTGGCAGCCTATGTGTGTTTCGGAGTGATCGCGCTTCATGTTCCCGAGCAGGCCGTGTCGCGGATCGACCGGTCCAGCCCTTTCAGATTCGGGCGCGCGAGATTCCTCGGACTCACGCTCGCGGTCGCCGTGACACCCCTCGCGATGGCCGTTCAGCTGGCCCGCGGAATACCCGTGCAACAGTGGGGTTGGGTGATCGTGGTGTCCTCGGCACTGGTCATCGCCCTCGTCGGGTGCCGCATGGCGTGCTTCCTGAACACGCTGCGGCTGCAGACCGCGGTACTCGAGGACGTGGCTCGGACGGACGCTGTCACCGGACTGGCCAGCCGCCGACTGCTCCGAGAGCGGCTGGACACGATGCTCGCCACCCGCGGTGATTCGGACGTCTTCACGCTCGTGGTGGATATCGATCGCTTCGCCCAGATCAACGAGACCTTCGGGTACAGCGTCGGAGACAGTGTGCTGCGCGAGATCGGTCATCGCCTCGTCGCATCGGTGCGATCCGACGACCTCGTCGGTCGGCTCGGTGGGGACCAGTTCGTCGTTGCCATGCGCAGGCGGCCGGCTCGGATCGACGTATCGGACACCGCCGAGCGGCTCCAGTTCGCAGTCAGCAGAACGATGTTCGTGCACGACATCAACGTGGCGCTCGACGCGGCCGTCGGAATCGCGTCGACCGAGGTTCCGACGGCGAGTCAGGTCGACGGTGAGGCGATGCTTCAGCGTGCCCACGTGGCGTTGACGGCCGCGAAGGCCGGCCACACCCGCGTCGGTCGTTACGAACCCGACATGGATCGCGACCGCCACGATCAGATGCGGTTGTTGGGGGAACTCGACACGGCCATTCGTGACCACCAGCTTCGAGTGTTCTTCCAGCCGTGCCTGGACCTGGAATCCGGCAGTGTCGATCGCGTCGAGGCGTTGCTGCGGTGGCAGCATCCACGTGAAGGTCTGATCGGACCGTCGATGTTCCTGCCCGACGCAGAGCGCACCGGCATGTTGCCCGCCATCACCGCGCTCGTGCTGGACGAGGCGTTGGCGCAGTGCAGTGCGCTGCGCCGCCGCGGTGTCAATCTGTCTGTCTCGGTGAATCTTTCGGTCCGAAATCTGCTCGACGAGACGCTCACCGAACAGGTGGTGGCCGCGCTGGCGAAATATTCGGTTCCCGCGCATGCCTTGGAATTCGAGGTCACCGAGACGACGGCGATGACCGATCCGGTGCGTTCGGTGAACGCGTTGACGTCCCTGCGTGGCCTCGGCGTCACCATCGCGATCGACGACTACGGCACCGGCTACAGCTCGTTGGCCTACCTGCAGACACTGCCGGTGCAGACGCTCAAGATCGACCGCTCGTTCGTGTCGAAGATGAACACCGACGAAACCGACGCGTCGATCGTGCGATCCACCATCGACCTCGCTCGAAGCCTCGGGGTGCGGGTGATGGCAGAGGGGGTCGAGGACGCGGGCACGTTGGATGCACTCCGAGAGTTGGGCTGCGACGGTGCCCAGGGTTACTTCCTCGGGAAGCCGATGTCCGCTGAGTTCCTCGTCGACGCTGTGGCGAAACTGGATTCGGAGATGCCGACGAAACTCGAATGGGAGCTCGCCCGCGAACGCATCTGAGCGGACGCGTGCGCTCTCACGACGTGGCAGGCACGTCCAGTACGACCTCGAATTCGAGCAGTGATGCTCCGGACGAGACCGGCTTGGCGGCGCTGGGTCCTGCGTGAGCCTCCCGCGACGGTCCTGCCGACCACGCCTGGAACGACTCCTCGTCCTCCCACTGGGTGACGACGAAGTAGCGCGATTCGCCCTTGACCGGCCGCAGCAGTTGGAATCCGAGGAAGCCCGGAGAGCCGTCGACCGACCCGGCGCGCGCGGCGAAGCGCTTCTCGAGTTCGGGGCCTGCGCCCTCGGGTACGTCGATCGCATTGATCTTCACAATGGCCATGCCCGCGAGATTACTCCGCCGTTATGCTCGGCGGTGATGCTCTACGACGAGGGTGGATCCGGCCGTTCGATTCTGCTGCTGCACGGGCTGATGGGCAGCGCCGCCACCTGGCGGCGGCAGGTTCCGTGGCTGCGAGAATTCGGTCACGTGCACACCTACGATGCGCCGGGGCACCGTCGCCCCCCTCCTGCCGAGCTCACGACCGAGTTCTTCGTGGCCGACCTGCTCGAGCATCTCGACCGGTTGGGTCCCAGTGTGCTGATCGGTCATTCGATGGGCGCACTGCACGGTTGGTGTGCGGCCGCCGAGCGACCCGACCTGGTCACCGCCGTGGTGGTCGAGGACATAGCCCCGGACTTCAGGGGCCGCACCGCAGATGACTGGGCCGCGATGATCCGTGCGTGGCCGCAACCCTTTCCCGACGCCGATGCGGTGCGGGCGTTCTTCGGAGATGTTGCGGGACAATACTTTCTGGATTCCTTCGTGCGAAGCGACGACGGCTGGCGGCTGCACGGTGAGGTGGACTTCTTCGAAGCGATCTCGCAGGAGTGGGGCAACCGGCACTTCTGGGACGAGTGGGATGCCGTCGACGCTCCGGTGTTGCTGATCGAAGGTGAACACACCATCACCCCGGCCGGTCAGATGCAGCGGATGCACGCGCGCAAGCCCGGATCGGTGTACGTGCGGGTCGAGAAGGCGGCGCATCTGATTCACGACGAGGCACCCGAGCGGTATCGCACGGCGGTCGAGGAGTTCCTGCGCGCACTAGGATGATCCGAATGCCGCTCGCGAAGCTCAACGGAATCGACCTCAACTACGACGTCACCGGCGACGGTCCGCTCGTGGTGTTGGTGATGGGCACCGGTAGCCCTGGACGAGTCTGGCGAACCCATCAGGTTCCGGTGCTGGTGAAGCAGGGGTACCGGGTCGTCACCTTCGACAATCGCGGTATCGCACCGTCTTCCGAGTGCGCGAGCGGGATGACGCTGGACGACCTGGTTGCCGACACCGCTGCCCTCATCGAACACCTCGGCGGCGGTGCAGCACGCGTCGTCGGCACCTCGATGGGTGCCCGCGTCACCCAGGAATTGGCTTTGGCCAGGCCGGATCTGGTCTCGCATGCAGTGATGATGGCCACCTTCGGCAAGACCACCACCTTTCGTGCGCAGATGTCGAAGGGGGAGAAGGACCTTCACGACTCCGGAATCGAACTACCCGCGTCGTACCGGGCTGCGATGACTGCGATGCAGAACTTCTCGCCGAAGACGCTGGCCGACGATACTGCGATCGGTGACTGGCTGGCGATCCTCGAATACTCCGGCGGCAAGAAGACGGCGGGTATGCGGGCGCAGATCGGACTCGAAATGCGCATCGGGACAGACCGATTGGCTGCGTACCGCGCAATCAGGTCGAAGTCTCTGGTGATCGGATTTGCCGATGACCGCATGATCCCGGTGCAGCAGTGCCGCGACGTCGCCGACGCGATACCGGGTGCGCAGTACGTCGAGATCGCCGACACCGGCCATTTCGGCTACCTCGAACGCCCCGACGCGGTCAACGCCGCGCTCGTGGAATTTCTCTCTCGGTAGCGACATTCTGCGCGGCGGCGGGCTACGAGGTGAGTGCGCCGAGGCGCTCCCGTGTCTGCTCGAGTTCGGCTCGTCGTCGCTCGAGGCGGGCCGAGATCGCGTCCACCTCGGCGCGAAGTCGAGGACACATGTCCAGGTTGACGCCGTGGTCGCCCGTTCGTGCGCAGTCGAGGTACCGACCGATGATGTCCGTGGTGAGCCCCGCGGCGATCATCGACCTGATCTGCAGCACGCGCGGTACGTCCGCCTCGGCGTACACCCGGTAACCGTTGGCGTCGCGGTGCGGAACGAGTACCCCGTGACTGTCGTAGTGGCGTAGGGCGCGCGCCGACACCCCGGTTCGCGCAGCGAGCTCGCTGATCAACATCTGTTGCCTCCCGGACTTGACCTTCTCGCCGGCGTCAACCCTTATCGTCCGGCACTATGGCACTCACAACCAGCAGACGAGCCGTGATCTTCCACGGCTACCGGGCGGCGCCCGATGATCATTGGTTCGGTTGGCTCGCCGAACAATTGGACAGCACTGGAATCTCGACGCACATCCCTCCGCTACCGGATCCTGCGGCGCCGGATCGCGATCGCTGGCAGGCAGAGGTAGCGGCGGTGCTCGGAACGCCCGGGCCCGACACGATCGTGGTCGCGCACAGCTTGGGTTGTCTTGCCGTCCTACGGCACCTCGCCACCCTCGTGGGGCCGTGGCGGATGGGGGCGCTCGTACTGGTGTCGGGGTTCGTCGACCCTCTACCTGCGCTACCCGTTCTCGACGGCTTCGTTGCCGACGGCGTGATGCTGTCCGGGATGCCGGACCACATCGGGTCGATCTCGATCCTGCGCTCGGACGACGACCCGATCGTTCCCCCCGCACACACCGATCGTCTGGCTCGACTGCTCGACGCGCCGGTGCAGATCGTCCCCGGCGCGGGCCACTTCCTCGCCGCCGACGGAGTCACCTCCCTGCCTGCCGTCCTGGACGCCGTCACCTGACGTGGCTGCCCTGTCAGCCGTCCGAACCCTCACCTGCGAGTGCGAACAGTCCCGACTCCGTCTGTTCGATCAATCCGTCGGTCAGCAGTGAATCGAGAGCTCGGTCGCGTTGTGTCGGGTCGGTGGGCCAGACGATGTCGAGTTCGGCGCGCTCGACCGGGCCGGTGCTCTCGCGCAGTACCGACATGAGCTTGCCTCGAACCTGACGATCCGTGCCCGCGAACTTCTGGACCTTCTTGGCAGGGCCGGTGTGCGCGGGTCTACCCGCCTCGATCCAGGCGCACTCCGGGAGCGGGCACAGCAGGCATGCCGGATTCTTGGCCGTACAGATCAGTGCGCCCAGTTCCATCAACGCCGCGGAGTAGCGGGCGGCACGCGGGACGCTCTCCGGGAGCAACTGTTCGACGTCGGCGAGATCCCTTGTCGTGGATGGATTTCCAGGCTCGGCGTTACCGTGCAACGCACGCGCGACAACGCGTCGAACATTGGTGTCGACCACCGGAACTCGCTGACCGTAAGCGAAACACGCCACCGCGCGCGCGGTGTATGCACCGATACCCGGCAGACCCAACAGCGTCTCGACGTCGGCGGGCACCTCGTCGCCGTACTCGTCGGCGAGAACGCGGGAGCACTCGTGCAACCGCAGTGCTCGACGCGGATAGCCCAACTTGCCCCACGCGCGAAGCACCTCGGCCTGCGAGGACGAGGCCATCGCAGACGGCACCGGCCAACGCTGCACCCACTGCTCCCAGATGGGCGCGACCCGCACCACCGGCGTCTGCTGCAGCATGATCTCGCTCATCAGGATCTGCCACGCGCTGACGCCGGGCTTCCGCCACGGCAGATCGCGTCCGTCGGAGTCGAACCACCCGACCAGAGCGTCGGCATCGATCGGCAAGTGGTCGCCCTTCTCGTCAGGTCTGTGATCGGTCTCAACAGTAGCCAACCCGACTCGCCGGTAGCCCGATCCACATGGACCCAACTCGCCGTGCGCCCGCTGCGCGTGCACAATGAAACCCATGCCTGCTTCGAATCCGATCGCTGCCTGGAAGTCCCTCAAGGAAGGCAACCAACGGTTTGTCTCCGGGGAGGTCCTGCACCCGTCGCAGGGCATCGAGGATCGCGCCCGCCTCGAAAGTGCTCAGCACCCCAGCGCCATCCTGTTCGGTTGCGCCGACTCTCGTGTTGCTGCCGAGATCATCTTCGACCAGGGCCTGGGTGACATGTTCGTCGTGCGCACCGCCGGTCACGTGGTCGATTCCGCTGTCCTGGGCTCCATCGAGTACGGCGTCGCCGTGCTCGCGGCCCCGCTGATCGTGGTGCTCGGCCACGATCACTGCGGCGCAGTCAAGGCGACGGTCGACGCACTCGAGAGTGGTGACGTACCCGGTGGCTACATCCGCGACGTCGTCGAACGCGTCACCCCGTCGGTGCTCTCGGCCCGCCGCGACGGCTACCAGGCCGTCGACGAGTTCGAGGCCCGCCACGTCGAGGAAACCGGCAATCTGCTGATGCAGCGTTCGCGGATCGTCGCCGAGAAGGTCGAAGCCGGGGAACTCGCGATCGTCGGCCTCACCTACCAGCTGTCGAAGGGGCATGCGCAGCTGCGTGAGGTCATCGGCGACATCGGCGAAATGCCTGCCTGAGTCGACTCGGATCCCATCTCGGTGAGTTCGCCGGCGCGACACGCCGTGTGGGCTCAGGGATAGCGTGGCCTCGGCCGCATACGGTTGATTCGTGTTGGAACCGACCGGGCCTTTGCCTCCCGAAATCTATTGGCGACGCCGTGCGCTCGCCATCGGTGCGGCCGTTGTCGTCCTCGGATTGATCGTGTGGTTCATCGCCTCGCTCAGTGGCGGTTCCGACGACACCGAGGCCGCTCCCGCAGGTGTCGTTGCGGCTCCGGCAACGTCCTCGTCCCTGCCCTCACCCAGTTCTTCTGCCACCGACGGTGATTCGGGCAGTTCCGGTGGTTCGGGCGGTGGCTCGGGTGGTTCCGGCGGCTCGGGTGGCGGAACGGACTCCGCTGCCGGTGGTGGCGCAGCTGCCACGACCAGCGGTGCGCCGGCTCCCGTGATCTCCAATCAGTGCCCGGATCAATCGCTCGCGATCAAGGTGACGCCGGAGCAGGCCACCTACCGTCTGGGCGAAGAGCCCGTGTTCACCGTGGTCATCACCAACATCGGCTCCACCGAATGCCAGCGTGACGTCGGTGCCGGGTTGCAGCAGGCGCTCGTCTACACCCTCGACAATCAGCGCATCTGGTCCAACATCGACTGCTTCCCCAACGCCGCATCTGATCTGCGTACCTTCAAGCCCGGCGAACAGGCCGGCTTCACCGTCAAGTGGTCCGGCACCAATTCGGTTCCCGGATGCGGCGAAGAGCGCATCCCGGTCGGTGTCGGTGCTTACCAGGCGATCGCCCAGCTCGGTGAACTCAAGAGCGCGCCGGAGCCGTTCAACATCACCGGCTGAGTACGGTCGAATGTCATGACCACTTCGACAGCTCTCGCTCGCTCCGCCTACAAGACGCTCGAACCCTTTCACGTCACCGCGTACTTCAACCCCGAACTGGGTGCGGCATACGAGGACACCGGCCTCGACGGTCACGCCTGGTACGTCGGAGCTCGGGCGGCCCCGATGGGACCGTGCGCGCCGAGTGTCGTCGCCGCTGCGTTCTACAACTTCAATCCGGTACTGATCGAGCGTGCGTGGCCTGCTGCCGTGGCCGTCGGCCTGGAGACGGTGTCCGATCGTCGATGGGCCCTGCTCGACTCCGTTCTCGGAACGGCTCTCGGCTCCTTGGCGGCCGACCCTGCTTTGGCCACGTTGGCAGGCCGTCTGGGCGACATCGGCGACACCGCCTCGTTCGCGGGCCGACCGCTCGCGGCCGCATGGCACTCCGCCGCTCGACCCGAGACGCCGCATCTCGCCCTCTGGCACTCGATCACCGTCCTTCGCGAATGGCGCGGCGACGGACACCTCGCCGCTTTGATCGACGCAGAACTCGACCCGACGGAAGCCGCCGTCTTCCACGAGGCCGACCGCACGACCCCGCAGCCCGGCCGTCGGGCGCTCGGCAAGCGCATCACGCAGCTGACCAGGCAGTGGTCCGAGAGCGAATGGGGTTCTGCTGCAGAGCGACTCGCTGCCCGCGGGCTGATCACCATCTCTGCCGAGGGTGAGATGTTGACCGATGACGGCGCCGCGCTCGATCAGCACATCGAGGATCGCACCGACATCATGGCCTCGGCCGTGTGGAAGAACGTCGCGGACGCCGAGCAGTTGATCACCAGCGCCCGGCCGTACGTCAAGGCCGTGATCGACGCAGGCTTCCTGCCGGGTACGAAGAAGGCTTCGGCACCGCCGTCCTAGGTGTCAGTCCCGTCGGAGCACGAGAGTCTCGAGGGGGATTCGTTCTCGAGGCTCGTTCTCCTTCTCGGCGGTACCGGCATCGAGGGCATCGAGCGAACCGGCGGCTCCGACGGCGGTGATGGTGCGCGGCACGAGGTGGGCCGAGAGTCCCAGCAATTCAGCGGCCCGTGCGGCGTCGAAGCCGGCCATCTGCCTCGCTACCAGGCCGAGGTGGTGCGCTTGGATCACCAAACATGCGACGGCCTGGCCGGTGTCGTAATCGGCGGTCTTGTAGGGCTTTCCATCCGGAGCGGTGTCGACCCGGACTGCGAGCACGAGCATCGACGCGCGTGGTGCCCAGAGGCGATTGCCGGCACCGAGCACCGACGCCAACAGATCGAAAGTCTCGGTTCCGCGGACGCCGACGACGAAGCGTCGGGGTTGACTGTTCGATCCCGACGGTGCCCACCGGGCCGCCTCGAGCATGGAGGAGACCGATTCTGCGTCGATGACGTGGTCGGGATCGAACGATCGAGGGCTCGACCGATCCGCCAGAATTCGGGCTATGGGTGCCTCTGTCCGGGCGGACTCCTTGTAGGACTTTCCGAGCGTTTTCACCGACGTACCTTTCGCGTTGTCGTCATCGGCGGTGTTCCGCCCTGGTCAGCGTTAGACCGTTGCCAATACTTGCAGTCAGTGCAACACTGCATTGAGTGCAAGTTTAGCCCATTTCGGGTCCGCGAGCGCGCAGAGGAGAAGGCTCATGCCGAAGGTAGCCAGGCTCGGTCACGTCGGCCTGTTCGTGAACGATCCGGAGATCATGCTCGAGTTCTACTCGCGGTTTCTCGGCATGACGGTCATCGACAGAGACGATCGACGTGTCTTTCTCGCCTCGTGTCCCGACGAAGATCATCATGACCTGTTGCTCGCCGAAGATCGGGAACGGTGCAACGAACCGCAACGGTTGTCGTTCGTCCTCGACACTCTGTCCGATCTCCGAGAGTTCTATGCGCAGATACTCGAGCGCGGTTACCAGATCGATCGGGTCAGCAACCACGGCAACGCGATCGGATGCTACTTCCGTGATCCCGAGTTCAATCGGGTCGAGGTGTACTGGCACACCGACATCGACTGCCCGCAGCCGTGCAACGACACCATCGACCTGACGCTGTCCGAGGATCGGATACTCGATGTGCTCGACGAGATGGAGGCATCGGCGGGCCTGCTGTTGCCCCGAACGATGGCGTCCTGCTGATCGATCGTTTCGCCGCCGCTGCGGGCCGAAGTTACTGCTCGTCCGTCAGCAACAGGGCGAATTGGTGGATGACGCCTGCCATCGCGTCTCGTCGCGACAGGGTGTCGTTCTGCCCGTCCGACAGCCAGTCGTCGACGCCGAACCGGATTGCACCGCCGACGATCGTCACCAGCAGTCGCGCTTCTTCTCTCGGAGTTACCCCCCGTCCCAAGCGTCGCCGTCCTGGACGTGCTGCGAACTCCTCCTCGACGACGATGATCAGCTCGTTCTCGAAACGGTCGATGGCTGAGCGATGCACGTGGAGAAGCTCGGGGGTGGACTGGATGAGAGCTTTACGCCTGCGCTGGAGTTCGGAAGAACCGTCGAGTGCGGGTGCGCAGGCGTCGAACACGTCTATCGTGCCCTGCAGTACGGTCGGTGCCTCGGCCAGTTGCCGTCGGATCTCGTCGAGATCTCCCAGTGCGATGGTGGGGCCCGAAATCGCCTCGTCGCGCTGAGGGAAGTAGTTGAACATCGTCCGCAAGGACACATTGGCCGCGTCGGCAATCGCCTGTGCCGTCGTGCCCGCATATCCGTGTTCGGTGGCGATGCGGATGGCGGCTTCTTCGATCGCTTCCCGAGTTCGTTCCTTCTTGAGGGAGCGAAGGCCCTGGCTGGGAGCGTCGAGTTGCATGAAATGCAGTGTTGCACTCAATGCAATGAAGGGCAAGGGACGTACCCGCGGAATGTGAAGCCAGTCCTGCCGCCCAGGTCGCGAAAGTCCGTCGAGGTAGTCTCGAGCCCAGTTGTGTGCTCGTTGTCGGCCGGGAGGACACGGTTGAGTAAGTCGAATTCGGTCCGTTCGATCGATGTGGTGTCCGTGGTCGATCAAGTCACCGCGGAGATCAGGCGATCGATCTACTCGGGAGACCTGCACCCGGGCCAGGAGTTCTCGCTGCGTCAGATCGCCGAGCAGCTCGGGGTGAGTCTCATTCCGGTCCGTGAGTCCCTTCGGCGGCTCGAATTCCAGGGACTGATCGTCACCCGTCGGGCCAAGAGCGCCTTCGTCGCGCCGCTCGACCCTCAGGAATTTCGCGACATCTACCGGTTGCGGCTGCGCATCGAGCCGGAGCTCGTCGAGCGCGCGTGCGTGTTGCTGACGCCCGCCGACTTCGAGCGTTTGGATGTCATGCAGCGTGCGCACGCTGCTGCGCGTGACAGCGATGAGCGGTGGGAAGCGCACGTGGCCCTGCACAGCGAGATCATTCGGCCGGCAGCAACGACCTGGGACATGCGTGTTCTCGAAACCCTGTGGCACGCGTCGGAGCGGTACGTTCGGTATGCCTTCGGCCGGCTGGAAGCGGAATCGCGCGAACCGGAACGTCGAGACCACGCGCACGGTGAGCTTCTGGCGGTGTTGCGTACCGGTGATCCCGAGGGGTCGTACTCGGCAATCGAAGCGCATTTGAGGAACACCGAGGAGATCGTCCTCCGCGCCCTCGCGGATGCACCCATGACGGCAGCGCCCCGCATTCACTGATCTCGTTCTGCCGATCGTTCGGTGCGTTTCTTGCCCGGTTTGCTGTTATCAAATGTTCCGAGATCTTATTGCAGTGCATGCAATTTTGCTGTTACTGTCCTCACAGACCGGGCCAGGTGTTAGCCCGCTCACATCTTGTGATCCGTTCTCAGCGTGATCTCCCCGACCCGATTGGATGACCATGAAGTCGTCGACGACATCGTCCAGGATCCACCGAACGCCCGTCTGGCTGGCCATGACCAGCTGCGTGATCGTGGGTGTTGTGGCTTGCAGCAGCGGCACCTCTGCCGAATCGGCCGGAGGTGAGACCGCTGCGGCGGGCGATGACGCTGCCGTGAGCACTGAGGTCGTGTGGACCGCCGCCCCAGCGGGTTACCTGGAGGCCGGCGGTGTCGAGCTGCCCAGCTCGTACCCGGAGCCGACCGGAAGTCCGGGAGAGAACTGCAAGATCGGTTACATCACGCCGACCAACGCCATTCCCGGCATCCAGAAGGAGATCGACGGGGCTACCGGCGTCGCAACGGAATTCGGCTGCAGCATGGTCGTCAAGGACGGTCAGCTCAGTCCGCAAACCCAGGTCACCGCCGTTCAGTCCCTACTGGCCGAAGGTGTCCGCGCGATCATCGTCAACCCGGTCGATCCGGCCGCGCTCGCCGCACCGATCGAGCAGGCAAACGGGGCGAACGTGCCGGTGATCACCGTCGACGCGCCTCCGGGGCCCGGTGACGAGAACCTCGCAGGTGTCACGAGCACGGTTCTTCAGTCTCGCGACATGGCCGCATTCGAGATGGCCGCCGCGGTCGCCGAAGCCCAACCCGACGGCAAGGTCGGGATGATTTATCCGGCATTCCAATCGAAGAACCTTCAGTACCAGGTGGAACGGTTCCAGTACTGGGGCGAGGAACTCGGCCTCGAATTCGTCGCTCAGGAGGAAGTCGCCGCTCATTCTCCGGAGTCGGTCTCGACGGCGACAAGCGCTCTGCTGCAACAGAATCCGCAGATCACCGCGGTCATGGCCTACAACGACTCTGCGGCGTCGGCAGCAGCTGCAGTCGTACGCACTTTGGGGCGTACGGACATGGTGGTCACCGGAGTCAACGGCGACTCGGGAACGACAGGCCTTATCGCGGACGGCAGGATTCTGGCTACTTGGGCCTTCGACAACACATCCATGGGCGAGCAGGAAGGTCGAGCGGCAATCAATGCAGCCAACGGGGTCGAGATTCCGGAAAAGGTGCTTTCTCCCGGTGCGGTCATCGACAAGAACAACGTCTCCAGCTACGAGCCCCAAGCCTGACCGGGTTCATGCAAAAACCGTTTCCTCTCGCACGAACGATCACTGACACGAAGGTGAAGTCGCCAGCATGACCTCGACCCCGGAACAAGTAACAAGACCCGAAAAATTGCGAGCAGAAGCTTCCGGCGTATCGCTGGTCGATCGGCCGCCTGCGCTCGTGAGGCTGTGGAAGTCGAGCCGCCATCTACTCCCCGTAGTTTCGCTTCTGGCCTTGATCTTCATCGTTTTCTCGTTCACGAACGAGTACTTTCTGACCGCGGCGAACATGAAGATCCTGATGACGAGCAGTACCGCGCTCTGGGTGATCGCGCTCGGGATGACCTTCGCGATGATCAGCGGCGCTGTCGACCTGTCCATCGGTGCACTGATAGCCCTTCTCGCGATCATGTTCGCAACGCTGATCAACATGGGGTTGCCCAGTGTGCTTGCGTTCGTCGTGACAGTCATCGCAGGTGCACTCATCGGTGGCTTGGTCAACGGAGTCCTCATCGGACGACTACAACTTTCGTTCCTCCTGGTGACCATGGCGACACTGACGGCGTTCACCGGATTCGTCAATATCTGGTCGGACACCAGGTCGATCCCGGTGACCTCGACGGTCACCGACGTCATCGCCTTCGGCGACATCATGGGAATCAATGCGTCGATCTTCATCATGATCGTCACGTTCGCCGTTGCTCTGTTCGTACAGTCGCGCACCTTCTTCGGACGCGACGTGTACGCCGTGGGTGGCAACCCTGTTGCAGCCCGGTTGGCCGGAATCAACGCCACACGCTCCACCATCGCGGTCTTCGCGATAGTCGGCATGACAGCCGCGATCGCCGCCGTGGTCGGGATCGGTCGGTCCGCCGCGGCCAGTCCGACGGTGGACAACCTCTTGCCGTTGCAGGCCATCGCCTGCGTTCTGCTCGGGGGTACTGCGATGACCGGCGGATCGGGCGGGGTCGGCGGAACGGTGCTCGGCGTCCTTTTCCTGGCGACGTTGGGGAACGGGCTGAGCCTGTCCGGCATATCGAGCTACTGGCAAGGTGTCGTCACCGGCGTCATCCTGGTGGGAGCCGTTCTTCTCAACAGACTGTCCGGCGGCGCGATGACCCGCCGGCCGATACGCCGATATCACGGAAGTCTCGCGAGAGGACCCGCGAAATGACCGAACACAGTCTGCTGTCGCTGAAGAACCTCGCCAAGCGCTTCGGCGGAGTCCACGCCCTGCGTGACGCCAGCATGAGCATTTCGGCCGCAGGAATGGTGCACGGTCTCATCGGGGCGAACGGCTCAGGGAAGTCGACCCTGCTGGGGATACTTTCCGGTCAGACTTCCCCCGACGAGGGCGAGATCTCCATCGACGGCCGTACCGTCACGCTGTCGTCGCCGACCAAAGCGTTGAGCCTCGGCATCGCCATGGTGTCGCAAGAAACCGCGTACGCACCAGATCTCACCGTGGCCGAGAACGTTCTGATGGGCCGTCGGCTGGAGCGGTCGATGTTCGGAATCGACTGGCGCGCAAGCAACGAGAAGGCAGCCCGAATCCTGAAGGATCTCGAGCTGGAACTCGACATCGACAGGTTGGTACGGGATCTGCGTCCCGATCAGCGTCAGATGGTCGAAATCGCCAGGGCGATATCGATGAACGCACGCATTCTGGTTCTCGACGAGCCGACGAGCTCTCTGGACGGTCACGAAGCCCAGGCACTGTTCGAAGTCGTTCGGAGCCTGAAAAGTCAAGGGGTATCGGTGGTTCTGGTGTCACACCGACTCGATGAGCTCTTCGACATGTGTGACAGTCTCACGGTGCTGCGAGACGGGGTGACCGTCGCAGAGGGGCCACTCGACGACTTCACGCCGGACGCGGTGATCGACGCGATGATCGGTCGACATCGAGCGCAGGCCGTGACTCGCATCGGTGGTACTCCCAGGGCAGACCAGCCGCCGGCCCTGGTGGTCGAGCAGCTGAGTTCGCCGCGCGCCCTGCACGAGGTGTCGTTGTCCGTGCGGCCGGGGGAGATCGTCGGGCTTGCGGGTCAGGTCGGCTCAGGGCGGAGCGAGCTTCTCGAATGCATCTTCGGTACCCGGTTCGTGTCGTCCGGCGATCTCGCAGTCGGCGGTACGCCACACGTGCCGTCGAACTCGGCTGCGGCGATCAGGGCAGGGCTGGCCTTCGTCCCGCCCGACCGCAAGGGCCAAGGATTGGTGTTGTCGGGTTCCATCCGATCGAACCTGATGTCGGTGGCCATGGCCGACCGAGCCCGCCTCGGGATGCCGAGCATCAAGACCGAGGACGGAATCATTGCCGACCTCGTCGAGCGCATGAGCATCCGGATGCACGGAGTCGAGGATCCGGTCAGCACGCTCAGCGGCGGAAATCAGCAGAAGATCGCCATCGGCAAGTGGCTGACTCGGTCGCCTCGCGTGATCATGCTGGACGAACCGACACGAGGCGTCGATGTCGCCGCGAAGGCCGAGGTTCACGGTTTGCTTCGTGACATCGCCGCCGAGGGTGCAGCGCTGTTGGTCAGCTCCAGTGAACTGCCCGAGCTTCTCGGACTGTGTGATCGGATCCTGGTGATGGCTCAGGGCCGGATCGTCGCGTCGGCAGCGACGGCCGACGCACCGGACGAGGCCACGCTGATCCGATACATGACCATGGTTCGAGCGTGATAACGCGAGCTCCTGGCACGAAGACGGTTCGGCAGGGCGTCTAGTCGTAGGGTCCCGAGATCGAGGCCTCGGCAAGTCTGGAGAGGCCCTCGCGGATGTGGCGAGCCCACAGGCCACCGATACCGTCGACGGACTGCAGGTCGGCTGCGGTGGCCGCGAGCAGCCCCTGCAGGGTGCCGAACGCGCCGACGAGTCGGTGAATCTGGCTGAACTGCAACCTCGGAACTCGGGTGAGTACTCGGTACCCGCGAGGGCTCATCGGGGTGTCGAGGGCCTCGATGGTCGCGGGATAGCCGAACGCGCGGGCCAGCGTCGTCAAGTCCAGTAGATCGACATCGGTCAGCTTGTCCAGTGCGGCGAGCGCCTTCTCGACCCCGGTGGTGCTCGACGGTTCGTTGCCGGCGAGGTAGTCGCGCACGATCAGTTGGCGATCGACGTCGTTGTCGCCCAACAACTCTTCGAGCTGAAGAGCGAGCTGGCGGCCGTCGGTGCCGAGTTCGAGGACGTTCTGCTCGATCTCCACCGACACCCGCCGCACCATCTCGAGCCGCTGCGCGACGGTCAGGGCGTCGCGCAGGGTCACGAAGTCCTCGATCTCGACCACCGAGAGCTGCCTCGTGTTGTCGTCGAGACGGGCCTTGTATCGCTCGAGGGTCGCGACGGCCTGATTGGCGCGCGAGAGGATGGTGGCCGAGCCCTCGACGACGTGTCTGATGCCGCCGATGTACACGCTGACGATGCTCATCGATTGGCTCACGGAGACAACGGGATAGCCGGTCTGCATTGCGGTTCGTTCGGCGGCGCGGTGCCGGGTACCGGACTCGACGGTGGGAATCTTGTGGTCGGGGACCAGCTGGACGTTGGATCGGACGATGCGCTTGCCGTCGGTCGAAAGCACCACTGCGCCATCCATTTTCGACAATTCTCGAAGCCTGGTGGGCGCGAATTCGACATCGAGCTCGAAACCGCCGTCGCAGATCGCTTCGACTTCCTCGTCGTAGCCCAGGACGATCAACCCGCCGGTGCGGCCGCGCAGAATTCGTTCGAGGCCGTCCCGCAGGGCGGTTCCCGGTGCGAGCCGGGCAATGGTCTCGCGCAACGCTGGGGACGGTGTGGTGCCCTCCATGGCCAACCCCCTCGTGTCGTTCAAGCGCGGCCGAGTGTCTGCTCGTGCGGTGGGTATGTCCCGTGCGGATAAAGAGTACTGCGCTGCCGCATGCGGGCGGCCCGACAAAGAATACTTCCCGGTGTCATACGGGTCGCATACGCGTGTAGGTCAATGCCTCGCCGACGTTGGTGACGGTCTTGACCTTGATGCCGTCCGGAATGGGTCCGGCGTCCTCCGGGACGATGGCGTAGTTGAACCCCAATCGGGCGGCCTCGGCGAGACGGCGACCCAGCCCGGCCACTCGGCGTACCTCGCCGGCCAGACCCACTTCTCCCAGAATGACCATGCCCGGGGGGAGTGGTTGATCGCGGACCGCCGATGCCACCGCCGCAGCGAGCGCGAGATCGGCGGACGGTTCGCTGGTGCGCATTCCGCCGACCGTCGCGGCGTAGACCTCCGCCTTGGACACCTTGACTCCGCAGCGGCGTTCCAGCACGGCCAGGATCATCGCCACGCGGGCGTGATCGAGACCGCTGACCGCGCGCCGGGGCGACGGCATCGCGGTGTCGACGATCAGTGCCTGCAGCTCGGCCAACAGGGGTCGTTTGCCGTCCATCGTGACGGTGACGGCTGTTCCCGGCACGGCGTCGCCCCGATGGTGCAGGAACAACCCGGACGGATCGCTGATGCCGACGATCCCGGTTTCGCGTAGCTCGAAGCAGCCGACCTCGTCGGATGCGCCGAACCGGTTCTTGACGCCGCGGATCATCCGCAGAGTCGAGTGCTTGTCGCCCTCGAAGTTGAGCACCACGTCGACGAGGTGCTCGAGCGACCGCGGACCGGCCACCGCGCCCTCCTTGGTGACGTGCCCGACGAGCAGTACCGCAACCCCGGTGGTCTTGGCCAGCGTGGTCAACGCGCTCGTGATGGCGCGAACCTGGGTGACGCCGCCGATGACGCCGTCGACGTCCGCGGCGAGCATCGTCTGCACGGAATCGACGATCAGTAGGCTCGGCTTGACCTGCTCCACGTGGCCGAAGACGGTGGCGAGGTCTGACTCCGCGGCGAGGAAGACACGCTCGTGTACCGCGCCGGTGCGATCGGCGCGCAACCGCACCTGACCCGCCGATTCCTCACCCGTGACGTAGAGCGCACGGCGATCGGGTGCCGAGCGGGCCCACCGATGCACCACCTCGAGCAGCAGTGTCGACTTGCCGACTCCGGGCTCGCCGGCCAGGAGCACGACCGAACCGGGGACGAGGCCGCCACCGAGAACGCGATCGAACTCGTCGATCCCGGTGGTGTTGGCCTGCGAAGTGGCACTGCTGATGGTCGTCAGAGCTGCGGCCGGCGTGGTGGGAATCATCGCCCCGCCGCCCGAACGCAGAGCCGATGCGCCTGCGCGGGTCGCAAGGGGAGCAGCAGTGGCCTGGACCTCGTCCATCGAGCCCCAGTCACCGCATTCGGGACAGCGACCGACCCATTTCGAGACCGAGTGACGGCACGCGGAGCAGCGGTAGCTCGACTTCAGTTTGACCACGCCGGCAGCCTAACGATCGGCACCGACAGGATCGGGGCGGCGGTTATTCGCCTTCGCTGTGCTCGGTCACCGCGGACGGGTCGCGCTCGAGCTCGATACCGGCATCGACGGGAACGTTGACGACGACCTCGCCCGCGTTCGCGAACTCGAACGTGACCGGCAGCGTCAGGCCCGGTCGAACGTTCTCGGAGATGTCTGCCATCTCGACCTTGATCAGCTGGATCGGCAACAGCGGATCGTCGAGCTGAACGTCCGCGGGCGAACCCGCGCCGAGCGCGGTCAGCGGAGCGATCTCGTTGCTGCCCGCTTCCGCTTCGTCGACGATGGTGACCCGAGCCTCGGGGGAGGAGATGCCGGTCAGCTCGTCGGCCACGCTCGTGTTGGAGTTGATGGCCGTGAAGCCCAGCTCGACGGTGCCGCCGGAGGTGATGCTGTATTCCTCGGAAGTGGGGTACACCACGTGCACGTTGCGCAGCTGGATGTCCCCGACGTCGGCGGAGTTGCCGTTGACCGCAGCGACCTGAGTGGCCGTCTGGGAGATCTGACCTGCGCCGCACGCGGTGAGGGCGAACGCGCCACCGGCGAGAAGAGCGAGGGCGGCGGCCGTCCTGCGATGGCGGCCAAGCGGTGTCGCAGCGTCGATTGCAGTCACTTCGGTCGTCCTCCATGTGGTGCCGGGCCGGCTCGGTCCATCTCGTCCACTAGGCAGAGTAGTAGTGCTCGTCCACCGGGCGCTCGTGGGGTCTGCCGGCGGCCCGATGACGCCAGGTGAGGGTGCCTGTCAGGAGCGACGGCTGCGGAACGACGCAGGTGAAAATGTGGCCCCGGATACACGTCGATCCCTCTGTGTCAACCCCTGATTCGGCACCACTATGCCCCTGACCTGCACCGTTGATATGAGCCGTGGTATTCTGGGTAAATCGAAAGGGGCACTTGTCACATGATTTTCAAGGTCGGAGACACCGTCGTTTACCCCCATCACGGAGCGGCGCTGATCGAAGCGATAGAGACACGCACCATCAAGGGTGAACCGAGAGAGTACTTGGTTCTCAAGGTCGCGCAAGGCGACCTCACCGTTCGAGTTCCCGCGGACAATGCAGAGTACGTAGGCGTTCGCGACGTCGTCGGGCAAGAAGGTCTCGACAAAGTCTTTCAGGTGCTTCGCGCGCCGCACACCGAAGAGCCCACCAACTGGTCGCGTCGGTACAAGGCCAACCTGGAGAAGCTTGCTTCCGGTGACGTGAACAAGGTTGCCGAGGTCGTCCGCGATCTCTGGCGACGTGAGCAGGACCGCGGACTGTCGGCAGGCGAGAAGCGCATGCTCGCCAAGGCACGGCAGATTCTTGTCGGCGAGCTCGCACTCGCCGAGGGAACCGATCAGGCCAAGGCCGACACCATGCTCGACGAAGTTCTCGCTACCGCTTCCTAGAGTGGACGGTACCGCCGGCGACGTGGTCGCCCTGGTACCCGCTGCAGGCAAAGGCCTTCGGCTCGGACACGACGAGCCGAAGGCATTCGTCTGTCTGGGTACCGACTCTCTTCTGAAACGGTCCGTCGACGGTCTCCGGGCCTCGGGTGCCGTCGATCGCATCGTCGTCATAGTGCCGGCCGAGTTGCTCGACGCGGCCCGCCGTCATGTCGACAACGACGTCACGGTCGTGGCCGGAGGGCTCGAGCGCACCGATTCGGTGCGTGCCGGTCTCGCTGCGGTCGGCGACGCAGCCGTCGTACTCGTCCACGACGCCGCCCGCGCCCTCACCCCGCCGACGCTGATCGCCCGCGTCGTGGCCGAGGTACGAGCCGGACGCTCGGCCGTCATCCCGGTTCTCCCGGTCGTCGACACCATCAAGGAAGTCGACATCATGGGTGCGGTTGTCGGTACCCCCGACCGCGCGAGTCTGCGCTCGGTACAGACCCCGCAGGGCTTCGACGCCGACGTCCTGCGACGCGCCTACGACGCGACCTCCGATATCTCCACCGACGACGCGGGCCTCGTCGAGCGCATCGGCGAGACGGTGCACTCCATCGTCGGCGATGCACTCGCGTTCAAGATCACCACGCCACACGACCTGCTACTGGCCGAGGCCCTGACGAGAGGCGAGTCATGAGAGTCGGCATCGGTACCGACGTGCATCCCATCGCCCCCGGTCGGCCCTGTTGGCTGGCCGGATTGCTCTTCGAGGACGCGGACGGGCTCGAGGGACACTCCGACGGTGACGTCGCCTCCCACGCTCTGTGCGACGCGTTGCTGTCCGCGGCAGGTCTCGGCGATCTCGGATCGGTGTTCGGGACGGGGCGACCGGAATGGGACGGGGTCAGCGGAGCCGCCATGTTGACCGAGGTCAAGCGGCTGCTCGACGCGGATGGATTCTCGATCGGTAACGCCGCGGTGCAGATCATCGGCAACAGGCCCAAGATCGGACCGCGCCGCGTCGAGGCCCAGGAAGTTCTCTCGCGGGTGCTCGGTGCGCCGGTGTCGGTGTCTGCGACCACCACGGACGGCCTCGGGCTGACCGGTCGTGGTGAAGGAATCGCGGCCATCGCGACCGCACTTGTCATGGCGAGGTAAAACCACCGGTAGCATTGCTGGTCGTGACCCTTCACCTACACGACACCGAGACGAGGGCCCTGCGGGAATTCACCCCCTTGGTCCCTGGCCATGTATCGGTGTACCTGTGTGGGGCGACGGTGCAGGGCGAACCACACATCGGTCACGTGCGCAGCGGCGTCGCGTTCGACGTACTGCGCCGCTGGTTGCTGGCGCACGATTACGACGTCGCCTTCGTCCGCAACGTCACCGACATCGACGACAAGATCCTCAACAAGGCGCGCGAGGCGGGCCGTCCGTGGTGGGAGTGGGCTGCTACCTACGAGCGATCCTTCACCTGGGCGTACGACCGACTCGGGGTACTTCCGCCATCGGCCGAGCCACGCGCCACCGGGCACATCACGCAGATGGTCCGGATGATCGAGCGCCTGATCGAACGCGGCCACGCCTACGCCGACGAGTGCGGCGACGTCTACTTCGACGTGCAGAGCTTCCCGAGCTACGGCGCGCTGTCCGGTCACAAGCTCGACGACGTGCACCAGGGCGAGAGCGTCGCCGAGGGCAAGCGCGATCCCCGCGATTTCACGCTGTGGAAGGGTGCCAAGCCCGGCGAGCCGTCGTGGCCGACGCCGTGGGGCCCCGGTCGGCCTGGTTGGCACCTCGAATGCTCGGCGATGGCAGAGAACTACCTCGGTTCGGATTTCGACATCCATTGCGGTGGGCTCGATCTGGTGTTTCCGCATCACGAGAACGAGCGAGCCCAGTCGATGGCGGCCGGTGACGGCTTCTCGCGGTACTGGCTGCACAACGGCTGGGTGACGATGGGCGGCGAGAAGATGTCGAAGTCGCTCGGCAACGTCCTGTCGGTACCGAATGTGCTGAAAAAGGTTCGGCCGCAGGAGCTTCGGTTCTACCTCGGTGGCGCGCACTACCGCTCGATGCTGGAGTATTCCGATACCGCGCTCGAGACCGCGGCCGTGACGTACCGGGGCATCGAAGGGTTCGTCCGACGAGCCGTCGAACGTGCCGGCGACGTACCGATGGGCAAGTGGACCACAGGATTCGCCGCGGCCCTCGACGACGACCTCGGAGTTCCCAAAGCGTTGGCCGAGATTCACGCCACCGTCACCCTCGGCAACACCGCGCTCGAGTCCGGTGATCTACCGGCCGCGGTGGAGTACGCAGGCAGTGTGCGGGCGATGCTCGACATCCTCGGTGTCGACCCGCTCGATCCGCACTGGATCAGTGACAGTGGTTCCGACGCAGCAGCTCTCGGCGCCCTCGGCGTCCTGGTCGAGGCCGAGCTGGAGCGTCGAGCAACGGCGAAGGCGACCAAGGACTGGGCCGCCGCAGACGACATACGGACACGACTGGCCAAGGCCGGAGTCGACGTGACAGATACACCCAACGGGCCGGAATGGTCGCTGGGTACGAGCAAGACCGACGAAGCAGGTTTGTGATGGCAGGCAATTCGAGTAGGCGCGGCGCGATCCGCAAGGACGGCACCAAGAAGGGGCAGGTCGCCGGTTCCGGAGGCAAACGTCGTAAGGGCCTCGAGGGCCGCGGCGCGACGCCTCCCGCCTCCGAGCGCACCAAGCACCCCGCCGCGCGTCGGGCCAAGCTCGCCGAGAAGTCCGCGCAGAATCGCGGTGCCACCACGGGCGGCCGCGCGGGCGGACGACCGGCAGGACGCAAGGCCGAAGACGGTCCCGAGGTGGTGCTCGGTCGCAACCCGGTCGTCGAGTGCCTGCGTGCAGGCGTGCCCGCCACCGCACTGTGGGTCGCCGTCGGTACCGACAGCGACGATCGGCTCAAGGAAGCCGTGCAGCGCGCAGGCGATGCGCGGATCTCCATCCTCGAAGTTCCCCGTTCGGATCTGGACAAGCTCAGCGCCAACGGACTGCACCAGGGCCTGGCCCTGCAGGTGCCGCCGTACCGCTACGCGCACCCCGACGATCTGATCTCGAACGCGCGCACGCACCAGGAACCCGCGTTGCTCGTCGCGCTCGACAACATCACCGACCCGCGCAACCTCGGTGCCGTCGTGCGATCGGTCGCTGCCTTCGGCGGCCATGGCGTCGTGATCCCGCAGCGGCGCAGTGCGAGCGTGTCCGCAGTGGCGTGGCGTACCAGCGCCGGTGCCGCCGCTCGCCTGCCCATCGCGCGAGCAGTGAATCTCACTCGTACGCTCAAGGATTGGCAGTCCAAGGGAGTCACCGTTGTCGGCCTCGATGCCGGTGGCGACACCGAACTCGACACCTTCGATGGTAAGGGTCCGGTCGTCATCGTCGTCGGATCCGAGGGCAAGGGCCTCTCGCGTCTGGTCAGCGAGACCTGCGATCACATCCTGTCGATCCCGATGGCCGGGCCGGTCGAGTCGCTCAATGCCTCCGTGGCTGCGGGCGTCGTGCTGGCCGACATCGCGCGGCAACGCCGCGGGTAGACCCTAGGTTCTGATACGGGCGGCGGTGTCGTGCATCGCGGGGACGACGGTGTCGATCATGTCAGTCGGAGTGTAGTTACTCGCGTGTAGTGACGTGTTCAGCGCCGCCACGACGGTGCCGTTGCTGTTGCGCAAAGGCACTGCGCGGGGTCAGGGCTTCGATGGGTGCCACGGCGAGATAGTGTTCGAGCGCGCTCTCGGGGAGGGCTGCGAGCAGCACTCGACCCGATGATGTTGCGTGCGCGGGAATCGAGTGCCGACGTGATGACGACCCGCAGCATACGCGACGACGGAACGCGCGCCACATAGACGATGTCGAACCCGTCGAGAATGGCCACCGAGGTCGTTTCGCTCAATTGTCGAGCCAGCGCACAGATTGATAATCACATTGAGATCCAAATGGAGGACGGTTGACCGTCGGCTACGTGGCCCCGGCGTGACCAAAACGACGATGCCTACCGCGGTTATCTCTATCGATCAACCCATCGACTCCCGGATCCCGCGAAGTCGGCCTCATTCTGCCGGTCAGCTCAGAGTATTTCGCTCGACAAACGCAAAACTTGAGGGTCCTTTTGCTGATAGCCCGGTTCTCTTCCGCTGGTGACTTCGGGGTGGACGGATCGGGTGACTTACCTAAAAGTCGTCTCCAATCCGTCCACCCGCAGGCTCGTACGCATCGGGCTTTGAAGTTGTCGAGCCAACAGTGTCTGAGTCAGTTATTTTTCTGACTTGCTTGCACCGAAGTAGAACCCGCTGGCAGCCCCAAACAAACCCGCAACAACACTGAGCAATGACTGAATGAACAACGTGCGAGCTTCCAGTCCTGGATCGGACTCACCAACACCAGGCGGTGGGTGATATACGAGCACAAAACCGAGTACAACAATGGCAGCAAGAATCGCTAGTAGACCAAGCGCGATTATGGCTCGAACTTTGTCACGGCCCTGCTCCAGATCTCGAGTTGGCGGCTTGGTGAGTTGCGTTATCGAACCGCCGAGATCGAGCTCAACTGGACCTATGACATCTGCTGCCTTGCTGGATTCCGCGCTACCGCCGGCCGCGTCAATGCTGCTGGACGGTTGGCTCCGCTCCTCGGGCGGGTTACTGACCACGAGCCGGGCCGGTCCGGTAGGACGGGGTACCGATGAGTTCCCTGTCGCTTTCACCCTTGTGCTTGAGGAGGAGTTTCGTACCGCGATCTTGCTCTTCCTGCAAAAATTTCTGAGTAGCAAGAGCTTGACGGAGCAGCTCGGTCATCGAGATTCCCTGTTCGTCAGCCCTACGCTTCATGTCCTCGACGATGTCCTCGGCAAGGTTAGCTGAAATCTTGACCATTCCCATTTTCGCTGCAGTTCCTTTCGCTGGATTTGGTCGCACCGTCGCTGCTCGTGTGGCAGCCAGCGGCGACGGGCAGACCATACCTCCGATGGTGCGTGATTGCCATACGTTGCGCACCTGATGTGATCATCGTACACTCCAAGCAGATCCCTGGAGAGGTGATGCAAGTGACACGATTGAGTCGAGCTGCCGCAGGCTTCAGCGCTTGTTTTCCCGATGTCACACTCAACCCTGATGCGTTCGCCTCAGCAGTTCGGGCGCTGCGATCCCCCGGCCCCCGCCCGGTCCCTCAGCTCGGGGCTTTCATATTTGCAATGGTGTCAACACCTCCTGTGGACAGCATGCTGCTCCCTTTCGTCCAGGCAATGGGCGTGAGGGCAGCCTTAGAGCTAGGACTGTCGGCAAGCGACGCGGAGAGCGTGGTGACGAGCGTCCTAGCCCAAGTCACCGCGGACCTACCGTTGAGCGGTCTTGTAGTCGCAATAGGTGCTCCCCGGGGAGCAATTGGCATCGACAATCTCGCGGACCACGACCGTTTCATCGAGGGGCTACACGATGAGCTCTCGTTATGTGGAGCAGTGCCCCTGGGGCCGCAAGAGCACCCGCAGAGCGGTCCGGAAGGACTTAGTGGAACCAGCAATCAGTGGAGGGGCCACATAACGACGCACTGTGAGCCGGTGTTCAAGCATGATGCTCTCGTTGCAATTGAGGGTCCGTCGCTGGGGCTAGGAGAATCAGTCGACATTGCTCGTCGACTAGGTGTCCCAATATTTGGAGTGCAGTGGACCCCGCGGGCAACGGACTGGTCAGTGGGTGGTCCGGAAGAGGTCCGGGCTCATTCCTCTTGTCGCATGCAACCCGATGGTCGCGCTGTTATGACCTCGATCAGCGTGGCTGCCGGCGACCCGGATGCGCCGCGAGAAGTTGCAAGGGCACTGTCGGAGTCAGCTGCGTTAATCCGTACCCGGCAACGTAGACGCCATCTTGCGGTGGCCAAGATTCACGGCTACCGCATGTACTTGATGAAGTTCCTGAACGACTTGGACGGTGGCATGTGTCAGCCAGAAGTCTCGGACCCGATGCGGTTCTCCGCATTATCAGAGATTGAAAGAGAGTCGATAGCCGATGCGGCTGGCGCGATGACGTATTCCGACTTTACCGCTATGAGACGCTTGCCGCGCGCAACCCGGTCCGCGTTCGAGTCGGCAGCCTCCGGGCTCGGCTCACGCCAACGGGCAGAGCTATTGAGAGTCGGCACAGATGAAATGCTTCAGTCAGCAACTGACCTACGAGCACAGCGCCGGACAAATTGGAACTTGAGCCTGACGTGGCATCACCTTCATCAAGACATAGTCCGGAATCCGATATGAGGCTGCTAGACGAGGCGCTCGCGCAGTTGCCTTCCGGTCGGCCAGCGACCCCGCCGGATCTGGATCAGATCGTGTGTGAACTCGACGCGATACTGACTTACTCAAGAAGGCGCAGGGCATTTGATGGTGCGACCGACCTCAGCTCGTCGCGGCCAGTTATCGAACTCGCGTGGGTAAACCCCTCGGAAAGTCGGTCATTGCTGCCTCGGACGCAAGGTTCCAGTTTGGGTAGAGCAAGGCCTCACCACTACGATGCTCGTTCAAGATTTACCCTGGCCCACGAAATCGCGCATGTACTAGTCCATAGGTTGGGGCAAGTTTCAGATGCTCCTAGTATGCTCAGTCCGGCGGCACTTGAGAAATTCTGTGATTCCTTGGCGGCACACATCCTGATGCCGGAGGATTGGTTCCTCAATCAGATCGGTCCCAGGGCTGACCTCGCGGCATTGCGGCGTACTTCGATGCGTGCTGGCGTGTCAATATCGGCGACTATTGTTCGCTGCAGGAGTCTTGATGTTCAAACTGGGGCCATTTTTTTGTCAAATTCGGACGGAGAGTGGCAGATGTTACGAGCATATGGAATCGGAAGTCCTGCACAGCTACGGTTCGGTCGCTCTGCACAATCAAGTTTGTGTAAGGCGCAAATTAAGGAAGTGTCGGATTGCGTGATCGAAGTCAGATGTGGCGATCACAACCACGAATTGATTGGCCAACTCCGACGCACTTATCACAGCGCTGTTGTGGTAGTTGCCTTTATAGATAGCGATCGGATTCCGTCGCCTAAGGTCTGGCGGTGTCGCTATTAGATTTTCTGGCTGCCCCAGCGTCGAGATGTATGTCAGTGGAGTCGTGTAAACAGAAACGAAGCGCGGAGCCGGGCGTCAGCTGCGCGGCAGCGGACACGTCTGCCGCGGCAACGACGGCGATCACCGGATAGCCGCCCGTGACGGGATGGTCGGCGAGGAACAGTACCGGCTGTCCGGACGGCGGAACCTGTAGTGCCCCGAGAACCATTCCTTCGCTGGACAATTCGTCGTCTCGTGCCCGGCTCAAGGGTTCGGTACCGTCCAGCCTGATCCCGACGCGATCCGAATCCTGCGTGACCGTCCACGGCTGCTGGACCAGTAGCTCTCGGGCGCGTTCGGTGAACCAGTCCTCGCGTGGCCCGAAGGTGATGTGCAGTGTTTCTCGGATTGTCGGCGGAACACCGAAATCTGCAGCGGGCCAGCACAATCTGTCGTTGCCGACAGGCAGGGCGGTGCCGGGGGAGAGAGCGGACGGGCCGATGCCCGACATCGTGTCCGTCGAGCGACTGCCGAGGACGACGGGCACGTCGATCCCGCCCCGTACGGCGAGGTAGCTGCGCAGACCCCATGTCGGCGCAGACAGTTCCAGCTCCTGCCCGGCGCGGATCGCCAGTGTCGAATACAGTCCCTGCTCCGTGCCGTCGATCCGGCAGGCCACGTGCGCACCGGTGACTGCGACGAGAGCGTCGAACTCGGCGCGCAGCTTCAGTCCACCGAGGGTCACTTCCAGTGTCGCGGCATGGGAATCGTTGCCCACCAAGCGGTTTGCGGCATCGTGCGCGAGCAGGTCTGCGGCACCGGAGCGGCCGACTCCGATCGATGCGTGCCCCGGGCGGCCACGATCCTGCACGGTGCACAGTGGCCCCGTCCGCAGCACGGTGAGGGCTCTCATGCCCGCTCGAATCGGACGGTGGTGCCGGGGCGCAGTAGTGCGGGTGGGTCACGGTCGAGGTCCCACAATTGCGCGTCGGTATGCCCGATGAGCTGCCAGCCGCCGGGGGAGGAGCGCGGGTAGATGCCCGAGAACTCGCCCGCCAGCCCCACCGAACCGGCCGGGACGCTCGTGCGCGGTGACGTGCGCCGCGGGACGTGCAGTCGTGTATCGGTGCCGACGAGGTAGCCGAACCCGGGGGCGAAACCGCCGAAGGCGACGGTCCACGTCTGAGCGAGATGAGCCGCAACAACTTCCGTGGTGGTCAGGCCGGTCAGACCGGCCACCTCGTCGAGGTCTTCCCCGTCGTAGACCACCGCGATCACGACGGTCTCCCCCTGGTCATCATCGATCGAGGCGGAGGGCGTCACTGCCGAGATCCACTCGAGAATCGGCTGCCGTGCCCCGTCGAACATCACCAGCACGGTGCGCGCGGCGGGAACGAGGTCGACAACGGCAGCCGGTGGGTCCTGAGCCAGCGCACGGTAGTACGCCATCGTCTCGTCCAGCCCGTCGAATTCGACGAGGGTGGCATTGTCGCCGGCCGGGAGGATACGCATCAGACGAAGGCTGTGATGTCGATGTGGTTGGCGCGCAGCAGTTCCGAGACGGCGGTGGCCATCGCGACTGCGCCGGGGGAGTCGCCGTGCAGGCAGATCGACTCGGCCCGGACGTCGACGGTCGAGCCGTCCACGGCCACGGCGGTGCCGTCGGTGACCATGGTCAGCACTCGCTGTGCCACCGCGTGGGGATCCGACAGCACGGCACCGGGTTCCGAGCGCGAGACCAGCGTTCCCTGCGGGGTGTAGGCGCGGTCTGCGAAAGCCTCTGCGACGGTGCGCAGTCCGGCCCGCTCGGCCTCCTCGAGGAAGACCGAACCGGGGAGCCCGAGGACCGGCAGGGTCGCGTCGTACGAGGTGACGGCGTCGACCACGGCCCGGGCCTGCTCGCGGTGATGCACGATTGCGTTGTACAGCGCCCCATGCGGTTTGACGTAGGCAACGGCCGAGCCGGCTACCTGGGCGAGCGCATCGAGTGCGCCCATCTGGTAGATCACGTCGGCAGTGAGGTCGGCGGGAGAGACGTCGAGAAAGCGTCGGCCGAACCCGGCGAGGTCGTGGTAGCCCACCTGCGCTCCGATCCGCACGGCTGCTCGAGCTGCCGAACGACACGTTCGCAACAGAGTGGTGGGATCACCGGCGTGAAAGCCGCACGCGACGTTGGCGCTCGACACGACGTCGAGCATGGCGTCGTCCTCGCCCAGAGTCCACGCACCGTAGCTTTCGCCGAGATCGGCGTTGAGATCGATGGCCGTCACCCTCGACATCCTAGGCGGCGACGAGCCGTCCGGAATTGGCCTTGCGCGTCGCACCCACAGCGCGGCAGAGCAGGTAGATGACGAACGAGATGGTCGTGACGAACGTCGAGACGGGAAGTCCAGGAGCGAGGGAGAGCAAGATGCCACCGACTGCGGCGATCTCTGCGAACAGGATGGACAGCAGCGTCGCCTTGAGCGGACTGGCCGTGACGCGCGCGGCAGCTGCGGCGGGAGTGATGAGCAGCGAGAGCACCAGCAGAGCTCCGACGATCTGAACGCCGAGCGCACATGCGACGCCGACGAGCACGGCGAAGACCACCGAGAGTGCGCGGACGGGGACGCCGCGGGCCAGCGCCACCTCGGGGTCGGTGCTGGCGAACAGCAGCGGCCGATAGACCACGGTGAGGACGATCAGTACCAGGACCGCGCACACCAGCAGCAACTGGATGCCGCTCTGCCCGACGCCGACGATCTGGCCGATCAGCAGTGAGAAGCTGGTTCCGGTTCGGCCGGGGTAGAGCCAGATGAACAACACCGACAGGCCGAGGCCGAAGGACATGATGACGCCGATGACCGAGTCGCGGTCGCGGGCCTTGCTTCCGAGCAGGGCGAACATCACCGCCGCGACCACGGACCCCACGATGGCTCCGAGGCCGACGGTGATGCCGACGAGCAGTGCGGCGGACGCACCGGTGAGCGAGAGTTCACTCGATCCGTGCACCGCGAACGCCCACTGGCGGCTGACGATCAGCGGACCGAGTGCACCGGCGAGCAATCCGAGGATCGCGGCGGCGAGCAGCGCCTGCTGGACGAAGTCGTAGGTCAGCAGATTGGCTGTGGTGTCGAAGTCGAGCATCTTCGAGAATGCGTCGAGAACTTTCTCGTTCATGCCTTGTCTTCTCTGTCGTGCGGCACGGGTGGGTGGTGTGCGCCTGCCGAGCCGAGCGCATCGATCGAGTCGCCGGTTCCGACCACGACGAGCCGGCCGCGAACCTTCAGGACCTCGACCTCGGTGCCGTACAGCTCGGAGAGCACCTCGGTGGTCATGACCTCCTCGGGAGTTCCGATGCGGAACCGGCCGTCGACGATGTAGACGATGCGGTCGACGAGCGGCAGGATCGGGTTGATCTCGTGCGTCACGAACAGCACTGCCGTGTCGTGCTCACGCCGTCGGCGATCGATGAGGCTCGAGACGAGTGATTGGTTGGCGAGGTCGAGGCTGAGCAGAGGCTCGTCGCACAGCAACACCGACGGATCGCCGACGAGTGCCTGGGCGATGCGCAGACGCTGCTGCTCACCGCCGGACATCGAGCCGACGGGTGCGCCCGCGAAGGAGTTGGCGTCGACCTGATCGATCGCGCGCTGCACCGTCTCCTTGCGCTGCCGCATGCCGCGCAGGCCCATGCCCCATTTGTGGCCGTCCCAGCCGAGACCGACGAGATCGCGTCCACGCAGGGGGAGATCGTCGTCGATGTTGCGTTGCTGGGGCACGTAGCCGACGCCCGACTGGCCGCGGCGGACGGGATGGCCGTCGATCGCGGCTGTGCCGGACGTGAGCTGATTCTGGCCGAGCAGCACCTTGAGCAGAGACGTCTTGCCCGACCCGTTGGGGCCGAGAACGGCGACGAACTCGCCCTTCTCGACCGCCAGATCCAGGTTCTGCCACAGCGTGCGCTCGCCGAACGCCAGTCCGGCATCGCGCAGTTCTACAGCAGGCATGTACTACAGCTTTCCATCAGCAGGTCCGAGATCAGGAGTCGGACCGGCTCAAGGGGCGGTTGCGAGGGCGGCCTGCAGATCCGTTGCTGCCTTGGTCTGCCACTCGATGTACGTCATCCCGGCGGGCAGAGTTTCCGTGACCTCGACGACGGGGATGCCCGCGGCTTCGCTGGTGGAGCGAATGTCCTGCGTCACAGCATCTTCGGTCTGAATGTTGTAGACCAGCGCGCGGACTGACTTCGAGGTGAACAGATCACGCGTCGCAGCGATCGATGCCGGAGACGGGTCGTTGCCCTCCTCGATGGAGTTCTTGAAATCCTCGGGGGTGCGATCGTCGAGCTCGGACTCCTCGATGAGGTAGTGCGCGATCGGCTCGGTCTGCGCAACCGGTGCGTTCGGGTGGTCGGCGGCGATCTTCGCCGTCACGTCGGTGATGCCGTGCACCTGCTCGTGGAAGGTCTCGGCGTTGGCGGTGTACTGCGCAGCGTTGTCGGGATCGAGCTGACCGAGCTTGTCGGCGATCTCCTCGGCGGTGTGCGCTGCCACCTCGGCGTTGTACCAGACGTGTTCGTTGACCTCGCCGTGCGAATGGCCGTCACCGTCCGTTGCCTCTGCTTCCGGCGTCGCTTCGTCGGAGGCGGGCTCGGAATCGTGATCGTGGCTCTCGTCCAGCAGCGTGAAGGCATCGACCGACGGCACGTCCTTGCCCTCGGAACCGAGGATGTCCTCGATGAACTGGTCGTAGCCGCCGCCGTTGTAGACCACGAGCGACGCCTCGGCGACGGCGGCTGCGTCGGCGGGGCTCGCCTCGTAGGAGTGCGGGTCCGCGGAGGGATCGGAGATGAGCGAGGTCACTGTCGCCAGATCGCCTGCCACCGCTTCGGCGACGCTTCCCCAGACGTTGGTGGACGCGACGATCGTGATCGGTCCGTCGACAGGGGTGGCCGGGGCGGACTCGATGCTCGCGGAGTCGGTGGAGCTGCATGCGCTGAGCGTGAGGGCTGCGGCGCAGGTCAGGCCGAGTGCGGCCGTGAGTTTGGTCCGGGACGCGCGACGGATGGACGACATCGATGTACTCCTGAAGGGCAAGGCTTGACGCTAATGGAAACCGTTACCGTTGTACTCTAGCGTTCGACGGGCCTTTGTTCGAATCGGACGAAGACGACCTCGAGTTTCTTCGCGGTGCGTAGTGGGACTAACGTCCCGGTTATGGTCAGGTCAAGCGAACCGCGACGTCAGGCGACGTTGGCGTCGATCGCTGCCGAACTGAAGGTATCTCGCACCACCGTCTCGAACGCCTACAACCGACCCGATCAGCTCTCCCCTGAACTCCGCGAACGCGTCCTCCAGGCCGCCAAGCGTCGCGGATACGCAGGCCCCGACCCCGTCGCGCGATCGCTGCGCACCCGCAAAGCCGGGGCCATCGGACTGCTCCTCACCGAAGCTCTGAGCTACTCCTTCCGCGACCCGGCCGCGATGAGCTTCCTCGCCGGACTCGCCGAATCCTGCGAAGCCGCCGGACAGGGCCTACTGCTCATCCCCGCCGGAGCCGAACGCGACGACGTGCAAGCCGCAGCCGTCGTCCAACAAGCAGGAGTCGACGGCTTCGTCGTCTACTCCGTCGCCGACGACGACCCCTACCTCGCGGCCGTTCGCGAACGCCACCTACCGATCGTCGTCTGCGACCAACCCCGCAATATCCCCGAAGCGGCCCTCGTCGCCATCGACGACCGTGGCGCGATGAAAATGCTTGCCGCACATCTGATCTCGCAGGGGCACGAGCACCTCGCGGTGCTGTGCATGAGGCTCGGACGCGACCGCCGCGATGGCGTCGTACCCCCGGGGCGGTTGGCGGACAGCCACTTCCACGTCCAACGCGAACGCATCGCCGGCGTCCAAGCAGCCATGATCGACGCCGGACTCGACCCCGACATCCTCACCGTCGTCGAACGCTTCGACCACACCGTCCGCTCCGGACACTCCGCGGCCGCCCAAGCCCTGCAGGCGAACCGCGAAACCACCGCCCTGCTGTGCACCACCGACGTCATCGCCCTCGGCGCACTCAACTTCGCCCGAGTCTCCGGAATCGATGTGCCGGGCCAACTCTCGGTCACCGGATTCGACGGCATCTCCGACGCCATCCGCGAGAACCTCACCACCGTGCGCCAGGACGCCGAAGAAAAAGGCCGTCGAGCAGGCAAACTGGTGCTCTCGTCCTCGCACTCGGGCATCGTCGCCGCCGAAACCCTGCCGACCGAACTCTTCCGCGGGCGAACCGCAGGACCGCCGCCGAAACAGCCGCCCGCTATCGCCTGAGCTGAGCCGCCCGCCCCGTTCGCGCGCCCGCCCCTTTTCGCGCGCCCGCCGCCCGCCCCGTTCGCGCCGCCCGCGCCCCCTTCGCGTCAATGGACCGCTGCACGGCTCAGACGTATGCAATGTGCCATTCACGCAGCAGACCCCAGTGGGTGAATGAACCATTACAGGGCTCAGACGTATGCAGTGGTCCATTGACGCGGAGCCGGAGCCGGAGCCGGGGCGGGGTCAGGCAGGCTGAGCGCTGAGCAATCTCGCGCAACGCAGCAGACCCAGGTGACTGTAGGCCTGCGGATGGTTGCCGAGTGATCGTTCGGCGATGGGGTCGTATTCCTCACTGAGCAGTCCGGTGGGGCCTGCGGCACTGACGAGTTGAGCGAACAATGCTTCGGCTTCGGCGCGTTGTCCCACCAGGAGGTATGCCTCCACGAGCCAGGCCGCGCAGAGATGGAAGCCGCCCTCGCCGCCGGGGAGTCCGTCGTCGTGGCGGTAGCGGTAGACGGTGGAGCCGCTGCGTAGTTCGGCTTCGGTGGCGGTGACGGTGGCAGCGAAGCGTGGGTCTGCCGGGTCGATCAGGCCGGACAGTCCGATGAACAACGTCGCGGCGTCGAGGTCGGTGCCGTCGTAGGCGGCGGTGAAGGACTGCACCTCCTCGTTCCAGCCGTTGGCGAGCACTTCCTCGCGGATGGTCTCGCGCAGAGCCGCCCAGGCGGGTTCTGTTGTGCGACCGAAGGTTTCGGCCAGACGGATGGCCCGATCGACGGTGATCCAGCCCATCACCTTGGAGTAGACATGATGACGGGGGTTGTCGCGGATTTCCCAGATGCCGTGGTCGGGCTCGAACCAGCGACGTTCGACGGCTTCGACCATGGCGCGGACGAGTTCCCAGTCGTCGTCGGAGAGACCGTTCTCGGACCCCTTCGCCTTGCGTGCGTGGGCGAGAGCGGACACCAGTTCGACGATGGGGCCGAAGACGTCGAGCTGAACCTGTTGATTGGCAGCATTTCCCACGCGCACCGGACGCGAGCCGGCGTAGCCGGGCAGCTCGTCGATGACGGCCTCGGGCGGAAGTCCGAGACCCCAGATGGTGTAGAGCGGGTGCAGACGCTCGGGGCCGGAGACCGATTCGAGTACCCCATGAATCCAGGAGAGGTAGTTCTCGGCCTCGGCCGTCGATCCGACGTCGACCAGCGCGGCTGCGGTGAGTGCGGCGTCGCGCAGCCAGCAGTAGCGGTAGTCCCAGTTACGGACTCCGCCGATGTCCTCGGGCAGTGACGTGGTGGCCGCGGCCATGATCGAGCCGGACTCGGCGTGCACGAGTCCACGGAGGGTCAGTGCCGATCGCTTCATCAGATCGCGCTTGAGTGGAGGCAGGTTCAGGCCGTCGGCCCAGTCCTTCCAGTACGCCTCCGATGCGCGGCGACGCTCCACCTCGTCCCATGGGTGCTGACTCAGATCGTTTGTGCCGAGCCGCAATTCGAGAACGATCGGTCCGTCGGACGGATCGACCTCCGCGTGTGCCGTCTGCTGGGATCCGTCGGAGACGATGTTCCAGGTGACGCCGGGGCTGCGCAGCACCATCGGATCTGCCGTACCGACGATGCGCAGGCCGTCGACATCGGGTTCGATCGAGGCCCATGCCTTTCCGAATTCCGGACGCGGTGCGAAGGTCACCACAGCGGTTGCCTTGCCGGTGATGACTCGCGTCAGCGCGGTCTGGCCCTGGCCGATGTCGTGCGGCAGGTAATCGGTGACCTGCAAGCTGGCCCACTTGGTCTGCACCGTCATCGTGCCGTCCACGTACTGCTGACTCAGTGGAAGTGATACGCGGGTGGGTCCGACGCTGAAGTGGCCGGCCTGATCGCCGCCGAGCAGGTGCGCGAACACGGCTGCGGAATCGGGCTCGGGGTGACACAGCCAGGTGACGTCGGCGTCGGGGGTCAGCAGCGCAACGGCATTGGGGCTGGCGAGCATCGTCAGTCGTTCGATGCGCGGGGCGTCGGCTCCCGAAAGCCACTGCCGGCGCTCTTCGAGTAGGAATGCCAGGGCGAGCGCGACGTGCTCGGTGCTGTCGATGCGGAACTCCGCGAGGGTGTCTCCCGGTCCGATCTTGACGCCGATATCCGGCCCGTGCAGGTGTCCGAAGGCCTTCTCGTCGGTGACGTCGTCACCGAAAAAGACTGCGGCAGTAGCGGCCTCCTGGTGCCGAAGAATGTCGAGGGCGACACCCTTGTCGGTGACGATGACTGCCAGCTCGATGACGGACTTGCCCTCGGTGACCTGAACGCCGTCCCGTGCGGCCGCGCCGGATCGCACTGCTGCGAGCGCTTCGTCACCGGCGGCGGTCTCGGCGTTGCGGACGTGCAGCGCGACGCTGGCCGGCTTGGTCTCGATGCTGACGCCGGGATGGGCGTCGGCGATGGCCTGGAGCTCGCCGGTGATGACGGTGAGGAGCTTCTTGGCGTTCTCGTCGATGGCGTTGATGAATCCGGCGTCGAACTCACTGCCGTGGCTGCCCACCAGCTGTACCTCGGACGGCAGCCGGGAGAGGATCGCGAGATCGCGGAGGGCACGTCCGGAGATGACGGCAGCGTTGGTGCCGGCCAGGGAAGCGAGCCCGCGCATGGCGCTGACCGACTCGGGGTGAGGGAAGGCCTTCTGTGGGTCGGAGACGATCGGTGCCATGGTGCCGTCGTAATCGGACGCGACGAGCAGACGCGGAGTCCGAGCTACTCCGACGAGTGCGCGGCGAAGTTCGAGCGGCAATTCGAGAGCAGTCACCCGTCGAATCTAGGCGATGAACCCCGCCTCGGCGTACCTGGCTTTGTGCGCTCGACGCATCACTGCTGGTCGGGGACCAGACCGGGCGACGGAGTCACACCGGAGGCCGCCGACATCGAGGCCGCGGACTTGGTGACGATGGCCAACATGGCTCGCTGCGCGCCGTCTGCGTCGCCGGATTGGATCGACGACGCGACCACGCCGTGCAGTCGGATCGCCTCCGGGTCGGCCTGCCGCGACATCAGTGCGTGGCGGGTGCGGCCGGCGAGCACCTCCACCACGATGTCGGACATCGACCGCAACATCGGGTTGCCCGAGGCCGCCAGCAACGTGCGATGGAAGTTGCTGTCGTGTTCGAGGTAGGCGTCGGAGTCCGCGGCCCGGGACGTCGACGACATTCCGATGACGGCGGCCGTCAGTGCGCCGCATTGCTCGGGCGTTGCTCGATGCGCGGCGAGCTTGGCTGCCAAAGGCTCGATGCCCGAACGTAACTCGCTGAGCAACAGCAACTGCTCGGCGCGGGCGGGCCCGGCCAGTTGCCAGCGGATGACCACCGGGTCCAGGGAGTTCCAGTTCTGCGAGCCCTGCACGGTGATCCCCACGCGTCGACGCACGGTGAGCAACCCAAGCGATTCCAGGACGCGGACCACTTCCCGGACGACGGTCCGTGACACGGTGAACCGCACGGCGACGTCGTCGGCCGAGATTCGGGTCCCGCTCGGGATCGCGCCGCTCACGATGTCGCGACCGAGCTCGTCGAGCACCGAATCGTGAAGCTGGCGGAAGTCGCTGGTCTCGCTCATGTCCGGTCGATCGTCCCACGGGTCGCCCGGTTTCTCGCGTCTGTCCGATCCGCGCGGGCGTGATGGAGCAGTATCGAGGGATGGCAGCACAGACGACAGGCAGAGCACATCATCCGGTTCTCGTGGTGATGGGAGTGTCCGGATCGGGTAAATCCACGGTGGCGGGCATCCTCGCCGGAGCATTGAAATGGGACCTGCAAGAGGGCGACGACCTGCATCCGGACGCCAACGTGGCGAAGATGGCGTCGGGTCAGCCGTTGACCGACGAGGACCGGTGGCCGTGGCTCGACATCATCGCCGAGTGGATCACCGATCACACCACCACGGGCCGATCGGGAATCGTGACGTGTTCGGCACTGAAGCGGACGTATCGGGACGTGCTCGCTGCTGGGTCGAGGGAGGGCTCGGAGGTGATCTTCGTGCATCTGGCCGGAACCAAGGATCGGATCAGCGGTCGCCTCAACGCTCGGATGGACCACTTCATGCCGTCCTCGCTGCTCGACACACAGATCTCGACCCTGGAGCCACTGGGTGAGGACGAGAACTCCATCGTCGTCGACATCGGTCCACCCCCGACCAAGATCGCCGAGCAGATTCTGCTCGAACTCGAGAAGCGGGCGGGAATGTCGGAAAGTCACTGAGAAGACCGACTGGGGCACAGGTCGCCCCGCAGCGACTGCCATCGGACGCCTTGTCAGGTTCACTCCGCCCGGACGCGTGAATGGACCATTGCACACGTCTCGGCGGTGTGCAATGGTCCATTGACGCGGCGCTGGGTTACGCCGCGACAGCCTCACGGCGGACAGGGCGCACGGCGCGATCGGTGAGGAACGCGAACGCCAACCCCAGCGCGAGCCACAGGGTCGCCTGGGTCGCCAGGGACGACAGGCGGAATTCCCAGAGCAGGGTTGCCGGGAAGTCCGCGCCGACCTCGTTGACAGTGGGCAACAGTGCATAACCGATGCCGACGATCACCAAGAACGCCAGCAACGGCGCGCCGACACGGACTGCCACCGAAGTCTGCGACGCCACCGCCTTCGCCACGTAGATCCCGACTGCGACGGCCAGCAGCCCGAGAATCACCGTCGCCAACCACAGCCAGGTGCGCTGGGTGATGGTCTCGGGATCTCCGACGGCCGGCGGGTTCGCCGGGTACTTGAAGAACGGGACTGCTTCGATGGCCACCCATCCGGCACCGGCCCCGACGAGCGCGAGGACCGAACCGGGCAGTGAGGTGAAGCGTCGCCCGTAGTGCAGTGCCGAGGCGAAGATCGCGCCGAGCGCCAGGCCGGCGAGTCCGGTGGCGAGGAACAGTCCGACGCGTTGTCCGTCCCGACTGACCAGTGCCTCCTCGTCGCCGTGGGAATGCGCCGCCGGGGCGGCATCGGTGTCGGTGTGATGGGTGTCGGTGCCGGCTGCTTCCTCGATGGCGATGGCCGAGTCGATGTGCGGTTCACCGACGACGTAGGCGACTGCTCCGGCGAGCAGGCCTGCGAGGAGTCCGGCGAGCAGGCCTCGGAGCAGGAGTTGGACGAATGTGCCCTGCAGCGTCGGGCCGTGGGTGTCGGTCAGTGGCATGGCAGGCCCAGCAGGTGGCGGCCGTCGTGCATCAACTCGTGCATGTACATGCCACTGCGGGAGATCGCGCCCTGATCGAAACCGACGAGGTAGAGCACGACGAAGGCGAGCAGGATCGTTGCGATCATCACGGTCGAGGCCGCGATCTTTTGCAGGGCGGTGTCGGGTGCTGCGGACAAGGTGGTCATGGGATGTACCGCTTTCGGGTGGTGTTCGAGTGTGTTTTCGAGATTTCAGGTGCGGGCCGGATCGATGCTCACGGGTTCGAGATGCGCCTTGTGGTGGTCGCGATCGGGTGGTGTTGCGAGCACTGTCTCGGTTCGTTCGTCGAGAACCGCGTCGCTGAGCAAGCCGCTACCCGAAAGTCGTGTTTCCAGTGCCGTGAGCCAGTGTTCGTAGTAGGACCAGGGTGATTCCTCGGCCGGATCGTTCCGTTCCTCCCACGACTTGATCGACTCGATCAACGAGAGCTGAAATTCCGACCACTCGAACTGGCGGGCATCGTAGGCCGCGACGGCCATGGCGAAGGCGCGTATCTCCCAGGGTTTGGTGAAGGCGGTGTCGCCACCCGGTACATCGGGGAGGCTGCAGACGAGCTTCTCCACCCGGCGGCGTGCATCGCCGAGTTCGGTTGCGTCCCGGCGGATTGTCGTCGTCATGCCGTCGCCTCGATAGCGGGACCGACGCCGATCATGCTGTCGCGACTGACCAACTCGGCCAGCTGATCCTCGGTCCATCCGTCGGTACCCGCAGGACGCGCAGGAAGTACCCAGTACCGCATCTCGCTGCTCGAGTCCCAGACCCGAATCTCCACGTAGTCGGAGACCGTGTAACCGAAGCTCTCGGCCAGTACCTTGCGCGGCTCGCGCACGATCGCGGCCCGGTACTGGGGCTCTTTGTACCAGTTCGGCGGCAGTCCGAGAACGGGCCACGGGTAGCACGAGCAGAGAGTGCAGACGATCACATTGTGGACTTCGGCGGTGTCTTCCACGACCACCATGTCTTCGCCCTGCAATCCGCCGATGCCGAGTTCGGCGCACGCGCCGGTCGCGTCGGCGAGGAGTCGAGCCTTGAACTCCGGGTCGGACCATGCTTTGGCCACGACCTTTGCACCCAGCTGCGGGCCCACTTCGTTCTCGTAGATCTCGACGAGACGATCGATGGCCTGGGTGGTCATGATGCCCTTCTCGATCAGCATCGATTCCAAGGCCTTGACGCGTGCAGCGATCTCTTCCTGGCTGCGAACAAGTCCACTCATACTGCCTGTGCTCCTTCGGTTTTCACGAGTTCGATGTAGGGTTCCCAGACGTCGAAATACACGGCTTGATTGGCGTCAGCGGTCTCCGTGCCCCACAGTTCGTCGGCTTCGAAGCGGACGTTGTAGACGTGCTCGGGACAGTCGCCGAGGTTGTTGCCCGCGGTATCGGGATAGATGAATGTGCCGTGTGCCATCACGATTTTCCCGGTTGCGCCGCGGATGTAGCGCGCTTTCCTGGTGTGTCCGCGGGGTGAGCCGCGCAGCACGCGAACCGTGTCGCCGACCGCGAAGCGTGCGACTTTGTCACTTTCCCTCTTGGCCGGTGCGCCTGCGGGTACGACGGCGTCGATGAAGGCCAACAGTTCGGGATCGTCGGCATGATCGGGCAGCGGAGCGTCGGGGTTCTTCAGGAAGTGCTCGGTTCGGCGATCGAGTTCGTCGAGGTCCAACTTTCCGGTGCGCTCACCGTGGTACTCGACGGTGTGGATCCAATGTTCGTAGTACGGCGACTTCAGATAGACCGCGGGGTCGATCAGCTCCATGCCGTAACGAAATTGGTCGACTCCGAAGAATCCGCCACGGAAGCACATGGAGAACATGCCGAAAGCGACCTTTTCCCATTCCGCTCGAAATATCGGTTCGTTCTCGGGGACGACAACGGTTCCGATTCCATCGGTTCCGCCGAGGTCGAATACTCCGTTCATCTGTTTCTCCTTCGATGTGATGGGTCGTCAGGGCGACGTGAGGGCAACGCGGCTTCGCGCAGAATCGGGCGTGGGAAACCCGCCGACGAGTTGTTCGTATGCATGACCCACACGCAGCACCGTGGCGTCGTCGAAGTGCTTGCCGACGATCATCATTGCGGCAGGGAGGCCGTCGACCAGATCCGCCGGAACAGACAGCGCCGGGTGTCCGGTCACATCCAACGGGGCTGCGTTGACGACCATCCCGAGGGCCTTGGTGAGGTAGGTGGCACGGTCGATGCCGGCTTCGGGCAACTCGGTGGCGGTATAGGGAAGAGTGGGCATCACCAGTACGTCGTAGGCTTCGAGCGCGGTGTCGTACGCGGCACGAGCCGTCGGAACGAGGTTGCGGGCCTTACCGTAGATCGCCGATCCCAGTGTGGTTGTTCCGTGATGTCCGCACAGCGCAACGAGTTTGACGGTCTCGGACAGTTCGTCGGCGTGCTCCATTCGTCGGCCGGCGAAGTACGCCATCTGTTCCGGGTCGTACAGACCACTCGCGTTGAGCCCGTAGCCGTTACCGTCGAGCATCTGGTACGCCGCTCCGTCGGTCGCGATGACGTTCCAGACGTGGAAGGCGTGTCGATGCCACGGAATGCTCACCTCCTCGACCACCGCACCGGCCTCGGCGAAGCGCTGCACTGCAGCTCGTACTGCGGCGTCGACCGCGGGCTGGGAGGACTCGTGTCCGAAACCTTCTGTGACGACGCCGATTCGGAGCCCCTCCACCCCGTGGTCGAGACCCAGGGTGTAGTCGACGGTGGACACGTCCGCGGGCTGGCGGGGATCGTTGCCGTCGGATCCGGCGATGACCGACAGCATCAGGGCCGCGTCGGCGACCGTCCGGGCGATCGGGCCGACGTGGTCGATGGTGCGCTCTATCGGGAAGGCTCCCGTGTACGGAACCAGGCCGAACGTCGGCTTGTGGCCGACGACTCCACAGAACGCGACCGGAATGCGGATGGACCCACCCTGGTCCCCGCCGATCGCCATGTCGACATCGCCGTTGGCGACCAAAGCGCCGCTGCCACTGGAGGACCCACCCGCTTCGCGACCGAGATCCCACGGGTTTCGCACCGGTCCCGACGCGGAGGTGAAGCTCGAACCGGAGAAACACAGGTCCTCGCACACCGACTTGCCGACGATCTCGGCTCCGGATTCCAGCAGGCGCGTGACGACGGTGGCGTCGCGTGAGGGGACGAAGCCTTCGAGGGTGCGTGAGCCGTTCATCATCGGCACCCCGGCCACGGCGACGTTGTCCTTGATGGCGACGCGTTTTCCGGCGAGGCGGTCGTCCACCGGCTCGGCCGATCGGATCGCGGTGGTGACGTACCAGGCTCCGAGCGGATTCTCGGCTTCGGCGAGGACTCGATGTTCTCGATCGGGGATGCTGGGCGCGATCTGTGCGTACAACTCGTCCACGACGTCGTAGGACCCGAGAGCCCCGTCGACCAACCCGGCGAACTCCTCACGGTCCGAGGCGCTCAGATCGATCCCGAAATGCTCTGCGGCCGAACCGATCGCATCCGGATCCGGGCGTGAAACTGTCATGTCGTCTCCTGTCGAAACAGCAAGTCGTGTCGGTGTGTCGGAGGGGCGAACGCGCCCCTACCCACCGAGGTTCTCTGTACTCGGATCAGGCGACGCTAAAGCAGTTCGAGTCAATGCGTCAATATGTATCGACATATTGGCCGGTAAATTCTGTGTTGCGTCGAGTTCACGCGAATTCAGGGGTGACGAGAAGTGCGTATCGGCTTCTCGCCGGTGTGTGGGCTACCGCGGCCGAAAGATGCCGCCCTGCGAGACGGCCAGCATGATGGCGGGCCCCGTCGGACCTTCGTCGACGCGACTCGATGTCGACCGGTCCGACAGGCGTCGACGAAGCGTCTCTCGATCGAGCTCGCTGCGGGTCGCCCCGAGTATCCGAGCGTAGGCAGCGATCGCCTCGTACGTCGTTTCGGACAGTGAGCTCATGGGCGGCTTCGGGCCGGCTTGCAGTGCGTTGTAGCGGTTTTCGAGATCTTTGTGCAGGTCGGTGGCACCCTGGAAGTACGCGAACGCCGCCCATACTCCGTCGGAGGCCGAGGTGCCGATCAGCTGTTGGGTTGCTTCGTCGAGCACCAGGGCCAACGTGCGCGTTGTCGACCGCAGGCCCGCGTCGAAGCATTGTTGCTCGAAGACGACCTCGTCGTGGCCCACCAGCGACGACAGAATCAGCTCCGCCCCGGAGCGCTCGATGTCAGCGATGGTGGAGGAGAAATCCTCGGTCCCGAGGGGCAGGTACGCATCGCCGAGGACCGAACCGTTGTTCTCTGCGACAACTCGTCGCGCAGCCCAGTGCGCGCCGTACGACCAGGAGTACCGGTGTCCGACGAAAAACCATGTACGGCTGTCGGTCTCGGTCATCAACGCAGGAATTCCGGCGCGCGCCTGCGCGAGTGGGCGTTCGCCGAGCCGCACTATGCCGGGATCCGGGCGCCCGCCTTCGTTGAGGACGGTATGCACCACCAGCACATCGCTGTCGTGCAACGCCGACGCCGCAGCGTTGAACGTTGCCGAGGTGACGCAGGCAAAGATGATGCGGCAGCCACTGCGAAGCAGGCGGCGCGTGGCGGTAGCCCCCGCCCGTGAGTCGGATGCGTCGTCGCCTATCAGCAGTTCGACGGGTAGACCGCGAATTCCGCCATCGGCATTGATCTCGTCGACGGCCAATCGAGCCAGGGTCTCGGTGGCTTGCGCGAACACCGCTGCCGATCCTGATTTGCTGACCAGGAGTCCGATGCGGTGGCGGTCCGGCCGAAGTGGTTCGGGGGGACCGTAACCACGTTTGTGCGCCAGCCAGGCCACGCCGTCTCGATCGAGACCGGACTCGAGTACCAATCGGGTGCCGGTGCCGTCGGGGTGGAATCGCAAGGTCAACCGGCCTCGCCAAGGCTGATGATGGACCACCACCACCGATTTCGCCGGTCGCACTGCCGCGACGTGGCCGAGCAGCGTGATGGGCATGCCGGATGCTCCCGTCCCGCCCACCGGCAGGGACACCGACACCGCGGCCCCGACGACCAGCCGGGTGCACTCGAGGTCGAGCAGATTCCCGTCGAGAAACTGCTGATACGCAACCGCGGGCGGGTGAGGTACGTGGATTTGCGCCGTCACGGACAGGTCGGACATCACGCCACCACGGTCATGTCGATCGAACGCGGACTCCCGGTGTCACGCGCGCCGGCGAGGCCGAGCTTCCGATGCGGCGTCATCGGTGCGGTCGGTACTGGGCGCATCGCTGGGTGCCTGTGCCGCCACCAGGGACCGCTCGAGCACATCACGCAGAAACTGTAGAGCGTCGTTGGCCGGACCGGCTGGGTCCACGGAGAAAAAACGGTTTCGACCGGCACGCCGTTCGACGATGACCCCGGACATCTTGAGGGCTTTCAGATGAGCCGACACGGTGGTGCGCCCTACCGACGAGATGTGTTCGCTGATGAACCCTGCGCTGCACTCACCGTGCGAGGCCAGGGTGTCCAGGATTTCGCGACGGACCTGATCGGCAAGAGCTGCGAACACCAGCTCTCGACTCTGTTGATCACCGACGTCCATCACTGTCCTCGTCCTGGAATTGGTTGCACCCCGAATAGGTCGACTGGCATCAACATATCGCACGTGGTCGAGGGTCGAAAGCTCTGTCGGTGCATCCGATGTCGCTGATATCCGGTAACGCCCGCCCGAGAGTCGGGTGCCCTTCGGTTCCGAACGGGGAATTCAAGCAAGCATGCTTGCTTTTAAGTACTACGAATGACTGAAAGGACTTGTAAAAGTATGACGAATGCGAGATAGTGAGCTTGTTCACTTTTCAGTGAGGAGACAGCTCATGGTGCGAGGCGCACCCGCCAGGCCGGTCCAACTACCCGTCCCCAACGCAGATGTCTGGGACTGGCAACTCGACGGCCTGTGTCGCGGACTGGACTCGTCCGTGTTCTTCCACCCCGAAGGTGAACGAGGCCGCGCTCGCACCTCGCGCGAGAAATCCGCCAAGCAGGTCTGCGGCCGCTGCCCGGTACTCGAACAATGCCGCCAGCACGCCCTCGAGGCGAACGAGCCCTACGGCGTGTGGGGCGGAATGTCTGCGCACGATCGCGCCGACTTCTACCGCGGAGCAATCCGAACCGCTTGATCCCTGAGCGGCTTCGGTGCGGTGGCAGTGGGGGATTGTGGCAAATGCGCGCGCATTCGCCAGGCGCGTTCACAATTGTCGATGCTCGCATAGCGATTCCGCGCGCCCCTGGCAAACGCGCGCGCGTTCGCGAAGACTGCTGGGCGGACAACACCGGGCCGCAACGAGGCGATCAGAATCCGCAGGTCTCCTCGGCCTTACCTCCGGCGCACTCGCTGTCGACACTGCTGTGAAGCCCGGCATGATCGACATTCGCCGCGGCGACGCATCGTTCGCGCCGCCTTCGAGCCCTGACCGTCGCAGTCTTCACCGAACTTGTCGGTGGCTTCGTGTTTCATGACGACCCATGAACAAGGTCCTGCGTGCGACGCTCGTCAGTGCGGTCGTCATCACCACCGTCATCGGAATTGCGTCGTTCGTGCTGAGTTTCGCAGCACTGTGGGATCTCGCCACGATGGCAGGCGTTCCGCGTTCGCTGTCGTGGCTGTGGCCGGTGATCGTCGACGGCACCATCCTGCAGGCCACGATCTCCGTCATCGCGCTCGCCCAATTCGAGGATCAGCGCAGTGGCCGACGCTTCTTCTGGGGCGTGTTGATCACGGCGGCTCTGGTGAGTATCGGCGCAAATGCCATGCACGCCTTCATTTCCGACGCCGGAACCCTGCATCCCGCCTTGTCGGCGGCCATTGCGACCGTCGCCCCGGTGAGTCTGTTGGCCGCGACCCACGGACTCGGCATCCTCGTTCGGGTACCCGCAGAACTGCCGAAGACCATCGACATCGTCGACGACGAAAAACCTGCCGTCGACGAGTGGGCTTTCGTCCCGCAGGCCGAACCCGTGACACCTGCGCCCGAATTCCCCACACCCGAGATACCGGCACCCGCGCCGACAGAGCGCGCCGAGAAGCCGGTCCGCACCGAACCGGTCCGCACCGAACACCGCCCGCCCGAATCTTCGGTCACCTCGGTGCGCACGGTCGAGCCTCTCGACGACGTCGATCGCTGGATTCTCGACGAGGAACGGGTGGACGATCTCTATCCCGTCGACGCTCCGTGACACCCGGTGGCACCATCGAAGTATGAGTTCACATCTGCCGAGATCCGTTGTTCCCGAGAAGCCGAAGCCGGGCCAGGAGTCCGTCTGGGACTACCCCCGTCCGCCCAAGCTCGAGTCCTCGAACCGTTCGCTCGTCGTTCGGCTCGGCGGCGAGGTGGTCGCCCGCACCACCGCCGCGTACCGAGTACTGGAAACGAGCCACCCACCGACCTGGTACATCTCGCCCGCAGACGTGGTTCCGGGTGCGTTGACCCCCTCGGACGCCCGGTCGACGCACTGCGAATGGAAGGGTGCCGCCACCTACTGGGACGTACACGGCGGAGATGCCGTCGCAGCCGCCGCGGGGTGGAGTTACGAGAACCCCACTCCTCGGTTCACCGAGATCGCCGGATACCTGGCGTTCTCGCCCAGTCGCCTCGACTGCGAGATCGACGGCGAAGCGGTCCGGCCCCAGGAAGGCGGGTTCTACGAGGGCTGGATCACCGACGACGTCGTCGGGCCGTTCAAAGGTATCCCGGGCTCCTACGGCTGGTGACGGCCTAGCTGCCAGGCAACTCCGCGCGAGCGATGATCTGAATCGAACTGCTCGCGCCGGGGTCGCTGCCGGTCACCAGCACGTCCCCGGTGCGCGGATCGACAGCGACCGAATTGGCCTGCGTCACCGTCGGAACATCGCCCAGAGTTCGCGGAGCAGCGGGATCCGATACGTCGACCACTCGCAGTACGTTCGATGCGGTCAGCGTCACGAACAGCAACCGGCGTTCGGGATCGACGGCCAGCCCATACGGGTTACCCGGCGCATCGATCGACGCGATCTGACGAATGTCCCCGGCAGCATCGACCGCTGCGAGAAGGACCGCACCGCCGTCGGTGTCGGCGAACGCGGCCACCGTCTGATTCACCGTCACCGCATGCGTGAGCTTGACGCCGATCGGAGCCTGCGCCACCTCCCGCTGCGTTGCGCCTTCGTAGACCCACACACCGTTGCCCTGCACGTCCGCGACGGCCGCGAACGGACCGAGAGCGGCGACACCACCGGGTTGGACGGGACCCGGCGGTAGTTCCGACACGACCGAACCGTCACGCAGGAATATCACCCCGCCGCCCATCTCGTTGGTGGCCACGATCGTGCCGTCGGAGGTCCGCACTGCATCGTGTGGTTGACGGCCGACTCCGGTGGCCGTCGACAGAATTGCGCCGTCGGCGAGCGAGATCTCGAGCAATTCGTCGCTGCCCTCGAGTGGAACCAACACCGGGCCGTCCGGACCGGCCAGTGAGAGATGACGCGGCGCACCCGTCGTCGTGACCATCTGCCGCACGGCACCGGTGGCCGCGTCGAACAGTACAACGCCGTCGGGCTCACGCACCCCGGCAGCAGCGATCCCGGACGTTCCGACCACAACACCTTCGGGAGCGCCCGCAAGTGGAACGACGGTGCCGATCGGGTCGGCCGAATCCGGGGCCTGTGCAGGCTCGGCAGCGGGAGTGGTTGCCGGAGTGGACGGTTCGGTCGGGGACTCGGCTGCAGAGCAGCCGGCCACGAGCAGGCAGGCAGTGGCCACCGCAACCAGGCGCGCGCGCATCATCGGCGGTACTGCTCGAAGTGCAGGGCGTCGTCCAGCGGGCGGCGGGTGCGCCAGCCGAAGCGTTCCAGATCGGGTACCTCCTGGAACGATTCGACCGGGCCCACACACAGCCAGGCGATCGGGCGGACCGGCGCGGGGATGTCGAGCAGTTCGGTGAGATACGGCTCGTCGTAGAACGATACCCAGCCGACGCCGACGTTCTCGGCTATTGCTGCGAGCCAGAGGTTTTCGATGGCGAGTACGGCAGAGAACAGGCCGGTGTCGTCGACGGTGTCGCGGCCGAGGACGTGCCGTCCTCCACGGTCGGGATCGTAGGTGACGACCACACCGGTTCCGCTCGTCTCGATTCCCTCGATACGGATGGGGTCGAACGTCTTTCGGCGCTCGGCGTCGAGCTTGTCCGCGAAATCTTGTCGGCATCCGGCCACGTGCGCGGCGAATGCGCTCAGTGTGTCGGGCTTGCGGACGACGACGAAGTCCCAGGGCTGGGTGTTGCCGACACTCGGGGCCTGATGCGCCGCTCCGAGGATTCGGCGCAGAGTCTCGTCGTCGACGACGGTTCCGTCGAACTCGGCGCGAACGTCGCGGCGAGATCGAATCGCGGCGTACACCGACAGAGCTGCCTCGGTCATGATATCCGTTCTCCTGTAGCAGTGTTCAGACGCGCGTCGATTTCGGCGACGAGGGCGGGTAGTCGGTCTGCCGAGGTGGGACGGCCGAGATGGTAACCCTGCGCTCGTCCGCACCGTAGCTCGCGCAACGTCGTCATCGTCACCTCGTCCTCCACTCCCTCTGCCGTCACCGACAATCCCAGCGTACGGGCGAGTTCGACGGTCGATCGCACGATGGCTTCGTGCGCCGGGTTGTGTGCCATGCCGCCGATGAAGGTGCGGTCGATCTTCAACTCCTGTACCGGCAACCTCTCGATGTACGCGAGCGAGCTGTAGCCGGTGCCGTAGTCGTCGATGGCGACCTGCACACCCATCGCATGCAGAATCGACAGCGCCTCGGTCGCGCCGACCGGGTCGGTCATCGCCGAGGTCTCGGTCACCTCCAAGGTCAATCGACCAGGTGGACAATCGAATTCCTTCAGCGCCGTGCACACCTGTCCGATGAGGGTGTCGTCGAACAGATTGCGGGTCGAGATGTTGACGGCGATGCTCAACTCCAGTCCGTCGGACATCCACTGCCTGCGTTGGGCGAGGGCGTGGGTGAGGACGTAGCTCGTCAGTGGCCGGATCAGTCCGGTGCGTTCGGCGGTGGGCAGGAATGCACTGGGGGACAGGACGGTGCCGTTCGGATGGTGCCACCGCAGCAGTGCTTCCACGCCGACGACGGTCATCGTCGTGAGGTCGACCTGCGGTTGATAGTGCAGTCGCAGTTGATCCGTTTCCAGTGCTGTGGTGAGTTCGCCGAGCATGATGAGTTGCTCGCTCTTGTCCCGGTCCATCGATCGGTCGTAGTACGCGACGCGCGACTGAGCTGCTTTCGCGGCCTGGACGGCGAGGTCGGCGCGCTGGACGAGGCGATCGGGTGTCGCCTCGTCCTCACCGTCTCCGGTCGGAGAAGTCGACGCGACGCCGACGCTCGCTTCGATCAGTAGGGTCATGTTCCCCACCTCGAAGGGTGTGGCGAACCGGAGCTGGATCTCGTGTGCCAACGCGGCCGGATCCATCGACTCCGATGCCCCGCACAGGGCGAATTCGTCACCGGCCAAGCGTGCCAACAGAATCGAGTCGTCGGCGACCCCTCGCAGGCGCTCGGCGACCAGCACGAGGACCTGATCACCGAGGCCGCGTCCGAAGGTGTCGTTGATCTCCTTGAAACGGTCGATATCGACGGTCAGCACAGTCGATTCACCCGCATTGCCCCAGAGTCGATGTTCGAGGGCGCGCAGGTTGGCCAGGCCGGTGAGGTGATCGGTATCGGCGACGGCACGGAGTTGGACGGTCTGAGTGTGCAACAACCGCAACAGATCGGTGATGCGGATGATCACCAGGACCACCAATGCCAGAGCGCAGAGCAGCACCGCCCATCCCCACTGGGCGATCGGCTCGTCGCGAACGACCTCGATGAACATCACGATCGGCGCAGTCAGGGTGGCCGCGGTCAGCACGACGACCGTGGGAGTGGTGAACGACGCCATCAGGTGGGCGTTGGATTCGATGTTCGGGTTGGTGATGCGTCGCATGGACGGGTGAAGGGCGGCGACGCCGATCAGGACGTACGAGATGATCCATCCGACGTCGAACAGGGACCTGTCGGACGAGGAATCCGAGACGATCGCGAAATTGTTCACGGTGTCGGTGACGACCAGCAGTGCAACGGCCACGGTGAGCAGCCGATAGGACAGGGCCCGCCACTGCCTCGAGCCCACGAAGTGCGCCAGCAGTCCCAGCAGGAAGATGTCCATTGCGGGGTACGCGACGTCGACCAGACCTGCGATCCCGGAGATACCCTCGCCGCCGAGCGACGGCTGCACGGCGAACACCCAGGTGAGCAGTCCGAACGCGACCATGACGATGGCGCTGTTGGCGACGTGGCCGCGTTCGCTCGCTCGCCACTTGTGGCGAGCGAGCAGGAACAGGCCGAAGCCGTAGATCGGATAGCCGAGGAGGTACAGCGCATCGGCCAGTGATGGATACGGCACGCTGCCGCGGGTGACGTGAATCCATTCGTAGACGATGTCGCCGAGCACCCACAGTGCGGTTCCGGCGGCGATGGCCAGCCAGGCTCTGCGGTTGGCCGGCCGATGCATCCTGGTACCGATCACGGTGGCAGCGACGGCGGAGGCCCCGACGAGGGCGAAGACGGACTGGGCCCAGACGATCGTCGGGACGAGGAAGTAGACGACGCAGCCGACTGCGCCGAGCGCTGCGTACCACCGCCACCAGGCCGTCACGATTTTCTCCAGCCGTTCACGCCGATCCGACGGCTTCAACAATGTCACACGGACGTGATGTAGGTCACCTGCGCTGCGCGTCCAGTGACAGAAGTATGCCTCAGCGCTACGCTCGGTAAGCGGTACGAAACTGTTTCGATTCGATAAGGGGGCACGGATGAGCGTCGACGCCCCGCGTCGGTCGAGGGTGAGTGTGGAGCGCGAGGGCGAATTTCTCGACGCCGCACTACTGTGCCTCGGCGAGGTCGGTTACGACTCTCTGTCGATGGACCTGGTTGCCGAGCGAGCGCAGTGCAGCAAGGCCACCCTCTACCGGAGATGGTCGAGCAAGGCCGAGATGGTGGTCGCGGCCATCGAATCGGTCGGCCCGCCCCCGTTCGTCGGCATCGATACCGGAGACCTTCGCGGAGATCTGCTCGAGTTGATGAATCGGGTGTCCGAGGGGGCAGAGCACGATCAACGTTTCGCTGCGGCGATCCACCACGCGGTGATGGTCGACGAACAGTTGGCGGCAGCGGTGCGGAGAACGTTCCTCGAACCCGAGGCCAGATTCCTCGAGTCGGTCGTCGTGCGCGCGGTGCAGCGGGGGGAATTGTCGAGCAGACCGAGATCGGCAGACTTTCTGCAGTACATGGTGTTCAGCGCAATCATGACGGGCCCATTGACCGACGCCAAGCCTTTGGATTCGGAATACCGAACGCGAATTATCGACGAAGTAATTCTGCCGTCACTTCGCTCGACGACCGGCTGACGGCGTTTGTACAACATGTGCACGTAATCGATTGACCCGCAACACAACTGAAAAATTGAACCGACCGGCGTCCGACTGGGGCGCCGGATCGAGTTCGTTCGAAATTCCACTGCTGCCAGGAAATGAACGGCTGAATTGGCAGGAAACTGCCAGCTTCTGAGGTGGAGATTCCGTCCAGATTGTCTCTAGGGTTAACGGCATCCGAACAAACGGTAAACAGCACTGATTGCGGATGTAGGCGCGTGGGTCACGCGCTCCCCGGTAACCAGTGCGGAATTCGACTCAACTCGATCGGAATGCGATGAATTTCAACATTCAAGACCTGAGCGGGACGTTCTCGACGTTCGACATCGTGGTGTCTCTGACACTGTCGTTCGTTCTGTCGGCCATCATCGGCTGGGTCTACCGACTCACCCACAAGAACGTCTCGTACAGCCAGTCCTACGTACAAACTCTCGTCACGGTGGGCATGGTCATCAGCTTGATCATGCTGGTCGTCGGATCGAACGTGGCACGGGCGTTCGCCCTCGTCGGTGCGTTGTCCGTCGTCCGATTCCGCAACGCCATCAAGGAGACTCGCGATGTCGGCTTCATCTTCCTCGTCATGGCGATCGGCATGGCCACGGGAACTCGCTTCTACGTGTTGGCCATTGCGGCCACGTTTGCCATCTGCTTGGTCATGGTGGTGATGAGCAAGTTCAACTGGTTCAAACTCGATGTGCAGCGCCAGGTCGTCAAGGTGCAGGTTCCACCCGACGCCGATTACACCGATCTCGTCGAGGACGTACTGATCAAGTACTGCAAGGAGTTCGAGCTCGTCAGTACCGAATCGGTGCGATCGGGGGCGCTGACCGAGTTGTACTTCACGGCCCAACTCAGATCGGGCAAGAAACCCGGTGAGTTGATCGCAGCGCTCAGTGAGGTCAATACCGGACAACGGGTTTCGGTACTCACCGGATACGACCAGACGGACATCTGATCGTGGCCGACCCGAACGCGAACTTTCCCACCGCTCCGACAACCCTGCGAAGGAGGCTCGTCCACCGAGTGCCTCGGACGGTGCGGCAGCATTGGAAAATTGCTGCCACACTGCTGGTGTTCGTCGTGGTGATGGCGACCGTGTTCGGGTCGACCCGGATCCGCCCGTACATCACCGGCGATGCAACCGTCATCGCCTCCGAGATCACCGAGAACGTCCAGGGTACGGTCGATCTGTTCGATACCACTGTGTCGCACTCGATTTCGGTGGATATCGACGCCGGCGACTACCAGACCCTGAAGGACTCGTTCCAGAACGAGGGTGTCAAGGAATCGGTACCCGCAGACATCACCATCGACGGCACCCTGATCTCGGACGTCGGTATTCGGTTGAAGGGCAACTCGACGCTGAGCACGCTGAGCAACGACGACGGCACGATGCCGGGACGCGGTGGTGGCAACGCCGGCGCGGACGCCGCAGCAGCTCCTGCGGACGGCGCAGCCATGCCCGAGGGCGGGGGAATGCCGGAGGGCGCAACCATGCCGGACGGCGTAACCATGCCGGAGGGTGTAACCATGCCGGAGGGTGCAGCACCTGCGGATGGCACAGCACCTACCGATGGTGCAGCCATGCCCGAGGGCGGGGGAATGCCCGGTGGTGCCGGGATGGCCATGTTCGGTGAACCGCTCAGTTTCGATGAGCCCGAGGACCTTCCGTTTCTGATCGACTTCGCCGAGTACTCCGAGGGCCGGGCGTATCAGGGTCACACCACGCTCTCGCTGCGGCCGTACACTCCGGCGTTGAACGAGTCGGTCTCCCTTGCGATCACCGAGGCTTCGGGCCAGGCGACCCAGGACTTCTCCTACACCACGTATTCGGTGAACGACTCGACCGAGACGACGCGACTGGTGGTCGTCGCTCCTGACGACGACTACGCCAATTCTCTGCACGACGGCGACGGGGTGTTGTACAAGACCGGCGCAAATGCGAGTTTCACGTATCAGGGCGACGATCAGACCACCTACGCCGAGCAGTTCACCCAGATCAATGCCCGCGGCACAGCGGACCTGCAACCGATCATCACGCTGCTGAAGTGGCTCGACGGTGCCGACCAGGCCGAGTTCGATGCGCATCTGGCCGACTACGTCGACGTCGACTCGCTGGCGAATTACCTTGCACTGCAGAACTTGCTGAGCAACGGCGACGACATGGGCGGACCGGGAAAGAACTTCTACCTCTACTACGACCTGGACACGAAGAAGTTCTCCGTCGTGTCGTGGGATCTCAACCTGGCTCTGAATTCCGATTCCACCGCCGGGGCGCACGACGAAGTCTCGATGATTCCCGGTGGCGGAGGAGCCGGAGGCGGTGGCATGCCGCAGATGCCCGAGGGCTTCACACCACCGGAGGGAATGGAGATCCCGGAGGGTGGGGGCATGCCCGAAGGTGGCCCGATGCTGGGTAATTCGCTCAAGGACATGTTCTTGGACTCGACGGAATTCACCGACGAATACGACGCTGCGTACCGCACGATCTACGACGAGTTGTGGGCCAGTGGTCGAGTACTCGACATCGTCGACGAGGTTGCCGCATCCGTTCCCACGTCGGCCGGGCTCACCCAGGAGGAGATCGACGCCGACGCTGCCGAATTGAAGTCACGGCTGCAGATCCGAATCGATGCACTCGCCGACGATCCTGTCGTGACGGGATCGTCGTGATGTCCCGGCGGTCAGCGCAGGGTCAGGGTGTCTGCCGGGGAAACCTCGCGGCGGGGGTCGCGCAGCGGCATGCCGTTGATCAGGACCATTCCCTCCATCACGAAGGAGGCGGCCTGCGACAGCGTGCGCGCAGTGCCTGTGGCAACCAGCAACTCGGGAACAGAAGTTCGACCGTTCATGACCTGATGCTGCTCCCGAGCGGTGACCGTCGACGCTCGATCGCGTGGCGGGTAGGCGACAGTCAGGTGAACACTCGGAGACGGCGGGTCGGCGTGATGGTCGCTGCGTGCGGGGTCGGTGCCTCGGTACTCGCGTCGTGCACCTCGGCCCAACCCCCAGCGGCCGAACCCTCGGCAGCCCAACCCTCAGCCGCCGCGGGATTCGAAACCTGGTGCACCCCCACCGACTCGGGCCTGTCCGAGTTGTCGGGTCTGGCGTGGACGGGCGATACCGGCTACGCGATCGGGGACCGCGGCAGCGACGATCGGCTGGCGGTGCTCGACCGTTCCTGCGAGGTGACCGGGTGGATCGACGTCGGAGTCGAGACGGTCGACGTCGAGGACATGGCCGTCGACAGCGCAGGGATCGTGTGGCTCGCCGACACCGGTGACAACGACGGTGAACGCGAGAGCGTCACCCTGATCGGCGTCGATTGCCGGTCCGATCGTCGCACCTCCGTCTCTCTGCGCTACCCGGACGGCGCACACGACGTCGAGGCGTTCGCTCTGACGCCCACCGGGCAACCGGTGTTGATCACCAAGGTCTCGGGCGGTGCGTCCGCAACGATCTACTCGTCCGACGAATCCGTCACCGGCGCAGCAGACACCGTGGATCTGGTTCGCGTCGGAGCGGTGGCCGCAACTGCTGCGGACGGGTCGAGTCGGCCGATCACCGGTGCAGCCGTCGATGTCGACGCGACCGTGGGGGCACTGCGAACGAAGAAGGATCTGTTCGTCTTCGATATCGCCGACGGCGATGTGGCCGCGGCATTCTCGGGCGCTCCCGCCGGTGTTTTCGAGGGCCCCGATCAACCACAGGGCGAGGCCGTCGCCTTCACCGACGCGGGTGAACTACTGCTCGCGTCCGAGGCCGACGGAGCCACCGAACTACCCCCGATCGTGTTCGCCGAGCCGAACTGAACGCGGCGTCGCCCGACCGTCACACCCACCGAAGGAAGGATCGCTCCATGAGTCTGTTCGACAAATTTCGGCCCAAGGCCGCACTGGAGAAACAGGGTGCTTTGCCGGAAGACCTCAATACCGAGCCCACCGGTTATCAGCAGACTGCCAGCAAGCTGCACTCGTTCAACAGGTACGAGATCAAGTACTTCGTCGCCGAAGCCGACGTCGAACAGGTTCGTGAAGAGTTGACGGCGCGGATGGACACCGATCCGTTCTCGCCCAAGGGCGGCTACCCGGTCACCTCCCTGTACTACGACACCACCGACCTGCGGTTCTACTGGGAGAAGATCGAGGGCCTGAAGTTCCGCCGCAAGGTGCGGGTGCGGCTGTACGGGGCACCGTCCGAATGCACGGACGACACACCGGTGCAGATCGAGATCAAGCAGCGCGTCAACAGAGTCACCCAGAAGCGTCGAATCTCGTTGCCCTACGACGTTTCTCAGCGGTGGTTGAACGGCCGTGAGGAGATCGAGTGCGATCCGAGTCAGCGTCCGTTCGTCAACGAGGTCAGCACGTTGATCGCCAACCTCGACCTGCGTCCGATGGTCACCACCGGCTATCTACGCGAGGCCTACGTCGGCCGCGAGGCCGATCTCGGTCTGCGGGTGACGATCGACCACAAGGTGCACGGTCGGGATCGCGATTTCCGATTCGATTCCGGTGCCCAGAACCGCTTCATCATTCCGCCCAAGCTCGCGATCCTGGAGATCAAGGCCAACGAGCGAGTGCCGTACTGGGTGACCGACATGACGGCCCGGATGAACATGTCCGTCATCCGAGTCTCGAAGTACTGCCAGTCCATCGAGGCGTTCGAGATGGCACCGCGATCACGCGCCGGTGCGCCCGAACTCGTCCTTCCCGCCGATGCCGACCATCGCGTGCCGTCGGATCTGCTCGAGCCCTACGCCGGCGCTCGCCGGTAGCCGCCGTACCCCTAGGAGACGGAAGATGTTCGCACGCTTCAAACCCAAGTCCGTTCTGTTCTACGACCTGTTCAACTCCTCTGCTCAGCTGCTGGCCACCGGAGCCAAGACGTTGACCGAACTGCTCGAATCCGCACCGGAGATCGATGCTGTGGCGCGTCGCATGGTCGATCTCGAGCACGAAGCCGACAGCGTCACCCACGACCTGTTCCGCACCTTGAACTCGAGCTTCATCACCCCGTTCGATCGCACCGACATCTACGTCCTCGGTTCGAGCCTCGACGACGTCATGGACCACATGGAAGCGGCGACACATCTGCTCTCGCTCTACCGAATCGGCGAACTCACCCCACACATGCACGACATGATCGACATCCTCGACCGGTCGGCGAAGGTCACGGCGGAAGCCATGCCGAGGTTGGCGTCGATGAAGGATCTCGAGCGCTACTGGATCGAGATCAACGAGCTCGAGAACCGGGCCGATCATGCCTATCGGACATTTCTGGCGGATCTGTTCGACGGCCGTTTCGACGCATTGACAGTGATGAAGCTCAAGGGAGTGGGCGACGAACTCGAAGACGCCGCAGACGCTTTCGAGAAGGTAGCGCACGTCATCGAATCCATCGTGCTGAAAGAGACGTGAGTGCGCGGTGGTAGCACTCGTTCTGGTCATCACCCTGGCGATGGCGTTCACCTTCACCAACGGCTTTCACGATTCGGCCAATGCCATCGCGACATCGGTGTCCACGCGCGCACTCACACTGCGGACGGCACTGGTCATGGCCGCGGTGGGAAATCTGCTGGGTTCCTTCTTCGGCGCGAAGGTCGCCTCGACGGTGGGGGAGGGAATCATCGCCCTCGACGTCGGATCCGACGCGTTGCTCGTGGTCGGGTGCGCCCTGGTCGGTGCCATCGCCTGGAATCTGATCACGTGGTGGTTCGGGTTGCCGTCCTCGTCCTCGCACGCATTGGTCGGCGGCATGGTGGGAGCTGCACTGGCCGGCGGCATGACCGTGCTGTGGGGTGGCGTCGCGACCAAGGTGATCCTCCCGATGATCGTTTCTCCTGCAGTCGGTTTCGTGCTCGGAAGCGCCGTGATGGTGGCCATTCTGTGGATGTTCCGGCGGTCGTCTCCCAGTGCCACCAGCCGGGGGTTCCGGCGCGCTCAGACCTGCTCGGCCGCGGCCATGGCCTTCGGGCACGGTATGCAGGATGCAGCCAAGACGATGGGCATCGTGGTTCTGGCTCTGGTCGTGTCCGGCAATCAGGTCGACTACACGATTCCCCTGTGGTGCTACTTCCTCACCGCGACGGTGCTGGCGCTCGGAACAGCGACCGGTGGGATGCGGATCATGCGCACCCTCGGCCGCAAGATCATCGAACTCGACCCACCCCAGGGCTTCGCGGCCGAGGCGACCGCGTCCGCGGTTCTGTACGTGGCCTCGATCGGACTGGGAGCGCCGGTATCGACGACGCATGTCATCTCGTCGGCGATCATGGGCGTCGGGGCGACCAAACGCACGACGGCCGTGCGCTGGGGAACGGCGGGAAACATGCTCGCGGCGTGGGTCACCACGCTGCCCGCGGCGGCTGCTGTCGCCGCGCTGACCTACGTGATTGCAGGGGTGTTCTCGTGAAGCGGCGAGCGGGTTGGACATTGGTGAGTGCTGCACTGTGCATGGTGGCACTGAGCTCGGTGACCGGCTGTGGTTACGAGATGACGTCGACGGACACCGGCAGCGGCATCTCTCGTGACGTGCAGGAGGCCAGGGACGGCTTTCTCGAGACCCCGGGAATGGCCGAACTGTTCGACGACCTCTACGGGCAGGGCATCGGCACGACCGTCAACGAGGTGTTCGCACTGGGCATCTACATTCCGGGCTTCTGCGAGACCCGCGCTCAGCAGGGATTGTCCGAGGAGGAGGCCGTCGCGGAAGTGACCGATTCTCTCGGTGCGACCTACGAGAAAGGGACCGGCGAGCCCTGGGCCGAGCCGATAGTCCAGGCCGCGGAGCAGCACGTCTGCGACTGACCCGGGCATCGGTGTCGGTGGCCTGTGCAAGCATGGAACGGTGGAGTCCACCGGCAGACCCGTGGCGAGCATCATGCACGCCGACCTGGACTCCTTCTATGCCTCGGTGGAGCAGCGTGACGATCCGCGGCTGCGCGGTATGCCGGTGATCGTCGGCGGGGGAGTGGTGCTCGCCGCCAGCTACGAGGCCAAGGCCTTCGGGGTGCGTACGGCGATGAGCGGCGGGCAGGCACGCGCGTTGTGTCCGCAGGCCATCGTGGTCCCGCCGCGCATGGAGGCGTACTCGCAGGCGAGCAAGGACGTGTTCGACGTCTTCTACGACACCACCCCGCTGGTGGAGGGCATCTCCATCGACGAGGCGTTTCTCGACGTCGGCGGGTTGCAGAAGATTGCGGGCAGTGCCACGGAGATCGGACAACGTCTGCGGCAGGAGGTCGCCGAACAGGTGGGGCTGCCCATCACCGTCGGGATCGCCACCACCAAGTTTCTGGCGAAGGTGGCCAGTGCTTTCGCCAAGCCCGACGGCCTACTGCTCGTGCCGCCCGGCGGCGAACTCGAGTTCCTGCATCCGCTGAACATCGAAAGGCTGTGGGGTGTCGGCAAAGTGACCGCCGAGAAGCTGCACGTACTCGACATCAGAACGGTCGGCGACATCGCGGCCTACGGCGAGCGTTCGTTGGCCTCGGTGCTGGGCAAGGGTGCGGGTGCTCATCTGTACGCGCTGGCCATGGGCCGAGATCCCCGACGCGTCCAGCCCGGGAAGTCCCGCAGTTCCATCGGCGCACAGCGGGCACTCGGCCGCGGCAGGCACGACGCAGCCGAGGTGGAGGCCTCGTTGATCGGGCTCGTCGATCGCGTCACGCACCGTATGCGCGCAGCGGAGCGAACCGGTCGAACCGTGATGTTGCGCTTACGTTTTGCCGATTTCACTCGCGCCACCAGATCGCACACGCTCGATCGCGCCACCGCCGATACCCGAGATATTCTCGACGCCGCACTCGAATTGCTGCGCGACGCGGCACCGTTGATCTCGGAGAAGGGCATCACCCTCGTCGGTGTCACCGTTTCGAGTATCGACAAGGGCGGCGCGGAACAACTCGAATTGCAGTTCGACGCACCGTCGGTACGGACGCCGCCGGAGGCATCGGCTCTCGACCGCGCGCTCGACGGGGTGCACAAGAAATTCGGATCTACCTCGCTCACTCGCGGGGTGCTGCTCGGTCGCGATCCGGGAATCTCGGTTCCGCTGTTGCCGGACTGACTACTGTCGGGTCGTCGGTTGTACCCGAAAGCCGGTGGGCATCATGGTCAGTCGCTCCTCGACCCGCAGGCGGTACGACGGGTCGGCTCGCAGATCGAAACGCTGGAGAATCGTTCCGAGGACCAGGACCGCCTCGTGAATGGCGAATTGCCGTCCGATGCAGGCGCGTTCGCCGGTGCCGAATGGCTTGTAGGCATGGGCCGGTCTGGCTTTGATGCGGTCGGGTAGAAAGTTGTCCGGGTCGAACTCGTCGGGGCGATCGCCCCACACCGGATCGCGATGCAGGGCCGTCACCAGCACGATCGCCCAGTCCCCGGCCGCCATTCGGTAGCCGTCGCCGACGATGGTCTCCGTCCGTGCTCCCCGGCCGAACGCGGGAACCGTCGGCCACAGGCGCAGCGATTCGTCGAGGACTCGGCGGACGTACCGCAGCTTGGGGACCTGCCCGAACTCGGGCTCACCCGCACCCCAGACCTCGTCGACCTCGGCGCGGGCCCGCTCGAAGACCTCCGGATGTGTCGCCAGGTAGTACAGCGCGAACGACAGTGCACCGGAGGTGGTCTCGTGTCCGGCGATCAGGAACGTCAGGATCTGATAGCCGATGTTGGCTTCGCTCAATGCATTCGGATTGTCCACCTCACGTGCCGCGTCCATCATGATCTGCAGCAGGTCGGCGAAGTCTTCGGTGGACCGGCGCCTGGTCCGGACGACATCTGCGAGGACGTCGGCCAGGTACTGCTTGTTGTGTGCGTATTCGCGGTCGGACCGGGCGAACAGGGGCTTGGCGAACGCGGGGATCTTCAGCAGTGCCCGCCTCTGGTTGTAGGTCAGGGCACCGACCATGGCCGAGACGAACGGATGCGGCTCGGTTCGCTCGAACGAGCCGAAGCTGTAACTGAATCCGGTGCGACCGATGGTCTCGAGCGTCAGCTTCGTCATGTCCGAGGACACGTCGGTGGTTGCGCCGGCGCGTGCGCGGTCTTCCCAGTGCCGAACCAGATCGTCGGCGACGTCGACCATGATCTCGTGATAGCCGCGCATGGCACCGGCGGTGAAGGCCGGACGCAACAGATCGTGGGCCCGTTGCCAGTTCGGTTCGTGGTTGTAGGCGGTGAACAGCCCGTCGGCCCCGATGTCGCGCAGATTCTCGACGCCGGGAGGCAGAAACTTCTCGAACCGTTTCTCATCGCACAGTTCGCCCACCACGTCGGCACCGGAGGCGAAGACGAAGCGTCGACCGAGGATGTTCCGCTCGAACATCGGGCCGAGGCGGCCGGCCATGGCGGTCGAATCCTGGACCGGGGTGCGCGGGTCGACGCCGACGATGTCGCCGAGTACGGGAACTCGGTACGGGGGATGCGGTAGAGCGCCGTTTCGTACCGCGAACTCTGTCGACATCGCCACTCCATCGTTCGGCTTGTTGAATCGGTGTCCAATAGTGACCGTACTCACTGTTGAACTCGTGTCAAGTAAAGTTCGAGGCCCATGACCACACCTCGCAAGCGGATGACGCCGGCGCAGCGGCGTGCGCAACTCCTCGAGATCGGCTCGGCACTGTTCGCCGAGCGGCCCTACGAGGACGTGTGGATCGAAGAGGTCGCCGATCTGGCGGGCGTCTCACGCGGGCTGATGTACCACTACTTTCCGTCCAAGCGGGAGTTCTTCGTCGAGATCGTGCGCACCGAGTCCGAGCGGAACCTCGACCTCACCGCACCGGACACCTCGCTTCCGGTCCTCGAACAGATCGCCGCCGGGCTCGATGCCTACATCTCCTACGCCGACGAGCACGCGCACGGCATTCGAGCCGTCAACCGCGGGTCCCTGCTGGGAGACCAACGGATCGACGACATCCTCACGCGCGAGTTCGAGATTCAGCAGGAGCGGATCCTGGCTGCTCTGCCCGAGAGATTTCGCGACGACGACATGGTCCGCACCGCATTGCGCGGGTGGGTGGCCTTCGTGCGAGCAGTGTGCCTGGACTGGGTCGAGCGCAGAACTCTCGACCGGGAACAGGTCCGTGCGCTGTGTCTTCGTGCCGTTGCAGGCCTTCTCGAGGTGTGACCTGCGGGGTTATCGTCGACGCATGTGCCGAAACATCACCACCCTGCGAGGCTTGGAACCCCACGCCACCGACGAGGAGATCGAAGCGGCCGCGCGTCAGTACGTCCGCAAGATCAGCGGCGTGCAGAAGACGTCCGACGCCACCCGTGACGCGTTCGAGCGTGCCGTCGCCGAGGTGACGGCAACGACGCACCGGCTCCTCGATGCGCTTCCGGAGCGGCGTCAGCCGCCGCCCACGGTGCCGCCACTGCGGCGTCCGGAGGTGCAGGCGAGGATTGCGGCGGCGGGAGTGGCGCCTGCGGAACGACCCAAATCAGCGGCGAACACCGGGTCCTAGTGGGTGCTGTCCGGCGGCACCGCGGGGAGTCCTTCGCTCACGCGGAGCTTCTCGGCCATCGAGCTGAGCAGGTTCTGGGACTCCTCGGACAGATCGAATGCCCGGGCGGACAGGCGGCGTAGGCCGTATCCCTGCAGCTGGGTGAGCAGTTCGAGGTCGTGATCGACCTTGGCCGCGTAGATGTCGTCGAAGAAGTAGTCGGGCTTGACCTTGAAGAACGTGGCCAGTGCCGCCACGGTGTCCGCAGACGGATTGGCGCGCTGCCCCGACCGCAATTGCGAGATGTACGGCTTGGAGATCTGGTGCCCGCGCAGGGCGAGAGCGTCGGCGACCTCGGCATTGGTGTGTGGCTTGCGTCCGGTCGGGTGGATCGTGGAGAACAGATGGTTCAGGCGTGCGGCGAAATCAGCGGACATCGGGGATGTGTGTGCCTTCCTGATACAGCCGCTGCCCACCCGGGCAGATCGGTCCGCCGCGGACCGAACCGGCTCATAGTAGCCGCTGCCGCGGATCCGGCGAACCATGGCTGACCTGCAGAAATTCGTCGAAAATCGTACTGATCGGTTTCATGCATCGGACGACGTGCCGGGGCGAGTCCGGGCAGCCCGGTGCCTCGGACACCGGATCGATCGAATGGTTTTCCGTAGAATCGGACACGTGATCAGAGCCTCGGTGGCAGACTGTCTTGCCAGGCGGAGGGGGTGGAGATGACCGATCGTCGACGGCGAACGTTCGATTCACGAGACGGTGACGCGGAGGTGGTCGAGCCACTGCTTCGCGCAGTGCTGTCCTACGCGCCGCGGGACGAGTCGCCCACGCCGCACCCGTCCGAGGGAATCACGCTCCGGGCCGAGGACGGCTCCGGGTTCGTTCGACTCGGACTCGCCATCGCAGACCATCTCGGCGCAGGCATCCCGGGGCCGTTCGGGTCCAGGTTCTACGAATGTGGATCGTTCGAAGTCATTGTGCCGCAACGAGATCCTCGGGACGGCGCGCTGTTGATGATCCACCTGCTCGACGCGCGAGCACCGCACAGATTCGAGTTCTCGACGTCCATGCCGCCCCGGTGGAGCCTGCGGCTCGAGCGCGACGGCTCGGTGTCGGTACTCGACGATGTGGGCGATGCAGTGATATTCATCGGCCGCCCTTGGGCTTTCGACTCCGACCTGCAACCGGTTCGCGTGCACTACACCATCGAGAACGGCCTCATGGTGCAGAACGTCGAGGCCACCGCCGACACCGGATATCCGATCCTGATCGACCCCGACCCCGATGCGATCATCACCGGAGACGGTCGACTGGTGACCGAGACCTGGACGCCGCGACTGGTGGCCGGCGGAGTGGTCGAGGACATGCCGCCGAAGTCGCTGTCCGGCTGAGGGCTTGCGGCGCAGGGCTTTTCAGAGCGGGTCGTGCTGAATGTGCTCCATCGGCGTGCCGACCCTGCGGAGGGCGTAGATCGTCGTGCGCACCATCGACGGTGACCCGCAGATCTGAATCTGCCGATCGGCCCACGAACCGAATCGAGTGACGACCTTGCCCACCGCGCCGTGCAGACGGTGGTGCATTCCCCACGGTAGTTCGCGAGGTGTGCCCGAATACCACCACGGATTCTCGAGTTCCTCGGTCACCGGAACCACCGTCAGCCACGGATTCGACAGCGATAACTGCCACAGAGTGTCCAGATCGTAGAGATCGCACGGATACGTTCCGCTGACGAACAGGTGCACCCGCGGATTGTTGCTGCGCTGCGCCATCTCCATCACCTGCGCGCGCAGCGGGGCCAAGCCGGTGCCACCCGCGATCATCAGCACGTCCTCGCGGATTGCGCGATCGACGTGCATCCCGCCCAGCGGCGGACTGATGGCCCAGCGATCACCCACGGCGGTCTCGGTGACCATCGCCGGCGACACCCAGCCACCGGAGACGCGTCGAACATGGAACTCGATCTCACCGTACGGATTGCTGGGGATGGCAGGGGACAGGTACCGCCACAGCTTGGGCCGCTGCGGAATCTGCACACTGACGTACTGCCCGGGGAAGTACGGGATCTCGCCGTCGGTCTTCAACCGCACCACCGCGAGGTCGTCGAGCACGCGCTGATGTTCTACGACGGTGGCACTCCAGAACGGCGGCAGTTCGTCGTTGTCGGCGGCGTCGGCCATCGCATTGCTCACCACGGTGAGGGCGTCGTTCCAGGCCGTCTCGACCTCGTCGGTCCATACCTCGTTGCCGGCGAAGGTGCGGAACGCGTTGATCAGAGCCGAGCTGCCCGCGCGGAAATGTGCGCCGGAGATTCCGTGTTTGCGGTGGTCCCGGCCGAGTTGCTCGAGGAACGGCTCGACGCGGTCGGGTTCGTCGAGGTGCTCGAAGACGTAGCCGAGGGCCATGACGAAGTGCTCACGCAACGCGTCCATCGATGCCGGGAACAGGGTGCGGAAGTCGGGATGCTCGGCGAAGAGATGGCCGTAGAAGGACCGGGACAGCCGCGCCGGCCCGTCCTGGGCGGCCACGACGGATTTGAATCCGGTGCGAACGAGGGAGATCGTGCGTGCGTCGAGCATAGATCCACCTCCACCCCACCGAATCACTGCCGATGACCCAGCCACCGTCGACCGTCACCAAAGTAGACCGATCGAGGATATCCCGCATTTCGCCGAATGTGGATAAGAACAAGGTTGAGCGGAACAGACTCAACTTGTCTATGGTTGTACCCAGCGACAGTCTCGAATCCCACTCTCGGAAGAAGGTGACCGGTGGACAGTTTCACTCCCACCACGAAGTCGCAGGCGGCGCTCTCTGCTGCCCTGCAGGCCGCATCCGCGGCCGGTAACCCGGACATCCGTCCGGCACATTTGTTGGTGGCGTTGCTCGATCAGACCGACGGCATCGCCACACCACTGCTGAAGGCCGTCGGCGTCGACCCTGCAACGGTGCGTCGAGAAGCGCAGAACCTCGTCGACCGCCTGCCCTCGGCATCCGGTTCGACCACCACTCCGCAACTCGGCCGTGAAACCCTCGCCGCGATCACCGCCGCACAGCATCTGGCCACCGAACTCGACGACGAGTACGTCTCCACCGAACACATCATGGTGGGCCTGGCGACCGGCAGCGACGACGTCGGCAAGCTGTTGACCGGTCACGGAGCCGGACCCAACGAGCTGCGCGACGCCTTCCAAGCCGTTCGCGGCAGTGCTCGGGTCACCAGCGCAGATCCCGAGAGCACCTACCAGGCGCTGGAGAAGTACAGCACCGATCTGACCGCGCTGGCCCGAGAAGGCAAGCTCGATCCCGTCATCGGCCGCGACACCGAGATCAGGCGCGTCGTGCAGGTTCTCTCACGGCGCACCAAGAACAACCCGGTGCTCATCGGCGAACCCGGTGTCGGCAAGACGGCCATCGTCGAAGGACTCGCGCAACGCGTCATCGCCGGTGACGTACCGGAGAGCCTGCGCGGCAAGACCGTCGTCTCCCTCGACCTCGGTTCGATGGTCGCGGGCGCGAAGTTCCGCGGTGAGTTCGAGGAGCGGCTCAAAGCCGTGCTCGACGACATCAAGAACTCCGCAGGCCAGGTCATCACGTTCATCGACGAGCTGCACACCATCGTCGGAGCAGGTGCGACCGGTGAATCGGCGATGGACGCGGGCAACATGATCAAACCGATGCTCGCCCGCGGCGAACTGCGCCTCGTCGGTGCAACGACCCTCGAGGAGTACCGCAAGTACATCGAGAAGGATGCCGCCCTCGAACGACGCTTCCAGCAGGTCTACGTCGGTGAGCCGTCGGTCGAGGACACCGTCGGCATCCTGCGCGGACTCAAGGAGCGCTACGAGGTGCACCACGGCGTCCGGATCACGGACTCCGCCCTGGTCGCCGCGGCCACACTCAGTGATCGGTACATCACCGCCCGGTTCCTGCCGGACAAGGCCATCGACCTGGTCGACGAGGCCGCGTCCCGGCTGCGCATGGAGATCGACTCACGCCCGGTCGAGATCGACGAGGTCGAGCGTGCCGTCCGTCGCCTCGAAATCGAGGAGATGGCCCTGGCGAAGGAGACCGACGACGCGTCGAAGGCTCGGCTCGACAAGCTCCGCCAGGAACTTGCCGATCTGCAGGAGAAGCTCGCCGGGCTCAGCACCCGCTGGCAGAACGAGAAGAACGCCATCGACTCGGTGCGGGTCCTGAAGGAGGAGCTCGAGAACCTGCGGGGCGAATCCGACCGCGCCGAACGCGACGGCGATCTGGGCCGGGCCGCCGAGCTGCGCTACGGACGCATCCCGACTCTCGAGAAGGAGCTCGCAGCCAAGACCGAGGACTCGCCGGCTCAGGGTGACGTGATGCTCAAGGAGGAGGTGGGACCGGACGACGTCGCCGACGTCGTCGCGGCCTGGACCGGAATTCCGGCGGGCCGGATGCTCGAGGGTGAGACCGCGAAGCTGCTCCGCATGGAAGACGAGCTCGGCAAGCGAGTCGTCGGGCAGAAGGATGCAGTACAAGCGGTGTCCGACGCCGTCCGACGCTCCCGCGCCGGGGTGGCCGATCCCAACCGTCCGACGGGATCGTTCCTGTTCCTCGGACCGACCGGTGTCGGTAAAACAGAGCTGGCGAAAGCGTTGGCGGAGTTCCTCTTCGACGACGAACGCGCGATGGTGCGCATCGACATGAGCGAGTACAGCGAGAAGCATGCCGTCGCTCGGCTCGTCGGTGCACCTCCGGGCTACGTCGGCTACGAGGCCGGAGGTCAGCTGACCGAGGCCGTGCGTAGGCGTCCGTACACGGTTGTGCTCTTCGACGAGGTCGAGAAAGCGCACCCCGATGTGTTCGACATCCTGCTCGCAGTGTTGGACGAAGGCCGGCTCACCGACGGCCAGGGCCGGACCGTCGACTTCCGGAACACGATCCTGATCCTCACCTCCAACCTCGGTGCCGGCGGTACCAAGGAGCAGGTGATGGACGCGGTGCGGCGGTCGTTCAAGCCCGAGTTCGTCAATCGACTCGACGACGTGGTGGTGTTCGACGCGTTGTCCGAGGATCAGCTCGAGTCGATCGTCGACATCCAGCTCGGCTTCCTCGCCAAGCGTCTGGCAGCTCGTCGACTGACGCTGGACGTGTCGTCACCGGCGAAGATGTGGCTCGCGGTTCGCGGCTACGACCCGTTGTACGGAGCGCGGCCGCTGCGTCGACTGATCCAGCAGGCCATCGGGGATCAACTGGCGAAGCTGCTGCTCGCCGGCGACGTCCACGACGGCGATGTGGTGTCGGTCGGTGTCAGCCCTGACGGAGAGCGCCTGATCCTGGGCTAGCCGCGGTCTTTTCCCGAACAGGCCCGCACGAGTACTGCTCGTGCGGGCCTGTTTTTGCCTTCAACCGGGGTGTACCGGGTAGGTACGCTCGTGGGATGACGAATCCGGACGACCCGCGGTCACCCAGAGAACGCGATCAGGACGCGGCGGACGGGCCGGAGTCAGCAGAATCGACGCAGGCCTACGGACAGCAGTACCCCGGTGCCCAGCAGTATCCCGGGGCCCAGCAGTATCCCGACGGCTCGCAACCGACGGAGCAGTATCCGACACAGGCGGGTCAGAACCCGGACCCGCAGGCCTATCCGCCCGGTTATCAGCCCACGCAGGTATTCCCGCCCTACGACCCGGAGCAGCAGGCGGCGGCAAATCAGGCATACGGCCAGACCCAGCAATACGGCCAGGCCCCGGGGTACGAGACTGCGCAATACGGCCAGGCCCCGCAATACGGCCAGGCCCCGCAATACGGCCAGGCCCCGCAGTACGGCAACACTCAGCAATTCGGCCACACTCAGCAATTCGGGCAGCCGCCGGAGTACGGCGCTCCGCCGCCCACCGGGGATCCGAACGCGACCGATTCCGGCAGCAAGGGGCCCAGGCCGTGGGTTCTGGCGCTGATCGGACTCGTCGTCCTCGCCATCGTCGTGTTCTTCGGAATTTCGTTCCTGAGCGGGGGATCGGACGAGCCCAGCACCACTGCAACCGGTCCGTCGACGTCGACGTCGATCAGGCCGCCCACGTCGAGTGCGCCCACGACAGCGCCGCAGCCCACCGAATCGGGCACCGCCACCACGCCCGAGCTGATCCCAGGGGGAATTCCCGAGATTCTCGGTCAGCTGGGTTCGTCGGTGGGAACGATCAGCGCCAACGACGGTTCGACTCTGACGCTGGACGGACTCGACGGCGCTCCGGTGACGGTGCAGACCACACCCCAGACCCAGATAATCTCGTTGTCCGGTAGCGACCTGGCGTCGCTGACCGTCGGTGCTTTCGTCGTGGTGCAGGGCGAGGCCGTCGAGGACGGAACGATCCGCGCGAACGTCATCATCGAAACGCCGAATCTCGGCGGATAGGGCGGGAGTGGAGCCTGCGGAACGACCCGATTGGCGATGCGAGTCGCCGTAGGGACCGTTCACAGGACCCGGCGGTGGTGGGCGGCGAAGGTGTGGATGTCGATTAAGGTGGTTCGCGATGACGGCAATGTGGTTCGGCCTTGCGGCAATTGCACTGATGGGTGCAGTGGCGCTGCTCTACATCGACAGGTCCAAGCGAGATCAGTCCGGACGTGTACGGCAGATGTGGGCCAAGGCTCAGGGGTACGAGTATCGACCGCACGATCGAGAACTGGTCACTCGGTTCTCTCGCGCTGCCCTGTCGAAGCCCGAGTTCGATGTGGCTCTCGGAGTGGTGACCGGCGTTCGGCGCGGTGAGGAGTTCGTTCTCTTCGACGTCGAGGAGACGGGCACCATCGTGGCCGTGCAGCGCTCGGTCGGGTCCGATGTCGACATCGACCTTCGGCCCCGCTCGACGCCACCGCCGCGCGACGAGGACATGGAACTGCTCGGCTCTATCGGCCCGCGCGTGGTGTTCGCCACCGACGTCGATATCGCTCGCCGTGTCTGCGACCAGCGGATGGCTGCGTTCACCGAGTCCATCCCGGCGAATCTGCAGCTGCTGTGGAGCGAGAAGGACTGGACGCTCGGATCTCTGCCGCTCAGCAGTGCCGGCCGCGATTGGGATGCCGCGATCGACGCGGTCGCACGACTGTCGGGCATGTTGCACGTGCTGCCTCCGGTTCGCGGAAGCGCGGTCTACGGCGCTCGACCCGGTGACCCCGGCCGTGACCGAAGCGATCCGGGTAGGCCGCTGGTGCAGGAGGCGCACACTCAGCAAGCGCGCGTGCCGCAGACTCCCCAGCCTCGAATGGCCGAGCCCCGCATCCAGGCGGTGCCGAGCCCGGAGACCCGTGTTGCCCAGCCGCGAATGCCTGCACCGAAAGGACCCGAGCCGCGGGTTCGACCTCCTCGGATAGCAGAGCCCCGTGCTGGAGAACCCCGTACTGAAGAGCCCCGTACTCAGGAGCCCCGCACCCCCGATTCTCGTCCGCAGGAGTCGGGACGTAGGCCGCGTCCGCCGAGGCCCGATGCGGCCGGCCCGCAGGCTGCGCGTTCGGTGAGTCCGTCGCGTCCGGTGCCGCGCCAGCCCGCGTCGCGTCCGATCCCGTTCGATTCGGAGCGCCGACGCAATCAGCCCTGATGAAAGTTCGGGCGTGTTTACGGGCGCAGATGCGCTTACGCGGCTAAATTCGTACCCCGTGACGGTTTCTTCGGGTGTTGTAGTGGCAGTCGTGGTCCTGTGTGTCGTTGTCTTGGTCGGCTACGTGGTGGTCACGGTGCGTCGACTCGGCCGGTACCGCGTGCAGACGCAACAGAGTCTGCGGCTGGTCGATGTCGAGCTCGATCGGCGGCACGAGCAGTTGGGCCCGTTCATTGCCGCGGCGGAGGCCACCGGGCTGTCCGGTGATGTGCTGCGTCAGCTCGGCGGTGCGCGTTCGTGGTCCAGGGCCGTGCGCGATCGCAGCCTGGGTCTGCAGGCGCAGGCCGCTGCCGAGAATGCGTTGTCCGCCGCGTTCCACGCCGTGCTGGCCGACGCCGATGCGCGTCAGAATGTGTTGGGCAATTGGGAGTTCCAGGGCCCGGCCGGAGAACTGAACGTCACCGAGCGGCGTATCGCGGGCGCTGTGCGCGTGTACAACGACAATGCGTACCGGTTGTCGCAGGCGATCGGCACGTTCCCGTCCTCGCTCGTCGCCAGGTCTCGCTCGTTGACCGCACCGGAACCGTTCGTGGAGACCAAGGAACAGCTCGACGAGCAGCCATCGGCCGAGGTCGCTGCCTAGCGCACAAACGCCCCGAGCTCCGGCATCGGAGCCGGCGAGAGCGGTTGCGCGGGTCGGTGGGTAAGTTCGTACCGACCTATCGAAGATCCGTGGTGCGACGAGAGGAATCCGAACATGGCCGAGAGTGCCGCGAATTCGGACCGGCAGGAACTGGCCGATTTGGTGAAAGAGCTTGCCGTCGTGCACGGGAAGGTCACCTTGTCGTCGGGCAAGGAAGCCGACTACTACGTGGATCTGCGTCGCGCGACCCTGCATCATCGGGCGGGTGCGCTGATCGGTTCGTTGATGCGTGATCTGGTTGCCGACTGGGATTTCGTGTCGGTCGGCGGTCTGACGATGGGTGCAGATCCGGTGGCGATGTCGATCATGCATGCCGAGGGGCGTCCGATCGATGCGTTCGTGGTGCGCAAGGCAGCGAAGGCGCACGGCATGCAGCGTCAGATCGAGGGACCGGACGTCGTCGGCAAACGTGTTCTGGTGGTGGAGGATACGACGACCACCGGTAATTCTCCGCTCACTGCCGTGCAGGCTCTGCGCGACGCGGGCGCGACGGTCGTCGGAGTGGCCACGGTGGTGGACCGGGCGACCGGGGCCGATCGGGTCATCGCCGCAGAGGGCCTGGAATATCGATCCCTCCTCGGCTTGGCAGACCTCGGCTTGTAGCCTCGGTCGCGAAAGCGCTTGTCAGCGAACCAGTTGCGCGACGACGACGAAGTTGTCGTCGGTGGGTTCGCCGCCTTGGACGTCGCAGTTGGCGAGGATCAATCGCCCCGGCACCGAGCGTCGGAGTTCGTTGTCCGCCAGTAGGGATCCCTTCGGCAGAGGGCCGACCGATTCGACCGCGTACTGCAGGGTGCCGCTCGCTGTGCGCAACACGACGGTGTCGCCCGGGGTCACCACGCGCAACGCCTTGAACGGGGCATCACGCTTCGAATAGTTATGTCCCGCAACCACTACCGTTTGTTCGGTCGAGGTTCCCGGCATGCCGCTCTCGGCCCACCACGCGGGCAGTTCGTCGACGGGGTTCAGCACCTGGCCACTGTCGCCGCCGCGGTAGAGCGGGTCGGGATGGATGGGACTGCTCAGATAGGTAGTGCCGTCCGAGGACCGGAGTTCGATGTGTTCCGGCTGAGCGGGAGCGACGTCGCTCGCCGGTGCAGCCACCGAGATCTGTGACTGCACCGGCGAGCGATCGGGCGCGGCGATCCCGACTTCGTCACTCGCACAACCTGATACGAGTAGAACGAAGGTCAGGATCGCCGTCCACAGCCAGCGGGTGTTACGAGGTGGCATCGGTGGAGCTACGGCGACGCAGGTAGAAGGCTCCGCCTGCTGCCGCGACCACGACCACGCCGACTCCGGCCAGAATCGCCGGGGTGTTGGACGAGCTGTCCGATCCGCCCGACGCCTCGTCGGAGGAATCGCCGAGAGCGAGATCGACCGGCGGCAGATCGCCGGCAACGCTGACGACACCGTTCTCGTCGGTGGTGAAATAATCCGCGACGGTGAACGACCCGTCCTCGTTCCTGACACCGACCAGCGAGACTCCGGTCTTGTCGACGACGACGGTGTTCTCGTCGACCTCGGTGACCGGAACGTCCTCGCGGACGGTGTTTCCGAGGTTGATCGTCCACTCGAACTTCGGTCCGCTAGCGGCCAATTCGGCGGCCTCGGCCTTGAGATCGGCCTCGACCTTGGCCTTGGCGTCGGAGTTGGCCTTCGCTGCCGTTGCTTCGTCCTGTGCGGTCTTCAGCGCAGTCGCGGCCTCGGTGGCCTTGGTCTTGGCTGCAGCGGCTGCCTCGGTCTTGGTCGCCAGATCTGCGTCGGCGGCCGTGACGGCTGCGTTGGCATCCACGACGGCCTGTGCGGCGTCGGCTGCAGCCTTTTCGAGGGCTGCGATGTCGGCATCGGACGGTGCAGCGTCGAGTGCGGCCTGGGCTGCGGTGGCTGCGTCGGCCTTGGCATCGGCGTCGGCCTTGGCGGCGTCCGCTGCGGCCCGGGCGTCGGCTGCGGCCTTCTCGGATTCGGTTTCCTCACCCGCGGCGGCCTCGGCGGCAGCTTCGAGGTTCACAGCGTTCTGCTCGGCCATCGCGGCTACGGCAGCGGCCGTCTGCGCTTCGACGTGCAGTGCGAGCGACTTCGCTGCGGTGGCGGCTGCGGCCCTGGTGGCAGCAGCGATCTTGGCGAGGTTGAGGCTCTTGAACGACTCCTGCAGTGCCGCGACGGAATCCTCGACGGCCTTGGTCGACGCATCGGCCTCGACCTTGGCGCTGGCGGCGAGCTCGGCCTTGGCGTTCGCATCGGCGCGAGCTGCCTCGGCTTCTGCGGTGGCCTCGGGATCGCCCGATACCGCTGCGGCCTCGAGCTCGACGGCCAGCTTCTCTGCTGCCTCGGCGTCGGCTGCGGCCTGGTCCGCTGCGGCCTTGGCCTCGTCGGCCGTGGTCTTCAGCTCGGCAGCGTCGTTCTTGGCTGCGGTTACCGCAGCACTGGCAGCAGTGCTGGCGACTACGGCGGCCTTGGCCTCCGCGGCGGCCGTCTTGGCCTTGACGTCGGCCTCGGCGGCGGCGACCTCGGCCTTGGTGGCGTCCGTGCTCGCGGTGGCCTCGGCTGCTTTGGCGGTCTCGAGCCGAACCTGGGCGGCTGCGGTGGCTTCCACCGCTGCCTTGCTTGCGGCCTCGGCGTCGGCGATCGCCTGCTTCTCCGCGTCGGACAGCTGCGGGATGACGTCGAGGTTGACCGTCGCGGTGCCGTCGTCGTTGAAGACGACGCCGCCGGTGACCTGGGGCAGTGGGCGGATGGCCGACGGTACTTCGGGGGCTGGGACGGCCGCGGCAGCCGCGGCTGCGGCGTCTTCCGGGGTGACGGCCGGAGCGGGCGCGTCGATCTGCCCGTCGACGGTGGCCGATCCTTCGACGGTTGCGCCCTGCTCGGCGGTGGGAGCTCCGGATTCGGTGCCGCCCTCGGTGGCCGGCTGCTCGACGGAGGAGCTTTCGGGTGTCGGATCCTGCGCACTGGCGATTCCCGGTGCGGCGATGGAGAGGGACAGTGCCATGGCGGCCCCGGCAGCGGCGAGGCGCGCCTTCTTGGACCTGGCGATCGACTTCTGCGACATGAAGATTGTGGCCCTTCGGTCAGTGGCAGCATCGTGCTGCGCGCACCCGCCCTCCCACGCGGAACGGGTGTAGTTGGTGAGTCACACGAACAACCGTGTTGACGTGACCGTAAACCAACCGGCCGGTCTCGGGAACCGTTCAAGCCTTTACCTGAGAATTGGTTATGAAAGTGTTACTGATGGGACTCATGTGACGAGAGAGATTCTCGACAGCAAACGGCGGTCGAGATCCGAAGATCTCGACCGCCGCGAAAAACCCGTCGGGTGAACGTATTTCAGTCGCCGACCGTCACCGCACGAGCCTCGTCGATGCTGTGAGGTGCAGGTTCGTGGTCGTCGACGTGAGCGAGCACCTTCCGGCCGGTTGCCAGAACGACGATGGCAAGGGCGGTGCAGGCTGCACCCACCCAGAACGGGACGTGCATGTTCGACTCGCCCAGTTTTCCGGCCAGGTACGGTGCTGCGGCCCCGCCGGTGAATCGAACGAAGCTGTACGCAGCCGATGCCGTGGACCGCTCGACCGGTGCCGAGATCATCACTGTCTCGGTGATCAGCGTGTTGTTGACTCCGAGGAACAACCCGGCGACGACGGTTCCCACGATCAGGACGGTCTTGTTCTCGGTGAACATCGCCATGACGCCCAGATCGAGGGCGAACAGCAGCAGCGCGAGCATCATCATGTTCAGCGTTCCGAAGGCCCGCTGCAGCTTCGGTGCGATGAACACCGATGCGATCGCCAGGCACAGTCCCCAGCCGAAGAAGATGAAGCCGATGGAGTAGGTGCCCATGTCCAACGGGAACGGGGTGTACGCCAGGAGGGTGAAGAATCCGTAGTTGTAGAGCAGTGCGGTGATGCCGACGGTGAGCAGACCGCGGTGGCGAAGCGCGCGGAACGGATCGAGGATCGACGTGGTGTGCGCGGGCTTCGGGGTGTCCGGGAGCATGACGATGAGCAGGATGAATGCGACGGCCATCAGCGCCGCGACGCCGAAGAACGGCCCGCGCCAGCTGAACCCGCCGAGAACTCCACCGACGAGGGGGCCGGTGGCGATACCGATACCCAGTGCTGCCTCGTAGAGGATGATCGCGCGAGCGACACCTCCCGATGCGGCACCGACGATGGTCGACAGCGCCGTCGCGATGAACAGGGCGTTACCCAGTCCCCAGCCGGCGCGGAAACCGATGATCTCACCGACCGAGCCGGACGTGCCTGCCAGCGCAGCGAAGACGACGATGATCGCCAGCCCCACCAGCAGGGTGCGCTTGGGTCCGAAGCGGCTCGACACCACTCCGGTGATCAGCATCGCGACGCCGGTGACGAGCATGTAGCTGGTGAACAGCAACGACACCTGTGACGGCGAGGCATCGAGTTGTTCACCGATGGGCTTGAGGATGGGATCGACGAGGCCGATGCCCATGAACGCGATCACGCTGGCGAACGCGACTGCCCACACCGCACGCGGTTGCTTCAGCAGGCTGTCGGGGGAGGTGCTGGTGGTCATGAAGAAGTTCCTCTCATTCCGCGATCGACAGGCTGAGGATGCTGCGAAGCTCACTCAGTCCGTCGGTCAGTTTCTGTATCTGCTCCGGGTCGCGGTCGGACAGGTACGGCACCAGTCCGTCGACGATGTGGCGTCGACTCGCGGCGAGCCATCGGTGGCCGGCGTCGGTCATCTCGATGAGGACGGCACGGGAATCGTCGGGATCGGCGGTTCGGGTCACGAGGCCGCTCTTGCTCAGCTTGGCGAGCAACGCCGTCGCCGACGGTTGGGAGCAGCGGTCCAGCTCGGCGAACGTACTGATGCGCAGTGGCTGATATTCCTCGAGCAACGACAGTGCTCGCATCCACGCTCTCGGCCATTCGTCGCTGCCGAACCGTGCGGCCAACCGGACGAAACGTGACGAGCTGGTGACCAGTTGCGACAGGAGGTCCCGGATGTCTGCGTCGGAGTGACTCACCGGATTATTGTTACATACACTAACTATCTATCGCAATGCGCGCCTGATCATGCGGCTGACCAGGGGCTCGGGTCAGTGTCGGCGCAGAAGATCGGCGATGTCGCGGTCCCACTCGGCGTCGCGCTGACCGTCGTAGCGGAAGCGCATCAGGTGATGGAAGCCGATGAGAAGGGACGCCACGAGCACCCAGCTACCGATGGTGTTGAAAATGGCCGCGGCCACGACGTCCGACGAGGTCAGTGGCCGCATGGTCAAGTTGCCGCTGTTGTCGACCCAGATCTGCGTGGTGGTGCCCGCAGGCGATCCGGTGTCGACGCTGACGCGTCCGGTGTGCTCGACGCCTCGATGAACCCACCGTGCGTCGACGGCGGTCGCAGCTGCGCCGGACGAGCCGAACTCGGTCGAAGCAACGGGTGCGGATTCCGCTACGGCCGTCGTGGTCGCGGTGACCTGGTGGATCGAACTCTTCTGGTCCTCGAGCCGTTGTTGTTGATCGGTGTGGGCCGCGGCCCCGATCCACAGCGAGACCGGAATCATGAGGATCAGCAGCGCGGTCACCCAGTGCTTGATGCGTGCCTGGCGTACGTCGCAGTCGCGGAGCAACGGGTTGGGGTGGCCGGCGAAGGCGGAGCGGCCCGAACTGTCCTGCCCGGTGAGTTTGCGGCGCATGATGGTCCCCACTGCCTCGAAATGATCCGACCGACCTTTCCACGATGGCGACGCGACCTGCGAGTATCAAGCGATAGGGGTCAGCGTCACATGTGACGTCGACTGTGACGAGATTTCGGTGGAGGTCCTTGCAATGGTTGTCGGTCGGGTTCGGCGGGCTCGTGCGGCTGCGCTGGTGGCGGGTGCGGTGACCGTGGTCGGCGCGTGGACAGGGTCGATGCGCGTGCAGCGCATGGCCAAGCCGCTGATGGTCCCGGCACTGGCCGCCGGGCTGGATCCAGCTCGAGATCGGGTGCTCTTGGCGGGTCTAGCGGCGGCCACGGTCGGCGATGTGCTGTTGATCGACCCCGACGACGATTCCGCTCTGGAGTGGGGCGCGCGTGCGTTCGCCGTGATGCAGGGCAGCTATACGTATCTGCTGTTTCGCAGGGGTGCGCGTCCGGCACCGATCGACGCGATTCCTCGGTACGCCGGCTGGCTGGCCGCGTCGGTGCTGCTCGCCAGGCGTCAGCCCGCGGTGGCGTCGACTCTGATCGCGTACGGTGCAGTGCTCGCGACCACGTCGACCCTGTCTGCTCGTTCCGTCTCGCGCGGCGGCGATCCGAGGCTGGTGATCGGTGGCGTTCTGTTCACCGTGTCCGATGCGCTGATCGTGTTCAGGCGGCTCTTTCTGACCGACGACCGACAGCGCCGTGCCGCGGAAGCGGTCGTCCTGTCGACCTACCTTGCGGCGCAGGTCCTACTCGTCGAGGCCTTGGCTTCGGGGTAGCAGCAGTACTCGCTCGCGGTGGGCAGGGTCGACGCGGACGGCGATGACGGTGCCCGGCTCGAAGCGTGAGGTGTCCGAGCGGGGGATGTCGTAGACGATCTTGCCGAAGTAGCTGCTCGAGCCCGGCACGGTGAATTCCAGGTCCAGCTCGGCGGTGTCGTCGTCGATGCGGCGGATGGCATCGACCGTCGCCCACCCTTCCACGCCGTGCTCGATCAGTTCCTTCTGCTCACGCGTCGGTCGTCCGGCGATCATCATGGCCAGACCGAGAGCCGCGCCGAATCCGGCGACCAGGGCCGCCAGCTGGTACGGAAGCGTCCCCGGTGGGGTGCGGTCCATCAACCAACCGATCCAGATCGCCAGTACGAGTGCGTAGCCGATCGTCACCACGACGACGGATCGCACGATTCTCGCGTTGTTCACTTCGGTGCTCCTGCGCCGCCGAAAGCGGCTGTTGGATATTCGACGATAGGGGGTTACCGGTAAGTAGGGTTACATGTACGGTGATCGATGTGACTCGACCAACTGTCTTCATCTCAGGCGCAGCTGCAGGTATCGGCCGCGCAACTGCTCTCAAGTTCGCAGCCAACGGCTACCTCGTCGGTGCCTACGACATCGACGAGACCGGCTTGGCATCGCTCGGCAAGGAAGCTGCCTCGCTCAGCGGTCGCGTAGTTACCGGCGTCTTGGATGTAACCAACTCCGACCAGTGGGAAACCCGGTTGAAGGAGTTCGTCGGAGAGGGTGACGGTCGACTCGACATTCTGATCAACAACGCCGGAATTCTTGCCGCGGGTGCCTTCGAGGACATGCCGCTCTCGGTACATCGCCGTCAGATCGACATCAACGTCAACGGCGTCATCTACGGCACCCTCGCGGCCTTCCCGTACCTCAAGGACACCGCAGGCGCGCAGGTCGTCAACTTGTGCTCGGCGTCGGCCATCTACGGTCAGCCCGAGCTGGTGACCTACGGTGCGTCCAAGTTCGCGGTGCGCGGCATCACCGAGGCGCTGGATCTCGAGTGGAGCAAGTACGACATCTCGGTCAAGGCCATGTGGCCGCTGTTCGTCCAGACGGCGATGACCCAGGGCGTGTCGACGGGCACCACGAGCTCGCTGGGCATCAAGCTCACCGTGAAAGATGTGTCCGACGCGATCTACGACGCGACCCGTCCGGTGAAGCGTCGGTTGCACAAGGTGCATTTCCCGGTCGGTTTGCCGTCCAAGGCGCTCTCGCTCGGGTCACGCTTCTCGCCCGCATGGCTCACTCGCGAGGTCAACCGGCGCCTGAGCCACACCTAGAACTCCTCGTCGGACGATGCCGGCCCCGACGCCGGTATCGTCGGTCTTTCGAGCAATCGGTGTCGAAAGGTGGGTCGGGGTTTCTTCATGCTGAGTACGCGGGGTTCGAGCAGGCCAGGGTCGAGCAGAACAAGGCAAATGGGTTGGGTGCGAGCCTGGTTGGTCGGAATCGGGGCCGGGACGGCGCTCCTTCTCGCCGGTTGCAGCAGTGAGTCCGCTGCCCAGCCGCCGCAGCAGGCGTCGACCACAACCCTCGCGCCGACGACGACGACGGAAACCACCACCCCTGCGCCGGTGACGACCACGGAAGAGGCGCTCCCGCCGCCTCCGCCTCCGGTCGAGCCGCCGCCCACCGCCGAACCGCAGACGACGTACGCCGCCATCGGCGGTGCGTACTACTTCAGTTCCCCCGACGGCCTGTTCCAGTGCGGAATCGTGCCGCTGTCGAGTCGTACCGAGGCCGGGTGTCAGGGCACCACCACTCCGGTGCCGCCGCGGCCCGAGGACTGCATGATCAACTGGGGCAACGGTATTCGAGTCACCAACGAAGGCCCGGCGGCATTCATGTGTTCCGGCGGCGTGGTCTACACCTCGGGTGGCGAGACGATCGATCCACCGCTCGCGGTGGGCGCGACCATCGCCGAGAACGGATTCACCTGCACGTCCGCCGAGAACGGCATCTCGTGCGTCGACGATGCCACCGGACACGGTTTCCGCATCGCACCGGACAGCAACGAAGTCTATTGAGCGAGAACACGATCGACAGCGAACCGTCGTCGGACGATGCCGGCCCCACCGAATGGGGTGAGAACCCCAACGGCGTCGGACCGTGGTTCGACACGCACACCGAACCGCCACCCGACGATCCACGGTTGGATCCGGAACTGCTGGCAGGCGGAGACCGCCGCAACGTCGTCGATGCCTACCGCTACTGGCGACGCGAGGCGATCGTCGCCGACATCGACACCCGACGGCATCCGCTGCACGTCGCCATCGAGAACTTCACCAACGACGCCAACATCGGGACGGTGGTGCGCACCGCGAACGCCTTCGCGGCGCAGGCGGTCCACATCGTCGGGCGTCGTCGGTGGAACCGTCGCGGTGCGATGGTCACCGACCGCTACCAGCACATCCATCACCACGACTCGGTGGAGGCGCTGATGGCGTTCGCCGAGGAGCAGGGCCTCGTCGTCGTGGCCGTCGACAACACCCCGGGGTCGGTACCGATCGAGACCGCGGAGTTGCCGCGTCACTGCCTGCTGCTCTTCGGACAGGAGGGACCGGGGGTCACCGACAGTGCCCGCGAATCGGCGTCGATGACGGTATCGATCGCCCAATTCGGTTCCACCCGCAGCATCAATGCCGGTGTTGCCGCCGGAATCGCCATGCACTCGTGGATTCGGCGGCACGGCGACCTCGACGCTGCGTGGTGAAGCCGCCGCGGTTTTCCGGGGCGGGATGTAACGAATCAGCAACGGTAGTGGCAGGATTGCGGGTATGCAGGAGTTGTGGTCGCAGCGTGCGGACGCTGCGGAGGGGGCCGTCGTCGCGCGGCACATGCGTCGGCTGTGGGGGCTGCCGGGCACGACGTTGGGAGTTGTGGCCTGGCCACCGGTACGCACGGAACGGATGTTCCTGCGCTGGCACTACTGGTGGCAGGCCCATCTGCTCGACTGCGCGGTCGACGCCGCAGATCGCGATCTCACCGCCAAGCGCCGTCGGCGATTGAACAAGATCACCCGAGCACACCGCACCCGCAACGTCAGCGGGTGGACCAACAACTACTACGACGACATGGCGTGGCTCGGGTTGGCGCTCGAACGCGCTCAGCGGCAGCACTTCGTCGGCAATCGCGGTGGCATCCAGCAGATCGAGATGGAATTGTTCGACGCCTGGGCTCCGGCCGAGGGTGGCGGCATTCCGTGGCGCAAGAAGTCCGACTTCTACAACGCACCCGCCAACGGTCCGGCGGCGATCATGCTCGCGCGGACCGGGCGGCTGTGGCGTGCCCAGGAGATGGCCGACTGGATGGATCGCACCCTCAAGGACGCGCGCACGGGCCTGATTCTGGACGGAATGCACTCCACTCGCGCACTCGTCGACGCCGGTGAGCCCGGCGAGATGGAACGCGCCGTCTACAGCTACTGCCAGGGCGTCACGTTGGGCCTCGAGACCGAACTCGCCGTTCGGCTCGGCGAACCCAGGCACGCGCAGCGAGTCCATGCTCTGGTCGACGCCGTCGACAACCACCTGACCCGCAACCTCGTCATCACCGGCGGCGGTGGGGGAGACGGTGGCCTGTTCAACCCGATCCTCGCGCGCTACCTGGCGGTGGTCGCGGTGGAGCTACCCGGAGACTCCGACGCCGACGACCGCGCACGCGAAGTCGCAGCAGCGATCGTCTTGAACTCGGCCGAGTCGGCGTGGGAGAACCGCCTCGAAGTGGAAGACAATCCACTGTTCGGGGCCGACTGGACCCGCGAAGCCCGGTTCCCGGGACAAGGCCTGCACATCGCCACGTTCGCCGAAGGAACGGTCCGACCGTCCGACGTGCCCGAACGGGACCTCTCGGTGCAACTCGGCGGCTGGATGCTCATGGAAGCCGCCTACCGCGTCGCAGCTGCAGGTTTCTGAGTCGTTCCGCAGGCTCCACTCCTGCCAGGATTCTAGAGCCGCTACTCCACGACTTCTTCGACCTCGATGGTCTCTTCGGGGCGTGCCATTTCCTTGCGGTACTGCCAGATACCGAGTCCGGTTCCGACGACCAGCAGCACGACCATGGAGATCAGGACAGCGGGCATCAGCCACGGGATGCCCTCGATGAACGAGCCGAAGTAGAACCCGATCAGCAGCAGCACCGGAGCCCAGATGATGGCACCGAGGGTGCTGGCGATCGTGTACTTGCGGTGATCCATCTTCGCGGCTCCCGCGACCAGCGGGCACAGGGTGCGCACCCAGGGGATCCACCGTGCGACCAGCACCGCCCAGAAGCCGTGCTTCTCGAGCAGGAGATTGACCTTGTGTAGGTTCTTGGTGTTGAGGTACTTGCCGTTCTTGCGGGCCACCAGGGTCGAGCCGGTCCGGTGACCGATCGAGTACCCCACCTGGTTGCCTGCGATGGCGGCGACCATCGCACCGAGCGACAGCGCCCAGATGTGACCGGTGCCCGACGCATGGGTCGCCATCACGATTCCTGCCGTGATCAGCATCGAATCGCCCGGCAGGAACAACCCGATGATCACCGCGCATTCGATGAACACGAAAGTCATCACGATGATCCACACGACGAGCGGGCCTGCGGTTTCCAGCGGACCGAAACTACCGACGGCTTGAACGGACACCGTCGGCAGCGCTGTGGCAATCGAAGACATGGACTAGATCACTTTCGGAGGATCACGATCAGGACTTGGTGTCCGGGGCGTCTGCCTCGATCACATCGGTGGCCTCGCCCAGCGGGGTCTTGCGGGCTTTGATCATGCGCTTGCCGACCTCGATGACGATGGGCAGGACGGAGACGGCGACGATGATCAGGAAGATGATGTCGACGTGTTCGCGGATGAACGCGATCTGTCCGAGCAGGTACCCCAGCACTGTCACGCCCGCGCCCCAGAGGATGCCGCCGACGACGTTGTAGGTGAGGAACAGCGAGTACTTCATGTGCGACGCACCGGCGACGACCGGCGCGAACGTCCGCACGATCGGCACGAAGCGCGCCAGGATGATGGTGATCGGACCGTGCTTCTCGAAGAAGAGGTGCGATTCGTCGATGTACTTCTTCTTGAAGAACCGCGAATCGTTGCTCTTGAAGAGAGCCGCGCCACCCTTGGTGCCGATGAGATAGCCGACCTGATCACCGAGGATCGCCGCGATCGGGATCAGAATGACAAGGGTCCAGATGGACGCGAACGGCTCGATCTCGGTGGACTTCGACGCCGCGATCAGCCCGGCAGTGAAGAGCAGCGAATCGCCCGGTAGCAGTGGAAAGAGCAGCCCCGACTCGATGAAGACCACCAGCAGCAGCCCGATCAACACCCAGTGACCGAAGGAGTTGAGCAGGTTCACCGGGTCGAGGAATCCCGGCAACAGGGCCAGGTTCGTCGTCATCGTTTCCGAGGCAGCTAGGAGACTCACCGCGCCCACACTACCGGCCGAAACTGGTAAGTCCTGAACAGTCGGTGTCCTTCCGCTGTGGATGCAATGGCCTGTCCGTCAGCCGCGGCGAGCCTGCGGAATGACCAAGGGGATGCGGGTACGCACGACACCGCGCCCGGGGGTTGCCATACTGCAGTGGACACAACCGAACTTTTCAATGGAGGAATGACGCCGTGCCTATCGCAACTCCCGAGGTCTACGCCGAGATGCTGGGCCGGGCGAAGGAACACAAGTTCGCCTTTCCGGCAATCAACTGTGTGGGTTCCGAGTCCATCAACGCCGCCATCAAGGGCTTCGCCGACGCGGGTAGCGACGGCATCATCCAGTTCTCGACCGGCGGAGCCGAGTTCGGATCAGGACTGGGCATCAAGGACATGGTCGTCGGTGCCGTGGCGCTCGCCGAGTTCGCGCACGTGATCGCCGCCAAGTACGACGTCACCATCGCTCTGCACACCGACCACTGCCCCAAGGACAAGCTGGACACGTACGTGCGTCCGCTGATCGCGATCTCGCAGGAGCGCGTCGACGCAGGCAAGAACCCGCTGTTCCAGTCGCACATGTGGGACGGCTCGGCCATCCCGATCGACGAGAACCTCGAGATCGCCAAGGATCTGCTCGCCCGCGCTGCAGCAGCCAACATCATTCTCGAGGTCGAGATCGGTGTTGTCGGCGGCGAGGAAGACGGCGTCGAGGCGGAGATCAACGACAAGCTCTACACCTCCAACGAGGACTTCCTCAAGACCGTCGAGGCCCTCGGCGCGGGCGACGCGGGCTCGCGTTACCTGCTGGCGGCGACGTTCGGCAACGTGCATGGCGTCTACAAGCCGGGCAACGTCAAGCTCAAGCCGTCGGTGCTGGCAGATGGCCAGAAGGTCGCGACGGAGAAGCTGGGCCTGGCATCGGGTTCCAAGCCGTTCGACTTCGTCTTCCACGGCGGATCGGGATCGGCGAAGAGCGAGATCGAAGAGGCGCTCGAGTACGGCGTGGTGAAGATGAACGTCGACACCGACACCCAGTACGCGTTCAGCCGTCCCATCGCCGGACACTTCTTCTCCAACTACGACGGTGTGCTCAAGGTCGACGGCGAGGTCGGCAACAAGAAGGCCTACGACCCGCGCAGCTACCTCAAGAAGGCCGAGGCCGGCATGACGGCCCGCGTCGTCGAGGCGTGCAACGACCTCAAGTCCGCAGGCCGCAGCGTATCCGCAGGCTGATTCACGTGAGCGGAACTTCGTAGCAGGCTACGAGGTAGGAGTGGAGCCTGCGGAACGACCCGCAGGCTCCGCCGCGCACACGCAGCGTCAGCTGCACACCTTCCACTGATCGCCTTCGAGGCGCAGGTCGAAGGTGCGCGGCGATCGATCGTTCGGGTTGGCGTCGGTGTGCGCGATCACCTGAGCGATCGCGGTGGTGTCGTCGCTGACCTGGATGGCGTCGATGCTGTCCAGGTTCGGTATGTTGCCCTGCTCGAGCGACACGCGATGAACATCGGCGAATTCCGCGTCCGGGATGTCTCGGTAGAACGTCGCCAGGTCACCGCACGAGGTGCTGCGCAACGTGGCGAGGTCGCCGCCGGCCAATGCTCGGGTGAACGACTCGACGGTCGTGCGAATCTGCGCTTCCGGTGAGTCCTCGACGCTCGTGCGGTCGATCAGCACGTACGCACCGGCGGCCACTGCCGCGATCACGACAACCGCGGCCACCAGCGCCGCCCACCACTTCTTGTGACTCGGTTTGCCAGGTTCCGTCGGCGGGGGTCCGATGCGCTGAGGACCGACCTGCTTGGGGGCTGAGCGCTGCGGCTCGATCTTTCTCGGACCGACCGGTTGCGGCACAGCTGCCGGCGCTTTCTTCTCTGCCGCGCCATCGTTCGCTGGAGATTCGGACTGGTTTCGCGGCGGGATACGACGCGGGGCCGCGGTCGGCTTCGCGACCGGCTTCGCCACCGGCGTCGCTTCCGGTGCTGCCGGCTCCTCGGCTGGATCAGTGGCGATCTTCTCGGTCGGAGTGTCGGCGGGCTCGTCGACCTGCTTCTTCTTGCCCAGATCGATCTTCTCGGTGGCTGCGTCGGCCTCGGAGGGCGCCTTCTTCTTCTCGTCCGGCATGCGTTCTCCCTCGTTCACCGAATTCTTGCAAGAGCGGTCTGTCTCGAATTTCGTCAGCTGGCAGCCTATCGACCGTCTCCGCAGCTCGACGCGAGCGATGCGGGGGTGTTCGGACACGATTCGGTGACGTAGGGGCACAATGAGCGCCATGACTTCTTTCGGTGACCTGCTCGGACCCCAACCCACACTGTTGCCCGGAGACGACGAGGCCGAATCCGCACTGCTGAACCACGAAGCGCCCGAGACCGTCGCGGCGGCGCATCCGACGGCGTCCATCGCCTGGGCCTACCTGGCCGAGGCCGCGCTCGAGTCGGGTGCCACCATCACGGCCTACGCCTACGCTCGTACCGGTTATCACCGAGGTCTGGATCAGTTGCGTCGTAACGGATGGAAGGGATTCGGGCCGGTCCCGTACAGCCATGAGCCCAACCGAGGATTCCTCCGATGCGTCGCAGTCCTTGCCAAAGCGGCCCGCGACATCAACGAGCACGACGAGTACGCCCGCTGCCTCGACCTCCTCGAAGACTGTGACCCCAAGGCCGCAGAAGCGCTCGGCCTGGGCTGATCGGGCCCGCGCGAGCCGGGCGCGAGGTCGGACCCGGCTGAAGTCGGGCAGCGCTCGGCTGAAGTTGTCGTTGCTGCCGATCATTCAGTGCGCGTTGGCGGCAGGCGTGGCGTGGTTCGTCGCGACCGACATCGTCGGTCACGAGAGCCCGTTTTTCGCACCGATCGCCGCCGTCGTGTCGCTGGGCGTCTCGCTCGGTGCTCGCCTGCGTCGATCGGCCGAGCTCGTCGTCGGCGTGACGGTGGGCATCGGCATCGGCGATCTGTTGATCTCGCTGATCGGCAGTGGTCCGTGGCAGATCGCGTTGGTGGTCGTGTTGGCGATGTCGGCTGCGGTGTTCCTCGACGGTGGTCCGATCATCGCGATGCAGGCCGGATCGTCCGCGGTGCTGGTGGCGACCCTGATCCCGCCGGGCAACATGGGTGGCCCCAACCGCATGGTCGACGCGTTGGTCGGTGGTCTGGTGGGCATCGCGATCGTTGCGTTGATCCCGACGCATCCGGTGTGGCGCGCCCGTAAGGATGCGGCGAACGTCCTGGCCACGGCTGCGAGTGTGTTGCAGAAGGTGGCCGACGGTTTGGTGGCGAACGATCCCAAACCGATCGAGGAGGCGTTGCGTAAGGCGCGTGCGACGCAGTCGGGTATCGACGCTCTGCGTACCGATCTCAAGGGCGGCCGGGAAATTGCCCGGATCTCGCCGATGTACTGGAATCACCGCAATCGTCTGGCGGCGCTCGCGGCCACGGCCGACCCCATCGACAATGCCGTCCGCAATATCCGGGTGCTCGCGCGACGGTCGCTGACGCTGGTGCGCGACGACGAGATCCTCGATCCGCGGGTCGTCGACGAGGTGGAGAAGTTGGCGCATGCGGTGGAGGTGTTGCGGCAGATGATCCTCGCCGATCCGGGGCAGAAGCCGGACGCGGCGGAAGCGGCGCGAGTGTTGCGGTCGGTTGCGGCCGGTGCCAAGCCGGAGTTGATCTCGAACGCCGGCCTGTCGGCGACGGTGGTGTTGGCGCAGTTGCGGTCGATCATCGTCGATTTGCTGCAGGTCGCCGGGCTCAAGCGCATTTCCGCCTTGGCGACGCTTCCGCCGACGGTGAAGCATCCGCACGTCCCGCCGGAGTTGTGACCCGAGCGCACCATTGCATATATGCGTATGTACGCATATGGTGGCTTCCGGAAGTCGACATCGGTCACCAGGGGGAGTCATGGGCGCGGGTCACGGGCACAGTCACGGAGTGGGCGGTCACTCGTCCGCAGGTGCGGGGCCGCCCAGGTCTCGCGTCCGCAAGATGGTCGTCGCGCTGGTCATCCTGGTGGTGTTTCTCGTCGTCGAGGCGACCGTGGCCTTGGCGATCGGCTCGCTCGGCCTGCTCGCCGACGCCGGTCACATGCTCACCGATGTGCTCGGCATGTCGATGGGTCTGATCGCGTTGATGCTCGCTCGCAAGGGAAGTGCCGCAGCAGCACGGACATTCGGCTGGCATCGGGCAGAGGTGTTGACGGCCATCGCGAATGCCGTCCTGCTGCTCGGTGTTGCGGCGTTCATCATGTACGAGGCAGTCTCTCGCATCGGTGATGCACCTGAAATCCCTGGCGTACCACTGATTCTCACCGCATCGGCCGGACTCGCGGCCAATATCGTCGTCATGCTGCTCATTCGCGGCGACGCCAAGGATTCCCTGGCCGTCCGCGGCGCGTACATGGAGGTCCTGGCCGATGCGGTCGGCAGTGTCGGCGTGCTCGTGGCAGGCGTGCTGATGCTCGTGTTCGGGTGGACCTGGGCGGACATCGTCGTCGGCGTCCTGATCTCCCTGTGGGTGATCCCGCGCGCGATCAAGCTCGCCGCCTCGGCCCTGCGCATTCTCACCCAGGCCAGTCCCGGACACGTCGACGTCGACGCATTGACCGGAGACCTGAACGCACTACCGGGCGTGACGGGAGTTCACGACCTGCACGTGTGGACACTGACCACCGGAATGGATGTCGCGACGGTGCATCTCGAATGCGAGGGCTCGTCGTCGATGGTGCTCGACCGAGCCCGATCGTTACTGTCCACCTACGGCCTCGACCATGCCACGGTGCAGGTCGAACCCGCCGCGCACGGCCGAACCTGCAAGGAAGAGCTCACCTGGTGACGGTGCGCACGTCGGAGCCGGGACGCCACACGTCGATCTGCATGTGATCGTCCACCAGTGAGGTCAGTACGACCTCGGTGATATCGAGATCGAACACGTGGTACGGCACCAGCTCGCCCGGTGATGCGTCGAATATCGGTTGCAGCACAGCAGGATCGGTGATTTCGACGGCACGTCCGCCGATCTTCGCGTCCCCACCCTCCATCGAGTGGTGACCCGGATTGCTGTGCAGCGCGAACCGTCCGTCGCGCTGCAGGTCTCGTGCTTTGACGGCACCGAGCATCGAGCCGAGCCGCAGCACCCCGGTGTCCACGAACTCCACCTCGGTTCCGCTCACGCGCGGTGAGCCGTCCGCCCGGAGCGTCGCAAGAACATGGTGCTTGTGGGCGGTGAATCGAGCCCGCACCGCCGACGCGAGTGTCGGGGCCGCTGCCGAGAATTCGTTCCACGTCGTCATGCGCACATTATGCGATCCGGCACCGACAGTGTTGGGAAAGAATGCACGGAACCTGCCCGAACAGACGGAATCCCGCCGACTGAGCTCGGTATCGTGCAGTCTTTCCCGCTGGACCTGTCACAGCCAGAATCGCATCAGGTAGTTGCCGTTGCCGGCGAAGAACTCGGGAACACCGGACAGCCCGAACAGGGTGTAGATCGCCCCGAAGAACGCGGAGTTGACGGCGGGCACGAACAGCAACGCGACGAGAACGAGGAGTCCGTAGCCCTTGAACTGGTCCAGCGATGCACGGGTGGCGGGCGAGAGCGAGGGCTCGAGTGCGGCATATCCGTCGAGGCCGGGTACCGGAATCAAATTCAGGATCGTGGCCATGATCTGCAGGAAGGCCAGGAAGCTGAGTCCGTACCAGAAGGCCTGATGGGTGCCGTCGGTGCCGAACACGCGAACGACGATCAGGAGTGCCACGGCGACAACGGCATTGGCGAACGGTCCCGCGAGGGCGATGCGCCGTTGCGTCCCCGCCGAGAACTGGCCGGTCCGCAGGTACACGGCACCGCCCGGAAGTCCGATTCCGCCGATCGCGATGAACACCACCGGCAAGACGATCGAGAGCAACGGGTGGGTGTACTTCAAGGGGTTGAGTGTCAGGTAGCCGCGGAGTTCGACTTCCCGGTCGCCGGCCCGAAAAGCGGTGTACGCGTGTCCGAACTCGTGCAGGCACACCGAGGCGATCCACCCGGCGAGAACCAGCACGAACACCCCGAGGCGCGCGGCGGTGGAGGTGACGTCCTCGGCCGTCCACGCGAGCGCGCCGCCTCCTCCGGCGACGGCGAGAACGGCCACGAACACCGGGCTCGGCAGAACGGGCCTGCGCCGTAGCGGAACGGTCATCGGATCTGTGGAACGGTCATCGAACCAGCAACCACTCCTGATGGTGACGATAGAACGTCGACCTCTTCACGGTTCTGTCGCCGGGGATGCCGTCGCGCATCAGGTCTGCGGCGGGGGAACCGAGCTGCATCGCGCGTCCGCTCACCCAGCGGCGAGGCAGGAATCGTCGACGGCTCATCACTCGCGCACGCAGTCCGGGCAACTCCGGAGTGGGTGCCACCTCGACGCCGGGTACGACTCCGGAGAACAACCGAGTGTCGTCGACGTATGCCTCGCCCTCGAGTTCCGCACCGCCGGCACCGCCGAGCAGCGCCCGACCGACGACGGCCTTGCCCGCGTCGTCGCGAATGAGGGGAGTGCTCGACGCTTTTCCTGTCAGTGCGACCTTGGCCGCACGGGATCCGGTCCCGAGTTTGTAGATGTGGGCGGCAGCGGTCGCGGTATCCGGTACGAACGCGACTTCGACGTGCAGACGGTCGGTGCGCATCAGCCTGGTGAGAACGGCGGCCAGCGAGGCGTCGTCGCCCAGCACGATGATGCGTGGTGCGGGGGCGGATTCGATGTCGGCGAACAGCGCGCTGCAGTCGTCGTCGGTCGGAACGGCATCGGCGTTGCGCAGTGGGACGTCGGTCAGCGTGATCGGCAACGGCGGGTTTCCGCAGTGCAGAACGAACGGTGTCACGGCGCTCCTAGATCTTGGGTGAACCCTCGAACGACCATAGTGCCTTCGTTTCGGCTCCACCGTAGCGGCATGCGGGCCAGCTCACCGCCTCGGCTAGACTGTTCCCCCGGCCACTGTCGCGCCTGCGACAAATGGTGACGGCTGCGTTCGATCGAGCAATATCTGCAGCACGTCCTCGCACGAAAGCAACGTAGGAGAGCACATGCCGGCGATAGTCCTGATCGGCGCCCAGTGGGGCGACGAGGGCAAAGGCAAAGCCACCGACCTATTCGGCGAACGCCTTCAGTGGGTCGTTCGCTACCAGGGCGGCAACAACGCCGGCCACACCGTGGTTCTTCCGAACGGCGACAAGTTCGCGCTGCACCTCATCCCGTCGGGAATTCTCACGCCCGGCGTGAAGAATGTCATCGGCAACGGCGTCGTCGTCGACCCGGGTGTGTTGCTCACCGAGCTCGACGGCCTCGAGAAGCGTGACGTCGACACCACGAACCTGCTGCTCAGCGCCGATGCGCACCTGATCATGCCGTACCACGTGGCCATCGACAAGGTGACCGAACGCTTCCTCGGTGCCAAGAAGATCGGGACCACCGGCCGTGGCATCGGGCCCTGCTATCAGGACAAGCTCGCTCGCGTCGGCGTCCGCGCTGCCGATGTGCTCGACGAGAAGATCCTGACCCAAAAGGTCGAGGCTGCACTGGAATTCAAGAACCAGGTGCTCTCGAAGATCTACAACCGGCGGGCTCTGGATTCTCAGCAGGTCGTCGATGAGGTGCTCGAGCAGGCCGAGGGTTTCAAGCACCGCATCACCGACACCAGGCTGCAGCTCAACCTGGCACTCGAGCGTGGCGACACGATTCTGCTCGAGGGGTCGCAGGGCACCTTGCTCGACGTCGACCACGGCACGTACCCGTATGTCACGTCCTCGAACCCGACGGCGGGCGGCGCGTCGGTCGGTTCCGGTATCGGCCCCAACAAGATCGGGACCGTCCTCGGCATCCTGAAGGCCTACACGACGCGTGTCGGCTCGGGCCCGTTCCCGACGGAGCTGTTCGACAATCACGGTGAATACCTGGCCAAGCAAGGCGGCGAGGTGGGCGTCACCACCGGGCGTGCACGGCGAACCGGCTGGTTCGACGCTGTCATCGCGCGGTACGCCACCCGCGTCAACGGCATCACCGACTACTTCCTGACCAAGCTCGACGTGCTCTCCAGCCTGGACACGGTGCCCATCTGCGTTGCGTACGACGTCGACGGCGTCCGCCACGACGAGATGCCCATGACGCAGACCGGCTTCCATCACGCGAAGCCGATCTACGAGGAGATGTCCGGTTGGTGGGAAGACATCTCCGGTGCCCGCACGTTCGAGGAACTGCCCATCAACGCGCAGAACTACGTCCTGCGTCTCGAAGAGCTCTCGGGCGCGTACATGTCGTGCATCGGAGTCGGACCGGGCCGCGACGAAACCATCGTTCGGCGAGACATCCTGCGGTAGACGGTTCCGCGAAAATCGAAGCCCCGAGGCCCACGGCCTCGGGGCTTTTTCGTGCCCGGATCTGCCGTCGACAGTCGATTGTCCTGAATACGAGGAAGCGACGAGCAGGAAGTACCGCAATGCAGCACAGCGTCAGCTGTGATCGAGCGATCCCGCCACGTCGAGTGATGCATACGGCTACGGCGTGAACTGGTCGGCGGGGGATCAGCTGTGGTTGCTCGGGCCCGGTCAGCTCGTTCGTCTCGACAGCGCCGGCGGTTCGTGGTCGCGGTCGGTGATCGATCCGGCGGCCACCGATCGAATTCCGGCAGACATTCTCGCGCTCCTGAATTAGCTCTTTCACATATATGTCGAAATTGGAGGGCGCCGCTGGTCGTCGGCGTGGATAATTGCGACCAGGTTGGGCGACGAAAGGTCGAGCGATGACTGAAAATTACAACGGATTGGAAGTTTTCAGCTACCAATTCGATCGCTTCGCATACGAACATCCTTGGATCGGCGCTCAGGCCGGTGAATTCATGCTCGGTCCCGAGGGCGGGGGAATGCTCGAATTCACGCATGCCACCGTGTTCGCTCTTCCCGAAGGCGGCGCGCACGAAGTGCACGGTCCGATCCTCGACTGGTACCTCGGTCACGGGGGACCGTATGGCGCACTTGGGTATCCGATCAGCAACGAGCGCCCGACGCCCACCGGATCGGGTCGGTACAACCTCTTTCAACGCGGCGCTATCGGGTGGCTGCCGGATGTGGGTGCATTCACGATCGGCGGTCGTTCGGAGGAATCCGATGTGAGCCCAGGACCGGAAGCTGTATTGGTGTCGGCGGTCGATGCTCCTATCGCGCCTCTCGGCATATCTGCCTGAAATCCGGACCCACTCCCTGTTTCGGGAGGTTTATTCTGACGAGCAGTTTCGATCAATTGTGCTCAATTCAGAACAAAGTCGGCTCGTCGAATCCCGGGACTCCCTCGATACCGAGTATTTTTTGTTTGGTATTCGTACCACCCGGTGCCGAGAAGCCGCCGACTTCCGTGCCTGCGCCGAGCACTCGATGGCACGGAACGATGATCGGCACGGGGTTACGTCCAAGCGCCCCGCCTACGGCCTGGGCCGCACCGGGGTGGCCGAGTCTGCGGGCGATGTCGCCGTACGTGAGAGTCGAGCCCCGGGGAATCCCGCTACACACGGTGTAGACCGAGGCATCGAACTCCGAGACGTCCAGGACCAGGGGAATTGTGCTCATGTCGACAGTCCGTCCGTCGAGCATGGCGACGATTCGCTCGGTCGCGTCGGCCGCGAGCGCGTCGAGAGGCCCCCTCGTCGCACCGAAGCCGCCCAGGTAGTCCAACATCGCCTCGGCCGACGGCTCGGGCAGGGCGACGGCGACCACTCCGTCGTCGGTCCACGCGATGCCGCACAGGCCGATGGCGGTGTCGAAGACAGTGCTGGTCGGCATCGGTCCAGTATCCACCTGACCCCAGTCGGCAGTCCAGTGGAAGGCGCAATGGACTTGAAAGTTGAAGACCAGTCGGCGAATACTGGTGAGCATGGCTTCGAGAGTCCTCAATGCAACGTCACTGGCCCGCGATCTCGGCAGCTGGCGCGGCGACGCGTCCTCGGATGGATCCGGTAGGCGCAAGGCGTCGCGTCCTACGTATCGCGCGTTGGCAGATGGCGTCCGACTGCTGATTCACGACGGCCGCATTCCGCTCGGTGTCGGGCTGCCCAGTGAGCGCGATCTGTCGGCGGCTCTCGATCTCAGTCGTACCACCATCACGTCCTCGTACTCGGTGCTACGAGACGAGGGCTATCTGATCAGCAAGCAGGGATCGCGCAGCACCGTTGCCCTCCCTGCTGCACCCACCCCCAACGGAATGTTGATTCAGTCGACATCGCCCTCGGGTCCGGTCGTGGACATGTCTCACGCAGCGATGGCAGCGGCGGACGGCACCATGACTGCGGCGTACGAGTCTGCGCTGCAGGCACTTCCGACGTATCTACCGACGCACGGTATGGAGCCCATCGGTCTGGCGGTGCTGCGGGAGGCCATCGCGCAACGCTTCGTCGAGCGTGGCCTGCCGACGACCGCCGATCAGATCATGGTGACTTCCGGTGCGCAGCAGGCAGTTCGGCTACTGCTGGGCACGCTGACCTCGCCCGGTGACCGGGTGCTGATCGATCACCCCACCTACCCCAACGCACTCGAAGCCATCAGGCGGGTGGGTGCCCGGCCGGTGCCGGTGCCGGTGCGTCCGGCCGACGGCGACTGGGATCTCGACGGGATCCGCAGCGCTGCACGGCAAACGGCCGCCAAGGTCGCGTATCTGATTCCGGACTTCCATAACCCCACCGGGCAGGTGCTGGGTGCCGAGGGCCGGGCCGAGCTCGCACGCATCACCCGCGACACCCGGATGACGCTCATCGTCGACGAAACCATGGTGGACCTGTGGCTCGACGCCCCTCCGCCACCGCCGGTCGCGTCGTTCGGGCGGGTCTCGGGGTCCGACATCGTCACGATCGGCTCGGCATCCAAGTCGTTCTGGGGCGGCCTGCGCATCGGATGGATCAGGGCGCATCCGTCGCTGGTCTCGCAGCTGGCAGGCTCGCGGGCAGCGCACGACCTCGGCACCTCGATCATGGATCAGCTGGCGTCGTCGTTCCTGCTGCAGGACGCGGAACCGGCGCTCGAGCTCCGTCGATCGCAGCTACGTGAGCGTCGTGAGGTGCTCGAAGACGCTCTGGCAGAACATCTTCCGGACTGGCGCTACCGCCGCTCCGAGGGCGGCATGTCGCTGTGGTTGCAGCTGCCTGCACCGGTGTCGAGTGCGCTGGCCGCCACTGCGCCTGCATTCGGGGCGGTGCTGGCGGCAGGCCCGCGATTCGGCGTCGAGGGTGCGTTCGAGCGCTACCTCAGGTTGCCGTACACCCGGGAGCCGCAAGAGCTTCGGGCCGCGGTGATGGCCACGGCTGCGGCGTATCGCGCCCTCGCCCCCAGCGCCGAATCGGAACAGCCGGCCCTGGTGTTCTGAGCGGCTGTGTTCTGACCGCGAACTCGAAGTTACGGACGGAAATCAGCCGAGAAGCGTCCACAGCTTCGAGTTCGGCACACGTCAGCTCCAGACCGACGCGATGTCGGTTGCCGTGGCGGGCGGTGGCGTCGGGACTCCGTTCTCGGTGCGGGAGAACCGCGGTGCCGGGCGGTGCTGGGTGACTCCACCGATGTCGATGAGGGAGTCGCGATCCTTCATGTGCGGGTGGTTCGGGGCTTCGGCAAAGGTGAGGACCGGCGATACGCAGGCGTCGGTGCCGTCGAAGATCGTGGCCCATTCGTCGCGGGTCTTGGACAGGAATGTCGCGGTGAACTTCTCGCGCAGCTCGGGCCAGCGCGACTTGTCCATCTGCGGCGGCAGGTCCGCATCGGCGAGGCCCAATCCGGTGAGCAGCTGAGCGTAGAACTGGGGCTCGAGCGAGCCGACGGCCATGTACTGGCCGTCGGAGGTCTCGTAGGTGTCGTAGAAGGGCGCGCCGGTGTCGAGCAGGTTGGTGCCGCGGTCGTCGCTCCAGGCTCCGACGCCACGCCAGGACCAGATCATGTGAGAGAGCGCGGCGGTGCCGTCGACCATGGCCGCGTCGACCACCTGGCCCTGCCCGGAGCTCTGGCGCTCGTAGAGCGCCGCCATGATGCCGAAGACGAGGAACATCGAGCCGCCGCCGAAATCGCCGACCATGTTCAGGGGCGGCACGGGCCGCTCGCCCTCGCGGCCGATGGCGTTCAGGACGCCGGTGACGGAGATGTAGTTGATGTCGTGGCCTGCGGTCTGCGCCCATGGACCTTCCTGGCCCCAGCCGGTCATGCGGCCGTAGACGAGGCGTGGATTGCGGGCGAGGGCGTCGTCGGGTCCGAGGCCGAGGCGTTCGGTGACGCCGGGGCGGAACCCTTCGATCAGCACGTCGGCGCGCTCGATCAGGCCGAGGACCTTCTCGATGTCGGCCGGATCCTTGAGGTTCGCCTCGACGATGGTGCGGCTGCGCAGCTGGTGGTCGTGGGGGGAGATCTGCCCGGCGCGCTGGACGCGTACGACGTCTGCGCCGAGGTCGGCCAGCAGCAGTGCGGCGTGTGGGCCGGGCCCGATTCCTGCGAGTTCGACTACTCGGAGCCCTGCGAGTGGTCCACCAGTGTTCGACACGTTATTTGCCTCGTTCCGACTCGTCAGCTGCGAATGTGAATGGAGACTAACTTGTACTAGGTCGTCCAACCGATCGGGGTGTGGATAATAGGGCTGTGACTGCCCCAGATCCCGTCCGTATCGGTACTCCGCTCACTCCCGGGGCCACCCGGGTGATGCTGCTCGGCTCGGGTGAGCTGGGCAAAGAGGTGATCATCGCGTTCCAGCGCCTCGGCGTCGAGGTGATCGCCGTCGATCGCTACGACAACGCCCCTGGCCATCAGGTGGCCCATCACGCGTTCACGATCGACATGAGCAACCCCGAAGAACTACTGGCGCTGATCGATTCGCAGCAGCCGGATTATGTGGTGCCGGAGATCGAGGCCATCGCGACCGATGCCCTGGCCGAGGTCGAAGCGCGGGGTCGGAGTGTGGTGATCCCGACGGCTCGTGCGACGCAGTTGACCATGAACCGCGAGGGCATCAGGCGTCTCGCGGCCGAGGAGCTCGGGCTGCCGACGTCACCGTACGCGTTCGCCGATTCACTCGAAGACGTGCGAGAAGCATTGTCCACCATCGGCTTTCCCGCGGTCATCAAGCCTGTCATGTCCTCGTCGGGCAAGGGACAGTCGGTCGTTCGCACCGAGGCCGATGTCGAAGCGGCGTGGGACTACGCACTGAAGGGTGGCCGCGTCGATCTCGGTCGCGTCATCGTCGAGGGATTCGTCGATTTCGATTACGAGATAACGCTTCTCACCGTCCGGGCGTCCGACGGAACGTCGTTCTGCGAGCCGATCGGGCACCTGCAGGAATCCGGCGACTACATCGAATCCTGGCAACCACAGCCGATGTCCGACGCGGCCCTCGCCGGTGCGCGCGACGTTGCCGAGCGGATCACGACGGCACTCGGTGGGCGCGGGTTGTTCGGCGTCGAACTGTTCGTGCAGGGCGACAACGTCTACTTCTCCGAGGTCAGTCCTCGGCCGCACGATACGGGTCTGGTGACGATACGGACGCAACGGTTCTCGGAGTTCGAGCTGCATGCCCGCGCCGTTCTGGGTCTGCCGATCGACACGACGCTGCTCTCGCCCGGTGCGTCGGCGGTGATCTACGGCGGCGTCGATGCGGACGGCATCCACTTCGACGGTGTCGCCGATGCGCTGGCCGTCCCCGAGACCGATCTTCGTCTGTTCGGCAAGCCGACGAGTTTCGTCCGGCGCCGGATGGGCGTTGCAGTGTCCACCGCGTCGGACATCGAGACAGCGCGGAGCCGGGCACGCGAGGCAGCAGGCAAGGTTCGTCCTGTCGTCTGACCCGACACAGGGCACACTGAGCTCATGAGCGCGCTCGGAGAAGTCCTGGTCGGCCTGGTGATTCTGGTCGGCCTCGTCGGTATCGTCGTCCCGATTCTGCCGGGCACCATCTTGATCTTCGCGGCCGTCGCAGTCTGGGCGTGGGTCACCGGCGGAGCCGCCGCGTGGACGGTCTTCGCGATCGCGACGGTGCTGCTGGTGATCAGTGGCGTCGTGAAGTACACCTGGCCCGGGCGGCGCATGCGGGAGGCAGGCGTGCCGACGCGATCGCTGATGATCGGCGGACTGCTCGGCATCGTCGGATTCTTCGTCATCCCCGTCGTCGGACTGTTCATCGGCTTCATCGCCGGCGTCTATGTCGCCGAAGTGCCCAGGCATCGAAACCATTCCGAGGCATGGAGATCCACCGTGCACGCCACCAAGGCTGCCGGGTTGTCCATTCTGGTGGAGCTGTTCGGTGCCCTGCTCGCCTCGGCGGTGTGGCTCGGCGGAGCGCTACTCGTCTAAGGGACGCGATACCAAGCCCGGGCATTGCCGTCGAGCACCGCCGGGAGATCGCCGCCCACGGCGTGAGAAATGATGTCGATGTCGGTCTCCGAGAACGGACGAGGGGCACGGGTGCCCGGCAGATCGGTGCCGAACATCAACGCCGCCGGATTCACGCGATGAATCTGCTGCAGAGTGTCGATGATGTCGAGGTCCACCCGGCCGAATCCCGTTGCCTTGACGCGCACTCCGCGATCGACGAGATCGAGCAGATACGGCAGGCCCTGCGTCGAGAGGCCCAGGTGGTCGATGCTCACGGCGGGCAGTTTCGCGAGGATCGGCTCGAGCGAGAGCAGCAGGGACGCATCGACGTACAGCTCGGCGTGCCAGCCCACCAGTTCGTGGACACGACGCGCCTGGGTGGTGAGCATCTGCAGATCCGTCTCGCCGCGTTTGAGATTGAACCGCATACCGCGCACGCCCGCGTCGTTCAGCGCGACGATGTCCTCGTCGGAACAGTCGGGATCGATCTGGGTGACGCCCACCCAGCCGCGCCCCAGGGTCTCCAACGCAGCGAGCAGGAAACTCTGATCGAAGCCCTGGAACGATCCCGTCACCACCGCGCCGCCGGTGATACCGAGCCCGTCGACGTCGTAGAGGTAGTTCGAGACGGTGTACGGATCGGGCAGGAAACCGTGGTTCTCGATGAGCGGAAACTTCGGGTCGATGATGTGTAGGTGGGCGTCGAACACGGTCCCCAGCATGCCAGCTCACGCATTCGGCGTCGCGGCCACCGCTCGTGGTGTTTGAATTCGAAACATGAAACCGGAGACCACAGTCGTTCTCGATGGATACACCTACTTCGAATGTCCGAGATGGCACGAGGGGAGGATCTGGGTATCGGACTTCTACTCCCATCGCGTCGTGTCCGCCCTCGAGGACGGCTCCGACGTACGAGTCGAAGCCGAGGTGCCCAATCAACCGTCGGGCCTGGGCTGGTTGCCCGACGGGCGGCTGCTGATCGTGTCGATGCGCGACTACAAGCTGCTACTGCGTGAGCACGACGGCTCGCTGACCGTGCACGCAGATCTGTCGACGTACGTGAAGGCGAACCTCAACGACATGCTCGTCGATGCGCAGGGCCGCGCGTACATCGGAAACTTCGGCTTCGATCTGATGAACTTCGCGCCCGTCGAGACGGCCGACCTGATTCGCGTCGACCCGGACGGTTCCGCGCACGTCGTCGCGTCGGATCTGTACTTCCCCAACGGGATGGCGTTCACGGCTTCGGGCCAACTGCTGGTGGACGAAACGGTCGGAAACCGGGTCAGTGCCTTCGACATCGCCGAGGACGGATCCCTGGGGAAGCGGCGTGACTGGGCGAAATTCGGCGAACTGCCGACGTCGACGGACATGGCTACGGCCATCGGCGAGGTGAAGGTTGCCGCTGACGGATGCTGCATCGACACCGACGGCACGATGTGGATCGCCGACGCGCTGGGGCAGCGAGTGCTGCACGTGGCGCCGGGCGGGGAGATTCTTCAGCAGCTCGATTTCGATCTCGGGGTCTTCGCCTGCGGACTCGGCGGATCCGACGGCCGAACGCTGTTCGTCTGCGCTGCACCTGATTTCAACGAGCATCAGCGCAAAATCGAAACCGAAGGAAAACTGCTGGCAGTGCGGGTGTAGAGCGCTTCGCGCAGTGGTGTGGTCATGTGCCGGAGGCGCAACCACACCACTGCCGCAGGCACTCAGGCCTTGTCGGGCTCGGAAGCCTTCAGCATGTCCTCACGCTCGACGACCTTGACGCGCTCGCGGCCCTCGGGCTCACCGAGTGAACGCTCGTGCGCGTCGAGGCGGTACCAACCGTCCCACGTGGTGAAGGGAACCTGCTTGCCTTCGAGGAACGAGGTGACGGCATCCAGATCCGGCTCGGCCGCACCGACGAAGCTCGGCGCATCCTCGAGCAGGTTCGCGACCGTCTCGTTGGCGTCGCCCTTCGTGTGACCGATGAGGCCGACGGGTCCGCGTTTGATCCAGCCCGTGACGTAGGTGGCGGGAACAGGCGTGGTCGAGTGCGGGGACTCGACGACGCGTCCGGCCTCGTTGGGGATGGTGCCTGCCTGCTCGTCGAAGGGGAGCTGGCTGATGTTCTGGCTGAGGTAGCCCACGGCGCGGTAGACGGCCTGGACGTCCCAGTCGTTGTACTTGCCGGTGCCCTTGACGTTGCCGGTGCCGTCGAGCTCGGTGCGCTCGGTGCGCAGACCGACGACCTTGCCGTCCGCGCCGAGTACCTCGTGCGGGGACTCGAAGAAGTGCAGGAACAGCTTGTGCGGGCGAGCGCCGACGTCACGGATGGCCCAGTCCTGCAGGGTGTTGGCGACCATGTCGATCTGCTTGGAGCTGCGGCGGGCCTGCTCGGAGCCCTCGTCGTAGTCGATGTCCTCGGGAGAGACGATGACCTCGATATTGGGGGAGTGGTCGAGTTCGCGAAGCTCCAGCGGAGTGAACTTGGCCTGAGCCGGTCCACGACGGCCGAAGACGTGCACCTCGATCGCCTTGTTGGCCTTGAGGCCCTCGTAGACGTTGGCCGGGATCTCGGTGGGGAGCAGTTCGTCACCGGTCTTGGCGAGGACGCGTGCGACGTCGAGAGCGACGTTGCCGACGCCCAGGACGGCGACCTTCTCCGCCTCCAGAGGCCAGGTGCGCGGGACGTCCGGGTGGCCGTCGTACCAGGAGACGAAGTCGGCGGCGCCGTAGCTGCCCTCGAGGTCGATTCCGGGGATGTTCAGGGCGCGGTCCGCGTTGGCTCCGGTGGAGAAGATGACGGCGTCGTAGAAGCGGCGCAAGTCGTCCAACGTGATGTCGGTGCCGTAGTCGATGTTGCCGAGCAGGCGTACCTGGGGCTTGTCGAGCACCTTGTGCAGGGCGGTGATGATGCCCTTGATGCGCGGATGATCGGGGGCCACGCCGTAGCGGATCAGCCCGAACGGCGCGGGCATGCGCTCGAAGAGGTCGATGCTGACGCCCGGTCCGCTGACATTGTGGTCGGACTTCATGAGCGCGTCGGCGGCGTAGATGCCTGCCGGTCCGGCACCGACGATGGCGACGCGGAGTGGACGAGTCTGATCGGTCATGTGCAGCGAGCTACCTTCTTCGAGGGAAGTGCGGACACCCCAGCATAAATTAAGGACAACCTGAGCTGGGGCAGAGGGCAACTTGCCGTATTTCCCGGTTTCCGGTAGGAATTGCTCTGTGCAGACGACATACCTGGTCCGACGGTTCACCGTCGACTTCTGTCGTACCTGCACCAACATGTGTTGTCGGTGACAAGACCCGACGCCCTTCCCCTCCTTCAGCAGGACGGGACCCCTCTCTCGACGGCAGCGTTGCCGAAGATCAGCGCCCGGCCGTGCACAGATTCGAGGACACATGACCACTCTGGAACAGACCTCCACGCTCACTGTCGACAAGCTCGGCCCATCGTTCGGTGCCGAGGTCATCGGCCTCGACGTCGCCTCGGCGTCCGACGCGCAGATCCACGCCGTTCGCCGGGCCCTCGTCGAACACAAGGTTCTGGTGCTGCGCGGGCAGACGCTCGACGACGCGGCACACGTCGAATTCGGCCGTCGTCTCGGTGACCTCACCGCTGGTCACCCGGTACACGACAGCGGCCACGTCGCCCCCGAGGTCTACGCGCTCGACAGCCAGGACAACGGATTCGCCGACGTCTGGCACACCGACGTCACGTTCATGGAACGCCCGCCGATGGGCTCGATCCTGCGTCCCGTCGTCCTGCCCCCGCACGGCGGTGACACCAACTGGGCCGACAGTCAGCTCGCCTACGAGTCACTGTCCGCGCCGGTCCGCCGAATGATCGACGGACTCACGGCGATCCACGACGGCAACCGCGAATTCGGTTACTACCTCGCGCAGAAGCGCGGCGGAAAAGGCAACGTGTGGGACGGCAAGGAAGTGACCGCGCTGGTCCCCGTCGAACATCCCGTCGTCCGGGTCCATCCGGAAACCGGCCGCAAGGGGTTGTTCGTCAATCCGGGTTTCACCTCCCACATCGTGGGGGTGTCGGAAGCCGAGAGCCGCGGAATCCTGGACCTGCTGTACGCGCACCTGACCAAACCCGAACACATCGTGCGGCACCGCTGGCGGCTGGGCGACCTGGTGCTGTGGGACAACCGCAGCACCTCCCACTACGCCAACCGCGACTACGGCACCGAGCACCGCAAGATGCACCGCATCACGTTGCGAGGAGACATTCCCGTCGGACCCCGATAGTGCCGGGCCCGTCGGATCGAGGAAGATTGGCCGCATGGCGTCGTGGAGTGAACGTAGGCAGCAGTGGGTCGACAGTCGTGAGGAAGCGCGCAACAACGCGTCGCAAGCGGCCGCAGACTCCGGTGAGCAGCGTCCGCCCAATGCGTGGCCGTTCATCATCGCCGTGGGCATCGTCGTCGTTCTGCTCGTCGGCATCTTCGCAGCTTCGAAGTTCGCCCCCGCGGAGGACAACGTGACGCAGGCCCAGTTGCTCACCGACAGCCTCGACGGATTCCTCGAAGCGCAGAACACCGGCGACGCGGACCTGCTGCGCCAGAACACCTGTTTCGATCAGGTCGAGCGCCTGATTCCCGGTGACGATGCGCAGTACCGAACCGATCGAGCAGGCGAGGTCGAGCGCAACGGCGAGACGTCCATCGACGGTGTGCCGTCCGAGTACCAGGTGAACGGCGACCGCGGAATGGTCACGGTGCCACTGAAGGAAGAGAAATCCGGAGTGCAGACCGACGACGTGTGGAAGTTCGTTCGCGTGGACGACAAGTGGCTGGTGTGCAATGTCTGATCTTGGTATGTGTGACGTAACGGCAAGCGACGGAAGGCTGATTCAGTGACCTACGCAGGTGACATAACCCCGGAAGCTGCCTGGGAGTTGCTGCAGAGCAACCCCGAGGCGGTGCTCGTGGATGTTCGGACGCGTGCCGAGTGGCAGTACGTCGGAGTTCCCGACACCTCCGGTATCGAACGCCCGACACACCTGATCGAGTGGGTCAGCTTCCCCAACGGTGCCCGGAACACCAACTTCGTCGACGACCTGAAAGCCGCAGGCGTGGACGGAGATCGGCCCGTGGTGTTCCTGTGCCGCTCCGGTCAGCGATCCATCGGTGCTGCCGAAGCCGCGACGGCTGCGGGAATCGGCCCGTCCTACAACGTGCTCGACGGCTTCGAAGGTGCCACCGACGCCGACGGCCATCGCGGAGCCACGGGTTGGCGTGCGGTCGGGTTGCCCTGGAGGCAGTCGTGACGAACATTCCCAAAGGCGGCGGATTCGACAAGCCCTTGCCCGAGGGTGTGGGTCAGGCAACGCTCGGGGTTCGCGGCGGTCTGATGCGATCGGGCTTCGACGAGAACGCCGAAGCGCTGTATCTCTCTTCGGGTTTCGTGTACGAGAGTGCCGGCGCGGCCGAGCAGGCCTTCACCGGCGACATCGATCACTTCGTGTACTCGCGGTACGGCAACCCGACAGTGAAGATGTTCGAGGAGCGACTGCGGTTGATCGAGGGTGCCGAGGCATGCTTCGGGACGTCCAGCGGCATGTCCGCGGTGTTCACCGCGCTCGGTGCGCTGCTGAAGGCCGGCGACCGATTGGTCGCTGCGCGTAGCCTTTTCGGGTCGTGCTTCGTGGTGTGCAACGAGATTCTGCCGCGCTGGGGCGTCGAGACCGTCTTCGTCGACGGCGAAGACCTCGAGCAGTGGGAGCAGGCGCTGTCGGTGCCGACGACGGCGGTGTTCTTCGAGACCCCGTCCAACCCGATGCAGTCGTTGGTCGATGTCAGGCACGTCTCCGAGCTGGCGCATGCTGCCGGCGCAACGGTGGTGTTGGACAACGTGTTCGCGACGCCACTGCTGCAGCGCAGCCTCGAACTCGGGGCCGACGTGGTCGTGTACTCGGGCACCAAACACATCGACGGCCAGGGCCGGGTACTCGGCGGGGCGATCCTGGGCTCGAAGGAATACATCGAAGGCCCGGTGCAGACTCTGATGCGGCACACCGGCCCTGCACTGAGCCCGTTCAACGCCTGGACCCTGCTCAAGGGGCTCGAGACGATGCCGGTGCGGGTGCGGCATTCGGTGAACTCCGCGCTGCAGATTGCCGAGTTCCTCGAAGCTCACCCTGCGGTGCGCTGGGTGAAATATCCTTTCCTGCAATCACATCCGCAGTACGAGCTGGCGAAGTCGCAGATGTCGGGCGGCGGAACCGTCGTGACCTTCGAGCTCGAAGCACCTGAGGGTGAAGGCAAGAAGCGCGCCTTCGAGGTGCTCGACGCGTTGCGTATCGTCGACATCTCCAACAATCTCGGCGACTCGAAGACACTGATCACCCATCCGGCCACCACCACGCACCGCGCGATGGGGCCGGAAGGTCGTGCGGCAGTGGGCATCACCGACGGCGTCGTGCGCATCTCGATCGGCCTCGAAGACACCGAGGACCTGATCGGAGACCTGGACCAGGCGCTGAAGTAGCTGGGTCAGAGTGACACCGGTACCGGCTTGTCGATGAGGGAGTAGTGCGCGGCATCGCCGGCGACCACTCGGCTCTTCTCTCCGTTGGGGTGTACCGGCACGTCGCCCGCCAGGGTGATGCGTTCGAGGCGGCGGTACTGATCGTCCCAATCTGCGACGGCGTAGTGCTGGGTGGCGCGGTTGTCCCAGATGGCGACGTCGCCGAGGCTCCATGTCCAGCGAACAGTGTTCTCCAGCTTGGTTACTCGATTCTGTAGGAGATCGAACAGCGTTTGCGACTCCTTGGTCGACAACCCGATGAAGTTCTTGACGAAGTGGCCCAGAACCAGGGTCTTCTCGCCGGTCTCGGGGTGTACTCGCACCACCGGATGCTCGGTCTCGAAGTAGGTGGACTGGAATTCCTTCCGGTACTCCTCGGTCTTCGAGTTCTGAATTTTCTCTGCCGCTGACGCCGCATAGTCGTAGGTGTTCGAGTGGGTGGCCCAGAGGTTGTCGACCAACGCCTTCAACGAATCCGGCAGCTGCGCGTAGGCGGCAGTTTGTGACGCCCACGTGGTGTTCCCGCCGTACTCCGGGAGGCTGACCGCACGCAGGATCGAGGCCTTCGGGATGCGGTCGACGAAGGTCACATCCGAGTGCCAGCTGTTGGCCTTGCCGTAATCGGAGTCGATGGCCAGCGTTCTGGTGCCGCGAGAGGTGACCGTGGGGTGCGGAGTGGTCGGCGATCCGAGTAACTCCGCGAACGCATACTGGCTTTCGTCGTCGAGGTGGTGCTGGCCGCTGAAGAAGATCACCTTGTGTTCGAGCAGAGCGCGCCGAACGAACTCGACGGTGTTCGCATCCAGGTGGCCACCGAGTCGTACTCCCTCGATGCGGGCACCGAGATTGCCGCCGATCTTGATCGCACGCAGAGCTGTGTCATTCTCGACAAGAGTGTCCACCGACATGTCGGTACCTTTCGCTGGTTGAAGAACTGCCCGAATTGCGCCGGTGCAGTGTGGAATTCAACAAGCTGACCATTGTCGATCGTCGATGTACACAGTTCGATTCACCGTGATCTCAACGCGACGGGCGATCGGTAGCGGTGTCCGGAGCGACGTCAGTGCTCGAAAACGCTGAGTACCGTGCGGAACTTGGCCGTGGTTTCGTTCAGTTCGGCGTCGGGGTCGGAATCTGCGACGATGCCGCCGCCCGCTGTGGCCGTTCCAGAAAGTCCGTCCGCAGCGAGTTCGATGCAGCGGATCGTGACCATCCACTCGCCGTCGCCGCTGCCGTCGGTCCACCCGACGGCTCCGGCGTAGAAGCCGCGGGAGCCCTCGACGTCTGCGATCGCAGCCATGGCCGCGGCTCGGGGTACGCCCGCGACGGCAGCGGTGGGATGTAGCGCCAGCGCGAGGTCGAGCGCCGAGGTCGCGGGATCGGCCAAGGTGCCGACGATGGGTGTCGACAGGTGCCACAGCTGCGGAGTGCTGCTGAGTTGAGGTGACTCGGGCACATCGAGCGTCTCGCAGTACGGCTCCAACGCAGCACGGATCTCGTCGACGACAAATCGGTGCTCGGCCTGATCCTTGGCGCTGGCCGCCAACGCCGCGGAGATGCGTGCTTCTTCGTCGGGATCGGTGGAACGCGCAGCCGTTCCGGCAAACGGATGGCAGGTGACGACGTTGCCGCGCTTGCGAACCAACAGTTCCGGGCTCGCGCCGACGATGTGCGTGCCGGTCTTACCTGCGGGCGACAGATCCGCCAGAAAGCCGTTGCCCACCGGATCTCGGGTGACCAGCGCGCTCAACACGGAGGCGGGATCGATCTGTGCATCTGCGGTCACTTCGATGGCCCGAGCGAGCACGATCTTCTCGGCCACACCGGCTTTCAGCTGCTCGACGACATCGCGCACTCGCTGCACATGGACGTCAGGATCGGGAATCTGGCGCGCGACGGTCACCGCCGGTAACGGCGGTTGAGCATCGACCGTCGACCAAGGCCCGTCGAGTCGGTAGAACTCCTCCGGCTCGATGAGGGCGGTGGCGTCGGACATGTCGAAAGGAATTGCGCCGACGACGTTTCGGCCCTCCCGCACCGCGGCCACCGCGTCGGCGACATCGGGAAAAGCGTGCCGGACGCCCAGTCCGACGACGTGGTGATCCTGCCGGGACAGGACGAATTCGAGTGTCATCAGAACGGGTTCTGAGTGCGGCCCACCAGGTCTGCGACGGAATCGAGGACCTTGGTCGGTCGGTACGGATACTGCTCGACGGACTGGACCGTCGAGATTCCGGTGAGAACCAGGATGGTCTGCAGTCCGGCTTCGAGACCGGAGAGCACGTCGGTGTCCATCCGGTCGCCGATCATCAGTGTGTTCTCGGAATGGCCGCCCATCGCACGCAGAGCCGACCGCATCATCAACGCGTTGGGCTTGCCCACGTAGTAGGGCTCTTTGCCGGTGGCCTTGGTGATGAGCGCGGCGACCGAACCGGTCGCCGGCAGCGAGCCTTCACGGGACGGGCCGGTGGCGTCGGGGTTGGTGGCGATGAAGCGCGAACCCTTCTCGACGAGACGAATGGCGGTGGTGATGGCCTCGAACGAGTACGTGCGGGTCTCGCCGAGCACCACGTAATCCGGGCTCGAGTCGGTGAGCGTGTAGCCGATGTCGTGCAGGGCGGTGGTCAGACCCGACTCGCCGACGACGTAGGCGCTACCGCCGGGCCGCTGATTGCCGAGGAACGTCGCGGTGGCGAGAGCGGAGGTCCAGATCGACTTCTCCGGAATGTCCAGACCGGTGAACGCCAAGCGGGCCCGCAGGTCACGTGGGGTACGAATCGAATTGTTCGTCAACACGATGAACGGAATCTCGTTGGCCTGCAGCTCGGCGAGGAACGTGTCGGCACCGGGAATCAAGTGATCCTCGTGGACCAGAACGCCGTCCATGTCCATCAGATACGTCCACTGCTGAGGCTTCTCGGTTTCGCTCACCCCTCCATTGTGAACTACCCGGTCGCGCCGCAGGCTTCACTCCTGCCACTAACTCGCGTGCCGTTCTTCGGCACGCCGCGCATTCGCGCGGTGCACCACTCGTTCCCGGACTGTCATCCCACCCCAGACGCCGAACGGTTCGTTGGCGGCCAGAGCGAATTTTCGGCACGCCTCGATGACCCCGCAGTCTGCACACACCTGCTTCGCACGGTCCTCGCGTGCACGGCGTGCGGAGCGGCCCTCGCCGGACGGGGAGAAAAATATCTCCGAGTCCTGCCCGCGGCACAGTGCGTCGACCTGCCAGTCCCAGGATTCGACGGCAGGGGAAATCCCGCGCTCGATCATGGCAATTGCGGTGTTCCTCGACGTGGCGGAGTTGTTCGGCATCGTAGCGACCCATTCCTTTCGTCGACGCTGTGCGAGACCCAGCTCGCACAGAACGATTCGCTACCGAAAAGGCTCGCCGCGTCGATGGCGCGACGCAATGGTTGAAATCAGGCTGATTCGAGGGGCTGTGCTCGGGTGCGCTGCTGACGTCTGCGGAATGTCGCAGCATCGCCGGGTCGTGAGTGTTCGTGGCATGGTGGCGGTATGATTCGGCCGCTCAGGTTCTCCGCATTCGTCATGAACACCACGTCACATATCGTGCACGGTGCGTGGCGCAAACCGGAGGCGGAGCAGGCCGATTTCTCCTCGCTGGAGCATTGGGTGTCGTTGGCGAAAGAGCTCGAGCGCGGCAAGTTCGATTTCATGTTTTTTGCCGATGTCGTGGGGCTGTACGACGACTATCGGGGTTCGTGGGAGAAGTTCGTCGAGTCCGGTTTACAGATTCCCAGCAACGATCCCACCGTGATCGCGTCGGCTATCGCTTATGCGACAGAGCATCTCGGGATCGCGTTGACGTCGTCGATTCTGCAGGAGCATCCGTTCAACTTCGCGCGGAAGATGTCCACGCTCGACCACGCGTCGGGCGGTCGCATCGCCTGGAACATCGTGACGAGTCTGTCACCCAACGCCTGGCGCAACTTCGGCTTCGGAGACATGGCTCTGCACGAGGATCGATATGCCTGGGCGGACGAGTACGTCGATGTCGTGTACAAGCTGTGGGAAGGATCATGGGACGACGGAGCGTTGTTGCAGGACAAAGCATCCGGTCGGCACGGCGATTTCTCGAAGGTGCACAAGATCGATCATGTCGGCGCGCGCTACAGCGTCGAGGGCCCGCATCTCGTGGCTCCGTCTCCGCAGCGGACGCCGTTGTTGTTCCAGGCCGGTTCATCTCCGACAGGCCGGCGCTTCGCGGCGCGCAACGCCGAGGCCCAGTTCATTGCTTCTCCGACACCCGAGTCCGCGCGCTCGTTGATCTCCGACACGCGCCGTCTGGTCGTCGAGGCAGGCAGGTCCGCCGAGGACCTCGAATTTTTCCAGGGTCTGTCGTTCGTCATCGGTAGTACCGAGAGTGAAGCTCGACGCAGAGAAGCGGAGTTGGACGAGTACGTCGACGACGAGGCGATGATCGCGCACGCTGCGGGTGGGATCGGCATAGATCTGGGCTCCTACGATCTGGACACCCCGATCGGTGAGGTGCAGGGGGAAGGCTCGCAAAGCACGTTGGCGTGGCTCCGCGAGGCAATCACCGACCGAGAACCCACCGTTCGCGATCTGGCGCACATGCGGACTCGGAGCGGCCGTGTGGTGGGAACGCCGGAATCCATCGCAGATCAGCTCGAGCAGTGGCGCGCCGTCGGGGTAGACGGGATCAACGTCATCAACTCGACGATCCCGGGCAGCTACCTGGAGTTCATCGAGCATCTGACGCCGGTTCTTCAGCAGCGCGGGCTTGCGCAACGCGAGTACGGACAGGGCACCGTCCGAGGCAAGCTCACCGGACGGGACAGGCTGCCGGCGTCACATCCGGCGGCCCGATACCGGGGTGCCTTCAGCTGACACGAGGCCCATCAGGCGGGTGGCAAGGGTTGAAATCATCGTGATTTCAACCCGAATCAACACGCGCACTTGACTTTTCAATCTGAAGTTCTATAGATTCCTGTCACCATCCAGAGCGACCGAGAGACCTTGGCTCGATGACGTCGCAGCAACCCCGCCCTCTGGCGTGTGGGTGCTACCGCCAGGACCGATGGAGGCACGCCTGATGAACACCTGTACTTGTACGCACGCTTGACCGATTCGCGTACCCACAGCACGAAATCTGCGAAAGGCAACACGGCGATGATCGCTGCCCATCCGACCCGGCGGTTCCGGTGACTCAACTACAGGCTCGACCATCGGCCTCGAACCCAGGTGACGATGCGCAGGTTCCCGACGAGCAGCTGGTGGTAGCCCGGAAGTGGCATCCGTGGCGTTGGGTGATCAGCATCGCCACCCTCGTAGTGGTCGCCCAATTCCTGCACGGCTTTGCCACCAACCCGGGGTGGGACTGGGGCACCTTCGCTCAGTACTTCACGGCGCAATCGGTTCTCTCGGCGTTGTGGCTCACCATCCAGCTCACCTTCTGGGGAACCCTGATCGGCTTCGCTCTCGGCATCGCGCTTGCGGTCGCCAGGCTGTCGAACAATCCCGTGCTGCAGGTGATCTCGTGGTTCTACATCTGGGCGTTCCGGTCCATTCCCCTGATCGTGCAGCTGCTGTTCTGGTTCAACATCGCGTACCTGTACCAGACCTTGTCGCTGGGCATTCCGTTCGGTCCCAGTTTTTTCGAGTTCGACGTCAACAATGTCATCAGCGGCTCGACCGCAGCGATCATCGGGCTCGCTCTGCATCAGGCTGCATACTCCGCTGAGATCGTCCGGGCCGGCATCATCTCCGTGGACCAGGGACAGCTGGAAGCGTCTGCAGCGCTTGGTCTTCCGAAAAGTCGAGAGTTCTTCAAGATCATTCTGCCGCAGGCGATGCGAGGCATTCTCCCCAACGCTGCCAACGAGGTGATCAGCCTGTTCAAGGGCACCTCGATCGTCTCCGTCATGGCCATCGCAGAGTTGTTCTACCAGGTTCAGGTCATCTACGGCCGAAGCGGCCGAGTGGTACCGCTGCTGATGGTGGCCACCGTCTGGTACATCATTCTCACTTCGATTCTGTCGGTGGTGCAGTACTACGTCGAGCGGCACTACGCCAAGGGAGCAGTGCGCAACATCGAGCTGACGCCGATCCAGAAGCTACGGAAGAAACTGGCCGAGATCACCCTGGCCCCGCGAGGAGCAACACGATGACGACGCTCGGCCCCACCACGTCCGCGACGACATATGCCGTCGAGGTACGCGGCGTACACAAGTCCTACGGTTCACTCGAAGTGCTCAAAGGCGTCGACCTGGTCGTCCGGCCCGGGGAGGTCACCGCAGTCATCGGCCCGTCCGGATCTGGTAAATCGACTCTGCTGCGCATCATCAACCACCTCGAGAAGGTCGATCAAGGGACTGTCCGGGTCGACGGCGATCTGGTCGGCTACAAACGCAAGGGTGCAAAGCTGCACGAGCTGAGCAACCGTGAGATTCTGCGCCAGCGTTCGCAGATCGGTTTCGTCTTCCAGAACTTCAACCTCTTCCCGCACCTGACTGTGCTCGAGAACGTCGTCGAGGCTCCGATCTCGGCGCAGAAGCGCAAGCGTGCGGACGTGGAGCCCGAGGCACTGGCGCTGCTCGAGCGGGTCGGCGTCGCCGCGAAAGCGCACGACTACCCGCGTCGGCTTTCCGGGGGCCAGCAGCAGCGAGTCGCCATCGCACGGGCACTGGCGCTGCGGCCCAAAGTAATTCTGTTCGACGAGCCCACCTCGGCGCTCGATCCTGAGCTCGTGGGCGAGGTGCTCGAAGTCATCCGCGGACTTGCGCGCGATGGTGCCACTCTGGTGATCGTCACGCACGAGGTGGGCTTCGCCCGCGAGATCGCCGACACCGTCGTATTCATGGATTCCGGCGTCGTCGTCGAACAGGGGACTCCTGCAACACTTCTCGATTCGCCGCAGCACGAGCGGACCAAAGCTTTCCTCTCCCACGTTCTGTAAACCACCTCACTTCAGCGAAAGACGGACAACACACATGTCGAAACCATCACGCAGGCTGACGGTCATGGCCGCAGCATTGGCCATTGTGGCGCTCACTGCGACCGCCTGCAGCGAACCCGCGGCCGAATCGCAGGTCGTCACCGAGGCGGGACAAAGCTTCGACCTTTCGCCCGAGCAGGCCGAGAGAGTCCGGGTCGACAAAGTCGACGAGATCGCCGCAAAAGTGCCCCAGGCCATTCGAGACCGAGGAACGCTGATCGTCACCGGCTCGGGCGGAACTGCGCCCCCACTGCGCTTCTACGCCACCGACGACACCACCATCGTCGGATCCGAGGTCGACTTCTCCTACCTCGTCGGCGACATTCTCGGGCTGGACGTCGATCTGCAAGTTGCCGACTGGTCGCAGAATTTCGTCAAGATCGATTCCGGCGAGAACGACGTGTTCATCTCCAACGTCACGGTCACCGAGGAGCGCAAAGACAAGTACGACTTCGCCACCTACCGGCTCGACAATCTTGCATTCGAGACCCAGAAGGACACCGACTGGAAGGTGGAGAAGCGTCAGGACATCGCCGGCAAGAAGATCGGCGTCGGCTCCGGCACCAACCAGGAGCAGCTGCTGGTGGACTGGAACGAGGCCAACGTGGCCGAAGGTCTCGAGCCGGCAGAGCTCGCCTACTACCAGAACACGTCCGATTACTACCTGGCGCTGGGATCGAAGCGAATCGACGGCTATCTCGGCCCGAACCCCTCTGCCGTCTACCACGCGGCAACCAGTGGGGAATCGAAAGTTGTCGGGACGTTCTCCGGGGCCGGAGATGCGTTGCAGGGTGAGATTGCGGTCTTGACCAAGAAGGACAACGGTCTCATCGAGGCCATCCGCGAGGCGCTCCAACATGCCATCGACGACGGCAGCTACCAGCGCGTCATCGATCGGTGGGGCCTGCAGTCCGAGGCTGTATCCGAGTCCGTCATCAACCCGCCCGGGCTTCCCCGCAAGCCTGCAGCGTAGTGGCCCAATGAAAGTAGTAGTCGTCGGCGGCGGCATCATCGGAGCGTCGTCGGCGTGGCAGATCGCCGAGCGCGGGCATGACGTCACCCTGCTCGAGCAATTCGGGCCGGGACACAAGAACGGTGCCTCGCACGGTAGCTCTCGAATATTCAGACACGCGTACGCCGACGACTACTACGTAGCACTGGCCGCCCGGGCGCACACGCTCTGGCGAGAGCTCGAAACCGCAACCGACACAGAACTGTTGGACATCACAGGAGCTGTCGATCACGGAGATCCGGCTACTGTTGATCCGAGGATCGACGCACTGAGGCGAGCAGGGCTGGAGTTCGAGGTCCTCGAACCTGTTGCTGCGCAGCGGCGTTGGTCCGGTCTTCGGTTCGACACCACAGTGCTGTTCCATGCTGCGGCCGGGCGACTTCACGCCGATCGTAGCGTCGCCGCAGCAACGGCGGCCGCTCGCTCTCGCGGTGCGACGGTCGAATACGAAACTCCGGTGCGTGAGATCTCCGTCTCGGACGTGGTGACCGATACCCACACTTACCGTGCGGACGTGGTCGTTCTCGCGGCGGGAGCATGGACGACCGAGTTCGCGCCGCACGGTGCCACTCGGCCGTTGGTCACCACCCAGGAACAACCGGCGCATTTCGTACCGTTGCGCCCAGACGTGGAGTGGCCGAGCTTCATCCATCATCCCGGCGCACTTCTCGATACTGCGGGCATCTATGGGTTGTCTTCGCCCGACGGTATCAAGATCGGCGAGCATGCCACTGGACCGGTTGTCGATCCGCACACCCGTGACTTCGTGGCCGATCCCGCGGGGGTCGATCGCCTGATCGAGTACGCACGCACGTGGCTTCCTGGAGTGAACGCCGATTCGGCCGACCCGCTGACGTGTCTGTACACCAGTACTCCCGATTCCAACTTCGCCATCGGACGCAGTGGCAACACCGTTGTCGCTGCGGGATTTTCGGGCCACGGATTCAAGTTCGCCCCTGCGATCGGGGAATTGGTCGCAGATCTGGTCGACGAATAATCGAGACAGGAAGCACATGAGCGCAACGTTCGATCTGAACACTCGCAGTGGCGACACCAGTCCAGTACGGCTGAACTTCGTCGAAGTCGATCAGAACGATCCCCTTGCGACGCCTCTGCTGCAGGAGTTGGCGAACGAGTACGCGTCCAGGTACGGCCGTAGTCCCGGCGTTCAGTACCAAGAATTGAAGTCCTATCCCGCGCAGGAATTCGCCCCGCCGGGTGGTGTGCTGGTCATAGCCTTGGCCGACGGCGTTCCTGTGGCGGGAGGTGCGTACCGGCAGTACGACTCGACTACCGCGGAGCTCAAGCGCATCTGGACGTCGAAAGAGCACCGCGGCAGGGGATTCGGCAAACTCGTCGTGGCCGAGCTGGAACGAAGCGCACGCGATCGCGGATATCGCCGGGTGTATCTGACAACCGGCTGGAATCAGCCAGAGGCTGTTGCCCTGTACCTGGCAGCCGGCTACACCCCGCTGTACGACCGGAGCTTGCCGTCCAGGACTGTCGGATCACATCCCTTCGAGAAGAGCCTCGAATGAGTCCGTGGCAGTGAATGCCCGGCTTACTCCGTAGGTGGGGGCGGTACAGCCGAGGAGCGTTTCGGTGCCTGTCAGCCGGTCGCGTTGGTGTTGTGTTCGAGCGCCGCCGTGATCCAGAATTCCAGGGCTTCGTGACTCGCCAGCGCGTCTGCGTCGACGGTGATCCACCCTGCGCCCATCGAGCGGTCCGGGCCCATCACAGCGTGGTGGGTTCCGTCGACCTGGAGGTATTCGGATTCGCGGACCCCATCCACACGAACCAGCAGCGCACGGCTGCCTGTGCCGACACACACCACCACCTTGTCTCGCACCAGGAAAGCCAGACCGCCGAACATCTGCTGCTCGCGCAGACTTTCCTGGTCAGTGAGGATGTCGCGGATGCGATCTGCAAGAAGCTCGTCGTACGCCATGTGCTTGCGCCCCTCCGATGGTCGTTGCCCTCATCGAAGACCTGATCGATACCGCGCGCAACCGTGGATCTTTCGCTGTGCGGCATGCCGTTGGCTTCAGCGCAGGTGTGCGTTACAGGCAGAGCTGTGCCCTGACGCTTGAGTGGGTCGTCATGCGGGTTGTCGTGGTTCTTCGTCGCCTGCATCGTCGTGCTGGTCGGGTGGGTACAGCACTTCCTCGGGGTGGTGTGCGTGATTGATCAGTCCGCGGCGTTTGGGGTCCATCCCCGCCGGTGGATGCCACAGGGTGCGGCCCGGATAGCGATGTCCTGCTCCGGTTTTGGTGGTGGACCATTTGCCAGGTCCGGTGCCGACGAGTGCGTGGTGCATGTCGCAGCCGAAGGTCAATCCGTCGATGTCGGTGTTGCCGCCGTCGATCCAGTCGGTGAGGTGGTGGGCTTGGCACCAGGTGGCGGGGCGGGTGCAGGAGGGGAAGCTGCAGCCGCGGTCGCGGGCGATGAGCACGATGCGTTGGTCGGCGGAGGCGATGCGTTTGGAGCGGCCGAGGTACAACGCTCTGCCGTTGTCGTCGAAGATCGTCAGGTAGTGGTGGTCGTGGGAGGCCATGCGGATCGCGTCGCGGATCGAGACGCGTGATCCGGTGCCGGTCATCGCGTATCCGCAGCCGGCTTCGAGATCTTTCAGGCTCATGGTGACGATCGCGGTGACGGGTAGGCCTCGGTGGGTGCCGAGGGTCCCGGAGGCAAGGGTGTGCCGCAGTGCCAGTTTCAGTGCGTCGTGGTGGCGTTCGCGTTGGGTGCGGAGATCACGAGCGGCAGCAGCCTCCCGCGCGGCTGCCTTGTCCGCGGTGTCGTCGCCGGTATCGGATCCGAAGTGCCCGCCGGGTTCAGTAGCGCCTGCAGTGTCGTCGGGGTCGTCGGGGTCGTCGGTGTCGTTCGACTCTGTGCCGCAACCACAGTCGGCACCCTCGCCGCATTCGCCGTCACCGCCGGTGTTGTCCCACAACCCTGCATCGCTGGGCGTCGACTCGGGTTGCGGCGCAGTGGCGCTACCGTCCCCGCCGCTGCCGTCCCCGCCGTTGTCGCCGCCATCGGTTTCGTCGTCACGCTCATCGTCGTGGACGACCGATGTCGGGTCGGCGGGGTTGTTGACTCCCGGCTTCGCGGCTTTCGAGAACAGGGCTTCGAGGTAAGCCCGCAGCTCGGGGTCGACGCAGAACTTTCCTTCCGACATCCCGTCGGCACCCTGCTCACCGAGATAGAAGAACGCATCCCGTCGCTTCCGCGGCCTCGGCTTCCCGTCCTCGTCTTCGTCGTCGTCGTGGTCGCCGTCGGGGTTGAGGATCGAATCCAGGTTCGCCACCAACGGTGCGAAGTCGTCGGGCCGTCTGGTCGAGGCGAAACCCACCATTTGCTCTTCGGCTCGCTCCCGCGTCTGCGGGTCGACACTCGAGGGCAGATGGCGGAAGAACTCCCGGATCATCTGCACATGCTTGGCGTCGAGCAACCCCGCCCGCAGCGCTTCCGCGGTGTGCGGCAGCAACGGCGGCAGAACTTCGCCCGAGAAGGATGTGCGGTCGCCCAATTCCGCAGCCAGACGCACCCGAGCACCCGCGGCGTGTGGGGTGATCCGCAGCATCCACGCCACCGACGACGGCACCGAACCCGCATACACATCGAGGCCGTGTTGAGCGATCAGCTCGTTGAGCCAGGTATACGAGTACGCCGACAGCGACCGGGTCAGGGTTTCCATCCGTTGGATCACCGCACGCCGGTCGGCGTTCGTCCACGACACCGACGCCTGCCCCGCCAACTCCGCGACAGCGGACTCGACCCGATCCACCAACAACGGACAGTTCGGGATCGGACACGTTAGGGGCGGGCGGCACCGTGTCGATGCCGTCCACCCCTGATCCGCCGTCCCCCGAAAGCATGAACAGAATCTATCGCGACCCACCGACAAGTTCTCGAACGCACGTTCCCATTTGTGATCGGAGGTCGAAAAGCTCGGTCGTGGTCGGAGCGGTCAACTGTGTGGCGGATTACACATTGCTCGCAAGTGTGACGTTGTCGATTTTACGTAACGATGAGTCGCGTAGATGCTGGTGGGGGCGTTCAATATCTCCCAAGGCGGACGGAACGACCGCAGCAGCGTTGCTTGCGTCGGTGACGAAAGCCACTGCTTGGCTGTATCTCCGAACTCGAGTGTCGAGCCGGTGTCCAATGTTGTGTTGACCCAGTGGGGATGATCGACATGAACGACGCATTTCGCTTCGCCGTTTCGTGCAGTTCGCCGAAGGAACTGATCACTCGGCTTCAGTTCGGTACCACGGACCTGTGGCCAGAGGATGCGTCCCTCGCGGCCCGTTGGCGCTACATGGCCGACCTGATCGATTCCGATCGGGGCATTCTCGTCGAACTCGATTGTGCACTGTCGACACCGGTTGTGGACGCACTCGTTGCGACGGCGGAACTGTGCAGACAATCGGCCTCCGAGACTGTGCCCCAATCGGATTGGAGATTTCTCCGTCGCGCCTTGGAATGGCTGAAGGACAGCAGTTCGGACGTCGAGAGTGCTTTGCTCGCGGTGGGCGACGAAGTGGCCCTCGTCGGTCTCGATGGTGAGGAAGAGGACCTTTCTGTCGCGACGTGGTTGTGTATCGAAGTACTCGATCGATTCGCCGCCGAGGACACGATCGGTTATTGGGTGCACCGCATGGATGTCCACGGGTCGAAAGCTGCTCGAAAGCATGCGGATTCGGGCCGCTGTGACATCGAAAGTTCTGAACTGCCGATGGCCGTCTGAGTCAGATACGGCTCACGCTGTTCGCCGGGAACCGGTGGTACACGGCATGTGTTTCAGGAGTACGTGCACGGCGGCCGAGTGGTCTCCCGTTGCGCGACGCACAGTCTCGCCTACCCGATGCACGACGGTTCTGTTGCCTCCCTCCAGCGGCGTCCCGGCCTCGTCGTTCATCGGTTCACGGTCTCATATCGGTGCGGGATTGCACTCTCGAATTCCGCGACGATCCCTACCCCGGTTGGCAAGTGCGCCGACCCTCTCGTAGTATCGGAATCCGTAGGACCATCCAGAGCGACCGAGAGACCTGGCTCTATGACGTCGCAGCAACCCCCCGCTTGTCGGGTGAGGGTGCTACCGCCGGGACCGATGGAGGAAACGCACGTGAATACCCGAGTAGCTGCAGGCTTCGTCACCGGTTGTCGCCGGCTCCATCTCGATCTGTGCCGTCTGAACGGCTCGACCTGTCTTAGCTGACATTCCGGCACCGTACTTTTCGACACCACACCTCATCATCTGCACGTACTCCTTCCTGGGCACACATGGCTCGGATGCGGGAGTTGATGTGCGATCGACCAGATACCGGAGACACCCACGTGTCCACTCGCCCTGTTCTTTTGGTGGCCGGAGTAATCGCCGCCACCGCCTCACTGCTCGCCGGGTGCGCAGGTAGCGCCACCACCTCGGCCGCCGACGCGGGCCCACCGCAGTCCGGAGGGACGCTGCGTTACGGCCTGTCCGGGGCTCCTACCTGCTCCGACCCGGCTCAGGCGGGTACAAATCAAACCATCTACGTCACCCGGCAGGTGGTCGATTCACTTACCGACCAGAACCCTGAAACCGGAGAAGTCGAGCCGTGGTTGGCCGAGAGTTGGGAGGTCGGTGCCGACGCGAAATCCTTCACCTTCCAGCTGAAAGACGGAGTGACGTTCAGTGACGGCTCCCCGTTAGATGCCGCTGCCGTCAAGGCCAATTTCGACGCCATCACCGGCACTATCGGTGCGGCCAAGGCACCGCTCGCTGCCAGCTACCTGACCGGGTATCAAGGTGCCACGGTCGTCGACCCCCTCACCGTCCGCATCGACTTCTCGGCACCCAACGCGCAGTTCCTGCAGGCGAGTTCGACGCCTCAGCTCGGAATTCAGGCCGTTGCAACCTCGGCGCAGTCGGCGGAGTCGCGGTGCTTGGGTACCAACATCGGATCGGGACCGTTCACTTACGCGGACTATCAGCAGGACCGTTCCGTCACTTTGGCCAAGCGGAGCGGATACAACTGGGGCTCTGCGGTATTCGGTCACGAGGGCGAGGCCTATCTGGACCGCATCGAGTTCACCATTGTGCCCGAATCGGGTGTACGCACCGGCAGTCTTTCCTCCGACCAGCTCGACGCGGTGAGCGACGCGCTACCGCAGGACGCTCCACAGATCGAGGCGACCGGTGGCCGGATCCTGACGGCATCCAACCCGGGCGTTCCGTTCGGCATTCAGCCCAACGTCACTCGCGGTGCGCTACAGGACCCGGCCGTCCGGACGGCCCTCGTACCGGCGATCAACCGTCAGGAACTCGTCGACACGGTGCTGGGACCGGACTTTCGCACGGCGACAAGCACGTTGGCCAGCGCTACGCCGGGGTACGTCGAACTCGCCGATGTCACCTACGATCCCGAGAAGTCGAAGTCGCTGCTCGACGCGGCCGGCTGGTTTCCCGGTGCCGATGGGGTCCGTGAAAAGGACGGGCAGAAGCTGAGTTTCAAAGTCATGTACTCGGCCGTGTTCGCCGGCAACCAGGCGATTCTGGAGCTGACCCAGCAGCAGTTGCGCGCCGTCGGCGTCGACCTACAGCTCGAACTGGTGCCCAATTCGGAGGCGACGGCACGGCAAGGCACGAAGGACTACGACGCGACGTACTACAACAGTACCCGCGCCGACGGTGACATTCTGCGCACCTCATTTGCCGTGGACGGTCGGAACTTGAACGCGCGCGGCCCGATTCCGGATCTGGATGCATCGTTGACGGAGCAGCTCTCGACCACCGACGTCGAGGCGCGCAACGAGATCCTCGCAACCGCCCAGCAGCAGGTGCTCGACAACGGACTGTGGATTCCCACCATCGAACTCTCGCAGGCCGTCGGCGCGGCGTCGACAGTGCAGGATCTGAAGTTCGAGGCCTCCGCTCGCCTGCAGTTCTTCGACACCTGGCTGAGCGGGCAGTAGAGCGATGACCCGCTACATCGGACAGCGAGTACTGCAGGCATTGGCAGTGCTGTGGGCTGCATTCACCATCTCGTTCATCGTGCTCTTCCTCCTTCCCTCGGACCCGGTCAGTCTCGCCGTGGACTCGGCAGGCTCGGGTACCCCGGCCGACGCTGCGGCCATCGCTGAACTGCAGGCCCGCTACGGTCTCGATCAGCCGGTGTTGGTGCAGTATTGGCACTCGCTGGTCGGGGCCGTGCAGGGCGACTTCGGATTGTCCATCGCCACCGGCCAGCCGGTGACGACGGCCATTCTCGACGCGGTGCCCAGCACACTCGGTTTGGCGGGGACTGCCCTGGTGCTCGCTGTCGTGTTCGGATCCGCGGTGGCTTACGCCGCCACGTACACCCAGATCGTATGGCTGAAGAACCTGCTGCTCGCGCTCCCACCGCTCGGGGTGGCGGTGCCGACGTTCTGGGTAGGACTACTGCTGCTGCAAATGTTCTCGTTCCGACTGCGCTGGTTCCCGGCGTTCGGTGACGACGGGGCAGCGTCGTTGGTGCTGCCTGCGGTGACACTGGCATTGCCGACCGGTGCTGTCATCGCTCAGGTCCTGGCTACCAGCATGGCGACCACCTGGAAACAACCGTTCGTGGATGTGGCTCGGGCCAAGGGGGTCTCACGCCTTCGGGTGCAGACGCGACACGTCCTGCGACTGTCCTCGATCCCCGCCTTCACAATTGCCGGAGTCTTGGTGGGCACCCTGCTGGCCGGATCGGTGGTGGTCGAGACGGTGTTCTCGCGCGCTGGAGTCGGAAGGCTGACCCAGACATCGGTGCTGGCCCAGGACATTCCGGTGGTGCAGGGCATCGTCGTTCTGACCTCGCTGGTCTTCGTCCTGGTCAATCTGGCAGTCGACCTGCTCTATCCGCTGATCGATCCGCGCATCGTGCGCGAATACCGGCCCGTGCAGGCCAGTGCAGAACCGGAGAAAGCTCATGTCTGACATCCTGATTCGCGAGACCGCCGTCCATTCGGCAGTTCCCCCGGTAGTCGAAGAAGCACCGGCACCCGCGCGGCGCCGGGGTCTCCGAGACGTGCTGAAGCACATCTGGCTCGGTGCCTCCGTGGTCGTGCTGTTGCTGGCTCTCGGGTTCGCGCTGTTCCCGTCCGTCTTCGCCAGCGGCGACCCGCTGGTCGGTACACCGGCAGACAAGCTCCAGGCACCCAGCGCGTCGCACTGGTTCGGCACCGACAACATCGGCCGCGATGTCTTCACCCGAGTGGTCCACGGTTCCGGACTGTCTCTGACGGCAACGCTGTTGGCAGTCGGCATCGCCCTGGTGGTCGGCGCGATCATCGGTCTGGTCTCGGGGGCCGTCGGCGGAATAGTCGACGCGGTGCTCATGCGCATCGTCGATGTGCTGCTGTCGATTCCGACGCTGTTGCTCTCGCTGGCGCTGGTGACCGCTCTTGGCTTCGGCACCGTCAACGTCGCTATCGCCGTCGGTGTCACATTGATCGCGAATTTCGCCAGAGTGATGCGCTCGGAGGTGCTGCGGGTGCGCAGATCGCTGTACGTCGAAGCGGCTTACGCCTCGGGTGTGCGGTGGTTCGAGGTCTTCCGCAGGCACATCCTGAGAAACTCGTACGGCCCTGTGATCGCCCTCGCTGCAGTCGAATTCGGAATGGCAGTGCTTGCGGTATCGGCCCTGAGCTTCCTCGGTTTCGGCGCTGCTCCGCCCACCCCGGAGTGGGGATCGCTGATTTCCGAGGGCCGCAACTTCCTGGCCACCGCCTGGTGGATGACCACACTGCCGGGATTGGTGATCGTGGCCGTCGTCGTGTCCGCGCACCGCCTAGGGCACGCACTCGAGAGGCGATCACAATGAGCCCCATTCTCGAAGTAGAGAATCTGCACGTGAATTACGGTGAGACGACCGCCGTCTCCGGCATCGGGTTCACCGTCGACCGCGGTGAAGTGGTAGCCGTGGTCGGTGAGTCGGGCTCCGGAAAGTCGACGACTGCCCATGCCCTCATCGGTCTGCTCTCGGGTTCCGGCCGCATCGTGGGCGGATCGGTGACGTTCGACGGACAGCGGCTCGACACAGCCTCGGACAAGACCCTGAACCGGTTGCGCGGCCGTCACATCGGGCTCGTTCCGCAGGACCCGACCACCTCGCTGAACCCGGTGGTTCGCGTCGGCGACCAGGTTGCCGAGGTGCTGCGGGTGCACGGCCTCGCAGATCGCCGGTCCGCGAAGGTCGAGGCACTTCGCATCCTCACCGAAGCCGGTCTGGACAACCCCGAGGTGCGGGCGCGGCAGTATCCGCAGGACCTGTCGGGTGGGCAGCGTCAGCGCGTGTTGATCGGAATCGCTCTCGCGTGCCGCCCGGAACTGGTGATCGCCGACGAGCCGACCAGCGCCCTCGACGTCACCGTGCAGCGACGCATCCTCGACCATCTCGACGCCAGGATCGCCGAAACCGGTGCCGCTGTCCTGCTGATCACTCATGACCTGGGTGTCGCTGCGGACAGAGCCGATCGCCTCATCGTCATGAGCGCGGGCCGGATTGTCGAAACCGGCCCCACCGCAGAGGTACTGGCGAACCCGACGCACGCGTACACACGTCAACTGTTGGCCGCTGCGCCGTCGCTGAATACGACCGTACGACCCGCGCGCACCACGGCAGCCGATCCCATCCTGACGGTCAGCGACGTCTCGAAGCGGTTCACCATAGGCCGCGGTGTCCACCTCGATGCGGTCAAGGGAGCCACGTTGACCGTCGAACGTGGGCGGACGGTGTCGCTCGTCGGCGAGTCCGGGTCCGGCAAGTCCACGTTGGCGCGCATCGCGATCGGTCTCGAGACCGCGTCGTCGGGTTCGGTCACGTTCGACGGTGTGGACATCACCGGTCTGCGTGGCAAGGCCAGGCGTGAGCTGCGGCGGCGTGTTCAGATCGTCTATCAGAACCCGTACGCGTCGCTGAACCCGAAGTTGCGCGTCGGCGAGATCGTGCGAGAACCGTTGGACGCGTTCAAGGTCGGCTCCTCGCGCGAGCGTTCCGAGCGTGCCCGGACGCTGCTGGATCAGGTGGCACTCACCAGCGACTATCTGTCCAGACGCCCGGCCGAGCTCTCGGGTGGGCAGCGCCAACGCGTCGCCATCGCCCGCGCGTTGGCTCTCGCACCGGAACTGGTGGTGCTCGACGAGCCGGTCTCGGCCCTCGACGTATCGGTGCAAGCACAGATCCTGACATTGCTCGACGATCTGCAGTCCGAGCTGGGCCTGAGCTACCTCTTCATCTCGCACGATCTGGCCGTGGTCCGTCAGATCAGCGACACCGTGGCCGTCATGCAATCCGGCGTCATCGTGGAATACGGCGACACCGCAGCACTGTTCGACAATCCACAGCAGGACTACACCCGCGAGCTACTCGGGGCCATACCCGGAAGCGCGCACGAGAAAGCGAGCACCAGTGTCTGACAAGCTGTTCCTGACCGCGATAGAGCTGAAAGGCACCGGCGCACATCCGCAGGCCTGGCGTCGCCCTGACTCTCGCGCCGAAGAGGTGTTCACAGCAGGGTTCTGGATCGACCAGTTCCAGACTGCAGACCGAGCGGGTATCGATCTCGCGTTCCTGGGCGATTCGTTCGCCAGTCGGACTCTCGAGGCCGCAGCCATCGCCGCACGGGCAGCCGCCCTCACCGAGAAGATCGGGCTGGTCCCCACGATCACCGTCACACATACCGAGCCGTTCCACATCTCGAAGCAGATCGCCAGCCTGGATTTCGCTTCTCACGGCCGGGCAGGATGGCAGGTCGAGGTGAGTCCGGGTGCCGAGCAAGTGGCGCTGTTCGGTCGGAAAGCGGAGCAGGACAACGGCAGCCTGTGGCGTGAGGCGGACGAGGCGATCGAGGTCGTCACCAGGCTGTGGGACAGCTGGGAGGACGACGCAGAGATCCGCGATGTCGAGTCGGGGCGGTTCATCGACCGAGACAAGCTGCACTACATCGACTTCGAGGGTGAGAACTTCTCGGTCAAGGGCCCGTCGATCACCCCGAGATCTCCTCAGGGGCAGTCGCTCGTCGTGATTCGCGGCGACTCCGCGGAGTCCGTATCGGTGGCCGCCGCGCGTGCCGACATCGTCCGAATCGTCGCCGACACGGTCGAGGAGGCGGCAACGACAGCCGCCCGCATTCGACGGGCCGTCGTCGCCGAAGGTCGGGACCCGGCAGAGGTGTTCGTCCTGCTGGACGTGGAGACGTTGGTATCCGATTCTGCCGCTGAAGAACTCGCTCAGCTCGACAACTGGGCGGGCCACGTCAGAGCCGCTGAGAGCGTGTCGCATATCGGCGATCTCTCGAGCCTGCATCTCCTGCTCGGATCGATCGAAGCGGCCGGCCTCGACGGGGTCACGCTGGTGCCGCTCGCGTTGCCGTCGGGAATCCGATCATTGCCGGCCACCGACACCCGCAGCGGTTCGACTCTGCGCGAGCGTCTCGGCCTGACGCGTCCGGTCAATCGCTTTGCACTCGAAGGGAAGAGCCTGTGACGAAGAAGCAGATACATCTGGGTGCCCATTTCCCCGGCGTCAACAACACCACTGTCTGGGCCGATCCGGAATCGAAGAGCCAGATCGAGTTCGACTCGTTCGTGCACCTTGCCGAATCGGCCGAACGCGGCCTGTTCGACTTCTTCTTCCTTGCCGAAGGACTGCGACTGCGCGAGCACCGCAACAAGATCCACGACCTCGATGTGGTCGGAAGACCTGACACGCTCACCGTCCTCAACGCGCTTGCATCGGTGACGACCAAGCTCGGACTTGCCGGGACGATCAACACCACGTTCAACGAACCGTTCGAGCTCGCCAAACAGTTCTCGTCGCTGGACCACCTGTCCGACGGTAGGGCGGCATGGAACATGGTGACGTCCTCGGACGCGTTCACCGGGGAGAATTTCCGACGGGGCGGCTACCTGGATCGGGCGGACAGGTACGTGCGTGCCAACGAGATCATCGACGTCGCGCGAAAGCTCTGGGACTCCTGGCAGTCCGACGCGTTCGTCGTCGATCGCGAGCGTGGCATCTTCGGTCGCGAATCCGAGATCCGAACCGTGCGGCATACCGGGCCGCAGTTCGATGTCGAGGGCCGCTTCACGCTGCCGCGCAGTCCACAGGGACATCCGGTTCTGTTGCAGGCGGGCGATTCCGACGAGGGCCGCGAGTTCGGTGCGGCCAAGGCCGACGCCATCTTCACCATCCACGGCACGCTCGAGGACGGACAGAAGTTCTACTCCGACATCAAAGGTCGGCTCGCCAAGTACGGCCGCGAGCACGACGACCTGAAGGTGCTGCCCGCGGCGACCTTCGTGCTCGGAGATTCTGCGCAGGACGCGGTCGAGAAGGCGGACCACATCCGGCATCAGCAGGTCAGCGGTAAAACGGCGATTTCGTTCCTCGAACAGGTGTGGGGACAGGACCTGTCCGCCTACGACCCGGACGGGCCGTTGCCCGATATCGAACCCAGCGGCGACGTATCCATCACCCGTGGCCGTGCGCGACACGGCGACCCCAGAACCATTGCCCAGCAGTATCGCGAGCGCGCCGAAGCAGACAACCTGAGCATTCGTGAACTGATCATCGCGATGACGACGCGGCAGCAGTTCGTCGGAACCCCAGCACAAGTGGCCGAGGAGATCGATCGCTACGTGCAGAACAACGCGAGCGACGGCTTCATCCTCGTCCCGCACATCACCCCAGCCGGCCTCGATGAATTCGTCGATAGAGTGATTCCGGAACTTCAGGACCGCGGCAGCTTCCGCACCGAATACGCCGGAGCCACCTTGCGTGACCATCTCGGTCTGCGGCACCCGTACGAACAGCGTGAAGGAGTGCGAGCATCATGAGCGATTTCGAGCAGGACTGGAAGCAATGGCATGCCGACCGAGAGGCGTCCTACGGTGATCCTCTGGGTTGGGTGTCGTTGACCGGTTTGTATTGGCTGACGGATGAATTCGAGACCGTCGTGGACCTTCCCGGCCGTTGGAAGGCCGATGCCGATTCGGTGACTGTCGAGGGGTTCGACGGTGTGACGACGCTCAATCCGGTGGAGGGTGCACCGGGCATCCTGGTCGAGGACGGAGATCGACGGATCGAGGTGATCCGTCGGACCGGTTCGGTCGCGCTGCGGGTACACGACCCGAATGCGCAGACCCTGCAGTCCTACAGCGGTATCCCGATCTACGAGCCGAGCGAGAAGTTCGTTGCCACCGGGACGTTCACGCCGTACGACTCACCGGTCACCGTCATTACCGGAGCAGTGGTGGAAGGACTCGAACACCATCACTCGGCCGTGGGCACTCTCGATTTCGAGTTGAACGGTACCGCTGCGCAACTGATTGCGTTCGGCGGCACCGGCAATGGTCTGAAGGTCCTGTTCACCGATGCCACGAGCGGGGTGACCACCTATCCGGCTGCGCGGATCCTGGCAGTGCCCGCTCCGGTAGACGGCACCGTCGTTCTCGATTTCAACCGCGCTTCCAACCTTCCGTGTGCGTTCACCGACTATGCGACGTGCCCCGTCGCGCCTGCCGAGAACAGACTTACGGTCGCCGTCGAGGCAGGGGAGAAGAACCCGAGATGACGCGAGTTCCGTTGTCCGTTCTCGATCTGTCCCCGATCAGCGAGGGGTCGACCGTCCAGCAAGCGCTGCGAAACACGGTCGACCTTGCGCGCCAGACCGAGGAGTGGGGTTACGAGCGCTATTGGGTGGCCGAGCACCACTTCGTGGCGGCGGCCAGTTCTTCACCCGCAGTGTTGATCGGTCTGATTGCCGCTGCCACCAACCGGATTCGTGTCGGATCGGCTGCGGTCCAGCTGGGATTCACTACAGCTGCTGCCGTCGTCGAATCCTTCGGGACAGTCGACGCCCTGTATCCGGGACGCATCGATCTGGGTGTCGGTAGGTCCGGGCAGCGCAGAGCAGCAGACCTGGCCGGCGCGCAGCAGGCTGGATCCGAGCGCGCGGTGTCTCCGGAGCCCGGTGGACTGTTCCCAGTGGCCCCCGCTGCGGCGGCCCCGCGGAAGACCCCGCTGCTGGCTGCGTCTTTGGCTGCGCTGCAGCAGCCGCACGCTCAGGCCCCGGATTTCCACGATCAGCTCGACGACCTTGCTGCGCTCCTTTCCGGTAGCTACGAGCACGACGGGATTGCTCTGACGGCACGCCCGGGTGTCGGGGCCGACGTGGCGCTGTGGCTGTTCGGCAGCAGTGCAGGGCCGACGGCCCGTGAGGCCGGTGCCCGCGGTCTGCCGTTCGCGGCGAGCTATCACTTCAGCCCGGGGACGACTCTCGAAGCGATCGACGAGTATCGCCGTGCTTTTGTGCCGTCGGCTCGGCAGTCCTCGCCGTACGTGGCGGTGTCGGCCGATGTGGTTGTTGCAGAAACGGATTCGCAGGCGCGAGAGCTGGCAGCGTCTTTCCCGCAATGGGTACACAGCATTCGCAGCGGTCATGGCGCGATCGAGTACCCGGATCCGAAGAACGTGGCACCGCTGACCGGCGAGCAATACGAGCTCGTCGCCGATCGAGTGGACACCCAGATCGTCGGATCCGCGGCAACGGCATCGGACAAGTTGGAGGCGCTGCAGGAAGCAACCGGCGCGGACGAAGTGGTGATCACCTCGGCCACGCACGACCACACGGACCGGCTGCGCTCGTACGAATTGCTCGGTAAGGAATGGGGACTCCCGCGCCTGCGGGTCTGAGCGGAACATTCGCGTCGTGGTGACCGTTGTACCGCGCATGACACGAGTTGCAGTTGCAGCGTCCTACGGTGGACCGGACGCCATCGAGATCGTCGAACGAAATCTGCCCGAACCGTCCGAAGGCGAAGTTCTGGTCGAGGTCAGGGCAATCGGCGTCAACCCTTTCGACTACAAGAGCTACAGCGGTGCGTTCGGCACCGACGAATCCAAACTCCCGATTGCGTTGGGTAGCGAGGCATCGGGAACCGTGGTGGCGGTCGGCGGAGCCGTCGAGGGCCCGGTCGGGCCGATCGCCGTCGGCGACGAGGTTGTCGTGTCCGGCCAGAACGGCACGTACGCCGAGCGGATTCTGGTTCCCGCACGGTTCGTGTTTCCGAAGCCGGAAGCCTTGGACTGGAACGTTGCTGCGGGTGTACTCGCCGTGGCTGGAACTGCGTACGACGCACTGGAGTCCGTCAGAATCAAGAGTGGAGACACTGTTCTCGTGCACGGAGCGGCAGGCGGCGTCGGGTCCGTGGTGGCTCAGCTCGCTCTGGATTGCGGTGCAACCGTCATCGGGACCGCGCGCCTACAGAACCACGATGCACTGCGGGCCTACGGCGCCGAGCCCGTCGAATACGGCGACGGACTGATCGACCGGGTCCGGGTAGCCGCACCGAACGGTATCGATGCGGCAATCGATACGGTGGGCACCGACGAGGCGGTCGACGTGTCTCTCGAATTGCTCACGGATCGAGCAAGATTGGTGACGACGGCAGCCTTCGGACGGGCTTCGACGGATGGATTTTCGACCGTCGGTGGGCCGGCGAGCATGGAGCGTCGACGCCTCGCATCTCCGGTGCTGTTGGAGCAGGCCGGTGCGGGAGTGTTCGAGGTGACGGTCGCGAAGACCTTCCCGCTCGCCGACGCCGCGAGGGCGCACGCCGAACTGCAGTCGGCGCACCCGCGTGGAAAGTTCGTCCTGGTTCCCTGACTGTTCGGGCGCAACTACGCACATGCTCTTCCGGCCGATGATCCCAATTCGGGTCGTTCGAATCAGCGTGATTTCAACCGGTGCCAAATCTGGGCGTCGAGCCTAGCGTCGGGTCCATGACCTGGCTGAAAGCACGAGTAGCAGCGATCTTCGATCGTCTCGGAGCACAGCCCGCGTGTACCCACGCGGCCGTCGACTTCGGTATCCGCGGCTGATGATGCATTCGTAACGTCAGCGTGAATTGACCTGGACAAGTTGGTCTCGGCTCGTCACGAGCGAGGGGATATCGCACCGACTAAACGGTGACGACGTTGCGCGGGCACCTCGGTCTCGGCGAGGAGCCCGCGTCGGCATAGGTCCAGGCCTCGTAGGGCGCGTCGCGGCGCTCCCTACGAGCAGATCGGAATACAGACCGCGCTCAGCTGAGGTCTGCGCGTGTCCATTCGTTCACGAAGTCAAGGCCGCTGCGAACGAAGAGCTGGGTCACCGGGCAACGGCGAGCGACCTCGGAGACGAACTTGTCGAAGGTCTCCTGGTCGGCGTCGGTCTGAACCGTGGCCTCGACCTTCACGGCGTCGAAGTTCGCATTTCCTTCGTCACCGTTCACGAGCACTGCGGTGTCGAGGTCGCCTTGAATGCGAAACGTGAACTCGCCGAGTGTGATTCCCAAGTCCTTGGCGACGAGGGCGGACGTCACCTGGTTGCACGAGGTCAACGCACCGAGCGCGTAGAACAACGGGCTGGGTGCCTCGTCCTTACCACCGAATGCGGGGTAGGCATCGGTGTCGAACCGGTGGCCTGCATCGCCCTCGGCGACGAGGTGCTGGGCAACTCCGGTACCGCTGGCATTGATCACGAAGGGAACGACGGACGTTCGAATAGTGCTGGTTGTCATAAATTTCGACGATGGCCCTTCGGCGACCGAAGCAAAATGGTTAGGCTCATCGTGATTCGAACCCGGCACGCACACGGAGCCGTCGAGACGCGCGTCGACGATGGAAGCTAACGATCGGGTCTCGACTCGAGTGGGGTACGGCCACACACGATCTACGATGTCCTCATGACTGCCGATCCGACCACGCCCGCACCGTCGACCAGCTCGGCGAACTGGAAGAGGCGGGGCATTCTCGTCGGAGCCGGCATCGTCCTGCTGTTGATCGCCTACTTCATCTTGGCAGCGTTCCTTCCGCGCTGGTGGAGTCTGCGGGTGGAGACCCTGGCCGACCGCACGTTCACCAAGGGCATTCTGTGGGGCCTGCTGTTCGGCATCGTCTGCACGTTCGCGCCGCTGGTGTTCTTCTGGAGCGCCTGGTCGGTTCGGAAGGGCAGGGCGGGCAAGCAGCTCGCCATCGGGTCGGTGATCCTGGCCGTCGTCACGGCGATTCCGAACCTGTTGACCCTCACCATCGTCCTCGGTACCAGCAACGCGGCTCATGCCGGCCAACGCACCCTCGATACCAGCGCGCCGGGCTTCCGCGGTGCCACCGCACTGGGTGCGATCATCGCCGTGGTTCTGGTCGCTCTGCTGGCATTCGTGGTGGTGCGTCGAAACCGTCGCCGCAGAACTGCTGCTCTGACGCAGTAACGGTCAGGCGCTGCGCAATACCGCCGGTTGGGTGATGACGCGGATTCCGGGTTCCGGGTCGAAGCGATAGCCGGTTCCTCGGACCGTGGTGATCAATCGGCCGAACTGACCGAGTTTGGTGCGCACTCGGGAGAGGTGGACGTCGACACTGCGTCCGCCGTCGGAGGTGCTGAGTTCGGATCGTCCGACCACGACGCGAGGGTGCCGCGCCAGGTAGGCGAAGATCTCGAACTCGGTGTGGGAGAGACGAATGCTCCTGCCGCCTAGGATCACGTCGCGGGCCGGGATATCGATGACCAGTGGTGCGTTCAGTTCGTTGACCCTCACATCGAATCGCGTGAGGATTTTCGCATGCGGGGCATAGCTTTTGGCGGCGCTGCGGAGCGCCTCGGCCAGTGCGTGCAGCTGCGGTCGGGTCAGCCCCTGTAGGGATGACGTTCCGGAATCGGAGATACGGACAACGACTGTGGCTTCGGTGGTCATGGCTGGAGAACTCCTGGGACAAGGGTTGCTGCAGATACTGGGGCGATCGGTCAGTGGTGGCAGCGACAGTTCTCGTTCACAGTCACATGGTCGACGACGAATCGAAGGTTCGCCATGGATCTGCTCACCGTGAGCGCAACTGTTGACCCGACGATCCTCGGCATGTTGCGATCGGGCGTGACCGATGTATGCCGACCACGAACCGAACTCACGATCCGCAGCGTCGACTGGGATCATCCCGACGCCGAAGCCCTTCGTGCCTCGATGGCCGCCGAGGTGGGTCCCCGTTACGCCGACCGGGCCGCTCTGATGTCCAAGACCCAGGCCAACGCCGTCGACGAGAGCTCTGTGCACCGGACGTTCCTCGTGTATCGCCGTGACCAGGAGGGTGCGGAACAGGCCGTCGGACATGCAGCGTTGCGGTGGAACGGGGCGGACCTCGAGCTGAAGCGCATGTTCGTACACCCCGACCATCGCGGCTCGGGTGTATCTACCGCTCTGCTGGTGGCGTCGGAGAACGCTGCTCGTGATCAGGGCCTGTCGCGGCTGATTCTGCAGACCGGAGACCGACAGCCCGACGCAGTTCGTCTGTACGAGAAGAGCGGCTACACCCGAATTCCGGTGTTCCCGCCCTACGAGGTGCTGTCCTTCTCGAACACCTTCGAGAAACGGCTGTAGTTACGCGGGCAACGTCATTATCTCGGCACCGTCGTCGGTGATGATCACGGTGTGCTCGCTGTGTGCGGTGAGGCAGCCCGTCGTGCTTCGTAGGGTCCAGCCGTCGGGGTCGGTGACGAGTTCGGCGGTGTCCTCCATGACCCACGGCTCGAGTGCCAACATCAAGCCCGGGCGTAGGCGGTAACCGCGGCCGGGCCGTCCGGAGTTGGAGACGTGGGGATCCTGGTGCATCGTCGAGCCGATGCCGTGGCCGCCGAACTGCATGTTGATCGGGTAACCGGCAGCGCTGAGCACCGTGCCGATGGCGTGGGAGATATCGCCGATCTTGTTGCCCGGTCTAGCCGCATCGATTCCCGCGGCCAACGCCCGTTCGGTGGCGTCGATCATCGCGAGAGCCTGGGCTGGCTTGTTCGCACCGACGACAAAACTGATGGCCGAATCCGCCGCGACGCCGCCGAGGATCACGGCCAGGTCCAGCGTCAGCAGATCGCCGTCGGCCAGCGCGTAGTCGTGTGGAAGGCCGTGCAGCACAGCATCGTTGACGGAGGTGCAGATGTAGTGACCGAACGGACCGCGGCCGAAGGACGGCGCGTAGTCGACGTAGCAGGACGTCGCCCCGGCTCCCTCGATGATGTCCTTGGTCCACTGATCGATCTCGAGGAGATTTGTGCCGACTGTGGCGCGTTCGCGGACGGTCCGAAGAATCCCGGCCACCAGTGCGCCGGATTCGCGCGCGAGGGGGATCTTGGTGGGGGGAAGAATCTCGATCATGTGGTGCCTTTCGCCGTATGACGAACAACGATACCGGTATAAGTATTGGTGTCGAGTCCGACTGTGCGCAGGGCCGTGAGTCGGTTCGTGCGACGCTGTCTGTCGTGTCTGCTCACCCTCTCGACGACCCCGTTCGTAATTCCCTCGAGGGCTCGCTCTCGCGGTTCGCGGTCCGGCGCGGACGGATCATCCGTGCCGATCCCGAGGTGTCTCCGTTCCTGGTGCACCCCGACGTCCTCGAGTCCCAGGACTGGGACGACATCGCGGTCCTGTTCGGGCCGCGGACCGTCGTCGGGCTCGCCGGCCCCGAACGCGAACTGCCCGAGGGCTGGTCGCACCTGGAGACCTTCGGTCTGGTGCAGCTCGTCGGCACGCACCTCGAGACGCGGCCCCTCGCCGAGGCGGTCGAGCTGACTGCAGCGGACGTCCCGGAGATGCTCGACCTGGTCGGTCGCACCGAGCCCGGGCCGTTCCTGCCCCGCACCATCGAACTCGGCACGTACCTCGGTGTTCGACGCGATGGCGCGCTGGTCGCGATGGCGGGCGAGCGTAAGCACCCCACTGGCTGGACGGAGATCAGTGCCGTGTGTACCGACCCGGCGTTCCGCGGGCAGGGTCTGGCCACCGACCTGGTTCGCGCGGTCGGTCACGGTATTCGGGCCCGCGGTGAGGAGCCGTTCCTGCATGCGTCGGACGCGAACGTGCGCGCCATCGAGCTCTACCTCTCCATTGGATTCGAGTTGCGTCGAACCTCGCACCTGACGTTGGTCCGTACGCCTGCGCCGAGCTCGACATAGGTTTCGGAATCCGCTGTTGCGTGCTCCTAGCTCGAAGACATACCGTTACCTATGCGAATAAATGGCGACGTCATCTACGACGATGGACTGGTCCTTCTCGACGAAGCCGGCGTCACGCTGAGGTACTACTACTTTCCCGTCGCCACGAGGAAGTTCGTCCCCTACGACAGGATTCGCGCCGTCGACACCGCCGTCCTCGGCAATTGGAACGGACGATGGCGATTGTGGGGAGCACCGTGGATCGATCAGTGGCTTCCGCTGGACGTGATGCGTCCCAAGAAGGACACTGCAGTGGTGTTGACTATCCGCCGCATCTCGCCGGTATTCACCCCCGACGATCCTGAACTGGTTGCCCATCTGATTCGCGAGCGCATGACCGCACACGCGTGACGCGCCCCGACGAGCGGTTCACGCTCGCCAGTGAGCGCACCTTTCTCGCCTGGCTGCGGACGTCGCTCGGCCTGCTCGCCGGCGGAATTGCGATCGTCCACCTGGTTCCCGATTTCAGTACCGGGTGGGTTCGGACGACCCTCGGTCTGGTTCTGATCGGCCTCGCGGCAGCAGCACCGATCATCGGTCTGCGACGGTGGATGCGCGTTCGAGATGCCCTCGAAAGCGGTGCACCGATGCCCGAGTCACGGGATCTGTGGATCTTCGCGATCGGTATCGGTGCAGTGGCGGTGCTGGCTGCAGTGGTCACGGTTCTGGGGATCCAGTAGAGCGTGGCGAACCACCACAGGTGCACAATCGAAGAACTAGGACGACCAACGACAGGAGTTCGGCGTGGCGCAGGGTCTCAAGCTGGGGTATAAGGCATCGGCGGAGCAGTTCGGACCGCGGGAGTTGGTCGAGCTCGGTGTGCTCGCCGAGCAGCACGGTATGGATTCGGCGACGGTCAGTGATCACTTCCAGCCGTGGCGGCACGAGGGCGGGCACGCGCCGTTCTCCCTTGCCTGGATGACGGCTGTCGGGGAGCGGACGAACACGATTCAGCTCGGCACCTCGGTGCTGACACCGACCTTCCGTTACAACCCGTCGGTCATCGCTCAGGCGTTCGCGACGATGGGCTGCCTGTATCCCGGACGCATCATGCTCGGTGTCGGTACCGGCGAAGCGCTCAACGAGATCGCGACCGGATTCACCGGCGAATGGCCGGAGTTCAAGGAACGATTCGCGCGCCTGCGTGAGTCGGTGCGGTTGATGCGCGAGCTGTGGCTCGGCGACCGCGTCGACTTCGAAGGCGAGTACTACACGACCAAGGGTGCGTCGATCTACGACGTTCCCGAGGGTGGCATCCCGGTCTACATCGCCGCCGGTGGTCCCGTGGTGGCGCGGTACGCAGGACGCGCGGGCGACGGTTTCATCTGCACCTCGGGCAAGGGCATGGAGCTCTACACCGACAAGCTGCTTCCTGCCGTGGAAGAGGGCGCGGGCAAGGCCGAGCGCGACGCCGGTGAGATCGACAAGATGATCGAGATCAAGATCAGCTACGACACCGATCCCGAACTGGCGCTGGAGAATTGCCGCTTCTGGGCTCCGCTGTCGCTGACGCCGGAGCAGAAGCACTCGATCGACGATCCGATCGAGATGGAGAAGGCCGCCGACGAGCTGCCGATCGAGCAGGTCGCCAAGCGCTGGATCGTCGCATCGGACCCGGACGAGGCAGTGGAGAAGGTCAAGCAGTACACCGATGCCGGCCTGAATCACCTGGTGTTCCACGCCCCGGGCCACGATCAGAAGCGGTTCCTCGAACTCTTCGAGAAGGACCTCGCACCGCGCCTGCGCAAGCTCGGGTAGTTACGAAGGACCACCGAGATCGGCCGTGAGTGCGAACAATCGCATGTCGCGGTCGGTCCGGGTCTCGTACTCGCCGTACACCTCGACCATCGCGTCGAACTGCCGGTAGATGCGAGCCTTCTCGTCTCCGGTGATGCGGGTGGCGAGCACTGGGATCTTCTTGCCGCCGATGGCCACCACGGCCTTCGGGTCGGCGAGCAGGTTCGACGTCCACGCCGGGTGGTGCTGCTGACCGAAGTTGAAGCCGACGACGTAGATCTTGTCGTCCTCCCGGTAGTACAGCAGCGGGCTGGTCCTGGGTTTGCCGGATTTGCGGCCGGTGGTGGTCAGCAACACCACCGGGGCCGCGATCGGTCCGAGGACGGTGAAACGGCCGTCGGACTTGGTCAGCAACCACCGGTCGACGCCTGCGAGGTTCCGGATGACCCACGAACCGGGCTTCGTCGACGCGAACTTCACGGCGGGCTTGCGGATGAACGAGGTTTCGCTGCCCCAGCGCACATCCGGGAACGGTGATTCGGCCATGGTTCATGGGACAACCCGACCGCGCCCGGTGTCAACACCTGAACCATTGGGCAGGAGTGGAGCCTGCGGAACGACCCCTACTAGGCTGGCGGGCATGGCTGAGCCCAGCGGCACCGACGCGTCGGACATGTATCCCTCGAGCATCTACATCGCTTCACCGGAAGGGGACACCGGGAAGTCGACCATCGCGCTCGGTGTGCTGCAGATGCTCGCCGCGTCCGCGGCCCGGGTGGGGGTGTTCCGTCCCATCGCCCGATCGACCGACGAGCCCGATTACATCCTCGAGTTGCTCGTCGAGCACACCACCGCTGATCTGACGTACGAGCAGTCGCTCGGTGTCACGTACGAGCAGGTGCACGCCGATCAGGATGCCGCGCTCAGCAAGATCGTCGATCGGTATCACGAGGTCGCTTCTCAGTGCGACGCCGTGGTGATCGTGGGCAGCGATTACACCGACGTCGGCAGCCCCAGCGAACTCGGCTTCAACGCTCGCATCGCGGTCAATCTCGGTGCCCCCGTGCTGCTTGCGCTGCGCGGGTCCGGTCGTACGCCCGACGAGATCGCACAGTTGGCCACTCTGTGCCAGGGCGAACTGCGTCAGCACCACGCCCACCTGGCTGCGATCGTGGCGAACCGCTGCGCGCCCGAGGATCTCGACGCGGTCACCGACGCATTGGCGTCGGTGGGTGTGCCTGCGTGGTCTCTGCCGGAGATTCCGCTCCTCGTCGCGCCGACGATGGCGGAACTGCTCGAGGCGGTGGACGGCACACTGTACTCCGGTGACTCGTCGTTGCTGCAGCGAGAAGCGTTGCGGGTCATGGTCGGTGGCATGACGGCCGAGCACATCCTCGAACGCCTGACCGAGGGTGTCGTCGTCATCGCACCCGCAGACCGATCCGACGTGTTGCTCGCCCTCGTCAATGCCCATGAGGCGGAGGGCTTTCCGTCCCTCGCCGGCATCATCATGAACGGCGGCATCGAGCCCCATCCGGCCATCGCTCGTCTGGTGGCGGGTCTCGGCCCCCGGTTGCCGATCCTGACCACCGAGCTCGGCACCTTCGACACCGCCTCTGCTGCAGCGCAGACGCGCGGCCGGGTGGCCGTGGGTTCGCAGCGCAAGGTGGACACCGCACTCGGCCTGATGGAACAGCGGGTCGATGCGAAAACCCTTCTTGGTCGTCTCGACATCGCCATTCCCACCATCACGACCCCGCAGATGTTCGAGTATCAGCTGATCCACCGGGCACGCGCCGACCGCAAGCACATCGTGCTCCCCGAGGGCGGCGACGATCGCATCCTGCGTGCTGCCGGACGTCTGCTGCAGCGGCAGGTCGCGGACCTGACGATCCTCGGCGAGGAAGGTCCCATCCGACGACGCGCGTCGGAACTGGGCGTCGACCTCGACAGTGCCACGGTTCTCGACCCCAAGAACTGTGACTACGCCGAGGACTTCGCGGCCGAGTACACCGAGCTGCGCAAGCACAAGGGGATGACGATCGACCGTGCCCGCGAGATCATGGCCGACATCTCGTACTTCGGAACGATGATGGTGCACAAGGGGATTGCCGACGGCATGGTCTCGGGCGCGGCGCACACCACCGCGCACACCATCAAGCCGTCGTTCGAGATCATCAAGACCACCGAGGGTGTGTCGACGGTGTCGTCGATCTTCCTGATGTGCCTGTCCGATCGTGTTCTCGCCTACGGTGACTGCGCCGTCGTACCCGACCCGACGGCCGAGCAGTTGGCCGACATCGCCGTCTCCTCGGCGCAGACCTCTGCCCAATTCGGTATCGAGCCGCGGGTGGCCATGCTGTCGTACTCCACCGGCGAGTCCGGTTCCGGAGCCGACGTCGACAAGGTTCGGCAAGCCACAGCGCTTGTGCGCGAACGTAATCCGGAACTGCTCGTGGAGGGTCCGATTCAGTACGACGCGGCGATCGAACCGTCCGTCGCCGCGTCGAAGCTGCCCGATTCCGACGTCGCGGGCCGAGCGACGGTGTTCATCTTCCCGGACCTCAACACCGGCAACAACACCTACAAGGCCGTCCAGCGCAGCGCCGGCGCGGTTGCGGTCGGACCTGTTCTGCAGGGCCTACGTAAGCCCGTCAACGATCTCTCGCGCGGTGCGCTGGTCGAGGACATCGTCAACACCGTCGCCATCACGGCGATTCAGGCACAGGGCATCGCCGCCGCAGCCGTTCAGGAGGGCAAGTGAGCATTCTCGTCGTCAACTCCGGTTCGTCCTCGGTCAAGTTCCAACTCGTCGACCCGGGCTCGGGGGAATCCGTGGCCAGTGGGCTCGTCGAGCGCATCGGTGAATCCGACGGCCGAGTCGAACTCGACCACCGGGGCGAGAGTGTCGAGCGCATCCAGCACATCGACGACCACGGTGCCGGTCTGGCCCTGGCCTTCGAGATGCTCGCCGACGCAGGCGTCGAACTGGAATCGGTCACCGCGGTCGGGCATCGCGTCGTCCACGGCGGGACCGTCTTCTACCGTCCGACGATCATCGACGACTCCGTCGTGCAACAGATCTCCGATCTGAGCAACCTTGCACCACTGCACAATCCGCCGAACGTGCTGGGCATCGAGGTCGCCAGGAAGCAACTGCCGAACGTGCCTCATGTGGCAGTGTTCGATACTGCCTTCTTTCATTCCCTGCCCGACGCGGCCGCGACCTACGCCATCGACGCGACCGTCGCTGCCGAGCACGACATCCGACGGTACGGCTTCCACGGCACCTCGCATCGTTACGTGTCCGAGCAGGTGGCGCAGTTCCTCGGCCGCGACCTCGCCGACATCGACCAGATCGTGCTGCATCTGGGCAACGGTGCGTCGGCCTCGGCCGTCGCCGGCGGCAAGGCGGTCGACACCTCGATGGGACTGACTCCCCTCGAAGGTCTTGTGATGGGTACGCGCAGTGGGGATATCGACCCCGGCGTGATCATGCACCTGCGGCGCAGTGCGGGCATGAGCGTCGACGACATCGACGCCTTGCTCAACCGTCGCTCCGGGTTGATCGGACTGTGCGGGGTCAACGACTTCAGGCAATTGCAGCAGCGGATCGACGACGGCGACGCCTCCGCGCGCTTGGCCTACGACGTCTACATCCACCGTCTGCGCAAGTACATCGGTGCGTACATGATCGGGCTGGGACGGCTGGACGCCATCACGTTCACCGCCGGTGTCGGCGAGAACGCCGCAGCGGTGCGCGCGGACGCCCTCGCGAATCTCGAGGGCTTCGGCATCGAGATCGACGCCGAGCGTAATGCGGTGCGCAGCAAGCAGGCTCGGGTGATCTCGACCGACTCGTCCACCGTCACGGTGTTGGTGGTGCCGACCGACGAGGAACTGGCGATCGCGCGTGCGGCGGACGACCTGGTCAGAGAAGTCGCCTAGAACAACGAACGCGGCCTGATCGCGTTCGCCAGATCCACCAGCGAGAAGCGGTGGGCGCGATCGGTGGCGTTGCGGGCCAGTGCGCGAAGGCCCTTCTCGGTGCCGCGCCGCAACCCGTCCTCGGTGAACGGCACGCTGAGAATGGGCTCCCGCTCGGCGGTGGCGGCGTGGCCGGAGACGATCCAGTCCAGGGCCATCGCCAGCACCAGCGTCCGCATCTGCAGCGCCCGGCTCTCGGCCTTGGGCAGCAACGCCACTCGCCGGGCAGCAGAACGGAAATCGGATTCGGACAGCTCGGCTCGCGAGCGGTCCATCAGCAACGTCAACACACTCGTCATGCGGGCCATGGAGTAGTGCCGCGAACTGATCGGCACCTGATCCAGCGCGGCGATGGCCCCGGTCTGATCGCCGCGGCGCTGCAACTGCCTGGCCAGGCCGAATGCCGAGCTGACGATGCCACGATTGGTTCGCCACACCGCGCGGTACAGACCCTCGGCGCGGGCCCGCCACTTCTCGGCTTCCTCGCCGTTGCCTGCGGCCACATGCCCGAGCAGTTCGGAGGTGGCTCCGAGCGCGAGCTTGGGTGCGAGTTCACCGGGCATCGCGCCGAGCACGTTGTCGAAATCGGTGAACGCAGAATCGTATTCGTGATGCAGCAGTGCGATCAGTCCCGCGTACCACTGCACTCGCCACGGGTCCGCGGTGTGGTCGGTCGACTGCACCTTGGCCAGAATGTCGGTTGCTTCGACGACGTTCCCGAGATCCAGATGGGCTTTGACCTCGGCGAGGGTGATCTCGAGACTCAGTTCCACGGGACTGGAGGAGCCCCCGGAACGGCTCGATTCGGCTCCCGAGGTGACGCGTTCGATGCCGTTGCGTTTGGCGTGCTGCAGCGAGTCCAGGGTCTGTCGAGGTTCGACGTGTACGGCGGCCGCCAGCAGCGGCGCGCTCGGGTCGTTGGGGTCCACCAACGGAACCGGAAGCGCGGCAACCACTTCGGCTGCGGTCATTCGTTCGTGGCGCACCGTACCGTCCACGTAGGTGTCGGTGCGTCCCACCGAATGCTCGGTGCCGAAAGTGGTACGCGGCGGGCTGAATACCGTCGACAGTCCCGGCCGCTCGACACCTGTCCTGATGGCCAGGATCTCGCGCAACACGCCGGTGGCCTGCCCGGCGAATTCGTCCGCGGATCGGAACCGCCGAGCGGGGTCCTCGTGCGTCGCGCGCAGCAACAGTCGGTGCAGTGACGGAAACTGTTGCAGTACTTCGGATTCCTCGGCCGAAGGCAGGCCGTCGAGGTACTTGCCGTTCTTCGACGGCATGTTCAGCGTCAACACCGCGAGCGTGCGGCCGACCGTGAAGATGTCCGACGCCACCGTCGGTCCCGTCTTCACGATCTCCGGTGCCTGGTAGCCCACCGTGCCGTACAGGTAGCCGTAGTCCTCGATACCTGCGACCGCACCGAGGTCGATGAGTTTGATCTGGTCGTCGGAGACCATGATGTTCTCCGGCTTGAGGTCGTTGTAGACAAGTCCGATCGAATGCAGGTAGCCCAGTGCCGGAAGCACTTCGAGGACGTAGGCGAGTGCCTGTTCGACGGGCAGCCGGGTGCCGTCACCGCACGCGGTGAGGATGTCGCGCAGTGAGCGGCCGCCGACGTATTCCATGACGATGAAGCCGACGGTCGAGCCGTCGCTGCGGGGTTGCTCGACGAAGTTGTAGATTTTCACCACACCGGGATGGGCGACCTCGGCGAGGAATTGTCGCTCGGCGACCGCGACGGCGTGTGCCTCTTCGTCACCGAAGTGCAGCAGTCCCTTGAGTACCACCCAGCGGTCGCTGACGTTGCGGTCGATGGCGAGGTAGATCCAGCCGAGTCCGCCGTGCGCGATGCAGCCCTGCACGTCGTACTGACCGACCACGCGATCGCCCGGTTCCAGCAACGGAGTGAAGTCGAACGTTGCGCCGCAGTGCGGGCAGATGCCCATTTCCACGTCGGGACGGCCCGGTTCACTGCGGCCGACCTTGGCATTGCACTTCCAGCAGAACCGTTTGTGCTGCGGCACCGACGGATCCGACATCACTGCGGTGGCAGGATCGATCGGTTCGACGCGTGGCACATCCACCAGACCGCCGCCTAGTCGTCGCCGAATGCCGGTGCTGCGCGATCGACCGGACCTCGACCGACCTGTCTTGGAGCGGGTGGAAGCAGGGTGCGACGGAGCGGATGTCGGGGTCCGATCGTCGACCGGTGACCGTGAGACGGCCTGGGTGCGCTCGATGCCGTCCGTTCCCGAGACGCCGTCCGTGTTCGATCCGGCCGGTGTTCTCGACACAGCCCGGGTGCGCTCGCTGTCGTCGGTGCGCGAGACCGCCTGCGTTCGCTCCGCCGGGGCCGTCTGCTGCTGCTGTTCGTCGTCGTCCATGTCGGCGTCCCTAATCGCTGTACGTCGCGCTGGGCGGACCGGGGGAGGGGCCGAGCACGGTCAGCCACCGGTTGTAGATGCGGTTCCAGGTGCCGTCGGAGCGAATGCGTGCCAACGTGCCGTTGACGAAGCGGACCAGATCCTCGTTGTCCTTGTTGATTCCCACCCCGTACGGCTCCGGGCTCAGGCTGTCACCGACGATCTCGAGGTACGGATCCTGTGCTGCGAGACCGGCCAGGATCGCGTCGTCGGTGCTGATGGCGTCGACCTGCCGTTGCTGCAGCACCACAAGACAATCCGACCACATCGGTACCGTCACCACGGTCGCGGCAGGCTGGACGCGTTGGATGCGTCGCAGCGAGGTGGTGCCCTCCACGGCGCACACTCGCTTGTTCGCCAGGTCCTCGACTCCGCGGATGCCCGAACCCTGCACCACCAGAACACGGTGCTGCGCTTGGAAGTACACGGTGGAGAACTGGACGTCCTTGCGGCGAGCGCACGTGATGGTCATCGTCTTGACCACCATGTCCACCGAAGAATCCTGCAGAGCTTCGAGCCGCTGTGCGGAGGTGAGGATGCGAAAGTCCAACCGGTTCGGATCGCCGAACAGGTCTCGTGAGACTTCCCGCGCGATGTCGACATCGAACCCGACCAGTTGACCGGTCATCGGATCGCGGAAACTGAAAAGGTTGCTGCCCGTGTCCAACCCGACGACCAACCGGCCCTTGGCGCGCAGTGCGTCGATGGTCGGTTGTGGCGGTGGCGGAGCATCGGTGCCCGTCTCCAGTGGTCGCAGGCTGGCTGTGGGGCGGGCGCACTCGTCGTCGGCGGGGCTCTCGGTGGGGCGAGCGGCGACGGACGCGCCTTCCGGTAGTGGCGGTTCGGTGAATGTCGTGTCGACCTGCGGCGCAGAGTTCTCCGGCGGCGAACAGCCGACCAACAGGGCGGTGACCAGGATGCCGACGGCGAGTAGACGTTTCACAGGTACTCCCGCAGCCTCGGGAACAGGCCGACACCGAAGGCGACCGATGCGAAGACGGTGAGCACGTACGCGCCGTCCGGCAGTCCGGACAGCACCCACACCGATCGGTCGATGTTGGACCGCAGTTCGCTTCGCGCGTTCTCGATTCCGTCGACCAGGACACTGTCCAGCGCGGTGAACGCGGCCGCCGAATCGGACTCGCCGGTGCCGGTGGCAATGGAGACCGCGCCGTTGAAATCGCCGACCTCGAGTGCGGAATCGATCCTCGAGTGCGAGACCGACCACGTGTTCAGTGCATCGATCACCGCGGTGTCGCCCTGGAACATCTCGGTGAGCCGAGAGACGTTGGCGTCGAACGATTCTCCGTAATCCTGACCGCCGCCGCGGCGGGCGAGGTCGAGTGTCTCGTCTGCTCTGGCCTGTTGCGCCAGAATGAAACCCGTCGTGTAGGACTTCAGCGGAGACACTCCGCGGTCGATCGCGCGATCGGTGGCGATCGAGGAAACCAGCCCCACCACCAGCATCCAGCCGAGTAGCCCGGCGACAGCGACTGTGGCAGTGAGGAATCCGACGTTCAACGTCCGGCGGGTGGTCCGCGACAGGTACCACTGGGCCAGGCCGGTCATCAGCAACAGGAACACCAGCGAGCCGATCGCGAACAGTGGAGGACTGGTGAACCGTTCCTGATCGGCCGACACCCGCGACGCCTGCTCGGTGTACAACTTCTCGGCCAGCGGCAGCAGGCTCGTCTGCATCATCGTCGACGCCTCGCCGAGGTACGCCGCGCCCACCGGATTTCCGCTGCGGTTGTTGGCTCGCGCCGTCTCGACCAGGCCGCTGTACACCGGCAACCCGGCGGCGATCTGGGTGAGCACCGCGCTGGTGGCCGCGTCGTTTTCGGTCACTCCGGCCGAGGCCGCGATCAGCTCGGACGACGCCTCGCCGAGCGCCTGCGAGTAGCGCTCGCGCACCTCGGGCGGCTCGAGACCGCCGGCGATGAACGCGGTGGCCGCAGCCGCGTCGGCCACCGACAGTGCCCCGTACAGATTCTGTGCCGAGTTCGCGAACGGCTCGGTGCGCACCAACAGGGTGCCCAGGGTGTCGACTCGATCGGTCACTGCCGTGGACGCGAGATTTCCGACCGTCAACGCGAGCACCACCAGCGCGGTTCCCATCGCGACCAACCGCGCAGGCGTCGAACGCATCGTGTATCGAACCGGTGGCTTGCCTGCAGCGACACCGACGTGCGTAGCCGTTGTCGGGGGGACGGCAGCGGAGGGGGTAATACCGGCCGCGATCACGCACCCGAGCATATAAGTAGGCGGACGGTACTGCAGCCACTACAGGCAGGTGATTCACCTAGGGTGGTGAGTATGCGTGGTGACGGGGACGGCTGGGTGATCGGCGAGAACGGCACTCGGCACTGGGGAAAGCACGGTGCCGCCGGACTGTTGCTGCGTGCACCGTCGAACGCCGGCGAACCGGTGGTGCTGCTCCAGCACCGTGCCCTGTGGAGTCACCAGGGCGGAACCTGGGCGCTACCGGGCGGAGCCCGCGATTCCCACGAGAGCACCGCGCACGCGGCGGTGCGTGAGGCCCACGAAGAAGCCGGTATCTCGGCCGAACAGGTCAGTGTGCGCAGCGAGCGCGTCACCGCGAGCGTCGAGAGCGGCTGGTCGTACACCACCGTCGTCGCCGATACCGATCATCCGTTGACCACCGTGCCCAACGGGGAGAGCACCGAGCTGCGCTGGGTGCCGGAGTCGATCGTCGACGAACTCCCGCTGCACCCGGGTTTCGCGTCCAGCTGGCCGTCGCTGCGCACCGTGCCGCTTCGAGTGCTGCTCGATACCGCCAACGTGCTGGGCTCGCGACCGAACGGATGGTGGAAGGACCGTGCCGGATCCACCGGCGCACTGCTGACCTCGCTCGCCGAGACGCTGCCGCGCACCGTCGAGCTGCCGAGCGGTCAGTACGGTTGGCTCACCCGCATCGAAGCCGTCCTCGAGGGCCAGGCCAGGGACGCGGTCGTCGACGACCCGCGGACCCGGACGATTCTCGCCGACGGCAGTGGCGACGACACCCTGGCCGAGCAGGCTGACCTCGACGGAGACCTGACGGCGCTGGTCACCGCCGATCGCGGACTGCAGAATCGACTGCCCACCTCGGTGCAGGTCCTGACGCCGTCCACGGTTCTGTCGTGGCTCTAGGGCTCCAGGGTTCTAGGGCTGAAGCGCCTGCACCAGTGAACGGGCGGCCGCCTGCGGGTCCCGGGCCTCGGTGATGGCGCGGACCACGACGATGCGATCGGCACCGGCTGCCCTGACCTGATCGACATTGGTCGCGTCGACGCCGCCGATGGCGAACCACGGCCGCTCCGGGAGCGAGTCCGCCGTCGCCCGCAGAGTCTCGAGCCCCGCGGCCTTGCGATTGGGCTTGGTGGGCGTCGGCCACACCGGCCCGACGGCGAAGTAGTCGACGCCGTCCTCGATCGCGGCGAGCGAGGACTGAGCGCGGTTCTGCGTCGAGCGCCCGATCACCACGTCCGGTCCCAAAATCTGCCGCGCGTAGTGCACCGGCAGATCGCCCTGGCCGAGATGCAGCACGTCCGCGCCCGAGGCCAACGCCAGATCCGCGCGATCGTTGACCGCAAGCAGCGCACCGTGCCGCTTGGTGGCAGCGAGCAGAATCGCCAGCGCAGCGAGCTCGTCCTTGGCTTCGAGGGGACCGAACTCGCGCTCGCCGGCGGAGTTCTTGTCGCGCAGCTGGATGATGTCGACGCCACCGGACAACGCGGCCTCGGCGAACTGCGCGAGGTCGCCCTTGTCGCGCCTGGCATCGGTACACAGGTACAGGCGAGCGGACGCAAGACGCTCACGGGGAGTCTGGTTGCGGGCGGTCTGAGATGGATGCACAAAGCGAACTGTATTCTCATGGTGGCCGCCACCGACGACGGAGTGGCCGAGATATCGCGGGAGTCCCGAGGATCGTGGGGCTGAGAGTGGGTTCGCCGCCCTTACCGTCAATACCTGAACCCGATCATGCGGGCGCAGGGAGTGAGGACGTGAATCGCGTGCACATCGTCGTTATCGGCGGAGGCGTCATCGGGCTGTCGACGGCGCTGCGCCTGAGCCGGGACGGTCACCGGGTCGTCGTTCACGATCCCGCTCTGGGCAAGGGCGCATCCTGGGTCGCGGGCGGAATGCTGGCACCGTTGTCCGAGGGCTGGCCCGGCGAACACGAACTGCTGCACCTGGGCGCTGCGTCGTTGGCGCGGTGGCCGGAATTTGCCCGACGCCTCCCCGGCCCCTCGGTGTTCTCCGCAGCGGGATCGGTGACGGTTGCCCTCGATGCGGCCGATGCCGCCGATCTGCGAACCATCGCCGAATGGGTCGGCGAACAGGGGCACGAGCTCGAGATTCTGGGACGGGCGCAGTTGCGTGAGCTCGAACCTGCTCTGGCACAGAATATTCGACTCGGCCTGCTGGCTCCGACCGAGTTGTCGGTGGACAATCGGGTGCTGATCGCCGCACTCGAGCAGGGATGCCTGGATGCGGGAGTGGAGTTCTCCACGGACTCGGTCGACACCATTCCCGACGCCGATCAGGTGGTCCTGGCCGCAGGCGCACAGTCGGCGGCATTGTGGCCCACCCTTCCGGTCCGACCGGTCAAGGGCGAAATCCTGCGGCTGCGTCGTCGACCGAGCGCCGCACAGCCGCCGAACCGGACCGTTCGCGGAACCGTGCACGGGCGCGCGATCTACCTGGTACCGCGCGGCGACGGATTGGTCGTCGGCGCAACCCAATACGAATCCGGCCAGGACACCCAGGTCACCGTCGCCGGGGTACGAGACCTCATCGCCGACGCCGAACGGCTCATGCCGAGCATCGGCGAATACGAACTGTACGAAACCGCTGCCGGACTGCGGCCGATGAGCCCGGACGGACTGCCCATCATCGGCAGGCTGTCTGCCCAGGTGATCGTTGCCACCGGCCACGGCCGCAACGGCATCCTGCTCGCGCCCATCACCGCCGACGCCGTCGCCGCACTCATCTCCGGCGAGGCGCTGCCGGAGGCGAAAACAGCCACACCCGAACGCTTTTCGCACATAGAGAGGACACCATGACACAGGTCGCGATCGGTATCACCGTCAACGGTGAGGACCACCTGCTCACCGAGGACATGACCATGCGTCGGCTGCTCGAATTCCTGGGGCTGCCCGAGAAGGGCATCGCCGTCGCCGTCGACGGAGCGGTGCTGCCCAAGAGTCGCTGGGACACCACCAGCGTCGAAAAAGGTTGGACCATCGACGTTCTCACGGCGGTTCAGGGTGGCTGAGGGTCGTTCCGCGGGCTCCACTCCTGGGGTGGCTGAACAACTGGTCATCGCCGACCGCACCTTCACCTCCCGGCTCATCACCGGCACCGGGGGAGCGGCGAATCTCGCGGTACTCGAGGAGGCCCTCGTCGCGTCGGGAACCGAATTGACCACCGTCGCGATGCGCCGCGTCGACGCCGCCGGTGGGACGGGAGTGCTGGATCTGCTGCGCCGCTTGAACATCGCCCCGCTGCCGAACACCGCAGGCTGCCGTGGCGCGGCCGAAGCAGTGCTCACCGCGCAACTGGGCCGTGAGGCGCTCGAGACCGACTGGGTGAAACTCGAAGTGATCGCCGACGAGCGGACCCTGCTGCCCGACGCCATCGAATTGGTCAAGGCCGCAGAACAACTCGTGGACGACGGCTTCCAGGTGCTGCCGTACACCACCGACGACCCGGTACTGGCGAAGCGACTCGAGGACATCGGCTGCGTGGCCGTCATGCCGCTCGGCTCGCCCATCGGCACCGGGCTCGGCATCTCCAACCCCCACAACATCGAGATGATCGTCGACGCCGCCTCGGTTCCGGTGATCCTCGACGCGGGCATCGGCACCGCCAGCGACGCCGCCCTCGCCATGGAACTCGGCTGCGATGCGGTACTGCTCGCGACCGCGGTGACCAGGGCAAAGGATCCGGCGCTGATGGCGTCGGCGATGCGTCATGCTGTCGCCGCGGGGTACCAGGCCAGGCACGCCGGCCGAATTCCGAAACGATTCTGGGCGCAGGCCAGCTCGCCCATGTGATCAGCTGCGTTGCCTGTGGTGCTGCGCATCCGGCAAACGCGCGCGCATTTGTGAAACGCGCGCAGAATTGTGGCGAATGCGAGGCGATTCCGCGCGCATCTGGCAAACGCGCGCGCATCTGCGGCCGCGCCCGTGTGACCGCGTGCCACCCCATATAACCGCGTGCCGCCCATGTGATCGGCTGCGTTGCATGTGGTGCTGCGCATCCGGCAAACGCGCGCGCATTTGTGAAACGCGCGCAGAATTGTGGCGAATGCGAGGCGATTCCGCGCGCATCCGGCAAACGCGCGCGCATTTGCGGCCGCGCCCGTGTGACCGCGTGCCGCCTGAGTGACCGCTCACCGCCTCTGCGACCGACTGTCTCAGGGTGTGTGTCATCCGAAAGGATGATGGAAGAGTCGACTGTGGGTCGATGTGCGGACGCTGTCGATGGGGGACAGTTGTACCCATGATCGAAGTGACAGGACTGACCAAGCAATACGGCGCGGTGACGGCGGTCGACAACCTCACCTTCACCATCAAACCCGGCATCGTGACCGGCTTCCTCGGCCCCAACGGCGCAGGCAAGTCGACCACCATGCGGATGATCCTCGGACTCGACCGACCCACCTCGGGCACGGCGACCATCGAGGGCAAGAGCTACAGCCACCTGAAGCAACCACTGCGTACCGTCGGCGCCCTGCTCGACGCCAAGTGGGTGCACCCCAACCGATCGGCTCGTGCACACCTCGAGTGGATGGCCGCGTCCAACGGCATCCCCAAGTCGCGAGTCGACGAGGTGCTGCGTCTGGTTGGCCTGTCCGAGGTCGCCAAGAAGAATGCCGGTGGCTTCTCGCTCGGTATGTCGCAGCGGCTGGGACTCGCCGGCGCTTTGCTGGGCGACCCCAAGGTGTTGCTGTTCGACGAGCCGGTCAACGGACTCGATCCCGAGGGCATCGTCTGGATCCGAAAGTTCATGCAGCGCTTGGCAGCCGAGGGTCGCACGGTGCTGGTCTCGAGCCACCTCCTCTCGGAGATGGCTCAGACAGCGGAGCATCTCATCGTCATCGGACGCGGCAAGCTGATCTCGGATTCCTCGGTGCAGGAATTCATCGACCACGCCTCCGAAGCATCGGTGCGCGTGCGCAGCCCGCAGCTCGACGGTCTGCGTCAGGCGTTGACCACGGCCGGTCTCACCGTGCGCGAGCCGGACAAGACCGATGAACTTCAGCCCTCGCTCGTGGTGCTGAACTCCACGACCGACACGATCGGCGACATCGCCGGTCGAGCCGGAATCACTCTGCACGAGTTGGCCTCTCAACGAGGATCGCTCGAGGAAGCCTTCATGAAACTCACCGGAGACACAGTGCAATACCACGGCGCGGGAGCCGAAAACCCCAACACTCAGCAAGCGATGGGCGGTTCACTCTGATGGGCGTACTGGCAGCAGAAAGAATCAAGTTCACCTCGACCAAATCGCCGTGGTGGTGCAGCGCGATCATCGTGGTGCTCGGTCTCGGATTCGCGTCGATACTGGGCTGGGCCGCTCAGTTGGCCACCGAAACCGATGCGCCCGAGGGCATTCCGCCCACGACGGCAGCCGACGTCGTAGGGCTCGGCGTCGGAACCTTCGGTTCGATGGTGTTGATGATCCTGGCCGCGTTGACCGTGACCAGCGAATACCGGTTCGGTCTGATCCGAACCACGTTCCAGGCCGTGACCAACCGAGGATCGGTACTGGCGGCCAAGGCCCTGCTGGTCGGTGTCTACGGTGCGATCCTGTCGTTCGTGCTCGCCGTCATCGGGCTCTACCTCGCCAAGGCGCTCGCCGGTGAGCAGGCAGGTGCGCTGCTCGGCTTCGACATCGATGGAACCTGGCGCGTCCTGTACGGGACCGCCATCCTGGCGTTCGTCCAGGTCGTTCTGGCCATCGGCGTCGGCGCTCTCATGCGGCAGTCCGCCGGAGCAATCGCCATCCTGCTTCTGTGGCCACTGCTCATCGAGAACCTCGTCGGGGTGATTCCGACGGTCGGCGAGAAGATCCAGCCGTTCCTGCCCTTCCTCAACGCCAATCACTTCCTCGGATCCAGCGGAGGTGTCGACTTCCACTGGGGTCCGATCGGCGGACTGATCTACTTCGTCGCCTTCACCGCGGTGATCTTCGGAGCGGCAGTGTTCGTCGTCAATCGTCGGGACGCCTGACGCCGCTCGCCGGTAGGGTGTCCGCTATGCGGATTTCCCTACTTGCAGGTAGCGCTGTCACTGTCTTGATTCTGGCCGGTTGCTCGTCCACCTCGGACGAGGAACCGGCCAGAGTTTTCGCGACACCCGACGGGCCGGGGCTCTCTGCCGCGGTCACCGAGGACGCGTTGGTGGGGCACCTCGAACAATTGGAAGCCATCGCCGCCGAGAACGACGGAAATCGCGCTGCCGGCACCGCCGGTTACGACGCGAGTGTCGATTATGTTGTCTCGCAACTCGAATCGGCCGGGTTCGAGGTCACCACCCCGGAATTCGAATTCGAGACCTTCGAGGCGCAGACCCAAACTCTGTCGCTTGCGGGCACCGAGATCCCGGTGTTCGCGCTCAGTTACTCGCCCACCACCACCGCCGAGGGAATCACCGCACGCGTCGTCGGCGCTCCCGCCGGTGCAGACGGCTGTGAGGCGACCGATTACACCGGCCTCGACCTGGCCGGAGCCGTCGCGGTCGTGCCGCGAGGAGTGTGCGCCTTCGGTGTGAAGCAGACCGTTGCCGCAGAACTGGGAGCGGCCGCCGCGATCATCGTCAACAACGAACCCGGGCCGCTCGATTCGGGCACCCTCGGCGACGCCGACACTGCCCGGATTCCGACCGGCGGCGTCAGCCAGGAGGACGGTGCGGCCGTGCTGGCCGCACCCGAGGTGACGCTGACACTCGTCACCGAAACCGAAACGACCACCAGTCGCAACATCATTGCGCAGACCACCACCGGTTCCACCGAGAACGTGGTGGTCACCGGTGCGCATCTCGACAGCGTTCCCGAGGGCCCCGGCATCAACGACAACGGAACCGGCACGGCGGCAGTACTCGAGACCGCACTGCAGATGGGCAGTGCACCCGAGGTCACCAACGCGGTACGTTTCGCGTTCTGGGGTGCCGAGGAGAACGGACTCGTCGGTTCCACCAAGTACGTCGAGGGCCTGTCCGACGAGGACAAGCAGAACATCGCGCTGTACCTGAACTTCGACATGATCGGCTCGCACAACGCCGGCTACCTCGCCTACGACGGCGACGACTCCGACCAGGTGGGTGAGCCCGCAGGCCCGGCCGGATCCGACGCCATCGAGCGCACCTTCGTCGAGCACCTGGCAGCCGAGGACGTAGCCGTCGACGGGACCGATTTCGACGGTCGCTCGGACTACGGCCCGTTCATCGAGGTGGGCATCCCCGCCGGTGGTGTGTTCAGCGGAGCGGACGAGAACAAGACCGCCGCGCAGGCCGAGAAGTGGGGCGGCACCGCCGATCAGACCTTCGACGAGAACTACCACACCGACCAGGACACCCTGGCGAACGTCGACCGCGCCGCACTGGCGAAGAACGGTGCGGCAGTGGCCTACGGCATCGGCGTCTACGCGCAGTCGGTGGAGGGCCCCAACGGGGTTCCGGTGGGTGCCGAGCGCGAGGCCGCGCGCGCCGAAGGATAAGGGCGAGTATGTGTAACTGTGAGTTACGCTCGATGCTGTGAACGCAGTCGTGGACTCGGTGGTGGAGTGGGTTCGCACCACCAACCGAGCGCCCAAGGTGGTCGGGGCGGTACGACGTGTGCGTCGCGCACTACCCGGCGACCCCACGTTCGGTGATCCCCTGTCGATCGACGGGCCGGGGCGAGCCCTTGCCGTTGCCCGCGTCGCCGATCGCTTTCTGGTTGCCAACGGACTCGACGACGAGCCGGGCGCATCCCGTGAAGTCGGCCGCGGTGCCTTGCAGGTGTGGCAGGCGATCCTCGAGAGGACGGGCCGGGGGCGCGGCGAACAGGACGTCACCATCGTCTTCACCGACCTCGTCGGGTTCTCGTCGTGGTCGCTGCGCGCCGGCGACACCGCCACCCTGACGCTGCTCCGCAAGGTTTCCAAAGCGGTCGAACCCGAGGTCGTGTTCCGCGGCGGCCACGTCGTCAAGAGACTGGGCGACGGCATCATGGCGGTGTTCGCCGATGCGGGCAAAGCAGTCGACGCGGTCTTCGCGGCCCGCGAGGCACTGAAGGGTGTCGACGTCGACGGTTACACCCCGACGATGCGCGTCGGCATCCACACCGGCAGCCCGCGTCAGGTGGGATCGGACTGGCTGGGCGTCGACGTCACCGTCGCCGCCCGGGTGATGCAGACCGGCGGCAACGGCAACATCATGATCTCCGCGGCGGCCCTCGAGGGGGTCCCGCCGGAGGTGCTCGACGCCTTGCATGTGGTGTCCAAGCCCTATCGCCGCAGCTTCTTCGCTCCGAAGATCAAGGGCGCGCCCGACGACCTACGCATCCTCCGACTCGTGCAGTCGCCACAGCGGTGACACCGGTCCGTGGCCCGCGCCCAGGTCGTAGGACGCGGCCAGACAGCGAGTGACCCACTCCTTGCCGAACGCCACCGCGTCGGGCATGGAGTATCCGTGCGCCAGGGCCGAGGCGATCGATGCGGCGAGGGTGTCGCCACCGCCGTGGTCGTTGCCGGTGTCGATGCGTTCGCTGGTGAATTCGAGGAAGGTGTCGCCGTCGAACAGCAGATCGGTGCTGTGTGTGGACGTCCGCAGGTGACCGCCCTTGACCAGGGCCCACTGCGCGCCCAATCCGTGCAGGGCCTCGGCGGCGCGGTGCGCGCTGGAGTCGTCGATGACGTCGATGCCGGTGATGAGCCGAACCTCGTCGAGGTTGGGGGTCACCAGCGAGGCGATGGGAAACAGGGTGTGCCGGATGGCGTCGAGGGCTTCGGCGTGCAGTAGCGGATCCCCGTGCATCGACGCGCACACCGGATCCACGACAAGGGGAACCGGCTGATCTCGGCCGATGCCCACCTCGGTGCAGACGGCCGTGACCGCTTCGATGATCGCGGTGGAGGCCAACATTCCGGTCTTCGCTGCGCCGACGCCGATGTCGGAGACGACGGAGCGAACCTGCGCTGCGACGACGTCCGGCGGAATCTCGTGGAAGCCCGTCACGCCGACGGTGTTCTGGACCGTGACCGCAGCGACAGCAACGCAGGCGTGGACGCCGAGCAGGGCCATCGTTCGGCTGTCCGCCTGGATTCCGGCACCGCCACCGGAGTCGGTTCCGGCGATGGTCAGCGCGCGGACAGGAGTCTCGCCGTTGGGCGTGAGCGGTAGGAACTTCACGAGAGAAGACAGTACCGGCGTGCGCGGAGACGGGGGTCGCTGCCGGTGAAACGGAATGCCGAGTACATGGCGAAAACATGAGCGGGCCTTGAATGTTGTTGTATCACAACGCCGAACAGGGTCGCTTATGATCCGTACCAGCATTCGAGTCGGGTTCGGCGGACGAACCTACGCATCCGAAGGTTTGTTGGTAGAAAAGGTGACAGACCCACCGTGCGCATGTTTAATAGTGGTGCACGTCACAAAAGATTTCATTCGTTCACCACTCCACACACAGCGAAGGAGGCGTCCCATGCTTGCAAGTTCTCCTAGCGCTGATGTCTCGATCAACAAGGATCAGAACCGGTTCGAGCTTCGATTGAACGGCGATCTCGTCGGGATCGTCGGCTTCTACGAGGTCGAGGGAAACGGCAAGCGTGCGACGCGAACTCATGTCGTGTCCTTCATGCACACGGTCGTCACCGAGGATTTCGGTCATCAGGGTCTGGCGGGCATTCTCGTGCGGCGCGCACTCGACAGTGCTCGGTCCTACGGCTGGAAGGTCAAGCCGGTCTGCACCTACGTGCAGCGTTTCGCCGCGGCCAATCCGGAGTACAACGACATGCTCGTCGCGCTCTGACGTCTGTTTCCGGAGACCATCGCTCGGTCACATTAAGGGCACGACTCGGCGACGATCGGTGCACTCTCCCCGCGTCACATGGACAACACTGGTCTCATGAGTGACATGAGTCACATACTTCCACGACGGGTCCAGGGACCCGCTCCGGTCGACCGGCCCGTCGTTCGCATCGAGGACGACGTCGATCACAACAGGTTCGATCTTTTCGTCGACGACGAACTCGTCGGCATTCTCGGATATCGCTTCGGTGAGGGCGACGACGGCGGCGTGGGCCCGGTCGTCGCGCTCATGCACACCGTCGTCAAGGAAGAATACGGCGACCGCGGGTGGGCGGGCGTGCTGGTGAGGGCGTCGCTGAACACCGCTCGCGATCGGCAGTGGCGCATCGTGCCGATCTGCACCTATGTCCGGCGATACCTGGCGCAGCACGAGGAGTTCATGGACCTCGTCGTCGAGTGACCGCTCAGCCGATCTCCACGATCACCGGAGCGTGATCGCTGGCTCCCTTGCCCTTGCGCTCCTCGCGGTCGATGGACGCACCGGTCACCCGAGCCGCCAGGGCGGGTGAGGTCAACGCCATGTCGATGCGCAGGCCCTGCTTCTTCGGGAACCGCAACTGCGTGTAGTCCCAGTAGGTGTACGTCCTGGGCTCGGGGGTGAACTGCCGCGTCACCTCGGTGAAGCCGGCATCGCCGAACGCGGTGAAGGCATCACGCTCGGGCTGCGAGGTGTGGGTCTTGCCCTCGAACAGTGCGGGATCCCAGACGTCGTCGTCAGTGGGCGCGATGTTCCAGTCGCCCACGAGCGCGATCTGCGCCTGCGGATCCGCCGCCACCCACGCCTGTGCGTCGGCCTTCAGTGCTGCGAGCCACTCGAGCTTGTAGGTGTAGTGCGGATCTGCGAGTTCGCGGCCGTTCGGCACGTACAGGCTCCAGACGCGGACCCCGGCGCACGTGGCACCGATGGCGCGGGCCTCCTGAGCGGGATCGACCTCGGGATCCTTGCTGAACCCGGGCTGATCCTCGAACCCGACCTGCACGTCGTCCAATCCGACGCGAGACGCGATCGCGACGCCGTTCCACTGGCTCAGCCCGACGTGGGCGACCTCGTACCCGATGTCGGTGAACCGCTCGTACGGAAACTGCGCGTCCTTGCACTTGGTTTCCTGCATCGCCAGGACATCGACATCGGATCGCTGCAGCCAATCGACGATTCGATCCTGACGAGAGCGGACGGAGTTCACATTCCAAGTAGCCAAGCGCACGGGAAGGAACCCTATCGAACGCCTCCGACAGGGTTCGGACCGATCGCGTTCTCGGGCCGGGCGTAGCGATAGTGGTGGTGGTCGACGAAACCGAGATCTCGATAGAGGCCGACGGCGTGGGTGTTGTCCACGGCCACTTGCAGGTACGCGTGTGTCGCGCCGTGCTCGCGTCCCCATCGCACCAACTCGCCGCACATCAGGGTGCCGAGGCCGTTGCGTCGATGATCCGGGGAGACCCAGAGCGAGGTCAGTCCCACCCAGCAACGACCGTCGGGGGCGGTGGTGACGGCCGCGCGACCGACGGCTGCCGACGACGAGCGCGCGCCGATCATGCCGAAACCGAGCGTGCCGCCCCGGACTGCGGCGGCCACCTCCGCTGCGCCCGCGGGTGCCTTGCCGCCCTGGTAGTGGAGGGAAGCCAACCACTCGGCCGTCGGCTCCTCGGTCACGGCGATGGCCGAATCACCATCGCGTAAAGCAAGATTCGAGATGTCCGCAGCCATGACGGCGCTCTCGTTGTAGGTCGACCAGCCGGCCGGAGCGCTGCCGAGACGGTCGGGGAGCGACAGCGTCGGCGGTAGTCCGCGAGCGGCGTATCGGTCGACGATCTCCGCGAGAGTCTCGGCCGTCATCGACGCTCCCGGTTCGAGCGGTGCGGCCGAGTTGGCGCGTCCGGTGAATCCGTGACCGAACCGCAGTTGCCAACCGTCGATCCATTCCCGCTCGACGCCCGGCCAACCGTCGGCGGCAGCGGCCTCGAGCGATCGAATCTCCGACGTTCGAATCGGTTTGGGGCCCAAAGGTTTCAACGCTACGACTCGTTCGGCGGCGACCTGTACCAGCGCGCCGTCTCTGCCGCGCACCGAGACCGCACCGGCGTCGATGGCCACCAGTTCGCCGATCACGTCCGTCATCGGGTGGGTGTGGCCGGGTGGCAGCCGGTAGCGCAGCATCACCCGTGTACCCACCGGGACGGTCAGTCCTCGTCCTCGTCGTCGTGCCCGAACGGGTCGTCGACGGTGCCGGGCGTCCAGCTCAGCCCCGGCACGCCCCACCCGGCGCGCTTGATGGCCTTCTTCGCGGCCCGCGCATGTCGCCCGATGAGCACGTCGGTGTAGAGGAAGCCGTCGAGGTGACCCACCTCGTGCTGGAGCATCCGGGCGAAGAAGCCGTGGCCCTCGATGTCGACGGGATCGCCCTTGGCGTCGGTACCGGTCACTCGGGCCCACTCGGCGCGCCCGGTGGGGTGTTGCTCGCCGGGGACGGACAGGCAGCCCTCGTCGTCGTCGTCCGGGTCGGGCATCGTCTCCGGAATTTCCGACGTCTCGAGCACCGGGTTGACGACCTCGCCGCGGCGGCGGAAGATCTTGCCGTCCTCGCCTTGATCGGGGCAGTCGTAGATGAACAGACGCTTGCCGACTCCGACCTGATTCGCGGCGAGGCCGACGCCGTTCGCGGCGGCCAACGTCTCGTACATGTCGGCGATCAGCTCGGCCAGCTCGGCGGGTGACTCGGTGACGGGAGCGGTTGCGGTGTGCAGCACCGGATCGCCGACGATCCGGATGGGAAGAATTGCCATGGTCGACAAGGATAGTGGGCCGGGAGTGGAGCCTGCGGAACGACCCAAGGGGGCCGGGAGTGGAGCCTGCGGAACGACCCAGGGGGCGCGAGTGGAGCCTGCGGAACGACCCGAGGGCCTGGTGCGTGTGGCCGGGTGCGGGGAACACGCCACGCGCCGGTACCTCGCGGGAGCCGTGCTCGAGGCGTCGAGCATGGTTGAATGATTCCCGAAGTACAACTGTGTAATTCGGTCGGTGCTCCTACGGGTGCCGGCAGTACTGGGGGAAGCAGATTTCTCGGGGTAGGTGACCTTGCAGACCCCGGGGAGTCGAGAAGTCGAGGAGTGGGATGGACGGCGCAGCAGCGCGTGACTCGAACCAGTCTCAGCAACCGGGAAGTTCGGACGGCTCTCAGGATCCGAACGAGGTCGGTGCGGACGGACTGAGTCGACGAGAGCACGACATCCTGTCCTTCGAGCGGCAGTGGTGGAAGTACGCCGGTGCGAAGGAAGAGGCCATCAAGGAACTCTTCTCCATGTCGGCAACCCGCTACTACCAGATCCTGAACGCATTGGTCGATCGTCCCGAGGCGCTGGCCGCCGATCCGATGTTGGTCAAGCGCCTGCGTCGGTTGCGTGCGAGCCGGCAGAAGGCTCGTGCGGCACGTCGGCTGGGTTTCGACGTCTGAGCAGCTCTTTGCGTTCCACGTGCCGAGTCGTCGTCGACGGTCGGCTAGGGTCGAGTACGTGAGCAGCCCGAACCCGGAGCAGACCGGGCCACCTCTCCGTGCCCTGGCCATGGTGTTGATCTCGCTCGCGATTCTGTTCGCAGCGATCGGCGCGTTGTCGCTGACGGGTTCCGATTCCGACGAGGCGGCCGCCGAGCCCTCCGCCGAGACGACGAGTGCACCGGCTGCAGTCGCCCCGACCGCGCAGGCCCCTGCAGCGCAGGCGCCGGCCGCCGACGCGTCGACCGGTTCTGCAGCCACCACCACCTCGGGTGCCCCCGCCGACGTCGAAGTGCGGGTACTCAACAACTCCAACGTCTCCGGCCTGGCGGCCGGTACCGCGAGCACGCTGACCGCCGAGGGGTGGAACGTCGCCGAGACGGGCAACTTCAGCGAAGCCCAGTTCGCGCAGACCGCGGTGTACTACGGCACGACAGCAGGCGAGGAACAGGCCGCACAAACGATCGCCACGCAGCTCGGCGTCCCGGCCGAGCCGAAGCCGACCTCGCTCGAATCCACGGCAGGCGTCGTCGTCATCGTGACCCAGTAGTCCTGCAGCGGCGAGTCCCACAGCGTCGACCTCCGTGCCCGATTCGGCTGAATCGGTCGGCACGTTATCATTTCCGAGCCCGGCGAAACTGCCTGAAAGAGGAGCGATTTCCGATGGACATGTTCAAGCGACGCACTGCTGCGACCCGCTCATTGCGTTACGTGGCCCCGGTCCTCGCGATCGCAGCGCTCGGGCTCTCCGCCTGCAGCAACGGCGAGGTTCCGTCCGATGTCCCCGGCACCGTCCCGCCGGTGTGGACCGGCGAGGCCGATCCGTCGGCAGAAGCCGTCGCAGGTGACAGCCCGGCCGAGTCGGGCTCCGGCGACACCATCGAGGGCACACTGCGCGACGCTTCCGGTGCCGAGGTGGGCACGGTGTCCTTCGCGTCCGAGGGCGACAAACTCACCGTCACGGCCGAGGTCGAGGGCATGACCCCCGGCTTCCACGGTTTCCACGTGCATGCCGTCGCCGCCTGCGAGCCGAACTCCGTTGCACCGACCGGCGGAGATCCGGGCGCGTTCCTGTCCGCAGGCGGTCACCTGCAGGTCGACGGCCGCACCGAACACCCGGCCAGCGGCGACCTGACGTCCATCCAGGTCGGCGAGGACGGCACCGGGATGCTGATGACCACCACCGACGCGATCACACTCGACGATCTGCGTGCGGACGGTGCCGGAACCTCGGTGATCGTGCACGAGGGTGCCGACAACTTCGCCAACATCCCGCCGCGGTACACCCTGCCCGACGGTGCCGCTGTCCCGGACATGACGACTCTGATGACCGGCGATGCCGGCTCGCGGGCGGCATGCGCGGTACTGCAGTAGTTTGAGCGCTCCCCGGATCGACTTCGCGAGTTCACCGCGCCCGACGCTCGGCGTCGAGTGGGAGATCGCGCTGGTCGACAAGAACACGCGGGACCTTGTCAACTCCGCCGAGGCGGTCATGGACGGCGTCCGCGACCTGGCCGGGGACACCCCGCGGGTGACCAAGGAACTGCTGCGCAACACCGTCGAACTCGTCACCGGAGTGTGCGAGAACGTCGGGGAGGCGATGGCAGACCTCGGCGAGTCGCTCTCGCTCGTCGAGCGTGCCGCGGATCCGCTGGGAATCGATCTGTTCTCTGCGGGCACCCATCCGTTTGCCGAGTGGTCCACCCAGCAGCTCACCAGTTCGCCGAGCTACGACGAGTTGATCGCTCGTACGCAGTGGTGGGGTCGGCAGATGCTGATCTGGGGTGTACACGTGCACGTGGGAGTGTCGTCTCCCGACAAGGTCTTTCCCATTCTCAACTCGCTGCTGCTGCAGTACCCGCACCTGTTGGCGCTCTCGGCGTCCTCACCGATCTGGGCGGGCAACGACACCGGCTACGCCAGCAATCGGGCACTGATGTTCCAACAGCTGCCGACGGCCGGTCTACCGTTCCAGTTCGAGAACTGGCCACAGTTCGAGGGATTCGTCCGTGACCAGCTCAAGACCGGCGTCATCGAACAACTCGGCGGCATGCACTGGGACATCAGGCCTGCACCGAAGTGGGGAACGATCGAGGTCCGGGTGTGCGACGGGGCGTCGACCAAGCGGGAGCTCGCGGCTCTCGTCGCGTTGACACACTGCCTCATCGTGCATCTCGACGAACGTCTCGAAGCGGGGGAGACCCTGCCGTCGATACCGCCGTGGCACGTGCAGGAGAACAAGTGGCGGGCCGCTCGATACGGACTGGACGCCGAGATCATTCTCGACTCCGACAGCAACGAACGTCTGGTCACCGACGATCTGAACGACCTGCTCGAGAAGCTGACGCCGACGGCGGTGCGACTCGGTTGCGTCGACGAGTTGGCAGCGGTGGCCGACATCCCTCGGCTCGGGGCGTCGTACCAGCGTCAACGGATAGTGGCCGCGAAATCCGACGGTGACCTGCGAGCCGTCGTCGAATCGCTGGTCACCGACCTTCGATCCTGATTCGCGTGCGCTACTGATCCGCTTCGTTCGGTTCCATCTCGTTGACGATCAGCAGTCCGTCGCGGCCGCGCTGCTCCCGGTAGGCGACGCGGCCGACAGTGTGCGCGATCACCGGGGCGGTCACCAGGGTGAAGATACCCACCAGCACGAGCATCCAGATGTCGACGTTGCCGCGAAGGCTGATGACGGCTCCGATCAGAACCATGATCAAGCCGACGACCTGTGGCTTGGTGGCCGCGTGCATCCGCGACAGGGTGTCGGGGAAGCGCACGATGCCGACAGCGGCAGTGAACGCCAGCAATGCCCCCAACAGGATGAAGACGGATGCGATGACCTGGGCTACGGTGCTCATTCGTCCCTCACTCTGAAGCGTGCGATGCTGACCGATCCGACGAAGCTGACCAGGGACAGCGCAACGATGGCCGGTACGAGGGTGGTGTCTCGGCTGTAGACGGCCCATACCCCGAGACCGCACATCGAGACCGCGAGGATCGTGTCCATCGCGACGAGACGGTCGAGCGTGCTCGGGCCGTCGAGCAGCCGGTACGCGGTCAGGATTGCAGCGGCCAACAGAAGGGCACCGGCGATGGCGAGAACGACGGTCACGACCAGTCCCCCTTCCTCTTGTCGTCGGTCTTCTTGTCGTCCCGAGGAGCGTCGGGATCCTGTGCGGCAGGATCGTCGCCGAGCACCCCGTGATACTGCTCGTACTCCTGGTAGTGCAGGGGGCTGGGCTTCCAGTCCGAATCTCGCTCGAATGCCGCGATGAACAGCTTCTCCAGGTTTCGGACGTAGGCGTAGAAGCCGTCGACGGCCTTCTGCGTGCCCATGTCCAGTACGTGCACGTAGAGCAACCGTCTGGTTCGGTCGATCTCGAGAACCATGGTGCCGGGAACGAGGTTCATCGCGTCGACGAACAGCGTGAGCACCAGATCGGATTTGATCGCGATGCGGCAGCGCAGCACTCCGGTGACCGGCGGCGCTTTCGGGCGGATCGCCAACCAGGCCACGCTGACGCTGGATTCCCCTGCGTAGTAAAGAAATACGACGGCGAGCTTGACGAGCGAGAACCCGTGGATGCGGCCCTCGACCGGAACACGAGGCAACGGCAGCAGCACCATGATGAGCAGTCCCACCGCTATCCCACCGAGAACGTTCGCCGCAGAGACGTTGCCCCACAGCAGTACCCAGATCGCCGTCAGCCACGCCAGCGTCCACAGGCGCAGCAGAACGGAGCGGTTCATCTTCATCGGGTGCCCTCCTCGTTCGTGCGCGACTGCTCGTAGGCCTGATCGCCGACCCATTCGGCACCGCGCACAGCATCGATGTACACCGAGCGGTCGCGAAGGTCTGCCGCAGCGCGGTCGCTGATGTCGATGATGGGGCCTGCGAACACCGTCATGGCCAGGCCGACGGCAACGAGCCCGATGGTCGGGAGCAACATGAAGGCGGGCATCCGGCCCACGTCCTCGCGGTCACCGAACTGGATGTCGGACGAGTCGTCGAGAAGAGCGGACGGGCTGTTGTCGGCCAGGTCGCCCTCGGGCGCATCGGCGCGGGCGCGCCAGAACGCCTTGGTCCATACCCGAGCCACCACGTACAGCGTCAGCAAGCTGGTGACGGTTCCGCCTGCGACGAGCAACCAGGCCAACACACTGCCCTGTTCGCTACCGGCCTGCAGCAGTGCGACCTTGCCGATGAAGCCCGAGAACGGAGGAATGCCACCGAGATTGAGGGCAGGCACCAGGAACACGATCGCGAGAACCGGGCTGGCCGCAGCCAATCCACCGAGGCGTCGAAGCGAGGACGAACCGGCCTGACGCTCGATGAGACCGACGACGAGGAACAGCGTCGTCTGCACCAGAATGTGGTGGGCGACGTAGTAGATCGAGCCGGACAATCCCGATTGTGTCGACAACGCGACACCGAAGATCATGTAGCCGATGTGGCTGACGAGGGTGAACGAGAGCAGTCGCTTGATGTCGCTCTGTGCGATGGAGCCGAGGATGCCGACGAGCATCGTCAGTAGGCCACAGACCATCAGGACGTTGTCGAGCGAGCCGTCGGGGAACAGCAGGGTGTGGGCGCGGATGATCGCGTACACACCGACTTTCGTCAGCAGGCCGGCGAACACGGCGGTGACCGGTGCCGGGGCGGTGGGGTAGGAGTCGGGCAGCCACGTCGAGAGCGGGAACACCGCGGCCTTGATGCCGAACGCGACCAGCAGGACCGCGAAGATCGCGGTTCTTGTTCCGGAGTTGATGTCGTCCATCCGTACCGCGATGTGGGCCAGGTTCAGCGTCCCGGTTGCGCCGTACACCAGCGCGATGCCGATCAGGAAGATCAGCGAGGACACCATCGACACCATCACGTACGACACGCCCGCGCGCACCCGGTCCGCACTCGCACCGAGCGTCAGCAGCACGAACGAGGCGGCGAGCAACACCTCGAAGCCGACGAACAGATTGAACAGGTCGCCTGCGAGGAACGCGTTGCAGACGCCCGCGGTCAACGCGAGATAGGTCGGCAGGAAGATCGAGACGGGCTGGTTCTCGCTGCCGTCGCGTATGCCCTGGCCGATGGAGTACACCATGACCGCGAGCAGCACGATGGACGAGACGACGAGCATCATCGCCGACAGGCGATCCACCACGAGAGATATGCCGAGCGGCGAGTCCCAACCACCGACCTGCAGCGCGCTGGTGCCGTCGCGGTCGGCGAGGTAGAGCATCATCGACGAGATCGCGACCACCGCGGTGAGCGCGACGAGGGTGATGAATCGCTGCGCGCGGGGCCGTCGTCCCAGCACCAGGGTCAACGCCGCCGCGAGCATCGGAATCAGCACCGGCAGCGGAGTCAGAACGTCGATCACTGCGGGGGAGATCGTCATGCGTGGTCTCCCTTCTCATCTGGTCGGCTGTCGTCCTTCTCGGCGGTGTCGAGTCCGTCCAGCCCGCGCAGCTGCGGGTTGTCGTCGTCGTTGTCGAAGTCGCCGTCGTGCAGGTCCTCGTAGCACTCGAGATCCTCGCGATTGACGAGTTGTTCGATCGGAATCGGGTTGCCCTTCGAGTCGAACGCGTCGCCGCCGAAGCTCGGCTCACCCGTCACCGGGTCGTCCGAACGATCTCGGTCGGGGGCCTCGGCCATCGAGCGACGCCGCGAGACCTTGGTGTCCTCGGGGTCGTTCTCGACGTCGTCCTTGGTGTTGAGAGTGAACGACCGGTACGCCAGGGCCAGCACGAACGCCGCGATTCCCATCGTGATGACGATTGCCGTGAGGATCACTGCCTGGGCCAGCGGGTCTGCCATCTGTTGGTTGACCGCGTTGTCGCGGCCCACGATGGGCGGAGCTCCCGCGGGGCCGCCGACCGTGAGCAACAGCAGGTTGACGCCGTTACCGAACAGCAGCAGTCCGAGCAGCATCTTGGTGATACTGCGTTCGAGCAACAGGTACACACCCGATGCGACGAGGACGCCGGTGATGATCAGCATTCCGAGATCTGCGGTCATGGGGCGCTCACTCGGCCTTGGCTCTGCATTTCCACCTGCGCGTCGAGACGGGCACCGAGGCTACGGAGCACGTCGAGTACCAACCCGACCACGATGAGATACACACCGAGGTCGAAGAACAATGCGGTGACCAACTTGATGTCGCCGAGAATCGGCAACGTCACCTCCAACGTCGCCGAGGACAACGCCGGTGCTCCGAGGAACATCGACGCCACCGCGGTTCCGGCGGCGAAGATCAATCCGAGTCCGAGGATCTTTCCGGCGTCGATCGGCACTGCCTCGCCGAGCTCGTAGCGGCCACCGGCCAGGTACCGCAGCACCAGCGCCAGTCCGGCGGTGAGCCCACCGGCGAAACCGCCGCCCGGGGCGTTGTGGCCGGAGAAGAAGAAGTAGATCGACAGCACCATGATCGTCGGGAAGATCAAGCGCGTGGTGACCTCCAGGATCAACGACCGATGCCGCGGATCGATCAGATCGCCGCCGAGCAGCCACGTCGTCTCCGCAGAGAAATTCGCGTCCGAGTTCGACGAGGAGGCGTTCGATGCGGGGGCGTCCGACACCCGCGGAGCACTGCCGAACCGGCGGTTGCGGAAGACCAGGCTCGCCACACCCGTCGCCGCGACGAGCAGGACGCAGATCTCGCCGAGGGTGTCCCAGGCTCGGATGTCCACGAGGATCACGTTGATGACGTTCTTGCCGTCGCCGAGTTCGTATGCGGCGTCCGGCAGGAGCAACGACACCGGGGCCGTGTTGCGGGCGTTCATCGCGAATGCGCCCAACACACTGACGGTCGCTCCGACGGCGACGGCCAGCACGGCGCGTGGTCCGCGGGAGCCGGCCGAGCCTCGATCGTCGACCTCGGCAGGCAGCTTGCGCAGCACCAACACGAACACGACGAGGGTGAGGGTCTCGACCAGGAACTGTGTCAGTGCCAGGTCCGGTGCGCCGTGGATGGCGAAGATGACGCCGCAGCCGTAGCCGGTGAGCCCGACGAGGATGACGCTGGCCAGGCGGTTGCGCATCACCGTGGCTCCGAGACCGCCCGCGATCATGATCACCCCGATGATCACCTGCAACGGGGAGTTCCACAGGGTGTAGTCCAGGCCGGAATCCTGGCCGACGAGCAACACGATCATCGGTAGCAGCACCAGTGTCAGCAGGATGGTGCCCTGGGTGAGGGGGAGCGAACCACGCTGCGTGGTGCCGGTCAGGCGGATGGAGAGGGCATCCATGTACTTGAGCACGTTGTCGTAGATGCGGTCTGCATTGCCGAGCGGGGGATGCTCGAACTTGAGCCGGTTGACGACCCGGTGGGCGATGAACAGCCCGACACCGCCGGTGACGACGACGACCGTGAGCGCGAGCGGAAGGTTGAAACCGTGCCAGAGAGCCAGGTGGTAGGGCTCCTGGCCGTACGACGGCAGGGTGCGGGCGTACGGGCTGACGATGTGGTCGACGACCGAGGATCCGAACCCCGCGACCAGGCCGAGCACCGCCAGGAATGCGGGTGCCGCCAGGAACAGTGCGGACGGCGCGTGCATCGCCTTGACCGACGGACTCGCCCGCTTGAGCTGCTTGCGCGCGAATGCACCCCACACGAACCGGATGCTGTAGGTGACGGTGAGGATCGAGCCGATCACCAGGCCTGCGACGACGAAGGCTGCGACCGTGGGATCGAGTGTCGGCGTGCTGATCACTGCCGACAACGCCGTCTCCTTGCCGACGAAGCCGAGCATCGGCGGTAGTCCGGCCATGCTGGCCGCGGCCAGCGCTGCTATCGCGGCGAGCCAGGGAGCCTTCTTGCCCAGGTGGGCGAGTTTGCGGATGTCGCGGGTGCCGGTGGTGTGATCGATGATGCCGACCACCATGAACAGGGTCGCCTTGAACATCGCGTGTGCGATCACCATCGTCAGGCCGGCGAGCATCGCCTTCTCCGACCCGATGCCGACCAGGACCATGAGGAAGCCGAGCTGGCTGACGGTTCCGAACGCGAGGATCAGTTTGAGGTCGAATGCGCGCAGGGCTCGCCAGCCGGCCAGGATCATCGACAGCAGTCCGAGGCTGATCACGGTGGCGCGCCACGGGCCGGAATCGGCGAACCCAGGGGCCAGGCGCGCCACCAGGTAGATGCCCGCTTTGACCATCGCCGCGGCGTGGAGGTAACCACTGACCGGAGTCGGGGCGGCCATGGCGCCGGGGAGCCAGAAGTGAAGTGGCACGATGGCCGACTTGCTCAGTGCGCCGATGAGAACCAGCACGATCGCGACACCGGGCAACCAGCCGCCGGGCGCGTTCGCGACCAGCTCGGAGAGGTTGTAGGTGCCGGACACCTGGCCCAGAATGATGATGCCGACCAGCATCGCCAGGCCGCCCGCAGTGGTGACGAGCAGTGCCTGGGTGGCCGCGCGTCGGCTCGACGCTCTCTCGGCATAGTGGCCGACGAGCAGGAACGACAGGACCGTCGTGATTTCCCAGAAGATGTAGAGCACCAGCATGTTGTCGCTGGTGATGAGGCCGAACATCGCACCGGAGAACGCGACCATTTCGGCGGCGAACAAGCCGAGCCGGGGCTCGTCGTCCTCGAAGTAACGCGCACAGTAGAGCAGAATCAGGGCACCGATGCCCAACACCAGCAGCGACATGATGGCGGCGAGTGAGTCGAACCGCATGTCGATGTTCATCGACAACCCGGGGACCCATTCGATGTTCAGCTTCTGGTCGGTTCCCCAGTTGCCGAACACCCAGATCAGGCTGAGCAGGGGTACGAGAGCGAGCGGGAAGAAAGCATTGCGACCCCACCACCGGACGAACAGCGGCGCGAGCAGCGCGGCTGCGGTGTGCGCAAGAAGAATGGCGAGCAAGAATCACTCCGTCGTCTCGGTCGCGTCGGCGACTGGGCCGAGCGGTGGTCGTTGGGCGGCGATGAGTAGGGTCTGGAAATCGGTGTGAATTTCGATGTATGTCTTTGTGAAATAACGAAGCGGCTGCCGAACGGCAGCGCGCCAGTTGTCTGTTTCCATCCTACTTTGCGAGGTAGGCGGCGTGCCAAGCGGTACAGAACGCTGCGAGTCCGTGAGTGAGGGGAGCGCATCGGTGACCGATCCGAGGCTCATTCGTACCGCCGGATTGGCCTACGTCCGGGATCGTCGAATGATCCAGACGCGATCGGCCGGCAAATCCGCGTTCTACATGGCGGGCGGCAAGATCGACCCCGGCGAGACACCCGAGCAGGCACTGCACCGAGAGATCAGAGAAGAGCTCGATGCGGCGCTGACGGACGTCCGGCTGCTCGGGGTGTTCGAGTGCCAGGCATGGGGGCACCCACCGAATACCCCGCTCGAGATCACCTGTTTCCTCGCCGACCTGGCGAACGAGCCGTCGCCGACCAATGAAATCGCAGAGATCAGGTACTTCACCCGCGACGAGTACGCGGCCATGTCCGACGTCGCTCCGGGATCGCTGATGGTGTTCGACCGGATGAAAGCACTCGATTTGATCGACTGAAGCGCGTATGTTGGTTGTCGAGAGAACGTACGTTCTCCACAGCCACCGCGAAGGAGTCCTCTATGACGAACCTGTCCCAGAAAGCCACCACCCTGCTCGAGCTGCACCAGCCCGGAAACCCGGTCGTCCTGCCGACCGTCTGGGACGCCTGGTCCGCCAACCTGGCAGTGTCCGCAGGCTTCACCGCGCTGACCGTCGGAAGCCACCCCGTCGCCGATTCCATCGGCAAGCCCGACAACGAAGGCATGACCTTCGACGAACTGCTCGCCCGCATCTCGCAGATTTCCGCAGCCGTCGACGTGCCGCTGTCGGTCGACATCGAATCCGGCTACGGCGAGGACCCCAAGCGGCTGATCGACGGCCTCGTCTCCGTCGGAGCCGTCGGCCTCAACATCGAGGACACCGTGCACAGCGAAGGCGGCCGCCTCCGCGAAGCACAGGAACATGCCGACTTCGTCGGAGCACTGCGCGCCGCGTCCGACGCCACCGACGTGCACGTGGTCATCAACGCCCGCACCGACCTGTTCGTCAAGGCCATCGGCGACGAGAGCGACCGCGTCGAGCGTGCCATCGCACGCCTGAAGCTGTGCGCCGCAGCCGGAGCCGACTCGCTCTACCCCGTCGGATTCCACAACGACGCCGACTACAAGCGTCTCGCCGAGGAACTCCCACTGCCCATCAACGCCATCGCCAACCCGGCCGAGGGCGACCTGTCGCACTTCGCATCCCTCGGCGTCGGACGTATCAGCTTCGGGCCGATCTTCCAGATGGAGCTGGCCAAGCGGGCAGAGGAGATCCTCGGCCGCTGGAAGTGAGTGCCTCCGGCAGTGGTGCGGTCAAGTGTCGCAGGCTCCACTCCTGCCGCTAGGAATTCCCGTAGGCCTGCAGATGCGCCACCTGCTCGGGATCGAGTGACGGCTTCACCGTCGCCCGAGCGGCGGCGACATCGGCGGCGGTGACGTCGGCTGCATCCATCGACCGACGCATCGCCGTCAACGCGGCCTCGCGCAGCAGTGCTGCGCAATCGGCCGCGGAGTAGCCCTCGAGGTCGCGCGCCAACGACTCGAGATCCACGTCCTCGGCGAGCGGGATGGATTTGCCCGACGCCTTCAGAATGTCCACGCGGGCATCGGAATCCGGCGGTGGCACGAACACCAGGCGCTCGAGTCGGCCGGGCCGGAGCAGTGCGGGATCGATCAGATCGGGTCGGTTGGTTGCCCCGAGTACGACGACGTCGCGCAACGGTTCGACGCCGTCGAGTTCGGTCAGCAGCGCCGCGACGACCCGATCGCCGACGCCGGAATCCGAACTCTGGCCGCGTCGGGGCACGAGCGCATCCACCTCGTCGAGAAAGATCAGCGACGGAGCGGAATCGCGGGCACGTTGAAAGAGTTCTCGAACAGCCTTTTCCGAGGAGCCGACCCACTTGTCCATCAGTTCTGCGCCCTTGACCGAGTGCACGCTGAGCTGCCCGGAACTGGCGAGTGCCCGTACGAGGAACGTCTTACCGCAGCCGGGCGGACCGTACAGCAGAACTCCTCGCGGCGGCTCGATTCCCAAGCGCGCGAACGAATCCGGGTGTCGCAGTGGCCACAGCACCGCCTCGGTCAGTGCCTGCTTGGTTTCGACCATGTCGCCGACGTCCTCGAGCGTGAGACTGCCGATGGCCAGTTCTTCGCTCCCCGAACGTGACAGTGGGCGGATCACCTGAAGAGCGCCCACCAGATCGTCCTGCGTCAACGAGGCCGCGGCCGAATCGTTCGATGCGCGCGCCGCCGCTCGCAGCGCCGCCTCCCGCGTCAGTGCAGCCAGATCGGCGACCACAAAACCCGGTGTCCGTGACGCGATCTCGCCCAGATCGACGTCGCCCTGCGGAACCTTGCGGAGCAGGTGCTCGAGCAATCCCTTGCGGCCCGCCGCGTCGGGCAAGGTCAGGGTGAGCTCACGATCGCACAGGTCTTGGCCGCGCAGTCTCGGATCGGTTGCCTCCGGATGAGCCGTCGTCGCGATCAGGGCCAGACCGGGAGTGTCGACGGCCCGGCGCAGTACGTCGAGGACGAACGTGGACGCCGGTTCGGGATCCGAGGGCAGCAACGCGTCGACATCGGTGATGAGCAGAACTCCCGAACCCGCAAGCTGGTCGACCGCCGCGGTGGCCCGATCGACCCGGGCCGACGCCTCGAGCGCACCGATCGACGGTCCGTCCAGCACGACGCATGCACGTTCGCCGACGACCGCCCGCGCCAACGTCGCCTTGCCGACCCCGCCCGGTCCGGTGATCAACACCCCGAGATGCGGCGATGCGCCGAGCGTCGCCAACAACTCCGACTCGTCCAGCGCCAGCCGTAGCCACTCGGTGAGCTTGGACTGTTGGGCGCTTACTCCCACCAGATCGGCCACGCTCACCGGTGGTGCCGCGGTCTTCGGCGCGGGAACCGACGCTGCCGGTGCCTGGACAGCGGTGACGGTGCCGTTGCCCCACCCGACCGCCGAATTGGGCTGCACACTCACCGGCCCACCCGACGGATCGACGGCCGAGACCGTCAGCAACTCGGTGGTCCAGGCAACCCCGAACGTCCTCGACAGCGCCTGCGTCGCCGAAGTGGTCGAGGTGCCGGGCCCGAGATCGCGGGGGAGGAGCGAGACCGTGTCGCCCACCGTCAGCACCTTGCCCAGCAACGCTTGCCGCAGGGTGGCGTCGGAGATGGAACCGGTGGCGAGCGACGAGCCTGTCACCGTGACGGTCCTTGCCCCGTAGACCGTGACGGGTCCGACTGCGACAGAAGCATTTTCGCGAAGTCCGGTGTTGGAGAGAGTCACGTCGTCCAGTAATGCGGTGCCCTGAGGTGACCCATCGGGAGCCGCGGCGACGACGGCGGCCGTGCGACGAGAACCGATGAGCGACACCGCATCCCACTCCCGCAGGCCCAGAGCCGCGAGCACTTCCGGATGCAGGCGCACGACGCCGCGTCGGGCATCGGCCGCCGAGGTGTTGAGGCGTGCAGTGAGAACGAGCTCAGGCGTCGTCGAGCGAGATTCGGTCACACTGTCAACAGTAGCGGCGAGACACTAACTGCGAGGTCGACGCAGTCCCAGACGAGCCTGCGACCGCCGATTGTTACCCGGCGCGCGGCGGATGGCCCGACGCTCGGCGCGGCGCTCGGCCGGCTTGGCGTCCCACGTGTACGGGCGCGCGGCGGTCCAACGCTGCGAGCGCACCGCGAACGGGATGTGCACCAGGTAGGCCAGCACCAAGCCCATCAGCAGAATCAGCGGGAAGGTGATGAGCGCGGCAGCGAGCAGTGCAACGAGCACCAGCAGGATCGCGGCCAGCCGCGGCGGCACCGAGACGGTCTTGAGCGCCAACGTGGGGATGCGGCTGACGATCAGACCGGCGGTGAGGATCGCCCAACCGGCGACGACGTAGAACGAGGCCCACCAGCCGTCACCGAATTGCTCGAAGCCCGCGATCGGTGCCATGGCGATGAGCGCTCCGGCGGGGGCGGGAACTCCGGTGAAGTACTCGCGCGCGTAGGCAGGAGTGTCGTCCTCGTCGAGCAGAGTGTTGAATCGCGCGAGGCGCAGCACGATGCTCACCGCGTAGACCAACGCCACGATCCAGCCGCCGCTGCTGCCCTCGAGCAGCGTCACGTACAGCACCAGCGCCGGGGCCACACCGAACGAGATGGCGTCGGACAGCGAGTCCAGTTCGGCACCGATCTTGCTGGTGGCGTCGAGCAATCGGGCGATGCGACCGTCCAACGCGTCGAGGATCGCGGCGGCACCGATCATGGCGAGCGCGGTGCCGAGCTGGCCGTCGAGAGCGAACTTGACCGCGGACAGGCCGGAGCACAACGCGAGGATCGTGACGACGGACGGCAGCAGACGGATGGCAGCGGGCGGCTTGGCGCGTCTGGTGATCATGTCGGCTTCTACTGCGGAAGCTCGGCGAGGACCGTCTCGGCACCGACCGCACGTTGGCCGCGTTCGACCAGCAGTGTGGTGCCTGCGGGGAAGTAGGTGTCCACGCGGGACCCGAATCGGATCAGTCCGTAGGTGTCGCCGATCGACAGTGCGTCGCCGACCTTCGCGTTGTTGATGATGCGTCGAGCGATGAGGCCGGCGATCTGCACGACAGCGACGTCGTGTCCCGAGTCGGTCCTGATGTGCATGCTGTTGCGCTCGTTGACCTCGCTGGCCTCGGCCAGGTCCGCGGATTTGAACTGGCCACGGCGGTGTACGACCTCGACCACTCGACCGGCAACGGGAACGCGCTGCACGTGGACGTCGAGAACCGAGAGGAAAATGCTCACGCGCGGGACCGGCTGCGAGCCCAGATCGAGCTCGGCAGGCGGCACGGCGGTGTCGACGAGCGTGACCAGGCCGTCGGCGGGAGCGACGACGACGCCGGGGCGATTCGGCGGCACTCGCGACGGGTGGCGGAAGAAGGTGGCGCAGGCTCCGGCGGCGACGAGACCGGCATTGCGGACCCACTTGGAGCGGCGGCCGAGAACTGCGACGGCGAGCGGACCGCCGACGAACGGCAGGCCTGCGGGGTGTAGCGGTGGAACCGTTTCACGAACCAAATCGACGATGTGAGCCACTCCGGTGCGGGGCGGTTGACCAATCGGGGCGGGACGGCGTGCCACGGTCTCCTCTAACTGTCGGCGACTGTACTTGTCGGCAATAACGGGTGCTGGCAGTTCATGGTGCTGAAAGCGAATCATGCGTCGAACGCACGACTGCCGAGGCCCTCACAGCGTACGTGAGGTGCCCCGGCAGGCGAGAGGTGCGAGTCGATCAGACGCGGCTGCGGCCCGTCACGAGCTTGACCAGGAACAGCAGGATGCACGCGCCGATGAGGCAGGTGATGAAGCTGAAGATGATTCCGCCGCCCTCGACGTCGAGGAAGGTGCTGAGCAGGAAGCCGCCCAGGAGGCCGCCGACGATGCCGACGACGATGTTCAGGATGATGCCCATCTGAGCATCCGTCTTCATGATCTTGCTACCGATCCAGCCGGCCAGTCCGCCGATGATGATCCAGCCTACAAATCCGAGTCCCAACATAGGGTGCCCCCACTTTCCGTTTCGATTCTGTTGCTTGTCGAAACGACGGATGCCCATGGGAAACGAACCTGAAACATTCCTGAGAAAAGTAATTTCTAGCTCGACTTTTCACTTTCCGTCTTGATGCGACGCAGAGTCTTGTTCATGCCGTCGATCAACTCGACGTCGAACTCGTCGATTCCGCCGAGGACCCGCTTGACCAACAACGACGACACCGCCGACGTGCCGCTGGGGGCTTCCCGCTTCTCGACGACGGTCGTTCCGGTCGCGGTGGGGGTGAGGGTGTAGGACCAGATCGTCTTGTTCTCGACGACGCGGAAAGCGAGTTGTCGGTTGGGCTCGAAGGTGACGACCTTGGAGGTGGTCGGCCAGACGAGCATCCCCTTGCGATTGATGTTGAGCGTCTTGGTGCCCTTGCCGACCGGTCCGCCGAAGACCTTCATCTTCTTGCACTGCGGGCTCCACTCACCCATGCGCTGCAGGTCCGAGACGATGGACCACACGGTCTCGGGGCTCGCGGCGATGTCGATCGTGGCTTCGAGGGTCTTGCTCAACGTGGGCCTCCAGGTAGTGAGGTAAATGCAACTGACTGTCACACTCAATCGTGCGCATCCTATGTGTCAACGGACACAATTGACCAGGCTCCACTCCCGCTCAATTGGGTCGTTCCGCAGGCTCCACTCTCGCTCACATGCGAGCGAAGCGAGCCAGGACGAACGCGTAGAGCCCGTAGAGCGCGATGCCCACTCCGGCGAGGATCAGCAGAACCTGTCCGTAGGGCTGCGAGCCGAGGGTCTTGAGAGCACCGTCGATGCCGGTGGCCTTCGACGGATCGGATTGCAGAACGGCCACCACGACGAGGAGTCCGGCTCCGACCAGGGCAGTGCCCTTGGCGGCGTATCCGGCGATGCCGAGTTTGACGACGGCCCCGCTTTGGTGCCCTTCGAGATCGTCGAGGAAGTTCTTCGAAACGCCCTTGTAGACGTGATATCCACCGACTCCGATGACCACGAGCGCGATGGCGATGAGCACGAGCTTGCCGCCGCCGGATTCCATCAGTCGCGCGGACCAGCCGGCGTTCTGTTGTCCGCTGGACTTGCCCGAGCCGGTGGCGAAACCGTAGGTCGAGAACGCGAACGCGATGTAGACGACGGCCAGCGCGGCCGCTTTGAGGCGGTCCATCGCACTCCCGGCGTCGGCGTCGGATTTCTTGCCGACGATCGCTTCGACGATGCGCCACAGTGCCAGCGCCACGAAGGCGACCACCGCCACCCAGAGCGCGATCTTTCCGCCCGGCTTCTCGGCCAGCTCGGCGAGTGCACCGGACTGGTCTGCGTTGCCTGCCTGACCGAACGCCAACCTGATGGCGATGTAGCCGATGAGGATGTGCAGCACTCCGCTGACCAAGTGGCCGGCTCGCGCAGCTTTCTCGAATGCTCCGTTGTTCTGCACGGAACTGGCCACAGAATTTCCCGACGTGTTCACGAACGTTCCCCGATCAGTAGATTGGGCAGCCGTTTACCCCGACCGTAGGCCGAGGAAACTGTCTCGCGCGGCAAAACGCCGCACGAGATCCCACCGCGGCGTTAACACCGGGCGGACACTGATCGATGTAGCAAGCGGAGTGTCGGGACCAACGAAGAAATTGTTCGGAGTGATCCACCGTGAAATTACAGTCGATAATGCGTCGTACCAGCAGTGATCTGCCCCTGTTGAAGACCGCCAGGATGAGTGGCAGCCCGCGTACCTGGCCGGCCGAGAAGCTCGAGCGGCTGCTCACCCCGCAAGAAATCGATCTGATTCGACGCGGCCGAATCTGACCCCGCTGTTCCCAGGCTCGACGCCACCACTGGCCTCCCATAACCGGCCCGGTGGTGGCATGCTCAAAGGGTTGACGAGCACCAGTCCTGGAGGGTCATGAAACCGGTCATTCTCAGCGTCGACGACGATCCCGGAGTGTCGAGATCGGTCGCCCGCGATCTGCGTCGTCGCTACGGTGAGCAGTACCGCATCGTGCGCGCGGAGTCCGGTGCCGGGGCGCTCGACGCCCTGAAGGAACTCGCACTGCGCGGCACCCCGGTCGCCATTCTGTTGGCCGACTACCGCATGCCGCAGATGAGCGGCATGGAATTTCTCGAGCAGGCCATGGACATTTTCCCGACGGCCCGTCGCATCCTTCTCACCGCATACGCGGACACCGACGCCGCGATCGACGCGATCAACGTCATCGATCTCGACTACTACCTGCTCAAGCCGTGGGATCCGCCCGAGGAAAAGCTCTACCCCGTGCTCGACGCCCAACTCGAGGCCTGGTGTGCATACGACCACCGGACCGTCGAGGACACCAAGATCATCGGCCATCGTTGGTCCGCGCGCTCGTCGGAGATCCGTGAGTTCCTCGCTCGCAATCAGCTGCCGTATCGCTGGTACATGTCCGACGAGTCCGAGGGTGCACGGCTGCTGGCGGCCGCCGGCGTGGACGGAAGCCGCTTGCCGGTGGTCATCACCACCGAGGGCGATGCGTTGATCGAACCGTCCGATGCCGAGCTGGGCAATCGGCTCGGGTTGACGGTGTCTCCGTCCGAGGAGTTCTACGACCTGGTCGTCATCGGCGGCGGACCGGCGGGACTCGGAGCTGCGCTCTACGGTGCGTCCGAGGGTCTGCGGACGACCCTGATCGAACGGACCGCCACCGGCGGCCAGGCCGGTCAGAGTTCGCGAATCGAGAACTACCTGGGTTTTCCCGACGGGGTGTCGGGCGCGCAGCTCGCCGAGCGGGCTCGGCGGCAGGCGTTGAAGTTCGGTGCCGAGGTGGTCACCACCCAGGACGTCGTCGGTCTGGAAACCAACGGTGCTGCGAGAACCGTGCGGTTCGCCGACGGCCGCAGCATCAGTGCGCAGACGATCATCCTGTCCACCGGTGTCGCCTATCGCAGGCTGGACGCACCCGGAATCGACGACTTCACCGGCAGAGGCGTGTTCTACGGGTCGGCGATGACCGAGGCGGCGCGGTGCGCCGAGCAGGACGTCTACATCGTGGGCGGCGCGAACTCGGCGGGTCAGGCGGCGGTGTATCTCTCGCGCGGGGCCAAGTCGGTGACCATTCTGATCAGGGCGTCTTCCCTCGAAGCGTCGATGTCGTACTACCTCATCAAACAGATCGAAGAGAATCCGAAGATCAGCGTTCGGCCGTGCACCGAGGTCGTGGGCGTGTCGGGCGAGGGCCACCTCGAGTCGATCACGCTGCGTAAACGGGCAACCGACGAGACCTCGACCGTCGACGCGCAGTATCTGTTCCTGTTCATCGGGGCGGCACCGCGCACCGAGTGGCTCGACGGAGTGCTCGTGAGGGACGACCATGGATTTGTGGTCACCGGGCCGGATCTCGTCGTCGACGGGCGTGGTCCTGCCGGGTGGACGCCCACTCGCCTCCCACATCACCTCGAGACGAGTGTGCCCGGTGTGTTCGCTGCCGGTGACGTACGGTCCGACTCGGCCAAACGCGTCGCGTCGGCAGTGGGAGAGGGAGCGATGGCCGTGATGTTGGTGCACAGATATCTGGCGAACCCGTGACCGAGCAGACGCAGAGTGGGCCCGCGTGTGATCCGGAGGAATTGCGGACGCTGTTCCTGTTCGAGCAGCTCACGGACGCACAGTTGGCGGAGCTCTGTCGAGACGGGCGTATCGAGACGATCGAGCCGGGGCCGGTGTACTCGGAGGGTGATCCGGCGACGTGCTTCTACGTTCTGATGGACGGAGCCGTGGTGCTCTCGAAGCTCTCGGGCGGGGAGGATCTGGTGGTCAATCGCACCTCGCAGCGCGGGGTGTACGCGGGTGCGTGGCAGGCCTACCTGGGTGATCGGGTGCCGCAGACGTACCAGGGTTCGATGCGGGTGACCGAACGCTCCCGGTTCTTCGTGCTCGACGCCGAGTGCTTCGCGTCCATCGTGCGGGAGTGGTTCCCGATGGCGTTGCATCTGCTCGAGGGATTGTTTTTCGGCAATCAGAACACCAAGCAGATAGTCGAACAGCGAGAACGCTTGTTGGCGTTGGGTTCTCTGTCGGCCGGGTTGACGCACGAGCTGAACAATCCGGCGGCGGCTGCGGTGCGGGCGACATCGGCGTTGCGTGATCGGGTGGCGCACATGCGGCAGAAGTTGGCGATGATCGCCGGCGGCACTCTCGATCGCGGCAGCATGGCGCATCTGGTCGGACTGCAGAACGAGGCCGTGGAGCTGGTGGCCAAGGCTCCGAAGCTGACCGCGATGGAGGCGTCGGACCGCGAGGACGAACTCGGAGAATGGTTCGAGGACAAGGGCATCGGCGACGGTTGGGATCTGGCTCCGACGTTCGTCTCGGCCGGTCTCGATGTTCCGTGGCTCGACCGGGTCGCGGCGACGGTCGACGATCCGACGATGCTCGAGGGTGCGATCCGGTGGCTCAACTACACCGTCGAAACCGAGTTGCTGATGAACGAGATCGCAGATTCGACCACCCGGATCTCCACGCTCGTCGGTGCCGCGAAGCAGTATTCGCAGATGGATCGTGCGCCGTACCGAACGGTGGATGTGCGCGAACTGCTCGACAGCACGCTGATCATGTTGGGCCGCAAGATCGGTGACGACATCACGGTGGTCAAGGACTACGACCCCGCGGTGCCGCCCATCCCGGCCTATGCAGCCGAACTGAACCAGGTGTGGACCAATCTGATCGACAATGCCGTGCAGGCGATGGGATCAGGAGTGCAGCCTGCAGGAACGACTGAGAAGGCGAGGGGCACACTGACGGTGCGGACGTTCTTGGACGAGGATCAGGTTCAGATCGAGATCTGCGATACCGGACCCGGTGTGCCGCAGGAGATTCGGTCGCGCATTTTCGAGCCGTTCTTCACCACCAAGCCGGTCGGCGAAGGCACCGGTCTCGGCCTGGACATCTCGTGGCGCATCGTGGTGAACAAGCATCAGGGTGAGCTGCGAGTGGTGTCCGAACCCGGTGACACGCGATTCATCGTGCGGCTACCCGTCAACCCGGCGACAGAGGAGGCATCATGACCATCGAAGGCATCGATCCGCAGGTACCACCGTCGGGACCGGGGTGTGTGGAGTGCACGCAGACGCAGGGTTGGTGGGTGCATCTGCGGCGGTGTGCTCAGTGCGGGCACATCGGGTGTTGTGATTCCTCGCCCTCCCAGCACGCCAGCAAACACGCCGAGTCCACCCGGCACCAGTTCGTGCGGAGCTACGAGCCCGGCGAGGACTGGTTCTACAACTACGCCGACGAGCAGATGTACGACGGGCCGGAATTGGCCCCACCGCAACATCATCCACTCGATCAGACGGTTCCCGGTCCGCGTGAGCGGGTGCCGTCGAACTGGCAGAGCCTGATCAATTGAACGCGAACCTGACGCGACCCACCGAGGTGTCGGCCGCGGATTTCCTGGCGGCCGTGGAGCACCCGGTTCGCCGTGCGGACGGTCTCGTTCTTGCGGAGATGATGGGTCGGGTGACCGGGGAGCCGGCAGTGATGTGGGGGCCGACGATGGTGGGTTTCGGTTCCTACCGGTACGCCACGGACAGTGGTCGTCGGGGCGAGTGTTTTGTCGTCGGGTTCTCTCCGCGAAAGGCGAGTCTGTCGCTGTACGGCACGACGTACGCCCCGGAATCGGATTCTCTGCTCGAACAGCTGGGAAAGCACAAGCGAGGCGCAGGTTGCCTGTACGTGAACAAGCTCGCCGATGTGGACATAGCGATTCTCGAGCAACTGGTGGCATACAACTACCCGTACATACTGGGTAACCTCGCGTCATGACCTTGATCGCGGAGGACCTGCTGCTGTTGTTGCTCGACGACGACTCGGGCAAGCCGCTGGCCGACAGCACGAAGTTGCCGCGGGTACTGGCGGGTGCGTTGGTGGTCGAGCTCGCGATGAGCGGATCGCTGCGCATCACCGGTCCCGACGAGGAGATCAAGAAGGATCATGTGGTCGTCGCAGGCTCCACGACCGAAGCTCCGAGTGACCCGGCGTTGCGTCGGGTGTTCGATCTGGTCGCGTCGGCGTCGCGGCCGATGAAGCCCCAGAAGGTGATCGAGAAATCGCAGAAGAATGTGGCGAAGGAACTGGCTGCGCGTCTCGTCGCACAGGGCTTCGTGACCGAGAAGAAGGACAAGGTGTGGGGATTGTTCCCGACGACGACGTGGCCTGCTCGTGACACCTCGCACGAGAAGGTGTTGCGAGATGCCCTGCGCAGCGCGCTGGTCGACGGGACGACGCCGTCGCCCCACACGGCCGCGTTGATCTCGTTGATCTCGGCGGTCGATCTGACGCACAAGGTGATCGTGGACGCGGACAAGAAGCAGCTGAAGCACCGTGCGAAGCAGATCGCCGAAGGAGAGTGGGCCGGCGCGGCTGTGCGCAAGGCCGTCTCGGATGTGAACGCCGCGGTGATGGCCGCGGTGATGGTGCCCGTCATCGTGTCGACCACGAGCAGCTGAAGGCCAGATCATGAGTAGAAGCGTTGCAATTCTCTTGTTCGACGATGTCGAGGTACTCGACGCGTGCGGTCCGTTCGAGGTGTTCTCGGTTGCCAATCGGGTGGCCGAACGCGCCGGTGGCGCAGCGCCTTTCGAGGTGACGCTCGTCGGAATCGACGACAGGGCGGTCGTTGCTCGGGGCGGAATGAGGATCGGCGTCGACACCACGATCGACGATCCGCGGGGATACGACGTCGTCGTGGTGCCGGGCGGTGTCGTCGATGCGGTCTCGGCCGACAGCCGGGTTCTGCAGTGGTTGAAGCGACTTCGGTCCGACGCCGAGTTGGTGGCCTCGGTGTGCACGGGTGCTTTCGTACTGGCGGCGGCGGGACTGCTCGATGCTCGACCCGTCACCACGCACTGGGAAGACCTGGAATTGCTACGGGAACGATGGCCTGCGCTCACCGTGCACGAGGGTGTTCGGTACGTCGACCACGGTGATCTGGCGACGTCCGCCGGAATCAGTGCCGGTCTGGATCTGGCGTTGCATCTGGTCGCGCGGTGGGCGGGAGCGGATCACGCTCTCGCCACCGCGGGCCAGATGGACTACGACTGGTCAGGCGCTGAGCACCCGTAGGGCCAGGGCGACGACGGCGAACACGGCCAGGCCTGCGGCAGGCGCGAATTCCTTGTCCTTGATCCGCACGTGCGCGGCGACGGCACCGACGAAGTAGAGGATGACGCCGACGGCAGCGGCGACGCCGATGGGCCAGACGTACAGGCCGACCAGGAGGCCGACGGCTCCGAGTAGTTCCGCGTAGGCGAGCCACGGAATCTTGTCGGCGGGAACGCCGACCTGCTCGAGCATCGGGAAGACGGATGGGTTCTTCGTCAGTTTCCCGATAGCGGAGAACGTGAGTGCCACGGCGAGCAACACCGAGACGATGACGGTTGCGATGAACATGAGTCCCGCTTTCATTTCTGAGGCCACTAGTAATTCAGAAGCAGCGAGTCGGACTGTAGCACCCTCGGTAGGGTGGAGCCATGGCAACGAATGGAGAGATCGATGATCCGCGTGCCTGCGACGGAGCGCTGACGAAAGCCTTCGGCTTCCTCGGCAAGAGGTGGAACGGAATCCTTCTTGCGACGCTGATGAACGGGCCGATGGGATTCTCGGACCTACGTCGTGCCGTCGGTGGTATCAGTGATTCGGTGTTGTCCGAGCGACTCGGAGAACTCGCCAAGGCAGGTCTGGTGGCGCGCACCGTCGACGACGGGCCGCCCATCTCGGTGGAATACAGCCTCACGCGATCCGGCGAGGCGCTGCTGCCGTCACTGCAGGCGCTGACCGAGTGGTCCTCGAAAAACCTCTGACCCCCGCGAGAGGCTCGCGAGGGTCAGAGAGTGGTGGAGACGGGTCAGCCGGGGTTGTTCTGGTTCTGCCCCTCGGCCGAGTCGGCGAACTCCTGGGTGTCGAACACTTCGCCGCCCAGCGGATCGACGGGAGCGTTGTCACTCGAGTATTCGACGGCTCCGGTCTCGGGATGAACCTCGAGCTGTTCGCTGGAGACCTCGTGCACCGCGAGCACGACGGTTCCGGTGCGAGCGGGCGATGTGAGTCCCTCCCGTGACGCTGTCAGGCCGGAGAACGTACTCGAGATGCCTGCCGACGCCCTCTTGCGCGGGCTCGACCGAGCTGGGTCCGGTTCGCTGTCCGCGACCTCCGGCGTTGCGGTCACGCGCACGTACCGCGGGGTGGTGGCGACGTCGTAGCGGAAGGCCTTGAGCATCGACACGCACGCGAGCACCAGGATGATCGAGAACGGCACGGCCGTGGCTATCGACATCGTTTGCAGGGCCGTCAACGATCCTGTTCCGCCGATGAGGAGCAGAACCGTCGCTGCCACGCCTTCGAGAATCGACCAGTACACGCGGGTGATCTTCGGGGGCTCGAGATCGCCGCCGGTGGAGAGGATGTCGATGACCAGCGAGCCGGAGTCGGAGGACGTCACGAAGAAGAACACGATGACGAAGATCGCCAGCACGCTGCTGATCGTCGCCAACGGCAACGTGTCGAGCAGCTGAAACAGACTCGTGTTCGTGTCGACGGCACCGTCGACCAACAGGTCGCCGTTCTCGCGCTGACGCAGGATTCCGGCATCACCGAAGATCGTGAACCACAACGACCCGATGATGGTCGGTGCCAGCAGCACCCCGAACACGAACTCGCGGATGGTGCGGCCGCGTGAGATGCGGGCGATGAACATGCCGACGAACGGCGCCCAGCTCATCCACCAGCCCCAGTAGAAGATGGTCCAGTCGCCGGTCCAGCCGTCGTCGGAGAACGGTGATGTGCGCAGCATCAACTCGGGCAACGCCTGGATGTAGCCACCGAGGTTCTGCACCCACGACTGCATGAGAAACAGGCTCGGTCCGGCAATCAGCACGAAGACTGCGAGAGCCGCGGCCATTCCCATGTTGATGTTGGAGAGCCACTTGAGTCCTCGTGAGACGCCGGACACGACGGAGAACGTCGCGAGACCGGTGACGCCGGCGATGATGATGACCGTCACCCAGTTGTTGGTATCGACCCAACCCAGGTACTCGAGGCCGGCCGAGATCTGTTGCACGCCGAAGCCGAGCGAGGTGGCAACGCCGAACAACGTGCCGATGATTGCGACGGCGTCGATCGCATGGCCGATGCCGCCTTCGATGCGCTTGCGCCCCAGCAGCGGCTCGAGCAGCCAACGCACGGACAGCGGGCGTCCCTTGCGGTACGTCATGTAGGCCAGCCCGAGGCCGACCACCACGTAGATCGCCCAGGCGTGCAGACCCCAGTGGAACAGGGTCAGCTCCATCGCCTGACGCGCTGCCGGGTCGGTGCTGCCGGGAACGCCGCCTGCTTCGGGTGGTGTGACGTAGTGCGAAAGAGGCTCGGCGACGCCGTAGAACACCAGGCCGATGCCCATGCCGGCGCTGAACAGCATCGCGAACCAGGACAGGACACCGAATTCGGGCTTCTCGTCGTCCCGCCCGAGGCGGATGTTGCCGACTTTGCTCAGACCGCAGTACAGCGCGAACAGCACGAAGCCGGTGGTGGCCAGGATGTACCACCAGCCGACTCCGCTGGTGATGGCGTTGTTGAGATTGTCGAATGCGTCGGCGGCAGTGCCGGCGTAGATCACCGAGAAGGCGATCATCACGAAAATGACGATAGATGCGGGGACGAAGACCGGCTTGAGCAGGCCGCCCCACGCTTCTTTTACTGCTTTCACTTACTTGACTTCCTTACAACTCGAGTCGAGGTGATCGGCTGACCACTATCGGTTTGCCGTTCTTTTTCCCTTGTTTTGGTCAAGTACCGGTAATCACCATAAACGACATCGGTGCAGGTGGCGAAACGTGTGAGGGCTGCCGAACTGGGAAACAGGCGAACGTGTGGTTTCTGCCGAGTCGCCCCGAACGGTCGAACGGACTACAGTTCTGCCGATGCTGCGGACATGTCCGGTTGTGTCACCCCTCGTATTTCGCGGCGTGAACAATGTTGTGCGGCAGGTGATTCGGTGACCAGTCGATTGCAGCCGGGTTCGGAGTTCGCCGGCTTTCGGGTTCAGCGCCGCCTCGGGGTCGGCGGTATGAGCGAGGTGTATCTGGTTCTCGGGCGCGGCCACGATCGGCTCGAGGCCCTCAAGATCCTGGACCGAGAGGCGTCGCGATCGCCGAGGTTGCGCAACAAGTTTCGGATGGAAGCGACCGTCGCCACCCAATTGGTGCACCCGAACATCGTGTCGGTGCACGAGCACGGTGAGTTCGAGCACCAACTGTGGATGTCCATGCACTACGTGGACGGCTACAGCGCCGCGCGGCTCGTCGCCCGCGGCCAGATCGCGCTCGACGTCTCCCGGGTGGCGCGCATCGTCGCCGAGGTGGCCAAGGGGCTCGACTACGCCCACTCGCAGGGCGTCGTGCATCGGGACGTCAAGCCCGCGAACATCCTCATCTCCACCGAGCGAATCGACGGTTACGAGCAGGTGCTGTTGTCGGACTGGGGAATTGCGCGCCTGCTGGGGGATTCGACCCCGCTCGCTGCAGGCGGGACGGTGCTGGCATCCATCCCGTACGCGGCACCGGAACTGCTTCGCGGGGGAGTGTTGAGTGCGCAGACCGACGTCTACGGCCTGGGGGCGACGCTCGTCGAACTGGCGACCGGCCGGACACCGTATCCGCTGGCCACGCCGTTGGCCATCACCGCAGCACATCTCACGGCCGAGCCGCCGTCGGTGACCCGTCGTCGACGCTCGTTGCCGCGGGGGCTCGACGCGGTGGTCGCGCGGGCGTTGGCGAAAGACCCGTCGGATCGTTTCGAGACCTGCGTCGCACTCAGTGACGCGGTGGCGGCAGCGGTGGCCGCAGGAGTTCCGGAACCGCCGCCGCGACGATCGCCGTTCACGAGGTCGCGCTGGCTCAAATTTTCCTGAACGCGTGACGGGGCACCGGTGTTCGGGCCCCGTCACGCGTGGGGGCTACTCCTCCGGTTCGGTCGGGCGGTTGGCCACCACCGGGTACTGGCCGGTGTAGCCGAGGCGTTCCTCGGCGACGGTGAGCACCTTGGTGCGCACCAGGAACCAGCCGCCGATCAGTGCCGGGATGATGACAACAAGAGTGGCGATGGTCCACGAGCCGATCGGGGCGTCGAAGGCCATCAGCACCAGCACGCCGAACAGGAACACCAGCGTCGCGTAGCTGGTGTACGGCGCTCCGAACAGGCGAAACTTGGGCCGCTCCACGATGCCCTTCTTGGACCAGCGGTACAGCTGGATCTGGCACAACACGATGGTGGCCCAGCTGGCGATGATGCCCAGTGCAGACATGTTCAGCACGATCTCGAACGCCTCGCCGGGGGCGATGGCGTTGAGCGCGACACCGAACAGCGTGATGAAGCAGGTGAGCAGAATGCCGCCGAACGGCACTCCGCCTTTGGTCATCTTCTTGGTGAAGTCCGGCGCACTGCCGTTCATCGCCATCGACCGCAGGATGCGGCCGGTCGAGTACAGCCCGGCGTTCAGGGAAGACAGTGCCGCCGTGAGCACCACGATGTTCATGATGGTGCCCGCGCCGCCGAGGCCGATGCTCGAGAAGAACGTCACGAACGGGGAGGTGCCGGACTGGTACGCGGTGTACGGCATCAACAATGCGAGCAGTACGAGCGAGCCGACGTAGAACAGAGCGATACGTGCGATGACCGAGTTGATCGCCCGCGGCATGATCTTCTCCGGGTTCTCGGTCTCACCGGCGGCGGTACCCACCAATTCCACTGCGGCGTAGGCGAAAACGACACCCGAGATGACGATGACCAACGGCCACGCGCCCGACGGGAACAAGCCGCCGTTGTCGGTGATGAGACTGATGCCCGGCATCTGGGTACCGACGGGGATGCGGCCTGCGAGGAACACCACGCCCACGATCAGGAACGTCACCAACGCGATGACCTTGATGATCGCCGCCCAGAACTCCATCTCACCGAACCACTTGACCGACACGAGGTTCAGGCTCATGACGATGACGAGGGCGATCAACGCGATGACCCACTGCGGAATCACCTCGAAGCTGCCCCAGTAGTGCATGTACGTCGCGATGGCCGTCACGTCGACGATTGCGGTCATCGCCCAGTTCAGGAAGTACATCCAGCCCGCGACGAACGCTGCCTTCTCGCCGAAGAACTCGCGTGCGTACGAGACGAAGCTGCCCGAGGACGGGCGGTGCAGCACCAGCTCGCCGAGTGCGCGGAGGATGAAGAAGACGAAGATTCCACAGAGGGCGTAGGCGAGGAAGAGGCCGGGCCCGGCACTGGCGAGTCGTCCGCCCGCTCCGAGGAACAGGCCGGTGCCGATGGCACCGCCGATCGCGATCATCTGCAACTGACGAGGTTTGAGGCCCTTGTGGTAGCCCTCTTCCTCGTGGTCCATCGCCGAGTTGTCGTACGAAGTGTCGACCGTATCGGACATGTTTCGATCCTTACTGTCGGATTTGTAGGGTTTTGTCCGAATTTTTTGGCGTCGAAGCTGTTGTCACTCAACGGTATTGGCGTCGATGGTTCGATGCACAGTATTCGGATGTTAACAACGCGTACGGGTGTGAACAGTGCGTGACGAAGGGCGTCTCGGTCGAGCATCTGCTCGAGGCATGCTTCGGGCGGTGGCGTCGGGAATGGGTGTCGTGGTGGTTCACCCCTCGGTCGGTACCAGTGGTCGACCTTGCACTCGCCATGGTCGAGTGCTAGAAATGCAGTTGGCACTCTCGACACGTGAGTGCCAGGTCGGGACACGGTGAGGCCGGGGAATCAACGACACCCCTGGTCGTCCGTCGCGGGCACCGAGCTCGGCCAGCAATGTGTCACCCCCAATCCGGAGGATCACTTCGCAATGGCCAAGATCATCGCGTTCGACGAAGAGGCACGCCGTGGCCTCGAGCGAGGCCTCAATGCCCTCGCCGACGCAGTAAAGGTGACGTTGGGCCCCAAGGGTCGCAACGTCGTACTCGAGAAGAAGTGGGGAGCTCCCACGATCACCAACGATGGTGTTTCCATCGCCAAGGAGATCGAGCTCGAAGATCCCTACGAGAAGATCGGTGCCGAGCTCGTCAAGGAGGTCGCCAAGAAGACCGACGACGTCGCAGGCGACGGCACCACCACCGCTACCGTTCTCGCTCAGGCACTCGTCCGTGAAGGCCTGCGCAACGTCGCAGCCGGCGCGAACCCGCTCGGCCTCAAGCGCGGCATCGAGAAGGCTGTTGCAGCCGTCACCGAGTCGCTGCTCGCGTCCGCCAAGGAGATCGACACCAAGGAGCAGATCGCTGCTACCGCTGGCATCTCCGCAGGCGACCCGTCCATCGGCGAGCTCATCGCCGAGGCAATGGACAAGGTCGGCAAGGAAGGCGTCATCACGGTCGAGGAGTCCAACACCTTCGGCCTGCAGCTCGAGCTCACCGAGGGCATGCGCTTCGACAAGGGCTACATCTCGGCGTACTTCGCCACCGATGCAGAGCGCCAGGAAGCCGTCCTCGAAGACGCGTACATCCTGCTCGTCAGCTCCAAGATCAGCACCGTCAAGGACCTGCTGCCCCTGCTGGAGAAGGTCATCCAGTCCGGCAAGCCGCTCGTCATCATCGCCGAGGACGTCGAGGGCGAAGCTCTCTCCACCCTCGTGGTGAACAAGATCCGTGGCACCTTCAAGTCCGTCGCCGTCAAGGCTCCCGGATTCGGTGACCGTCGCAAGGCGCAGCTCGCCGACATCGCCATCCTCACCGGTGGCGAGGTCATCAGCGAAGAGGTCGGCCTCTCCCTGGAGACCGCCGGACTCGAGCTGCTCGGTCAGGCACGCAAGGTCGTCATCACCAAGGACGAGACCACCATCGTCGAGGGCTCGGGAGATTCCGACGCCATCGCCGGTCGCGTCAACCAGATCCGCGCCGAGATCGAGAACTCCGATTCCGACTACGACCGCGAGAAGCTGCAGGAGCGCCTGGCCAAGCTGGCCGGTGGCGTTGCAGTCATCAAGGCCGGAGCGGCAACCGAGGTCGAGCTCAAGGAGCGCAAGCACCGCATCGAAGATGCCGTGCGTAACGCCAAGGCAGCCGTCGAAGAAGGCATCGTCGCCGGTGGCGGCGTGGCACTGCTCCAGGCAGCGCCCGCACTCGACAACCTCAAGCTCGACGGTGACGAGGCAACCGGCGTGAACATCGTTCGCGTCGCACTGTCCGCCCCGCTCAAGCAGATCGCATTCAACGCAGGCCTCGAGCCCGGCGTCGTTGCGGACAAGGTCTCCAACCTGCCCGCAGGTCACGGCCTCAACGCCGCGACCAACGAGTACGAGGATCTGCTCGCTGCAGGCATCAACGACCCGGTCAAGGTCACCCGCTCGGCACTGCAGAACGCAGCGTCCATCGCGGCTCTGTTCCTCACCACCGAGGCCGTCGTCGCCGACAAGCCCGAGAAGGCCGGAGCGCCCGCAGGCGATCCGACCGGTGGCATGGGCGGCATGGACTTCTGAGTCCACCCCCCTCGCTGAACAAGCCCGACTCCCTTTCGAGGGGGTCGGGCTTTTTCGTGCTGCGGGGCTTCGAATCGGGTGCAACCAGCCGCGCTCAGCGCGGTCGGCTGCACCCGATTCTCGGTCATACCCGTCGGGTTTGTGGTTAGGGTCGGGCATGACTCGTATCCGCTCGATGGTCGCCGCAGTGGCCGTGACCGCGGCCTTGGCGGGCTGCTCCACCTCGGGAACTGCCACGCCGGCGTCGGCACCGACGACTACGGAAGTCACTGTCACCACCGAGCGAGACGAGCCGACGTCCACGACGCCGACAACTACCTCGAGTGCCGCCGAGCCGTACGTCGTCGGCAGCACTCGAGTCACCGGATCAACCGTGCGTGCGACCTACGACGTCGCGATTCCGCAGCTCACTGGCGGGAATCCCGCCGTGACGGCGGAGTTCAACGAGTCGATGCGCGCGGCGCTCCAGGATCAGATCGATGGTGACTACGGGAACGACTTCGCCCTCAGCGACGGCTACTCGACGGGTACGACCTACGTCGGGCGGCGCGTGATCAGTGCCGAACAGATCACCGGTTGGATCGCCGTGCCGCCAGGAGCGCACGGTAATTCACTGATTGCGACCGTGACGATCGACGCCGACACCGCACAGCCGATCTCCCTCGGTGATGCTTTCACCGATCTCGACGCAGGCCTGGCCCGGCTGTCTGACCGAGCAGCGGCAATTCTTCCGACCACCCGCGCAGGCGAGAGTTTCGAGCGCTCGGGTATCGAGCCGACGGTGGCCAACTTCGCGAACTGGACCGCATCGCCCGAGGGAATGAACATTCATTTCGGGGACTACCAGGTGGGTTCCTACGCCATCGGCCTCGTCACGATCACCGTGCCGTGGACCGACCTGTCCGATGTCCTCGCTCCCGGTATGCAGGCTGTTTTCAGTAGCTGAATCTCGGCGCACCCCGCAATGCGAGCATGGACCCATGATGATTCGTGCAGGGGTGCTGGATGTGGCCTACGACCGCGTCGGTGACCCGTCCGGTCGTTCGGTGGTGCTGATGCACGGGTTTCCGTACGACCCGCGCGGTTACGACGACGTCGGCAGGCTGCTCGCCGAATCCGGCTACGACGTGGTGGTGCCATACCTACGCGGCTTCGGACCCACCCGGTTCGTCGACGCGGACACGATGCGCTCCGGTGAGCAGGCCGCGATCGGCCACGACCTGCGCGAGTTGATCCTCGCGCTGGAACTGGACCAACCCATCGTCGCCGGCTACGACTGGGGCGGGCGAGCGGCGTGTGTCGTCGCCGCGCTGTGGCCCGAGTTGGTGTCGGGCCTGGTGAGCGTGTCCGGATATCTGGTGCAGGACATCGCCGCGGCCGTATCCACGCCCGTGCTGCCGCACCTCGAGAAGCGGTACTGGTATCAGTACTACCTGCACTCCGAGCGGGGCCGCGCCGGGCTCGCGGCCTACCGCACGGAGATCGCGCAGACACTGTGGACGGATTGGTCGCCGACCTGGAGGTTCGGCGATTCCGAATTCGCGGCCACCGCACCGTCGTTCGACAACCCCGACTTCGTGGACGTATCCGTGCATTCCTACCGGCACCGATACGGGCTCGAGTCAGGGGACGCCGCCTATGCAGCCACCCAGGAGTTGCTGACGCAGCAACCGAGGATCACGGTGCCCACGGTCGTGATCGATCCGACCGAGGACACCGTCGCCTCGCTGTACGGCAGCCCGGACCACACGGCGCACTTCACCGACCTGATCGACGTTCGTCAGGTCGATTGCGGCCACAACCCGCCTCAGGAATTACCCGGGCAGTTCGCCGACGCCGTCGTGACTCTCGGCCAGGTGGTCCGGGATCGCGAAAGGGACTAGACGAACGATCTAGTCGACCGCGAGCTCGCCCAGTTCGTTCCAGTCGGTGCCGTCGACCTCTTGGCTGATGATCTTCGGTGTCTCCTGCAGGTACGGCGGGAGATCCTTCTGGGCCTGCTTGAAGTGATCCGAATTCACGTGGGCGGCACCGGCATCGGGATCCTTGAATGCCTCCACCAGGACGTACTCGGTGGGGTCGTCGAGGGTGCGCGACCAGAAGTACCAGAGGCATCCCTCCTCGGCCTGGCATGCCTCGGTGAAGTCGCGTGAGATCTCGGGCCAGTTGTCGGCGTGCTCGGGCTTGACCTTGAACTTGGCGGTGATGAAGATCAACGTTGCTCCTCGTTGTTGGGGTTGAGTCGGTGGTTACTACCCGATTTCAGGGTACGAGAATCGCGCGGCCGCGAACCCGTCCGTTGTCGAGGTCGTCGATGGCACTCTGAAAGTCGTCCAGTGCGTAGGTCTGCGTATGCAGGTTCACGGCACCGCGCGCGGCGAGAGACATCAGATCGCACAGGTCGTTGTAGGACCCGACGAGGTTGCCGACGATGTTCTTCTCCGCCGACACCAGGTCGATGGTCGGCACGTCGACGTTCTCGCCGTAGCCGATCACGTGATAGTCACCGGCCCGTCTGGTCATCGCCAATCCCTCTGCGGTGGAGCCGTTCTCACCGACGAAGTCGAGTACCACCTCGGCACCGAATCCGCCGGTGAGTTCCATGACCTGATCGACCTGACTGCCGTCGGCGACCACCGCGTGATCGGCGCCGAGGGTGAGGGCGAGCTTCACGGCGTCGGCGTTGCGGTCGATGACGATGAGCTCCGCGGGCGACAGCGCCTCGAGCACCTGGATACCGATGTGGCCGAGGCCGCCTGCACCGATGACGACGCACTTGTCGCGTGGAGTCAGCCGTCGGGCTGCTTTGGCTGCCGCGTGATAGGCGGTCAGGCCGGCATCCGCGAGTGCGGCCACCGCCGACGGTTCGAGTGAGTCGTCGATCTTCACGACTGTCCTGGCGTTGGTCCGCAGATAGTCCGCGTACCCACCGTTGGTGTCGATGCCGGGGAAGTCACTGGTCTCGCAATGCACGTCGTCACCGGACCGGCAGGCCCGGCACAATCCGCACGTGACCAGCGGATGCAGGATCACCTTGTCGCCCTCGCGGACGTTGGTGACGGCCGATCCGACCGCATGGACCCACCCGGCGTTCTCGTGCCCGATCGTGTACGGCAGTGTGACGCCGGACTTCTCGGCCCACTGTCCTTCGAGGATGTGCAGATCGGTACGGCACACGCCCGCGCCGCCGATCCTGACGATGACGTCGAGAGGGCCTCGAACCTCGGGAATCGGTACCTCGGTCATCTCCAGATTCTTGTGGTAGCCGACCACCTGGACGGCGCGCATCGTGCTCATCGTGACTCCTGTGTAGTGCTGTGCTGGACGGTGAGAGTGGTGAGGGGGATGAACGCGCCTTCGACGCGCGGTACCTGCTGCTCCTCCGACCCCGGATAGCGGGTCTGCAGCAATCCGCGGCAGAAGTGGGCGTTGCCGTCGATCGAAACGCGGGTGGCGCGGGCGCGCCGCATCACCATCGTCAGATCTCCGGTGTGTGGTCGGCCGGTGTGATCGACCAGAGCGGGAGCGGCCGGATCGATCCTCAGGCCCAGCGCCTCTCGACGACGAAGCAGTGCGGTCGAGGTGCGATCGTCCGGAAGGTCTCCGAGAACTACTGCGGCCAAGTCGTTCTCGGTCGAGTCGGGGTGGGCGCGCAACCATGCCATGAGCGAGCGTTCCATCGCCGCCACGTAGGCCTTGCGCCGAAACGTCGCGCGTAATTCCTCGAGATCCTCCTCGGCCTCGTGTCCGAAGGTGCCGCGGTAGCCGGCGTCGGCGGCGAGGCCGGCATTGATCTTGTCCGAGTCGTGGTGATCGTCGAGTTCGACCAGCACCCGCTCGGTCCACGGCAACGCCGTCAGCACATCCTTGGAGTCTCCCGCCATCAGATACGCAAAATTCGGCGAACAGAACGACGTCGGCAGTCGAAGATGAACGTGCACTGTGCCGTCGTCGACCTCGAGAGATCGCACGAACCCGAGATCGGTGATGGGCTCGTCCAATTCGGGATCCAGGACGACGCCGAGCGCGGCGTAGGCCTCGTCGTGCCTCGACAGGGTTGCAACGACCGTCATCTCACACCGCCGCGAGATCGGCGCGCTCGGGCTGACGCGGTCCGGTCTCGGTCTCGTCGGCGTCGGGCAACTGCAGTTCTGCCGGGACCGGGATGTCGTAGAGCTTGGCGGCGTTCAAGCCCAGGACCTTTTTCTTCTGCTCGAGTGTGATCGGTGCGTATTCGTCCAGGGACTCGTGGATCTGGAAGTCGACGAATCCTTCGACCAGCCACTTGGGCGTCCACAATGCGTAATCGGAGGAGAAGAAGATGCGGTCCTCACCCAGCCAGTACAGCAGCTCACCCATGATCTGACCGAAGTACTTCGGGCGCGTGTGCATGAACGGAATGGCCACGGCGAGGCCGGCATACACGTTGGGCTCCTGGGTGGCGATCCAGCAGAAGTCTTCGAGTCGGGGCAGGCCGCAGTGTTCGACGACGAAGTTCAGATCGGTGAAGTCGGTCGCCACGTGGTCGACATCCGCGACGTCGAACGCATCGCGGTCGAGCGGACGAATGGTCGGACCCTTGTGCACGTGAATGTTCTTGATGCCGACCTCGCGGCACACCTCGAGGTAACGCCGCGTCCAGTCGTCGTCGAGCTTGTAGCCGCGGGAGTCGCCGTGCCATTCGGCGGTGTAGAGCTTGACGCCCTTCAGCCCGAAGCGTTCTGCGTCGGCCCGCAGTTGGTCGAGGCCGCGTTCGCCGTTGCGCGGATCGAAGTGGTGGTTGTAGGTCAGCTTGTCCGGGTGCGCCGCGGCCAGCGCCGACGCCTCCTCGGTCTGCCCGAACCCGTTGTTGTAGAACTCGCCGAGGTGGGCGGGCTGGAAGATGGCGTGATCGACGTACCCGATCTCGAACAGGTCGTGCATCAGGCGCTCGCCGCCCTGGTAGAGGTACTCGTCGTACGTCCACAGCTCGCTCTCGGGGGAGAGGTTGCGGTGGTAGTCGTAGAAGCAGTCGATGAACTGCTTGCCGTGGATGTTGCGTTGGTTCTGCTCTCGCGCGTCCCACAGTGCGACGTGGGCGTCGACGATGAAGAAGTTCTCGCCGTTCTTGGTGTACATGCGGTGTGCCTCCCGGGTGTTGCGATACGTGACGTGCGTCACGTCGTCATGGGAACGACGGTAGGTCCGCGACGAGCCGCCGTCTCGGCCTCGGCGTCTCAATTCGAGACGCTGCCCCGGCAACGATGGCGACATGCGAATGTAACCTGGATCACATGGCAGATTCCGGGGGTCTCTCGCGGGCCCGACTCCATTCGGAGCCCCTCGCTGCCGTCTCGCATCGACTTCTCGCGTCGTGGCACCGAAGCCAGCGGTACGGGGTGTCGCTCGACGAGGTTGCTCCGGTGTTCTCGGGAACCTACGACGACGAGTCCCTGTTCTATCGGTGCGGCCGCGAGGTGCTCAACGGGTTGCGCGACACGTTGGCGAACGAACCGGTGTCGATGATGCTCACCGATGCCGATGGTCTCGTGTTGGACAGGGTCAGCGCCGACCGCGAACTGCTGGCTGCGCTCGACCGCGTGCATCTGGCACCCGGCTTCTCGTACGCGGAGGACCAGGCCGGTACCAACGGCCTCGCGCTGGCGCTCGCGGATCAGGTGCCCGCGGTGGTGAAGGCGGACGAGCACTACTCGCTCTCGCTCGCCGGGTACACGTGCGCGGCAGCCCCGGTTCTCGATCCACTCACCGGCCGGGTGGAGGGCTGCGTCAATCTGACCACCTGGTCGGAGTCGTCCTCGGATCTGCTTCTGGCCCTTGCCCAGTCGGCTGCGGGGAACACCTCGGCGATGATGCTCGCGCGGTCGCAGGGTCAGCATCCGCGGCCGGCCCCGCGCGGTGAGGTGTTCCGGGTCGAAACCGCGCACAGCGGGCCGGGATCCGGCATCCTCGACGATCTTTCCCCGGGTTGGCGGAGCGCACTCGGGTCTGCGGAAGCTGCTCTGGCCGAACATGGTTCGATTCTCATGGTCGGTGAGCCGGGATCGGGCCGGGCCACCGTGCTCGCTCGCGCACTGCGCGCAGCACGCCCGCGCGGCCGCATCCTCAGCGCTGGAGCACCGGCCGCCCGGGACGTCGACGCCTGGCTCGACCTCTGGACGCCCGAGCTGCCGAAACCCGATACGGCAGTGGTCATTCGTGATGTCGACCGGCTTCCCGCGCGTGCGGCCGATGCCCTCGCCGAACTGATCCGTCGCGCCGGCCACGGGGTACCCGTCACCGTCACGGCGTCGAACTACGACGACGTGCCCCCGGCACTCGCGGGACTGCTGCGCACCGTGGTCGAGGTACCGCCGCTGCGGAACAGGCCCGAAGACATCGCCCCGCTCGCCCTGCATCTGGCCGGGCGGGTGCGGGGCCGACGGGTCACGCTCACCGCCGCTGCCGAGCGAGCGTTGCGCGAACATCCATGGCCGGGCAACGTCGGCGAGCTGGCCACGGTGATGCACAAGGCAGCCGTCCGCGCGGACGTCATCGGGGTCCATCATCTGCCGCCGGAGGTGCTCTCGCGCACCACCCACCGGCTCACCCGCATCGAGACGTTCGAGCGCGACGAGATGATTCGCGTGCTCTCTCGTCCCGGCGTCACGATGAACGACGCGGTCGAGGAACTGGGGATGAGCCGAGCCACCATCTACCGCAAACGCGACCGATACGGCATCACGCTTCGTTCCTGAACAGCTTCGTTCCTGATCGCCTACTCTCGACCTCATGGCCAGTAGCTCACCGTCGATCGAGATTCCGGTGGGCGAGCGCAGCGTCCGCATCTCCAACCCCGAGCGCGTGTACTTCCCCGAAAGCGGAGCCACCAAGCTGGATCTGGTGAACTACTACCTGAGCGTCGGCGACGGCATCGTGCGGGCGCTGCGGGAGCGGCCGTGCATGATGCACCGCTTCCCCAAGGGCCTCGCCGGCGACAAGGTGCACCAGAAGCGCGTGCCCAACGGTGCGCCGCCGTGGCTCGAGACGGTGCAGGTGACCTTCCCCCGCTACAACCGCACTGCCGACGAGCTGTGCGTGACCGAACTGGCGCACGTGGCCTGGGCGGTCCAGATGTCGACCGTCGAGTTCCATCCGTGGAACAGCCGCCGCGCCGACGTCGAGATGCCCGACGAGTGGCGCATCGACCTCGATCCGATGCCCGACTGCCCCTTCGACCGGGTACGACGCGTCGCCGGGGTGGTTCAGGAGGTGCTGAGTGATCTCGGGGCCGTCGGCTGGCCCAAGACCTCCGGCGGCCACGGTCTGCACATCTACGTTCGGATCGACCCGGCCTACGGCTTCAAGGACTTACGAAGGGCCGCACTGGCTTTCGCGCGTGAGGTGGAGCGTCGGGCACCCGAGGACGTGACCACCACCTGGTGGCGCAAGGATCGCGACCCGTCGAAGCTGTTCGTCGACTACAACCAGAATGCCCGCGATCACACCATCGCCAGCGCCTATTCGGTGCGGGGAAATCAGCAGGCGACGGTGTCGACGCCGATCTCCTGGGACGAGGTTGCCGACGTCGATCCGCGCGAGTTCACGATGTTCACGGTGCCCGCCCGATTCGCCGACTTGGGTGACCTGCACGCCGGCATCGACGATGCGGTGTTCGCGATCGACGAGTTACTCGAGTGGGCGGAGCGAGACGAGCATCAGGGCTTGACGGAACCCGAGGAGTAGCCGAACTCGAAGTGGTGGACGGAAATCGGCTGAAATCCGTCCACAACTTCGAGTTCGGCAACCAGAGATCAGTCGGTGCCGGACTCGATGGCGGCGTGGTCGAGTGCCGAGGAGTCCACGGAACCGTCGGGGCCGCTGGCTGCGATGGCGTCGGCTCCGCCTGCGGGCAGTTCCCCGATCAGTTCGCCCCAGGCCGTGAGTTGGTTCTGCGCGGCGTACTGCTCGAGCTTGCTGCGTGAATCGGCGATGTCGAGGTTGCGCATCGTGAGTTGGCCGATGCGGTCGCCGGGGAAGAACGCCTGGCCCTGGCTACGTTCCATGGATAGCTTCTCGGGGTGGTAGCTGAAGTTGCTGCCCTGGGTGTCGACGATCGTGAAGTCCTGGCCGCGGCGCAGACGCAGTGTCACGCTGCCGCTGACGACGTTGCCCACCCAGCGCTGCAAGCCCTCACGCAGCATCAGCGCCTGCGGATCGAACCAGCGTCCCTCGTACAGCAGACGGCCGAGTCGACGGCCCTCGTTGTGGTACGAGGCGACGGTGTCCTCGTTGTGGATGGCGTTGACGAGGCGCTCGTAGGTGATGTGCAGCAACGCCATGCCGGGAGCCTCGTAGATGCCGCGACTCTTGGCTTCGATGATGCGGTTCTCGATCTGGTCGCTCATGCCCAAGCCATGGCGTCCGCCGATGGCGTTGGCTTCCATGACGAGGTCGACGGCGCTGTCGAAGCTCTTGCCGTTGATACGGACGGGGCGGCCACGCTCGAACTCGACGGTGACCTCCTCCGCCGCGATCTCGACCTCGGGGTCCCAGAACCTCACGCCCATGATGGGGCTGACGATCTCGAGCGAGGTGTCGAGGTACTCGAGCTTCTTCGCCTCGTGGGTGGCACCCCAGATGTTGGCGTCGGTGGAGTAGGCCTTCTCGGCCGAGTCACGGTAGGGGAGGGTGCGCTGGGTGAGCCACTGCGACATCTCGTGCCGACCGCCGAGCTCGGCGACGAACGCCTCGTCGAGCCAGGGCTTGTAGATCCGCAGCTGCGGATTGGCGAGCAGGCCGTAGCGGTAGAACCGCTCGATGTCGTTGCCCTTGTAGGTGGATCCGTCGCCCCAGATCGAGACGCCGTCCTCCTGCATCGCGCGGACCAGCATGGTGCCGGTGACCGCGCGGCCGAGCGGGGTGGTGTTGAAATACGTCTGCAGCGACGAGCGGATGTGGAACGCGCCGCAGGTCAGTGCAGCCAGACCCTCCTCGACGAGCGGTTCGCGGCAGTCGATGAGCCGCGCCTGCTCGGCCCCGTAGGCCAGGCCACGCTCAGGCACATCGGACAGATCCGGCTCGTCGTACTGACCGATGTCGGCGGTGTACGCATACGGCACCGCGCCGTGCTCGCGCATCCATGCCACGGCCACCGAGGTGTCGAGGCCGCCGGAGAATGCAATGCCGATTCGTTCGCCGACCGGGAGAGAGTTCAATACCTTCGTCACGGCAGCAGCCTAGTAGGGGTCGTTCCGCAGGCTCCACTCCCGGCCTGACGGGGGTCGTTCCGCAGGCTCCACTCCCGGCCTGACGGGGGTCGTTCCGCAGGCTCCACTCCCGGCCCAGTCGTACGGTCAGCTGGGCCGATCGGCGAGCGACTCCACTGCATTCCGGACCGCATCGAGGTGCGCGGTCATGGCGCGTGCTGCCGCGTCGTACTCGCCGGATCGGATGCCGTCGACGATGGCGTCGTGTTCGAGGTTGGATTGCTGTTGCCGGTGCGCGACGAGGTTGAGGGTCTCCGACTGTCGCGTCAACGCGTCGCGGATGTCGACGATGATCGACTCGAACACGCGGTTCTTGCTCGCTCGCGCGATCGCTGTGTGGAACTGCGCGTCCAGTAGTACCCAGGCCTCGTGGTCGTCCTCGGAACGCATCTCGTCGGCCAGGCCGGCGAGCACCGTCAACTCCTCGTCGGTACGACGCTCTGCGGCCCAGCCGGCGGCGGGAATCTCCACGTGAGGGCGGGCCTCCATGAGTTCGCGGGCTGCATAGTTGCCGATGTCGAGGTCGTTTCCGACACGGTCGCGAACGACGAAAGTGCCGAGACCCGTTTTGGTTTCGGTCAGGCCGAGGGCATGGCAGGAACGCAGCGCCTCACGGATGACGGAGCGGCTGACGCTGTGCCGGGTGGCGAGCGCGGCCTCGGACGGCAATTTCTGTCCGACGGGTAGATCGCCCGACGCGATCGCAGAACGGAGGTCGGCGAACACCGCCTCGGCTGCGCTCATGCGGGCATTCGTGGGCGCACTGACTGCCCAGCTGTCCGACAGGTTCATGGAGCAATCCTAGCCTGGGGTTGACCGATGGGGTGTTCTGCGCCACACTCTACCTGTCAGACAGCCGGACAGCTGGACACCCCTGAAGGAGCGCAACCGTGGCCGATACCCGCATCGAGAAGGATCTTCTCGGCGAACGCGACATCCCGACGAGTGCGTACTGGGGGATCCACACCCTGCGCGCTCTCGAGAATTTCCCCATCACCGGGCGTCCGATCTCCACCAATGCGCACCTCGTGCGCGGACTCGCAGCGGTGAAGTGGGCAGCTGCGTCGGCCAACCAGGATCTCGGGATCCTCGACGCCACCCGCGGGGGAGCGATCCGCACGGCGTGCCAGGAAATTCTCGATGGCCAGTGGCACGAGGAGTTCGTCGTCGACGTCATTCAGGGCGGCGCGGGCACCTCGACCAACATGAACGCCAATGAGGTCATCGCGAACCGCGCGCTGGAGATCCTCGGCCACGCACACGGCGAGTACAGCATGCTGCACCCCAACGAGCACGTGAACGCCTCGCAGTCCACCAACGACGTGTACCCGACGTCGGTGAACATCGCGACCATCTTCGCCGTGCACGAGCTCATCGCCTCGATGAAGGTGTTGCGAGATTCGTTCGGCCGCAAAGCGAGCGAGTTCGCCACCGTCGTCAAGATGGGCCGCACGCAGCTACAGGACGCGGTGCCGATGACTCTCGGTCAGGAGTTCGGCACCTACGCGATCATGATCGACGAGGACTGCTCGCGACTCGAAGAAGCGGCGCTGCTGGTGCACGAGATCAACCTCGGAGCCACCGCCATCGGCACCGGACTCAACGCCCCCGCCGGCTACACCGAATCGGCCGTCGCACATCTGCGCACCATCACCGGTCTGCCGCTGGTGACTGCGACAGACCTGATCGAGGCAACGCAGGACGTCGGTCAGTTCGTGCACCTGTCCGGTGTGCTCAAGCGCGTCGCAGTGAAACTGTCGAAGATCTGCAACGACCTCCGGCTGCTGTCGTCCGGTCCGCGGGCCGGCTTCAACGAGATCAATCTGCCTCCGATGCAGGCCGGTTCGTCGATCATGCCCGGCAAGGTCAACCCCGTCATCCCCGAGGTGCTCAACCAGGTCGCCTACGAGGTGATCGGCCACGACGTCACGATCACGATGGCGGCCGAGGCAGGACAGTTGCAGCTCAACGCATTCGAGCCCATCATCGTCAAATCTCTGTCCGACGGCATGGCGCATCTGAGCGCCGCATGCCGCACCGTCGCGCATCGCTGCGTGGACGGCATCACCGCGAACGTTGACCTGCTGCGTGAGCGCGTCGAGAACTCCATCGGCCTGATCACCGCGCTGAGCCCGTATCTCGGATACGTGGAATCGACGGCGATTGCGCAGGAAGCGTTGGTCAGTGGCCGCAACGTCGTCGATCTCGTACTCGAGAAGGGGCTGCTGGCCCGGGACGAGCTCGATCGGCTCCTGAGCCCCGAGCATCTGGCCAACCTGCGGGTGGCTCCGGTCGAGCATGCGGATGCTCCTGAAACGTCGACGAGGTGACACGATGAGCACCGAGAATCGGAGTGTCGATACCCGCAAGGCCTTCACCGAAGAAGACCCCGGCTATCGAAAAGAGCTGGCCCCGCGCCAGATTCAGATGATCGCCATCGGCGGTGCCATCGGCACGGGCCTCTTCATGGGAGCCGGCGGCCGACTGCGCGACGCTGGGCCGGCGCTGGTATTGGTGTACGCGCTGTGTGGATTCTTCGCCTTCCTGATCCTGCGGGCACTGGGCGAACTGGTGATGCACCGGCCGACCTCGGGATCGTTCGTCTCGTACTCGCGCGAATTCTTCGGCGAGAAGGTCGCTTTCGCGACCGGCTGGCTGTACTGGATGAACTGGGCGATGACGGCGGTGGTCGACGTGACGGCCGTGGCGTTGTACATGAACTTCTTCAAGAAGTACTGGGCTCCGCTCGGCGACGTCGACCAGTGGGTGTTCGCACTCGCGGGCCTGCTGCTCGTGCTCGGCTTGAATCTGGTGTCGGTCAAGGTGTTCGGCGAGCTCGAGTTCTGGTTCGCACTCATCAAAGTCGTTGCGCTGGTGACGTTTCTGGTGATCGGTACCTACTTCGTCATCTTCGGCACTCCCATCGACGGCCAGGAGCCGGGGCTGAGCGTGCTGACCGACAACGGCGGGTTGATTCCCAACGGACTGTTGCCTGCGATCGTGGTGATCCAGGGCGTGGTGTTCGCCTACGCCTCGATCGAGCTGGTCGGTACCGCTGCCGGGGAGACTCAGAATCCGGAGAAGGTCATCCCCAAGGCGATCAACACCGTCATCGTCCGCATCGTCGTGTTCTACGTCGGCTCGGTGCTGTTGCTCTCGTTGCTGTTGCCGTACACCGCCTATCAGGCCGGCGAGAGTCCGTTCGTGACGTTCTTCGGAGCCATCGACGTCGAGGGCGCCGACGCGATCATGAACCTCGTGGTCCTCACCGCGGCACTGTCCTCGCTCAATGCCGGGCTCTACTCCACCGGGCGCATCCTGCACTCCATGGCGGTCGCCGGCTCGGCACCCGCATTCGCTGCACGGATGAACAAGTCGGGTGTGCCGTACGGCGGCATCGCACTGACGTCGGTGGTGACGCTGCTCGGCGTCGTGCTCAACGCAGTGGTTCCGGCGCAGGCATTCGAGATCGTCCTCAACCTCGCCGCTCTCGGCATCATCAGCGCCTGGGCCGTCATCGTCGCGTGTCAGCTCAAGTTCTGGTCGCTGTCCAAGACCGGTGCGGTCACCCGACCTGCGTTCAAGCTGTTCGGCGCTCCGTACACCGGATACGCAACGCTAGGCTTCCTGGCGTGTGTACTCGTGCTGATGGCCTTCGACAAACCGGTCGGTACCTGGACGGTGGCGTCGATCCTGCTCATCGCGCCGATGCTGATCGGTGGTTGGTTTTTGTGCCGCAACAGAATTCGAGAGGTGGCGGCGCGCAGTGACTGAGGAGTGGAGCCTGCAGGAACGGCCGGAGAGCACCGAGCATGTCGCGTTGTTGACCACCGGTGGCACGATTGCCAGCAGTCGCGACGAGCACGGGGTGTCTCGGCCGGTGGCCGGTCTGGGGATCGATGTCGACGGCGTCGAGGTGCGCGAGGTGATGTCGAAGGACAGCTCGGCGTTGGACTTCGCGGATCTCGACACCATCCGTACCGCGGTGGTCGACGCGCTCGCCGAGGACGGCTGCGTCGGAGTGGTGGTGCTCCACGGGACCGACACGATGGAGGAGTCGGCGTTGTACGTCGATCTGTTCCACGACGACGAGCGTCCGGTGGTGTTCACCGGTGCGCAGCGCACAGTCGATCATTCCGATCCGGACGGCCCCGGCAACATTGCTGCAGCAGTGGCTGCGGCGCAGTGCGAGCGCGGTGTGGTGATTGCCTTCGGTGGACGGTTGCTGCCTGCGCGCGGTGCGATCAAGAAGCACACCTCCGAGCTCGACGCGTTCCGGTCTGCCGCGCTGCCGCGACCGAAACCGTTGCAGTGGAAGCCCGTTGCCGGGATTCGGGTCGATATCGTCGCCCTGTATCCCGGGGCCGACGGCCTGCAGGTCGATGCGTGCCTTCAGGCCGGGGCGTCGGGCATCGTGCTTCAGGCGCTGGGCTCGGGCAACACCAACGCCCGCGTCGTGCATGCGGTGAAAGAAGCAGTGGCTGCCGGGGTGCACGTGGTCGTCACGACGCGGGTGCCGTTCGGTGAGACCTCGCCGACGTACGGCGGCGGCGGGGGTGGACACGATCTGGTCGATGCGGGTGCGGTGTTCTCGCGGGAACTGCGAGCGGGGCAGGCACGTATCCAGTTGGCGGCGCTGGTTGCCACCGGAGCAAGTGACGTGGTTGTCCACAATTCCTTCGCATAGGCGGGGAACCGTCTGCTGAGGCAAATAGTGGACAACCACCGCACTACTGACGAGCTACAGCTCCGACTCGCCCCAACTCTCGACGTGTAGTTCGTCGCCGACGGTCACCGTGCCGTCTTGCAGCACGGAGAACTTCGAGCCGAAGGCGACGCCCTTCTGTCGACCGCTGCGGTAGTCGCCGAGTGTGCGCAGCGGCTCCGGGCCGGTGCGCACGCCGGTTGTCTGTTCGACGGTGGTGACGGCGCAGCGGATGGCGAGTTTGCTGTACGCGAGGCGGGTGGAGCCGATGGTCACGTCCCGCACCTCGTCTTCCCGGTGTGGGGTGTCCCAGCCGTCGACGACGATGTTGGGTCGAAAGCGATCCATCGGCAGTGGTACGTCGAGGCGGGAGTTGAGGTCGGCCAGCGAGGCGGTCGAGAGTATGTGCACGGCGGAGCTGTCGGCGAATTGAGCTGACCCGGGCGAGATTCCATCGGTGATGCGGCCGAGGTCGCGCGGTGCGGCGACCAGCCTCGACGGTTCTCCGATGACGTCGGTGAGCCAGGCAGCGACGTCGTCGCCCTGATCGATTCCGCGCATCGGCGCCCGGAACATCGTGATGTCGCGCGCCTCGGAGTCGCGGTCGACAGACACTGTCACCGAACCGGTCGACGCGTGTGTGAGGGTCAGCGCCCCGTCCGTCACCGAGCATCGAACGACCGCGAGAACGGGGTCGCTACGTTGACTGCGGAATGCGCCGTCGGAGTCGACGATCATGAATGCTCGATCGTGTTCGAGGCCGGTGGCTCTCACGTGAGCCGAATGCAGCGTCGAGCCTGCGCATCCCTTGACGGGGTAGGTCACCAGAGACGACACGCGCACCCGTCGAGGATACTGGGATCCATGACTCGTGCTCTGTTGGTTGTGGATGTGCAGAACGATTTCACCGAGGGCGGCGCGCTGGCGGTGGCCGGCGGTGCGGAGGTCGCGCGCAGGATCAGTGCGTACCTGGCGCGCCACGGCGACGAGTACGACCTCGTGGTGTCCTCGCGTGATTGGCACGACGCGGTGGGCGACAACGGCGGACATTTCGCCACCGAGGCCGCACCGGATTTCGTCACCACGTGGCCGGTGCATTGCGTCGCAGGCACGGTCGGTGCCGAGTATCACCCCGATTACGCGACCGGATCCGTGGACGTCCACGTCTACAAGGGGCAGGGCAAGCCGTCGTACTCGGCGTTCGAGGGTGTCACCGAGGACGGAACACCGCTCGCGGAAATACTCAGCGCCAACGAGGTCACCGCCATCGACGTCGTCGGACTTGCGACCGACTACTGCGTGCTGGCGTCGGCGAAAGACGCTGTGACCGAGAAGCTCGACGTCCGCGTTCTCACCGACCTCGTTGCGGGAGTTGCGCCCGAGACCTCCGCCGCGGCCCTCGACGATCTGCGGGCGTCCGGCGCAGTGGTGGTCTAACTGTCGATCGTCGTGGTGATGGACGTGACCGACGGCACCGCCGGGGTGCTGCCGAAGCCGAAGGTCACCGGGGGAGTGACGGGGGTGAGCGATCCGAGATCCTTGCCCTGCCACGATGCCGAGGCGTCGGTGACGCGATGTTGCCCTCGCGCACCGTAGTACTCGCGGCGGCCACCTCCGGCGCTGCCGCGGGTGCGCACTCCCCGCAGTATCACTCGGGCAATGGGGTCGCTGATCGCGCAGAACCACGGTGCCGTGGACACCGCGTCGGGAACGAGGCTCAATGCTCTTCCCAGGACCGTTGGCCCGGCGACTCGAATTCTGACCGTGAGGTCACCCGCTCGCACCGACCGCCATTCATCGGGTTCCGCAGCGAATGTCACCGGCACGATCTCGGTGGAGTCGAAGGTGTATGTGGCGGTGACGAATTCCCGGACGTCCTCGTTGGGCGCGAGAAGCAGGCGTCGCCCGTCCGCGAACTGGACCATGACGTCGGTGAATTCCCCGAGCGGCGATCGAGTCCAGTGGCCGACGACGATCCGCACACCGGACGTTGTACCTACCCCGTAGATCTCACCGTGAAACCGTGATCTGTTCATCATGCACCCTCACCTCGTCGGCACTGTGCGCTGCCAAACTGGGCGGTGCATAGTGGAGGTCATGGCGTCCTCGCAACCCACTGTATTCGTCCTTTTCGGCGCAACCGGAGACCTCGCGAAGCGAATGGTCCTGCCGTCGTTCTACCAACTCCACCTCGAAGGTCTGCTCCCCGAGAAATGGGTCCTGATCGGCAACGGCCGCAAGGACTCCTCCGACGACGAGTTCCGCGATCACGTCCGCAGCGTCCTCGACGAGTTCGCCGAGAACGTGGACGACGGCGATTGGTCGGCGTTCTCCGAGCGAATTCGTTTCGCGGGGAACGGCTTCACCGTCGACGATCCCGGTAAGTTGCCCGAGGTCATCGCCGAGGTGAAGAAGGACGTCGGCGACGACGCCCAGCTGGTGCACTACATCGCTCTGCCGCCGAGCACCTTCGTCGATTACACGAAGGCCCTGGGTGCACACGATCTTGCCGAGGGTTCCCGCGTGGTCTACGAGAAGCCGTTCGGTACCTCGCAGAAGAACTTCGAGGAACTCGACAAAGCCGTGCACGAGGTCATCGAAGAAGAGCAGGTCTATCGGATCGACCACTTCCTGGGCAAGGAAGCGACGCAGAACCTGCACGTGCTGCGGTTCGCGAACGGGATGATCAGTGGCATCTGGAACTCCGAGCACGTGGCGCAGGTGCAGATCGACGTCCCGGAAACACTCGACATCGACGACCGCGCCGAGTTCTACGACGAGACCGGTGCCGTGTTGGACATGCTCGTCACGCATCTGTTCCAGGTTGCCGCCGAGGTGGCGATGGAGCCGCCTGCGTCATTGAAGGCCGAGGATCTGCAATCGGCTCGCGAGACGGTGATCGGACAGTTCCGGCCGCTCGACACCGCCGAAGTGGTTCTCGGTCAATACGACGGCTACCGCGACGTCGAGGGTGTCGACGAGAATTCGAAGGTCGACACGTTCGTCGCGGCCACGTTGTGGGTCGACACCGACCGCTGGCGCGGGGTTCCGTTCCTGCTGCGCACCGGAAAGATGTTGGGCGTGAGCCAGCAGCGTGTCTCGTTGGTGTTCCGCAAGCCGGCCGACAGTCCGCTCACCGAGCTGCCCGACGACGGTGCAGTGCTCTCGTTCGATCTGTCGGGTGACGGCAGCATCGACATCGCCATGACGGTCAAGGAGCCGGGCCCGGATTTCGATCTGTCCGTCGGACATCTGGCGCTGCCGTTGAAGTCGGTGCCCGACGCCGAGCCGCTGAGCCCGTATGCGCGCTTGATCCTCGATGTGCTCAGCGGGGACCGGTCGTTGTTCACCAGGCCCGACGGCCTGGCGCACGTCTGGGACGTCGCCGCTCCCTTGCTGAGCGATCCGCCCGAGGTGAAGAGTTACGCGCCCGGGTCGATGGGACCAGCCGAGGCCGACGAGCTCGCAGGACCCTGTGGTTGGTTGATCACCGGGAAGGAGTAGCTCACTCGCGGGCACTCGAGAGTTTTTTTCGGGTAACAAACAGGGCGCAGGACTTTTTCGGCCAAACGGCGGATCGGACAGAACGGGCGCGCTATATTTCTGCCGCCTGGTCCAATCTTCAACCAGGCCTCGTCGTTCCTCCGAAAGGTGCTCACCCCATGCTTCTCGATCTCATCACCGGTCTGCTCGGCGGCGGCACCGAAGGCGGCGGCCTCGGCGGAATCATCACCGACGGCATCGCCGCAGGTATCTCCGACGCGATCTCCGAGCTGTTCACCGGAAGCGCCGAAGGGCTCTCCAGCGTCGCCGAGTAGTCGGTCGCGGGGCCCCGGATCTGTTGTCGAGGTCCGGGGCTTCGTCGCGTTCGGGCTTCACCGGAGCGGCATCAACATCAACGCCGCGAGGTAGATCAGTACGACGGTGCCGCCGGTCAGGACCGTGCCGGCAACCGTCGCGAGTCGGACGATGTTGACGTCCCAGCCGAAATATTCGGCTACTCCGCCGCATGCACCTCCGATCATCTTCTGTGAACTGGACCGGGTGAACTCTCTGGGGGAACCGCTCTCGAATGTCATGCTGAAAAGTCTGCATCGGCAACTCCTTTCGGCGCATCGGGGATTTCACCCATATCGACCCCGACAAACGAACGGTCCGAAATCGGCGCTCGAACGAGATCGTCGACTTTTCCGAACCGAGCCCTGGACCTACCGCTGCGTGGGCCGCTACCGTCGCAACCGATCGGCGAGTGCACAACGGCGCTACCCGGTCCGTCCCCCTTGCGGACCGGGTAGCGCCTGCTGTGACACCGGATGCATCGGGTGTTCACCGAATCGCCATCGATCGGTCACCGATGAGCACTAACTTTCGGCACATGACCGACAACGATCTCCGCAACGGTGAGGCTCCACGTACGAACCTGAGCGACTTGCTCGACATCACCAAGGCGGTCGATCTTGCCGACACCTCGGGCTTCGTCGTCGACGACTCCGATGACGACGACCCTGTCCTGCTGACCGTTCCCGACGGGCACGTCGTCGACACCTGGCGCGAGAACTACCCGTACGACGAGCGCATGACGCGTGCCGAGTACGACCTGGAGAAGCGTCTCCTGCAGATCGAACTTCTCAAGTTGCAGATGTGGACCAAGGAGACCGGACGACGTCACGTCATCATCTTCGAGGGCCGAGATGCCGCCGGTAAGGGCGGCACGATCAAGCGATTCATGGAGCACCTCAACCCGCGCGGTGCCAGTGTCGTCGCGTTGGAGAAGCCGTCTGCTCGGGAGTCGACCGAGTGGTACTTCCAGCGCTATATCGCACATCTGCCCGCGGCCGGGGAGATCGTCATGTTCGACAGGTCCTGGTACAACCGGGCAGGCGTCGAGCGGGTCATGGGCTTCTGCACCGACGAGCAGCACGCGCAGTTCGTTCGGCAGGCACCGCTGTTCGAGCAGATGCTGGTCGACGAGGGCATCAGCTTGACCAAGTTCTGGTTCTCGGTGTCGCAGCACGAGCAGCGCACCCGCTTCGCCATCCGGCAGGTCGACCCGGTGCGGCAGTGGAAGCTCTCGCCCATGGACCTTGCTTCGCTGGACAAGTGGGATGCCTACACCGCGGCGAAGGAAGAGAACTTCCGCGCCACCGACACCGACGTCGCACCGTGGACGGTCGTCAAGAGCAACGACAAGAAACGGGCTCGGATCAATGCGATGCGCTTCGTGCTCAACAAGTTCGACTACGCGAACAAGGATCCCGAAATCGTCGGCGAAACCGACCCGTTGCTCGTCGGTCGCGCCAAAGACGTGATCGGCGAATAGTTTTCGGTGCGAACTCGGTCGTGTCACCGGTGATTCCTTGCGGTGCGGCCTCTTCCGTGTCTCGAGTTGGTACCGGGTGCTGCACCGGAGGTGCGCGTGCGGTAGGAACGAGGGAGGTCGTACCACCTACGGCTGTACGCAACACGAGCATCAGGAGATCCCATGGGTTCAGCAGCGCAGTTCATTTCCGACATCGCATCCGGCGTGTACGACGGCATCGTCGACGCGATCGTCGATCAGATCGTCGGCGTGTTGACGTCCGGTAGCGCCGCTTAGTCGTCCGTCACTGTCGCGGTCGCCGTCGGGGGGCGGCCGCGACTTCGCCGGTTCCGTGACCGGTTTGTGATAGCGCACCAAGATATTCGACTTTTCTCGTGAATACATCCACAAATTGTTACCGGCTCGGGTAGAAATCTTCTTGCAGAGGTAATCGAGTGACGCCCGTCACTTCCGATCTGCGCACAATTCCCCTCGAACAAGGAGCATTTCGTATGTCTGCTGAACTCGGTGACCTCCTGACCATCCTCCTCCAGCTCTTCGCAGGCGGAAGTTCCGACGCTCCCGCGAGCTGAGCCGCCCTGCCTCTCTCGTAGAACGGCCGGTGCCCACCCTGTCACTCCCGATCCTCGGTGAGTACGGGTGTCGGCGAATACCCTTCTCGTCAAGGAGTTTTCATGGAACTGCTCACCATCCTGCTTCAGTTGCTCGCGCTCGGTAGCTCCGAAGGCGACTTGGGCCCCATCGAGATCCCCGGCCCCATCGTCTGACCCACAACCGTGAGCCGGGCTCGACACACCGTCGGGCCCGGCTTTCGTATTTCGAAGAAGTGTGAAATCGGTGCGTTCCGACCACCCGGAACGGCTCGGGCGGGCCGGTGAATCCTCGGCATAGGGTTGCCCGATGCAGACGGTTCCCATTCAAATGCCCGACGGTTCGACGGTGCCGGTGTCACTGTTTCCCGGCGAGGGCCGCGACGATGCGCCGGTGATCGTGATTCTTCCCGGCCTCGGCATTCCCGGTGGCTACTACCGACTGTTCGCCGAGGCGCTCGTCGCGCGCGGTTTCCACGCCGCGATCGGTGACCTGCGCGGCCAGGGCGACAGTGTGCCGAAGCCGAGTTCGACGAGTCGGTACGGGTATCAGGAGCTGGTGTCGGTCGACTTTCCGGCGATCTTCGAGGTGGTTCGCGAGCAGTTCCCTGAGGCGACGCCGTATTTGCTCGGGCACAGCATGGGTGGGCAGCTCGGCTCGATGTACGCCGCCCGCATCAGGGGCAGGCTCGGCGGATTGATCCTGGTGGCGTCGGGGTCGCCGTATCACCGCGGTTTCGGCACGACCCGTGGTGTGCCGCTGTACGTGGGCGCGGCGGCGATGGCGATCACCAGCAGCATCGCGGGGTTCTGGCCGGGGGATCGGATCGGCATCGGCGGCTTCGGTCGGCAGTCGCGGGTTCTGATCGACGACTGGTCCCGGTTCGCGCGGACCGGCTCGATCGAGCCGGCTGGTGCGGACATGGACTACGAGGAACGGTTGGGCCGGCTGACGCTGCCGGTGCTGGCGGTGACCATCGAGGGCGACGACCTGGCGCCCCGTGGCTCGATGGACAATCTCGTGCGCAAGCTGGCCCGTGCCGATGTCACCTCGGTGCACGTCGACGAGCCACTGGGACACAACGGGTGGATCCGAAACCCCACGGCGGTCGCCGACCTCGTCGCCGAGTGGATGCACAGGTAGTTCGCTCGAATTAACTTTTGGTCGTTTCACTCGCTATCTGCCATTCCTACCTGCTTTCGGTTCGTTTTGGTGTAGAAAGTCTTTGAACCAGCAATTGTTCTACGACGATAGTGAGCACGACTATGAACGGCCTGGGGGATTCAGGAGGTCGACGCGGGGGTGGTACGGGGTCGTTTCGCTCCGCTGCGGTACGCAGGTTGGCTGTCGTGTCGGTGGTCGCAGTGATGGCTGCGGCAGTTCACCCGATCGCGTCCGCGGCCCCGGCCGACCCGGTGACCGGTCCGACGGAGTCGTACGTGGTGCGCACCGAGGTCGCCGACGATACCGCGATGACGGCCTTCGTTCACTCTGCCGCGATGGACCGAACGATCCCACTGAAGATTCTGCGGTCTCCCGATCGGACGGCTCCGAGTCCCACGCTGTACCTGCTCAACGGCGCGGGCGGCGGACTCGACGGAATGGACTGGTACACCCAGACCGACGTCGTGTCGTTCTTCGCCGACAAGAACGTCAATGTGGTGACCCCCGTGGGCGGGGCCTACTCCTACTACACGGACTGGCAACACGACGACCCGGTGCTCGGGCGCAACAAGTGGGAGACGTTCCTCACCGCCGAACTGCCACCGCTCGTCGACGAACTGTTGGATACCAACGGCCGCAACGCGATTGCAGGTATCTCGATGGCCGCGACCTCGGTGTTGAACCTGGCCGCTCACCATCGGGGGCTGTACCGAGCCGTCGGTTCCTACAGCGGATGCGCGTCGACCACCGACGCGTTGGGACGGGCATACGTCAAGACGGTCGTGTCCATGGCGCTCGGCGCGAACGTGACGAACATGTGGGGGCCGGACGACAACCAGGACTGGGTACGCAACGATGCGGTCGTCAACGCCGAGAAGCTGCGTGGGACAGCGCTGTACATCTCCAACGGCAGTGGACTGGCCGGGGCATCGGACACTCTCGACGGCACCAATCCCAACGGAACCGGCTTCGTGTTGCTCAACCAGATGGTCGTGGGCGGTGCCATCGAGGTGGCGACCGGGGACTGCACTCGTAGGTTGAAAGCGGCCCTCGAGCAGCTCGACATCCCGGCCCACTTCGAGTTGCGTGACCGCGGCACCCACTCGTGGGGCTACTGGCAGGACGACCTGCACGATTCCTGGCCGATGTTCGAGGAGGCTCTCGCCGGCTGACGGTCAGCTGAAAGCGAGGTGCCGCCACAGAAATTCGTAGGTCAACGCGGTCTTGAACGCCAACTGCGCATTGTCCGACGCCCCGCCGTGCCCACCCTCGATGTTCTCGTAGTAGCTGACGTCGTGACCGAGTTCGGCCAATCGAGCCGCCATCTTGCGTGCGTGTCCGGGGTGGACGCGATCGTCGCGGGTGGACGTGGCGATCAGGATCGGCGGATACCGACGATCCGATGCGGCGACCACGTTCTGATACGGGGAGTACTGCGAGATGAACTCCCACTCGTCCGGGTCGTCGGGGTTGCCGTACTCGGCCACCCAGGACGCGCCCGCGAGCAGCAGGTGGTACCGCTTCATGTCCAGTAGCGGGACCTGACATACCAACGCGCCGAACAGTTCCGGGTACTTCGTCACCATGATGCCCATCAACAGGCCGCCGTTGCTTCCGCCCTGCGCGGCCAACTGTTCGGTGGTGGTGATGCCTCGGGTGACGAGGTCGCGCGCGACGGCGGCGAAGTCCTCGTGCACCAGATGGCGTCCGGCACGCAGTACCTGGGTGTGCCAGGACGGCCCGTACTCACCGCCGCCGCGGATGTTCGCGACGACGTAGGTGCCACCACGCTCGAGCCACGCCCGTCCGGTTGCGCCGCTGTAGCCGGGTGTCATCGAGATCTCGAAGCCGCCGTAACCGTAGAGCAGTGTGGGCCCGGGTCCGGAATCGGAGCGTCGGACGACGAAGTACGGGATGTCGGTGCCGTCGTCGGACCGGGCGAAGAACTGCTGCACCGTCAGGCCGTCGGCGTCGAAGAATGCCGGAGCCTGCTTGAGGACTTCGAGCTCGCCGCCCACCGTGCCCACCAGCAATGTCGCGGGCGTCAGATAGCCGGACGAGGAGAGGAAGAACTCGTCACCGTTCTCCTCGGCGTCGGTGCCGACGATCTCGGTCGACGTCAGGTCCGACAACCCGTCGATCGTGCCGGCGTCCCACTCGTTCGCACGTGGGGTCAGGACGTGCAACTGCGTCCGTACGTCCTGCAGCGTCACCAGCAGCAGATGATTCTCGGTCCAGGCGTACTGGTGCAGTGACGTGTGCGCGTCCGGGGCGAAGAGAACGGTGAGAGCGATTGTGCCGGAGATGAACTCGTCGAAATCCGCAGCGAGCAGTGCGCCGGCCGGATAGGTGTTGTCGCCGACCGTCCACGGTGTCATCGTGCGGACCAGCAACCAGTTCTCGTGTACAGAGGTCGACGCATCGGTCGGCGTCGGGATCCGGGTCAACGCAGAGCCGTCGAGAACGTAGGTCTCGGAGTTGTAGAAGTCGGTGGCACGCTGAACGAAGTCGCGCTCGAATCCCGGGGTGCGGTCGTGCCAGGCGGAGATCGAGATGTCCTGTGCTGCAGCCTCGTACACGGTCTCGGCGTCGGCGAGTGGGGTACCGCGCCGCCACCGTTTGGTGATCCGCGGATAGCCCGATTCGGTCAGCGAACCCGGTCCGAAATCCGTTCCGACGAAGACGGTGTCGGCGTCGATCCACCCGATGTCGGTCTTGGCCTCGGGTAGCGCGAATCCGCCGTCCTCCTGGGCGCGAAACGTGCGGGAATCGAGATCGAACTCACGGACCACCGTCGCGTCGGCCCCGCCGCGCGAGAGCGTCACCAGCGCCAGTCGTTGATCGGGGCGCAGCACCTGCGCGCCACCCCACACCCAGTTCTCGTCCTCGCTGTCGGCGAGCGCGTCGAGATCGAGCAGCACGTCCCACACCGGATTCTCGGTGCGGTACTCGTCCATCGTCGTTCGACGCCACAGGCCGCGGACGTGTTCGGCGTCGCGCCAGAAGTTGTAGAGAAACTGCCCACGACGACGGGCGTACGGAATGCGGGCGTCGGTGTCGAGAATTTCTCGGATACTCGCCTCGGTGGCGTCGAAGGACGTGCCGCTCAGCGACTCGACCGTCACCTCGTTCTTCTCGCGCACCCACGCGAGCGCAGCGTCGCCGGTGACGTCTTCGAGCCAGAGGTACGGGTCGTCCGAGATTGCCATTCCACAGTTCTAGCAGCACTCGGGCAGTCGGGGTGGTCGGCGCTCGCGTGGCTACCGGCTGGTAACGAAGACCAGGTCGAGACAGCGTCGGACGGCACGACTACGCTGGGGACTCGTGACCTCACACTATGACGTCGTTGTCCTCGGAGCCGGTCCCGGTGGGTACGTCGCTGCTATCCGCGCGGCACAACTCGGACTCAGCACTGCCATCATCGAGAAGAAGTATTGGGGCGGTGTGTGCCTGAACGTCGGCTGCATCCCCTCGAAGGCACTTCTCCGTAACGCCGAGCTGGCGCACCTCTTCACCAAAGAGGCGAAGCTGTTCGGCATCTCGGGCGAAGCATCCTTCGACTTCGGCGCAGCGTTCGATCGGAGCCGCAAGGTTGCCGACGGCCGCGTCAAGGGCATCCACTTCCTGATGAAGAAGAACAAGATCCCCGAGTACGACGGCAAGGGCACGTTCACCGATGCCAACACCATCGAGGTCGAGCTGACCAAGGGTGGCACCGAGACGATCACGTTCGACAACGCGATCATCGCGACGGGCAGCACCACCAAGCTGCTTCCCGGCACCGAACTGAGCAAGAACGTCGTCACGTACGAAGAGCAGATCATGACGAAGGACCTGCCGGGTTCGATCCTCATCGTCGGTGCCGGTGCCATCGGCATGGAGTTCGGGTACGTGCTCAAGAACTACGGAGTCGACGTCACCATCGTCGAGTTCCTCGATCGGGCGCTTCCCAACGAGGACAAGGACGTCTCGAAGGAAATCGAGAAGCAGTACAAGAAGCTCGGCGTCAAGGTCATCACCGGCGCAGGCGTGCAGAGCATCGACGACGACGGCTCCAAGGTCACCGTCGCGATCAAGCACAACAAGTCCGGTGAGAGCGAGACCTTCACCGTCGACAAGGTGATGCAGTCCGTCGGCTTCGCGCCCCGCGTCGAAGGATTCGGCCTCGAGAAGACCGGCGTCGAGCTCACCGATCGCGGTGCCATCGGCATCACCAACACGATGCAGACGAACGTGCCGCACATCTACGCCATCGGCGACGTCACGGCCAAGCTCCAGCTTGCCCACGTGGCCGAGGCCCAGGCTGTCGTTGCTGCCGAAACCATCGGCGGCGCAGAGACATTGCCGATCGACGACTACCGCATGATGCCGCGCGCGACGTTCTGCCAGCCGCAGGTCGCGAGCTTCGGCCTCACCGAGGACCAGGCCCGCGAAGAGGCTCAGGCCCGCGGGTCCGACATCAAGGTCGCGAACTTCCCGTTCGCCGCCAACGGCAAGGCACACGGACTGGGCGACGCCACCGGCTTCGTCAAGCTCATCGCCGACACCGAGCACGGCGAACTGCTCGGTGGACACCTGATCGGACCGGACGTGTCCGAGCTGCTGCCCGAGCTGACCCTGGCCCAGAAGTGGGACCTGACGGTCAACGAGCTCGCCCGCAACGTCCACACGCACCCGACGCTGTCGGAGGCACTGCAGGAAGCGATCCACGGCCTCGCGGGCCACATGATCAACTTCTGATCTCTGCCGTACGACGAGAACGGCGGCGACCACTTCGGTGGTCGCCGCCGTCTGTCGTTCATGGGTTCTGTTCTGGTGCTACGACTTTCGCCAGTGATCGAAGCGACCCTTGATGTCCGACGCCACGTCGCCGATTCCGTTGCCGACGGCGTCGACCGCGCCGGTGAAGCCGCTGCCGAAATCGCGGATCGTCCGGACCAACGGATCCTCCGAGGTATCGAAACCGGCCTTGTACGAGCGAGCGGCAGTGCGGAATTCCTCGGACGGCCTTGCCTCGTGGTCGGTGGACCTGCGCGGGTAGTCCCCGCGCAACACTGCCGCGTAGTCGCCGCTGTCGACCCATTTCTTCAACTCGGCGGCCCGTAGCACCGAGAACGGGTGCGAGAGGAGTTCGAGGTTGAGCAGCTTGAGTACGCCGTCGCGCAGATCCCCACTGGCCTCGTACTCGGCGGCCTGAGCGAGGAACGCGTCGACGTCGATTTCGCTGATGCGGGCACCGCCCGCCAACTTGAGTTGCACGCTGATCGCAGTGTGCACATCTTGCCCGCACAGCAAACCCGCTCTGTCGCCGGACAATTCGGATTTGCGCTGCCATTCCATCAGTCCGGCGATGACCGCGCGCAGGGCCCAGCCGCCCACCGGCACCCAGCCGACGGTGCCGGCCAGACGCATCAGATGCATGAGCACTGTGCGGTACACCGCGTGACCGGACAACGCGTGACCGAGTTCGTGACCGACCACGAACCGCTGCTCCTCGTAGGTCATGATGTCGAGCATTCCGGTGGTCAGGACGATGAACGGGCGGTCCATTCCGATGGTGAACGCGTTGACCATCGGCGACTGAACCACGAAGAGTTCGGGTGTTTCCTCGGCACCGAGAATCTGCACGCAGTCGCTACGTAGGTCGTTCAGATCCTTGAACTGCCGCTCGTCGACGCGTACCGCAGTCGCGAGGTACATCAGCCGATGCTGCCGTTCGCGCAGCAGCCCGGACAGCGTGCGCAGAACGGTGTCGAAGCCCTTGAGGGTGCGGAGGGTGACCAGCGCGGCTCGATCCGACGGGTGTTCCCATGTGCGCGAACTGATGTCGGGGAATTCGATGCGGGTGCGATCCGGGGCGGATGTCAATCTGTTCTCCCAGCGTCGATGAAAATCCAAAGTATCAGTAAAAGCGGGGCATGCGGTCCGAACTCGAAGCCGATCACCGTGCCGAGCCCTGATCGACTCACCGGAAGTCTGTGATCAGTCATAGCCCACCAAGTGATGAAAACGTCACTTGGTCGTTTGTCGGCTGGTAGTTTTCGTTTTCTGCGCGAGGGGAGTCGCGCCGAACACGAGCTGGGGGGTGGGGAATTGTCGTCGCCGATGTCGACGCTCGCACGCGTCAGCGGCGGGGTTTCCGGTGGATTCAGGACGTTCGGTCGAACTCTGGAGCTGGGCGTGCTGGCCTTCGTTCACCTCGCGCGAGATATCGTCACGCTGCGTCATCCGTGGCGTGACACCATCGACCAGGCCTGGTTCGTCGTCACCGTCACGGTGGTTCCAGCAGTACTGGTATCGATTCCGTTCGGCGTCATCGTGTCCGTCCAGGTCGGCAGTCTCGCCGATCAGATCGGCGCGACGTCCATCGCAGGAGCAGCAGGTGGCCTCGGGGTGATCCGCCAAGGCGCCCCGATCGTTGCGGCGCTGTTGCTGGGCGGTGCCGCAGGCGCGGCGGTCGCTGCCGATCTGGGGGCACGCACCATCCGTGACGAGATCGACGCGTTGTCGACGATGGGAATCGACCCGGTTCGCAGGCTTGTCGCGCCGCGGCTGGCAGCGATCCTTCTGGTGGCACCGTTCCTGTGCATCCTCATCATCTTCATGGGCTTGGCCGCGGGCTATGCGATCAACGTCGGCTTTCAGAGTGGGACACCCGGAAGCTACATCAGCTCGTTCGCATCCTTCGCCTCGGTGGCGGACCTCGTCGTAGCCCTGGTGAAGACCGAGATATTCGGCGTCATTGTCATCGTCGTCGCCTGCCATCGCGGGTTGTCCGCCGCCCACGGACCCCGCGGGGTCGCGAACGCGGTCAACGCCTCCGTGGTGCTCGGTGTCGTGTCCGCGTTCACCGTCAACGTCGTGATCACGCAGGTGGTCGCGATGTTCATGCCACAGAAGTTGGGCTGAGATGGCGACCCCTTCTCGCTACACCGTGCACGGCACCGCTCACCTCATCCGCAGTGCCAGGTATCTCGGACGCAAACCGTTCGATGTACTCGAAATGTTGGGTCATCAACTGACGTTCTGCGTCAAGGTGCTTGCCGCGATACCACATACCGTCCGCTCCTACCGGCGGCAGATGCTGCTCATCCTCAGTGACATCACCTGGGGCAGTGGGAAATTGATCGTCGGTGGCGGGACGGTGTCGGTCCTCGTCGTGCTGGGTGTCGCGGTGGGGGCGTCCGTCGGAATCGAAGGATTCAATTCCCTCGGCATGGTGGGGATGGAGCCGTTGACCGGTTTCATCTCGGCATACGCCAGCACTCGCGAACTGGCCCCGATGATCGCGGCCATCGGATTCGCGACGCAGGCAGGATGCCGGATGACGGCCGAGATCGGCGCGATGCGTATCTCCGAAGAGATCGATGCACTCGAAGCTCAAGGGATACAGTCGATGCCGTTCGTCGTGACCACCCGGGTCATCGCGGGAATCGTCACGATCGTGCCGCTCTATCTGCTGACGCTCATTCTGAGCTACCTGTCGTGCGCCGTGGTGGTTCGCGTGGTCGGCGGACAGTCGTCCGGCACATACGACCACTATTTCAGTGCATTCCTGCAGCCGCTCGACGTTCTCTTCTCGCTGCTCAAAGCCGCGGTGTTCGTCGTGACGATCATCCTGATCCACGGCTATCAGGGTTACTACGCCTCGGGCGGTCCGGAAGGTGTCGGCCGTGCGTCGGGACGCGCCATCAGAGCCAGCCTCGTCGCGGTGGTGGTACTGGACATGATCATGACGTTGGTCCTGTGGGGATTCGACTCGGGCATAAGGATTTCGGGGTAGAGATGGCAGTGTTCGACGATCTGACGGGTCGATCGGCCGGTCCCGCCGCGCTCCGTGTGCGCGGACTGGCGGTTGCCGTGGTCGTGGCCGTATTCGCCGGCGGCCTCACCGCGTATGCGCGCGGGGCCTTCGAGTCGCCCTTCGAGTTGACGCTCGATGCAGCGTCGGTCGGGGACGGGCTGACCCCCGGGTCGGAGGTGAAATTCCGTGGTCTGTCGATCGGCACCGTGGACCACATCGAGACGATCGGCTTCGGCCATCAGAGGCTGGAACTCGAGATCGATCCGAGTCAGGCGGGCGAGCTCACCGACACGATGCAGGCCCAGTTCTCGTCCTCGAACGTATTCGGTTCCACGGCAATCGAATTGCTGTCGGATGGAACGGGCAATCGACTCGCCGACAATTCGACTCTCGAAGTGTCGGCAGACCTGCGGGGCGCAACGGTGACCGGAGTGTTCCGGCGAGTCGCCGACCTCACCGAGGTTCTCGACACTCAGCAGGTGCAGGACCTGCTGGATCTCTTGGCGAACACGTCGGTCGAGGTGAGCCGAAATCTGAAGCCGTTCTTCGACACTGCACAGATGATGGCGAACAACCAGATCGATCCGTTGGACTGGAAGCTGCATCGTGGTGCAGAGCTGGGTGAGGGAATCGGCAATCTGATCCCGCCGCTGCTCGATCTGGTGGTGGGAGTGGTGGACAAGAGCGTGTACGTCGAGGCACCCGCCGACAGGGCGAGGACCATCGCGGCCAACGACGGCCTCAGTGATCAGTTGCTCGTTCCGGTGGGCGACCTGCTGAAGAAGAACAATCCGGACCTGGCTCCGCTGCTGTCGACCGTACTGGATCTGCTGGTGCCCATCACCGCGTCGATCGGCACGTTCGCGCCCAGCTACAACCGGGTTCCGCAGGTGCTCGACGGCATCTCCGACGCTTTCCCCGTCGTCGACGGGAAGCCGCAGTTGCAACTCGACCTGATCGTCGAGACCATGCCCAATCTGGCCGGAGCCGTTGCCGCACACGAGGAGGCGAACCGGTGAAGAAAGTAGCGGGCCCGGCCGTCAAACTGCTCGCCTTCTTCACGGTGACTGCGGTGTGTGCGGTGATCATCGTCGCCGCTCTTCGAACCCCGGTCAGTGGTCCGCTCTCGTCCTACGGCGCGGAGTTCGGCGATGTGTCGGGGTTGTACGTCGGTGACGACGTGCGTATGTCCGGGGTGCAGATCGGCAAGGTCTCGTCGGTCGAACTGGACGGAGCCGTTGCCCGAGTCGGATTCGAGATCGAAGGCCGGCGACCGATCTTCGTCGACACACAGGCTGCCGTCCGCTATCAGAATCTCCTGGGGCAGCGATATGTCGAGCTGATCCAGAAGGACGCGGCCTCCGGTGCCCCGCTTGCGGCCGACGAGACGATACCGCTCGATCGGACGATCCCATCGTTCGACATCTCCACTCTGTTCAACGGTTTCGAGCCGATCTTCGACACTCTCGACACCGCACAGCTCAATCAGTTCACGGAGAACATTCTCCGCATGGTGCAGGGTGACGGTTCCGGACTCGCTCCCGTGCTCCGCGATGTGGACCGAATCACCCAGTTCGCCGTTCAGCGAGAGTCGATCATCGGACTCCTGATCGACAATCTCGGCCAGATCTCGGACTCGATCGGCGGGCAGTCGGCGGCGGTGGCCGATCTCCTCGAACAGCTGCATGGTCTGGTGTCGCGACTGAGCACCCAGATGGATGGCGTGCTGGCCTCGCTGGATCAGGCGAACTACGGACTCGGGCCACTGGTCGGCTTGCTGGAGGGCCTGCAAGATGCGTACGACAACAGCTACGCGCCGGTCGACGGAGCGCTGCGACGGTTGCTACCGCAGACCGATCAGGTGACCGAGTTGCTCGCGCTCACCCCGTCACTGTTGACGGGGCTCAACGCGAGCATTCCCGAGCCGGGTGCCCAGACCTACTCCTGCAGTCAAGGCCGACAGGACATCCCGGGTATCGGACAGATAGTGCTCGGCGGACAAAATTTGGTGGTGTGCAAATGACACGCGTGGTTCGCAAGGGCGTTCGCGACGAGCAGTCGGAGAACAAGACGCATTTCTTCTGGGGTGCGGTCGGTGTCGCGTTCGCCGTGGTGCTCGTTCTCGTTGCCGCTGCCCTGTACACGATCCCGCTCGGCGAGCGGACGTACACCGCAGAGTTCGGCTCGGCGGCCGGGGTGAAGGCCGGCGACGACGTCAGGATCGCCGGTATCTCGGTCGGTTCGGTACGCTCGGTTCGGCTGGCAGGTGCACATGTCGACGTCCAATTCAGTGTCGACTCCGAGGTTTTCGTGGGCGACGCCTCGACCCTGACGGTGAAGTTGCTGACCCCCATCGGGGGCCACTACGTGATGCTCACCTCGCACGGTGACGACGAACTCGGGTCGGCACCGATCCCACCGGAACGGGTCGAACTGCCCTACGAATTGTCCGACGCGATTCAACAGGCAACACCGTTGGTCCGCGACATCGACGGGCCGACGTTGCGACAGACGGTGGCCGAGTTGGACCGGGCCGTCAGTACACAGCCACAGTCGACGCGGGCCATCGTGGACAATCTGTCCTCGCTCACCGACGTGATCGCCACCCGCACCGACCAACTCGAACGCGGGCTCGTGGTGTCGGACGAGTACGTCGGTGCGTTGGCCGCCGACCGTGTCATGCTCACCGAACTCGTACGCGAGCTCGGCACCTTGACCAAAGGATTCGGCGACAAGCGCGCAGAGGTCGTCAGTGCCTTCGACCTCCTCGGCAGACTCTTCGAGCTCTTCCACCGCCCAGTGGTCGCCTTCGAGAAGGGGCTGGAGCCGTCGATCGTCCAGCTCGAAGAGATCACGCAGAAGCTCTTCGCGCAGCTGGGTGATGTCGACGGGGCGATCACGACCATGAAAGAAAGCGCGGACGGCCTGTCCGCTCTGATCGGCGGTGGTGAAGGCCCTGTCGTCGATCGGTCACAGGACACGGTCGTCGGTGTCGGCGTGTGTATTCCGTTGCCGGGGAGGGTGTGCTGATGAACCGCCGATCGCTACGGATCGCCGTGGCGGCGGCCGTCGTCGTGACGCTCGTCGGCTCGGTCGCGTCCGCGACCGCTGTCATCGACACCGGCACGAGCACTTCCTCGATGTGTGCCGAGTTCACCGACACGGTCGGTCTGTACGAGGGTAATTCGGTCATGATGCTCGGCGTGGTCGTCGGAACGGTGACGCACATCGAAATCACCGACACCGCGGTGCTGGTCACGATGGATGTCGACGGTGGCCTCCGGCTGCCCGCCGGGGTGGGGGCAGTGACACTGTCGAATTCGATCGTCACCGACCGCCACGTGGAATTCACGCAGCCGTACACCGACGGCCTGGAGTTCGATCGGTCGAGCTGTATTCCGTTGGAACGCACCAGAACACCGCTGGGGATCAGCGACACGCTCGACGCCGTGTCCGGGCTGGCGTCGGACCTGCTCGGTCCGGCGGACGCCGAGGGCAATCACGAGCAGATCCTGGGCGACACACTGCGTTCGGTCGACGGTTCGCTGCGTGGCTCCGGAAACCAGCTCAACGACAGTCTTCGACAATTGGCTCAGCTGGTCGGCGATCCGGCCGACCGGGATACCACCGTGCGTCGACTGATCGACAATCTCGACGGTCTGATCGACACGTTCGTGGTGAGCTGGCCCGAGGTGGCGAAGCTGCTCGACAATCTGAAGCGGGGAATGATCACACTGTCGGAATTCACCCAAGCCTTCGGGACCACAGTCGCTTTGACCACCGAGTTCATTCCGCCACTGGCGCGCAACGTCGCGAAGTACGACGACAAGGTCTACGCATTTCTCGACCAGGTGGTGCCGGTGGTCGATGTACTCCTCGGGCGGGTGGGCGACATCAAGGACATCCTCGAACAGGTGCCGACCATAGGCGAGAACTTGATGACGATGTACGACAACGATTCCAAGAGCGGGCGCGTGATCTATCACCCGCCGCAATTCGAGATCGATACCAACTCTCCCAACGAGGTCTGCGCTCTGCTCAACCAGTACAGACCGACGTGCTCGACGGACCAGCAACGAGGCGACGTCATCGATGTCGGATTGGTGCAGCTGATCCTCGGTTCGGCGGGATGGCGATGAGGCGCGCGCTCACCGGCCTGTGCTGTGTTGCGTTGCTGTCGGCGTGCAGCATCGATCCCGCCGACCTTCCGATACCCGGTAGCTATGTCGCGGGCGACAAGTACTCTCTGCGAATCGAATTCGCGAGCGTGCTCAATCTTCCGGAGAAGGCGAAGGTCATCGTCGAGGGCGTCGACGCGGGCGTTCTCGACGCCGTCGAGTTGGTGGGTTCGACTGCTGTCGCGACGGTGGACCTGTCCGCCGATGTTCAGCTACACACCGATACCGTCGCCGAGCTTCGACAGTCGTCGATTCTGGGCGAGATCTACATTTCGCTGCAGCCACCGGCCGATTCGTCCGGCTCGGGATCGAGCTCCGGCGGGCCCTACCTTCGCGACGGTGACGTGATTCCCGTGGAACGAACCGTGCCGGCCGACAATGTCGAGGACGTGCTGCGCGGACTGTCGAACATCGTGACCGGCGGCCATTACGTCCAACTGCAGGAAGCGGTGAACAACGTCAACGCCGCGATTCCTCCCGATCAGGCCGAGGTCGACAAGATCAACCTCGCAACGAGGGCCGCGCTCACCGATATCGGCGACAACACCGGGGACATCGATCGGATACTCGGTGCTGCGGAAAGTGTCTCGAATACTGTTGTGAAACAACGTGATGGAGTCGAGCGCGTCCTCGAGCTCGGCCCGAGACGTTCGGGAGGGTTGTCCGAGGTTCTGTTCAGCGTCGTCCACATGATCTTCAGCCTGGGGTACATGTCACAGCACGTCGGGGACGTACTGTCGGGCCCGTATCCGGAGCTGAAGGATGCTGTGGACATCATCGCGCCTGCGTTGATCACCATCGCGAATGCCGACTCGTCGGTGCCGATGAACGTGGACAAGGCCAATACCCTGCTCAGAGAGCGATTGATCCCGTACTTCCAGTCGACGCCGAACATCGCAGTGCGATCGGTGTCTGCAGACGGAGGGCCGAGTGCGCGCGCGGACGACATGATCGGGATCCTGCGCGGGATAGGAATTGTCCGATGAAGCCGGGCGCACTGGTCTCGCTCGTCGCACTCGTGGTGATGACGGTCGCCAGTGTCGGATACCTGACCGTCGGTGTCCTCGACATCGATCCGACTCGAACGACGAACCGTGTCGTGGTTCGGATGGAGTCCTCCGGCGGACTGATGGACACCTCGCAGGTCACCTCACGCGGGATCCAGGTCGGTCGGGTCGAGTCGATCGCCGTGGTGCCGGGCGGGTTGGACGTCACTCTCGGTCTCGATGCAGACCATCGCATCCCTGCAGATTCCGAGGTGGTCGTGGCGAACCTCTCTGCCGCCGGCGAGCAGTATCTCGATCTTCGCCCTCGCAGCACCGGAGGCCCGTATCTCACGGACGGAGACGCGCTCGGTAGTGAGCAGGTTCGTGCATCGGTCACCGTCAGTGAGGCGCTCGGCCTCGGCGATGCCCTTGCCTCGCAACTCGATACGAACGCGCTGAAAGGCCTGACGGAGACCGCATCGGCCGCTGTCGACGGTCGTGAAGGCGACGTCGACCGCCTGGTCGATGCATTCCGATTCCTGGCAGCGACGTTGCGCGACAAGAGCGGCGAGATTCGTCGACTGTACGACAACGCTCAGCAGGCCGGGCGCAACGCATACGGATACGGGCCGGTCATGACCGACGCGGCGCCGTGGGTCGGCGCGACGGGCGACGGGGTGGCCAACTTGCTCGAGGGCTTCAACGAATACTCGTACGTCGGCGCGGATGTCTGGGACGATCCACTCGGGCAGATCACCCCGAAGATCGATCAGTACCTGACGCCTCTGTCCCCTGATCTTGCGCTGATTGCAACGCTTCTGAAGCCGTACACCGCACCCATCAAACCGATGCGGGTCGACGCCGGGTCCATCGTCGACGTACTACAGACCGTCTTTCCTCCCGGCGGGCCGGCAAAGCTTTCCGTAGAAATTCCGAACTGATTGGAGCTACCCCCTCATGGTCGAGACAGACGCAGCCGAGGCGAAAACAGCAGTGCCCGAGGACAAGGCAGCAACAGTGCCCGAGGGCTCCAGACGGCACCGGATTCGGTGGCCGGTGGTCGCAGCAGCAGTACCGGGTGTGGTGCTTGCGGTGGTCTTCGGCGTGCTATGGCATTCTGCAACAGGCGATCTCGCTGCCGAGCGTGAACAACAACAGGACCGGCAGATGGCGGTGAACACGGCGACCGAGTACACCGCGCGGTCGTTGACCTACGACTACCGCAATCTCGACGCCTTCTTTCAGGGTGTCGACCAGGGGGCATCGCAGTCCCTGCGGGACAGGTACGACGGGGTCCGCGAGGCGCTGACGGCGATCATGAACGAGTCGCAGGTGGTGGCGACCGGCGAGGTCCTTTCGGCAGCAATCGATTCCGAGTCCGGTGGCGAATACAAGGTGGCGGTGTTCGCGCAACAGACGACGCAGAACGTGCAGCAGCCCGACCCGGGGAAGGTGCCCAACCTTCTGCTGGTGACGGTCACCGATCAGGACGGGCAGTGGATCGTCAGCGACTACGGACCCAAGACCTGAGACTTCGTCACTGGGCCTTGGTGGCACTGACGAACTGGGCCAATCCCCGGACGTCGTGCTGAATCTCGGTCAGTCCCGATGCCTCGAACACGTCGACGAACAGGTTCTTCGGAAACATCCGCACGCCCGCCAGGCCGGTTCCGAAGCCGACGACGGTGCCCAGCGGGGCCGGACGAGGCTCGCAGCTGGTCATGATCGCGATGCGTCCACCCGGGCGGACGACGCGAATCAACTCGTCCAGCACTGTCATGGGCTTCGGAACGAGATACAGTGCGGCATAACAACATACGGCATCGAATGCGTCATCGGAGTACGGCAGATGGGCAGCGTCTCCGCGTACGTACGCCGCACGTGGTCCTCGATTGTCCGCCACGGCGCGGGCGATCATCGCCTCGGAGATGTCGAACCCGACGGCGAGGCCGTCGTCGGTGAGAGCGTCGGAGAGAAACCTGGTGAAGTTGCCGGGGCCGCAGGCGACGTCGAGCACGCGCTGGGGGCCGTGCAATCGCAGGTCGGCAACGGCTTTGTCCCGTTCGGCCGCCATCGACATGCCCGCGATTCCCATCATGGACACCCCGAACGGACGCCACAGTTTCTCGTAGATGGCTGCCACCACGCGGTTGTTCATCGCGATGCTGGCCGGCGACGGGTTCGGTGCGGGCACGTCCGGCAGCAGTTCGACGTAGCCGCCGTCGGTGCGCGCCAGCTCGCGCAGCGTCGCCGGCTCGATCATGGCGAGCGCGCGGTGCAGCGCGGTCTCGGCTGACTCGCTCATGGGCGCGGTGGCCGGTCGCCGTAATCCCGCTCGACCCGCAGGGTCGCGAGAGTGGTTGCCAGGCCGTCGTACTGGGTGACCAACAGGACGAATTCGATCAGTCGCCGTTCATCGAACTGGGTGGCGAGTTCGGCCCAGGTCGCGTCGGAGAGAATCTTGGTGGCGACGAGTTCGTCGACCGCTGTCAGGATGGTCCGATACCGCGTCGACAGCCCCGGTGCATCGGGTCCGGTCTTGATCAGCTCGAGCAGATCCCGGTCGATGCCCGCCCGCTTACCCAACCGGATGTGATGGTCCATCTCGTACGCGGAATCGCGGAGGTGCGCCACGCGGAGGATCACCATTTCGGATTCCTTGCGCGAGATGCGACCGCCGGGCATCAGATGGCCGCTGTAGAACAGCCACGCTCGGTAGAGACCGCCGGTGCGCCCGAGGGTGGTGAACAGGTGCGGATTGGGCACCCCGGCACCTTTGGCGATCACCTTGCAGATGACCCAGTTGACGGGCCCCAGAGTTTTGGCGGTACCGGACGGAATGCGTGGTGTGGTCACAGCCACACCGTACCGACTGCGCGGCCGGGCGTCACCGGGATGTAGAAGGGTAGGCTACCCTCTTTATGATTACGCACAATTCCCCCTCGGAGGACCCTTGACGAAGTCCCATGCCCGCATCACGGCCCTCACCCTCACCATCGCCGCCCTCGGTGTGGCTGCGACGGCGTGTTCGTCCACCGACGCCACCTCCGACGGTGCCGGCGCGACGCGATCGATCGAGACCGTCCGGGGAACGGTCGACGTTCCCGAGACCCCGCTGCGCATCGTCACCCTCGAGCCGGTCGAGCTCGACACCACCGTCGCCCTCGGCGTCGTGCCCGTCGGTACCGCAGTGCTCAGCGAGGCAAGCGGCGTGCCGTCGTACCTCGGTACCGAAGCGGCGAACATCGCGACCGTCGGTACGGTTGCCGAACCGACGATCGAGGACATCGCGGCCCTGCAACCGGATCTCATCCTGGGCACGGAGACTCGCCACGCCGAGTACCACGACCAACTCGCCGCCATTGCTCCGACGGTGTTCATGGCATCGCAGTCGGACCCGTGGCGCGACAACGTCCGGTTCGTCGGACGCACTCTCGGCAAGGAGGAGAAGGCGGAGGAACTGCTCACCGCCTACGAAGATCGGTGTGCCGAGATCGCCGAGAAGCACGACACCGCGGGGAAGACCGCACAGTTGATTCGCCCCCGCGCAGGCGAACTGACCCTGTACGGGCCGACGTCGTTCGCCGGGAGCACCCTCGAGTGCGCAGGCTTCATGACTCCGCCGAGACCGGAATGGGCCGAGGAGATCTCGGTCGACCTCTCGCCCGAGCTGGCGGCCGAGGCGGCTGCGAATCTGATCGTCGTCACCGCCTCCGACCCGTCGGACCCCGCAGCGATTCCGGCGTCGATCACCGCCAACGCTGCGGTACTGCCGAATCCGCACGCGGTGGACCTGTCCTACTGGATCACCGGCGTCGGGCCGATGGGCGGGCAGACCGTGCTCGATGACATCGATCGGATTCTCTCGGAGTAAACCGACTCACATCCGGACCGCACCCGCCAACGCAGCAGCTTGCTCGGCCCGCTCGACAACTCGGTCGCGTGAGGAATCGATATGTGCCAGTAGCAGTTCCAGTGCCGAGTCCAGTGTCCCCGCCAAGACGCGTTCGACGATATCGATGTGTTGATCGATGGCCGAGACGACGGCTGCGGCGTCGAGTCCGCCGAGTATCCGGACCGGACGCACCTTCGCGTTGACGGTGCACAGCGCCTCGGTCAGAGCCGGGTTACCCGAGGCAGCCAGCAGTGTGACGTGGAAGTTCTCGTCCAGGGACACCAGATCGTCGGTGGTGTCGGGTGGGTCGGCCCGCAAACCGACCCAGGTGTCCAACAGATTCGACAGCGACGACCGATCGACCGGGTGCGACATCGATCGAGTGATGCCGCGGGCTTCGAGGGTGGAGCGTAGCTCGTACAGATCGGGCAGGTCGCCGATTCGGGGGCGATAGGCGTGCAGACCGGCGTCGTCGCGGGTGACGAGGCCGTCGGCCTGCAATCGCGCCAGCGCCTCACGCACCGGAGTGCGCGAGACCCCGTACAGCTCGGCGAGACGCTCCTCGCCGAGCCGTTCCATGGAGCCGATGGCACCGGAGATCAGATCCCGGCGCAGTGACGAATAGACCTTCTCGCGAAGGTCCTTGCGCGGCACGACGTATCCGGTCAGATCGCCATGGCCGCGCGGACGTCCGCCTCGGACTCGGTACCGCCGACACCGGTGGACGTGATTCGGCCGGCCTCGAGGATGTAGTAGTTCTGTGCCGACTCGAGGGCGAAGCCGATGTGCTGCTCCACCAACAACACTCCGAGACCACCGCGACGGGTGAGCTCGAGAATGGTGCGTTCGATCTCGGCGACGACCGACGGCTGGATACCCTCGGTCGGCTCGTCGAGTATCAGCATTCGCGGCTCGGTGATCAGTGCCCGGGCGATCGCGAGCTGCTGGCGTTGACCACCCGAGAGCAATCCCGCTCTGCGACCGAGCAATTCCTTCAACGCCGGAAAGAGATCGAGTGCCTCGTCGACGAGAGCTTTACCGCGCTTGCGACCGTCGGCGACGACCTGCAGATTCTCGGCCGTGGTCAACTGGCCGAACGACTGCTGGCCCTGCGGCACGTACGCGAGTCCGCGGGCAACCCGGGCGCTCGGACGCAACGCACTCACGTCCTCACCGTCGAACATGACCTTGCCGGAATTGACCTTCAGCAATCCGACCGCTGCCCGCAGCAGAGTGGTCTTGCCCGCACCGTTGTGTCCCATCACGGCGGCGACACCGTCGGCCGGAACCGTCAGCGATGCACCGTGAATCACTTCGCTGCGGCCGTAACCGGTACGCACATCCACCAGTTCAAGCATGACCGGCTCCCTCTTCTGCTATCTGATCGAGTTCCTCGCCCGCAGCCGCGGTGCCGAGATAGACCTCTTGGACCTTCGGATCTGCCTGCACCTCGGCCACCGTGCCCTCGGCCAGGACCCGTCCGGCGGCCAACACCGTCACCGAGGTGGCGAACATGCGCATGAAGTCCATGTCGTGCTCGACCACCACCACGGTCCGCTCACCGCCGATGCGCTGCAGCAGCTGGCCGGTTTCCTCGCGTTCCTCGTGACTCATGCCGGCGACCGGCTCGTCGAGCAGAAGTACGTCGGCGTTCTGTACCAACAACATTCCGATCTCGAGCCACTGCTTCTGACCGTGCGCGAGAATTCCCGCGGGCTTGTCTCGCTCGGCCGTCAGGCCGATGGTCTCGAGGGCCTCCTCGATCTGGGGGAGCACCGATCCTCGACGACGCAACATCGTCAGCACGGACCGTCCGGACCCGGCGGCGATATCGAGGTTCTGCAACACCGTCAGATTCTCGAAGATGCTGGCGGTCTGGAAGGTTCGACCGATGCCGAGGCGCGCGATCTGATGCACCTTCTTGCCGAGCAGTTCCACGCCGGACTTGGTGACCGAGCCGGTGGCCGGGACGAGGCCGGTGATGGCGTCGATCAGCGTGGTCTTACCGGCACCGTTGGGCCCGATGAGGAAACGCAGATCGCCCTGCATGAGCGTCAGATCGACGTTGGTGTTGGCCTTGAAGCCGTCGAAACTGACTGTCAGATCGCGTACTTCGAGGTACTGACTCGACATGCCGGCGTTGCCGCCGAACGTGGGGTGCGGGCCTTCGACATGAATCATCGCGTCAGTTCCTTCTCTGGCTCTTCACTCGGTTCGGGGACCGGTTCGAGTTCCTTCTTTCGTTTGCGCAGTGCGAACAGTCCGGCGATACCGGCGGGGAAGAACCCGACGACCACCACGAACAGCAGACCCTGCGCGTACGTCCAGCCCGACGGGAACTGCTCGGACAGTGTGGTCTGCGCCCAGGCGACGCCCAGTGCACCGAGGACCGGACCGAGCAGCGTGGTGCGACCGCCGATGGCGACACCGATGAGGAATGCGATGGACGGGACGATGCCGACGTCGTTGGGGGAGATGATGCCGACGATCGGAACGAACAGTGCCCCGGCGAGACCCGCGAAGAACGCCGCGGCCACGTAGGCCACGATCTTGACGTTGGCGGGGTCGTATCCGAGGAACCGCACCCGCTCCTCCTGATCGCGCACCGCCACCAGCAGTTCGCCGTAGCGCGAGTACATCAGTTGGCGGGTGATGGCCACGACGGCGAGCAGTACACCTGCGGCGATGAAGAACAGCATCTGCTTGTTGGCGGGGTCGTTGAGGTTGAACCCGAAGAACGTGCGAAACCTGTTGAGCCCGTTGGAGCCGCCCGTGGTCTGCTGGCCGATGAGCAGAATGGCGAACGCGGCGGCGAGTGCCTGGCTGAGGATCGCGAAGTACGCGCCCTTGACCCGACGCTTGAACACGCCGAGACCGAGCACCAGTGCCACCAGGGCCGGTACGAACAGGATGCCCAGGATCGTGGTGATCGGTGAGGTGAACGGCACCCAGTACGAGGGCAGTTCGCGAATTCCGGCGATCGACATGAAGTCCGGTACGTCGTCACCACGCAGATCGGCGTCGGAGATCTTCAGGTGCATGGCCATGATGTAGGCACCGATGCCGAAGAAGACGCCCTGACCGAGGGTGAGCATTCCGCCTCGACCCCAGGCCAATCCGATTCCGACCGCCACGATCGCGTAGCAGATGAACTTGCCGAGTAGGTTCAGCCGGAAGTCGCTGAGGACGGCAGGAGCGACGGCGAACAACAGGATCGCGGCGATCGCGAATCCCAGTAGGGCACCGCGCTTGGCGATGAACTCGCTCATACCAGGCTCCTTGTCTTGACGGCGAACAAGCCTTGCGGGCGGGCCTGCAGGAAGATCACGATGAGCACGAACACGATGACCTTGGCGATCGACGCCGTGGTGCTGTACTCGATGAACGAGTTGAGAATTCCGAGAGCGAAGGCCGCGATGACGGCACCCTTGATCTGGCCGAGGCCACCGACGACGACCACCAGGAAGGCGTCGATCAGATAGCTCTGTCCCACAGTGGAACTGGTGGAGCCGATGAGGGTGAGCGCCACGCCCGCAACACCGGCGAGACCGGAGCCGAGGAAGAACGTCGAGATGTCCGTCCTACGGCTCGAGATGCCCGAGGTCTCCGCGAGATCGCGGTTCTGGACCACCGCGCGGATGCGTCGACCCATGGCGGTCTTCTTCAGTGCTATCGACAGCGCGAGAACGGCGACGATCGCGAGGACGAGAATGAAAATTCGGGTCTTGGGAACCACGGCACCGAGGATGTCGACCCCGCCGCTCAGCCATTCCGGCGACACGACGTTGACCGCGGGTGCGCCGAAGATGTCGCGAGCGAGCTGTTGCAGGATGAGCCCGACGCCGAACGTGACGAGCAGGGTGTCGAGTGGTCGGTGGTACATGCGTTGAATCAGCGTGACCTCCAACAACACTCCCATCGCACCGCCGACGAGAAAGCCGACGATCAGCGAGATGAACAGTGATGCGCCGCCGGTGGAGACGATCTGCTGAACGACGTAGGCCGTGTACGAGCCGGCCATGATGAACTCGCCGTGCGCCATGTTGATGACGCCCATCTGACCGAACGTCAGTGATAGCCCGAGGGCGGCGAGGAGAAGAATGGATCCGATCGACAAGCCGGTGAACAACTGTCCGATCACGACGTCCATGGGGGAGCTCCTTCGATGGTGCCTACGGCAGTGGTGCGGTTAGGTGCCCCATAGGGCGCTCAACCGCACCACTGCCGGAGGCACTCTGGGTCAGTTGAGGTCGGAGGCCCAGTCGTAGGTCTCGAGGAACGGGTCGGGTGCAATCGCTTCGGGGGACTCCCACACCGTGTAGATCAGTCCGTCGGCGCGAATCTCACCGATGCGGGCAGTCTTGGAGATGTGGTGGTTGTCGCCGTCGATGACGACCTCGCCCTCGGGAGCGGCGAAGCTGACTCCGTCGGCCGCGGCCTGAATGTCCGATACCGCAAAGGAATCGGCTTTCTCGACGGTGTTCTTCCACAGGTAGACCGAGGTGTAGGCCGCTTCCATGGGGTCCGAGGTGGGCTTGTTGGCGCCGTACTTGGCCTTGTAGTCGGCGACGAACTTACTGTTCTCCGGAGTGTCGACGGTCTGGTAGTAGTTCCAGGCGGTCAGCTGGCCCTCGATGTTGGCGGCTCCGATTCCCGCCACTTCCTCCTCGGCGATGGAGACCGAGATGACCGGCATGTCAGCAGCTTTGAGGCCGGCGTTGGTGTACTCGCGGAAGAACGCGACGTTCGAGTCTCCGTTGAGCGTGTTGAACACCGCGTCGGCGTCGGCCGAGCGAACCTTGTTGACGATGGTGGAGAAGTCGGTCGAGCCGAGCGGGGTGTAGTCCTCGCCCTTGATCTCGATACCGTTCGCGGCGGCGTATGCCTTGATCTCGCGGTTGGCGGTCTGTGGGAACACGTAGTCGCTGCCCACCAGGTACAGGGATGTGACTCCCTGTTCCTTCAAGTAGTCCAGGGCCGGAATGATCTGCTGGTTGGTGGTGGCACCGGTGTAGAAGATGTTGTCCGACGCCTCGAGTCCCTCGTACTGCACGGGGTAGTAGAGGAGCGCGTCGTTGTCCTCGAACACAGGCAGCATCGCCTTGCGTGACGACGAGGTCCAGCCGCCGAAAACCGCTGCGACACAGTCGCTGCTGATCAACTTCTCGGCTTTCTCGGCGAACACCGTCGGCTCGGACGCGCCGTCCTCGGCGACGACCTCGATCTGCTTGCCGTTGACTCCGCCCGCTGCGTTGATCTGCTCGACGGCCAGTGCGATCGAATCACGCACTGTCACTTCGCTGATCGCCATCGTGCCGGACAGGGAGTTGAGCGAGCCGACCTTGATGGTGTCGCCGGAGGTGTCGACACACGAGGTCGCCGAACCGCCCCCTCCTTCGGCGGAGGTGGTGTCGCTCGCCTTGCTCCCGCAGGCGGTGGCGACCAGGCTCAATGCAGCCAGTGCTGCGGGAACGACCATGACGCGCTTGACGGACATGCGCTTCGAGACAGCAGGCATCTACGGCCCTTTCGGAGGTTTGTATACGGAGATGTATTCGCGATTGCGAACAGTAAAGGGCCGTTATTGCGTAGGTATGTTCTGCGGTGACGAGTCTGTTTCCCGCGTTACGTGGACGTAAATGCACACCGATGACAAGTGTGCTTGACATTTTATGACAAGCGGAGTTGACTTTTGCCATGCCCGGAACCAACAACGTTCGCGAGCATCGCAAACAGGCACGCATCACCCAGGCCGAACTCGGCACCATCTGCGGGGTGAGTCGTCAGAGCATCGTCTCCGTCGAAGGCGGCGACTACGCGCCGAGCGTCTACCTGGCACTGCGATTGGCCCGCGCACTCGATACGACGGTGGAAACACTGTTCGGAGACGAAGGAGAGTCAACATCATGAGCGCATTCGTCAGAGCCGCTCGATTCGTCGGAGATCTCGACGACGACTTCTACGCCGACGAGCTGCAACGCGACATCTGGAACGAGGCCTCGGCCGTCGGATTCCAGTCGTTGCTGTGGATCGGACTGATCTCAGGCGCGATATTGCCCTACGCGGCGGGAGTCACCGGGGCGTGGATTGCGATCGGGATCATCGTCGCGTTGATCGTCGTGGCCTACGTGGTGATCGGATTCGCCCGAGCTCGGGGCATCGACATGTACACGGTGCAGAAGCTTCGGCGGCCGCGGACGGCGATCGCCGGCGTTCTGTATCTCTTGGGCTTCGGCGGTGCCCTGGTGCGATTGCTCGTTCAGGGCAGCGACATCGGTGTGTCGACCTGGATCGGGGTGGCTGCCGGAGCAACTCTGGGAGCCACGGCCGCGGCGGTCGGTGTCGAAGGACACCGGCGTCGGCGGAGAAACGCCGAGCTCGCCGCCGAGAAGGTCGAACTACAGGGCTTCGATGAAACGGACCGACCTCAGTAATCGGAAGGCATGCGAACGGTCTTACACGGCGAAAGGATACGTAAAGGTCTCGGTTCGAACGGTCCGTTCGCAGATCCACGGCGCGGGGGGTATGTTCTGACCGATGACATCGCGATTCCCTGGTGTCTGCGGCTGTTGGTGGGCTGGTCGGAGGCGGGTTCGTAACGCGGACGGTTACGCCCCCGATGTAAAGAGAGGCTCGGGTCGAGGCCGATGACGACGTGCGAAACCAATCCGTTATCCATCGCGCCACGAAGCACCAACGAGACCACGTCGGACGTTCACCTTCGGGTGAAGCACGCTAACAGGGAAGTCGAGGCCGTGCGCAAAGACAAGAGCTACCTCAGACTCGTCGGGTCGAGCACGCCGCAGCCCACCATCGAGGCTCTCGGCGGGCCGAAGACCATCACGGTCCACGTAGACAACGTTCTACCAGGGCAGATGTGCGAGGTCCTGCACAACGGCATGCTGTCGCTGAGTCACCGCGTCGTCGTGGAAGACAGCGCCACCAGTGTCACCATCACCACGTTCAACCTCAAGCAGGGTGAATACAACGTCTCGCTGCGACTGGACGGACGCCTGGACTGCGTGACCGAAGCGCAGACCGTCGTCGTCGGTGAGCAGTTCGAGGTTCGACGCAGCTCGTAATACCTCTGCCCGATATGGAGTGAATGCCGCCGCCCCGCCCGACGGTTGATGCGCCGTCACCGTGTCGTGGCCCGTCTGGCACTTTCATCTTGACCTTGACGCAACGTCAATCGTGATGATCGAGTCATGAACCGCATCCGTCTTGCTGTCCCGCTGTACATCGGTGGCGCGTCGTTGTCACTGTTCGGCAACTCGGCCATCACGATCGTCCTGCCCTGGTTGGTGCTGGCCACGACCGGAAGCCTGTCGTCGGCAGGCCTGATCGCCGCGGCGGCAGGTATCGCTGCGGTACCGGCAACGTTTGCCGGTGGTCGGCTGATCGACCGGTTCGGGGCACGCAACGTGGCCGTCGCCTCCGATCTCGGCAGCGCGGCCGCAGTGCTCGGCCTGATCGTGGTGAGTGCGACGGTGGGATTGTCGGTGCCATGGTTCGTGGTGCTGGCAGTCGCAGGCGCTGTCTTCGATGTTCCGGGGATGACAGCTCGCCAGGCAATGCTCGCCGACGTCGCGTCGATCTCGGGAACGTCGGTCACGACAGTGGCAGGGTTCTTTCAGACCGGCTTCTCGTTGGCGTTCCTGGCCGGACCGGCGCTGGCGGGTCTCCTGCTCAGCGTGCTGGATCCGATCGACGTCGTTGCCGTCACCGCCGCCTCGTCTGCTGCCGCTGCGGTGCTGACTGCGCTGGTTCCGGTCATGGGCCAGGCATTCGCGACTTCTGCCTCGGGGGCAGGCAGTGCCCTGCGCCTGATCCGTGCCACGCCCGCATTGCGGTCAATGCTGATCTTCGCGTTCCTCTCGAGCCTGGTCACCCCGCCGATGATCAGCCTGCTGTTGCCCGGTCACTTCAACGAGATCGGCGAACCCGGGCAGCTGGGCCTGGCCATGTCTGCGTTCGCCATCGGTGCCCTGGCAGGGTCGGCCCTGTTCGCTTTCCTGGCCGCTCGATCGCGACGGGCCACCTTCGTGACGGGAATGGCCGCGATGACGGCGGGCATCTGGCTGTTCGCACAGCTGCACGGTTTCTGGATCGTGGCGGCCGGGATGCTCGTGATGGGTCTCGGGTCGGGACTGTTCGGCCCGATCTGGAATGTCTACGTGGCCGAACGCGTCCCCGCAGACGTCCGGGGGCGCGTTCTCGGCTGGCTGAACATGGGCGGGCTCGTGGCCGGGCCGATGGGGCTGGGACTGATGTCGGTGGTGCTCGTCGGCGGTGATCTCGCTCTCGGGGCCGTCGTGATGGGAATCGGCTGGACCGCTGTCGCTGCCTATGCGGTGCTCAGTCCCGGTGCACGTGAGCTGACCGAACCGGTGCCGGACTCTGCCGGGGTGGACCGTTGATCGGCAAGAATGGTCGCCATGCTGCGTATCGGTGAGCTGGCATCCTATGTGGGAGTGACGACCCGAACCGTGCGGTTCTACCACCAGCAGGGGCTGTTGGACGAGCCGAAGCGCGACACCTCCGGTTACCGTCTGTACGACGGGGAAGCCGTGCTGAGGCTCTCCCGCGTCGTTGCTCTCGCCTCGGCCGGTGTGCCACTGGCGCGTGTCCACGATCTGCTCGACGCCTCGCAGGAATCACTCGACCTCGCCTTGGTCGACATCGACGCCGAGCTGAGCACCAGGATCGAACGGCTGGAGAAGGACCGCGACAGACTCAGGCTGCTGCGTGCCGGCGACGCGCTGGTCCTTCCCGATGTGATCGTCGGCCTGATCACGCATCTTCGCGAAGCGGGCATAGACTCCGCCGTCGTCGATCATTATCGCGATGCCTGGGTGCTGACGTATGCCGTCTACCGGCCCCGGCTCGATCCCTGGCTGGAGGAGTTCGGTGCCGTCATGCTCAGGGACCCGGACTATCTGGCACTGATGGTGCGCTCGTTTCGAGCTGCCGAGCTCGAACCCGATGACCCACGGATCCAGCAACTCGCGGACGACACGGTCGAATGGATGGTGAACGCCTGGGCCGGTGATGCCCTCGAGTGGTCGTTCGAGCGCGGTCTCGACGACCCCGCGGCCAACTCACTGCTCGCGGAGCAGTGGGCCGACCGGCCGGCCTGGGTGCGCGTCACCGAGCTGATCATGCACGGTCTGCAGGAGCGCGGCATCGAACACTCCCGACCCTGACGACGGCCGTCGCCGATCGTCAGTCTTCGACGATCAGGGACGGAGTATCGCGGCGGAGAATGTTGCCCTTGAAGAATTCCGGCTTGCGCAGTGCCACCACCGCCATGACCACCATGCCGAGAACGATGATGCCGACGCCGATGAGGAACACCATGCCGATACCGAACAGTGATGAGCCGCTACCGAATTCGGGGTCCCAGGCGTCGACCGAGGTCTGCACGAACACCACGGCCATGCCGACGCCGCCGAGGAGCGGGGCGAGGAATTTGAAGAAGAAGTTGCGGGTGCTGGTGAACAACTCTTCACGGAAATACCAGACACAGGCGAACGCCGTGATGCCGTAGTAGAAGCAGATCATCAGTCCGAGCGCGGCGATGGTGTCGGTGAGAACGTTGTCGCTCACCACTCGCATCACGGCGTAGAAGCCGGCCGACGCGCCGCCTGCCACGAGCGTCGCGAAGCCCGGAGTGCTGAATCGCGGTGTGATGGAGGCGAACCGCTTCGGTAGGGCCTGGTAGTGGCCCATCGCGAGCAACGTGCGGGCCGGCGAGATGAACGTGGCCTGCAGTGAACTGGCGGAGCTGCTCAACACGGCCAGGGACAGCAGGATCGCGAACGGACCCATCACCGGCCCGGCGAGGGCGGCGAACACGTTGTCGGTGGTGTCGGGGTTCTGCAGTCCGTTTCCGGTGTCGCCGGTGCCGGCGAAGAGCAGGGTGGCCACGGCGGTGAGCAAGTACAGAACGATGATGAAGAACACCGTGACCAGCGCGGCGCGGCCGGGAATCTTTGCGCTGCCCGAGGTTTCCTCGTTGACCGTCAGGCAGACGTCCCAACCCCAGTACATGAAGATCGACAGGGACAGGCCCGCCGTGAACGCGGAGAAGCTCGGGATGCCGAACGGGTCGAACCAGTCCAGGCCGAACGAGATGTCCTGGGCCCCCTCGCCCGAGCCCACCTTGACGAATGCCGCCACGATGAACCACGCCATCACCAGTAGCTGGAAGCCGAGCATCGTGTACTGGACGCGCTTGGTCTCCTGCATCCCGCGGTAGCAGAGCCACGCCGCCAATGCCATGAACACCAGACACGTGACGATGTTGACGAGCTTGTTCCCGGTCAGGTCGGCCAAGGAGTCGTTGCTGGTGACCTGGGCGAGAAAGAGATAGAAGAAGTCGACGGCCACTCCGGCCAGGTTCGAGAGCACGATGATGGTCGCCGCGATCAGGCCCCACCCGCCCATCCAGCCGACGTACGGGCCGAAGGCCTTCGACGCCCACGTGAACGACGTGCCGCTGTCGGGCTCGGCCGCGTTGAGCTCTCGATAGCCCAACGCCACCAACAACATCGGGATGAAGCCGACGATGAAGATCGCGGGCAGATGTACCCCGACCTCGGTGACCGTCGGCCCGAGCGACGCGGTGAGCGCGTACGCGGGTGCGATGGTCGAGATGCCCAGGACCACACTCGCCAGCAACCCGAGCTGGCCGGCGGACAGTCCCTTGGACTCGACGTCCACTACCTTGTGCTCATTCATCGCCGGCCTCTCTCGGAACAACGATCATCGGAACGGGAACGACCCGAAGCATCTTGGCGGCAACCGATCCCAGGAACAGGCGATGCGGCTGGGCGAGCCGAGACGAGCCCACCATCAACACGTCGCCGTCGTGCCAGTCGAGCGATGACACGGCCTTCTCGATGCCGGAGCCCTCCGCCACCCTCAACTGCACGTCCGATCCCTCGGGTAGTCCCGCTTGTACGGTGCGCAGCACCTCTTCGGCCTCGGCGAGACCTCCCGGTCCCCGTGCCGATTGCGGGTCTGCGGACACGAGGGAGAGTAGGCGAAGCGGCAACTCGGCGGTGACGGACAGGTCGGTGGCCGCGTCGACGAGTTCTGCTGCCCCCGGCCTGTTTCCGATGGCGCACGTGATCTCGCGAATGCGCTGCGGCGGCGAATGCCGATACCCCCGCGGAGCCAGCGCGAGGGGCACGTGCGCCACGTGCAGCAGATCGCTGGTGACGGTGCCGATCGAGTGGCGTCCGAGCAGACCGTCGCCGGCCGCCCCGACCACGATCATGTAGGCCTCGCATTCGTCGACACAGTCGAGCAGTCCCTGTGCGAACGACTCGTCGAACAGCAGGTGCGTACGCGCCTCCACGTCCTCGGGCACCATCTTCAGTGCCTCGGCCAGCCATTCGGTGGCCTGGTCGATCAAGATGTCGTCGTACCCCGCCTCGACAGGCGCTTTGGACGGCACCGGACGCTCCTGCGGCAGCACTAGAGCGATGTCCAGCGATGCTTGCAGAGAGCGGGCAAGGGTTGCGCCCAAGGCGATTCCGTCCGCGCCACTCGGTGTTGCCTGGTACCCCACGATCAGACGCATTTTCGGACCTTCCCTGAAGTCGGTCGAGCTAATGACAGGTGCTACCGGGATCGGTGTGGCAATGCTTCGACGCGGAGGGGGCAACGTCCAGTGACGGGTTGCGATCGAAGAAGCCGAACGGCTTCAGCCAGAACGAGACCGTGTCCGCCGGCATCACCGGCCAATCCTCCGGCCGGGTGATGTGATGGATTCCGAACGTGTACCAGACGACGACATCGGTGTTCTCGATGCTTCGATCCGCCTCGGTCCACTCCGGCAGCCCATGGTCGACGCCACTCTGGTTGACGAATTCGCCGCTGGGCCAACGTTCGTCGGGTGAGTTGGGGGTGACCCAGACGGTGTGGCCGATCACCTGGGAACGCTGGAAGATCGGCGACGCGGGATCGAACATCGATGGGATCGCCGCTCCCGGAACCAGTTTGTAGGCGGGCCGGGTGTCGAGGCCGTTGGTGACGTTGTCGTTGACGACCTTCCACGCCTTCTGCGTGTTCCAGTCGTAATCCTGCTTGCCTTGGGACTCGGTGGTCAGGGGAGTGTTGATCTGAGTGAGGGCGAGGCCGTAAGGATTGTCCGGGCCCATCGGAACCCGTTGTGTCTCACTGGCATACACGGTGTTCTCGGTGCCGTCGATGTCCAGATCGAGGCGGGCGACCAGGAAGTGCTGGTGGTACGGCGCGTAGGTGCGGTTGTCGACCAGCGTTCCGGATGGGTGAGATTGCCCGGGCGCGAAGTGGGTGACGACCATGATTCCCGTCGCGCGCACCTCGCACTCGATGTTGCCGTCCTGGTAGAACCGCCAGTAGACGAGGTACTCGTAGTTGGCGACGGTGGCGTGGAAGCTGACGGTGAGGCGGCGCATCCGACGCACCTCGGCCCCGGCGTCGTGATCGACGTGCTTCCACAGCACGGCATTGTCTTCCTCGTGGATGCAGATGGCGTTGGTGATCGTGTACGGCTCACCTTTGCTGTTGTGCAGCACCGCGTCGAGGTAGCGGATCTCGCCCAGGCAGTCGCAGCCGAGTTCGAGCGAGGTGGTCATGAAACCGAGGCCCCACTCGCCGATGTCGAACGCGGTACGCCGGTAGTGGTCCTCGGTGTGATCGCGATACGGAACGATCATCTCCGCGAACGACATTCGATTGGCGACCGACCGCACGTTCCCGTTGTCGTTGTAGCTGACTGCGTGCAGCGTCATGCCCTCGCGGTAGTTGAACCCCACGCGGAGCGACCAGTTCTGCCACGTGAGCTTGTTGCCGTCCAGCTCGAACGACGGGCCGTCCGGCTGGGTGATCTCCAGCGGCTTCAGCGGCGGCCGGCTACTGGCGTTGCGGATGCGTTCCGGAATGTGTCGGGGCACGTACTCGCCCATGATCTCCGGCCGCTCGACGCGGTACGTGTCCTCGATCTCGAGCAGTTCCATCGTGTTCACGTCGATGACGCAGTGGAAACCGCCGACCGGCCCGGCATAGGGATTGGCACCCTCCGCGGCCTTGACCCAGGTATCCGACCAGCCGAGGCGTCGACCCTTGTACTTCTCGGGCGTCACCGCCTCGCCGTACGTCCAGGTGTCCATGAACACCAGATCCAGATCGGTGATACCGCGATCGGCAAGGGCAGCAATGACATCGGGGTGGGCACGCAGGGCCGCGTCGGCCTCCTCCCACTCGTCGACGGTGAAGTTGGGCTGCACATCGGGGATGTGCGTCCACGATTCGGTGCTTCTGCTGTCCAGCGACACCACGGCTTTGAACGTGGTGTTCTCGGCGCGATTCAACACCACCGACACTGCTCGACGCGCAGGCACCGTACCGTCCGCATCGAATGCGGCTACCTCGGACTTGGGCGGTTCGATCATCTCGATCGACGCGAATCGCCACCCGTCGCCGACGCCGTGTTCACGACCCAGAACCTCGGCGACGGTGGAGAATTCGTCGCTCGACAGCGGGTCAAGGGGATGAGAGGTCACGAGATGGACTCCGTCGAGCTCATCACATGCTTGATGCGGGTGTAGTCGTCGACGCCGTAAGCCGAGAGGTCCTTGCCGTAACCGGAGTATTTGAATCCACCGTGCGGCATCTCCGCGACCAACGGGATGTGGCAGTTGACCCAGACGGCACCGAAGTCCAGGGCTGCTGAAATGCGAAGTGTGCGTGCGTGATCGGAGGTCCAGACGCTCGACGCGAGACCGAAGTCGACGTCGTTGGCCAGGGTGATCGCCTCGGCTTCGTCGGTGAACTTCTGCACCGTGAGCACCGGGCCGAACGTCTCCTCCTGCACGATGGGATCGGACTGCTGCACGCCGGTGATGATGGTGGGCTCGAAGAAGAAGCCCTTGTCTCCGATGCGCTTGCCGCCGGTCACGATGGTGGCATGCGCGCCGATACCGTCGACCTTGGAGCTCACCTGGCCGAAGTGGTTGATGTTGTTCAGTGGCCCGAGGAAGGTATCGGGGTCGTCGGGTAGGCCGACCTTCAGTGTCTTCGCCTTGGCCACAAGGGCATCGACGAGGGTGTCGTGTACCGACTCGTGTACCAGGACTCGGGTGACGGCGGTGCAGTCCTGGCCGGCGTTGAAGAATGCGGCCTCGGCGATGCCGTCGGCGGCCTTGCTGATGTCGACGTCGTCGAACACGATTGCCGGTGCCTTGCCGCCGAGTTCGAGATGCGCCCGCTTGAGCTGCTTGGCGGCGGCCACGGCCACGGCAATGCCGGCGCGGACGGATCCGGTGATCGACACCAGGCCTGGAGTCTTGTGCTCGACGATCGCGGCACCGGTGCCGCCGTTGCCGAGGACGACGTTGAGCACGCCGTCCGGAACGATGCCCTTCGACAGCTTCGCCAGCACCAGCGTGCTCTCGGGAGTGGTGTCACTGGGCTTGAGCACGACGGTGTTTCCGGCGGCCAGCGCGGGACCGATCTTCCAGATCGCCATCATGAACGGGTAGTTCCACGGGGTCACCTGGCCGACGACACCGATCGGTTCGCGTCGAACATAGGACGTGAAGCCGTCCATGTATTCGCCGGCCGACTTGCCCTCGAGCATCCGCGCCGCGCCTGCGAAGAATCGGATCTGATCCGCACCGACCGTCACTTCCTCGGCGGCGATGGTGGCCTTGGGCTGACCGGTGTTGCGGCTCTGCGCCTCGACGATCTCGTCGCTGTGCGCCTCGATGGCGTCGGCCAGCTTCAGCAGAACCTTCTGTCGCTCACCCGGTGTCGTCTTGCCCCAGGTCTCGAATGCGCTGGCAGCGGCCGACATTGCGGCCTCGACGTCGGCGGCGTCGGAGATGGGGGAGTGGGCGACAATCGACTCGTCCACCGGATTCACCACATCGAGCATCTCGGTGCCCGAGGGCGTCACGAACGCCCCGTCGATGTAGTTCTGCAGGACAGGCACCGTCATCTCTGAACCCCTAGCGTCGACAGTTTCGGTTCTGCAAAGCCTGCACCTACGGGCGAGACTTCGCCACCCGACAAGTCGTCCAATACCTGGGTCTCGATCAGGACGAAATGTCGGTCTATCTCGGACGCGAACCAGCTGCTGACCGGCTAGCCTGTGGCGGTGGCAGACACAGAGGTGGGATACCGACAGATCGCCGACGACACCTGGGCTTTCATGCGGCCGCCCGGCAGCTGGGGACAGACCAACACCGGATTGATCGTGGGGCCCGGTTCCGCGTCGATGCTGATCGACACCGTGTGGGATGTGAACTGGGCGCAGCGGGTCGCCGTCGACACCGCCGAATTGGTTGCCGACGCGCCGATCACCGAGGTGCTCAATACTCACTCGGACGGCGATCACTGGTGGGGAAACGACACCGTCCCCGCCACCGCTCGTATCACCACCAGCGCTGCGTCGCTGCACGCCATGAAAGAGGAGACACCACCGAAAGGTGTGAACGCGTTCGCCTCCTTCGGTGAGAAGGTCGGATGGGTGCCGGGACCGATCGGTGCAATGGGCTCCTACATGAACCGAGTCCGCGGCAACGCCACCTTCCCCACGACGCTGCCGCGATTGCCCGATCACACCTTCGAGACCACCGACACCATCGACGTAGCAGGGCGATCCGTGCACCTGCGCTACCTGGGCCCGGCGCACACCGAGGGCGATCTCATCGCCCACCTCCCCGATGTCGGAGTGGTGTTCGCCGGCGACCTGCTGTTCATCGACGCCACCCCGGTGCTCTGGCACGGCCCGTTGCAGAACTGGATCGACGCCCTCGACCACCTTCTCGAACTCGACGCCTCCGTCTACGTCCCGGGCCACGGACCCCTGTGCGGCACCGACGAGATCCGCGCAGTCCGCAATTACTGGACCTGGGTGTCCGAGGCCGGACGCACGTGCTTCGACGCCGGACTCGACTCCACCGAGGCCGCCCTCAATCTGCTGAAGTCACCCGAATTCGGTCGGTATGCACACTGGGACTCACCGGAACGACTGATCCTGAGCATGAGCACGCTCTACCGCCTGTGGCGAGGGGAGCCCGCTGCGCCACCCACGCTGACGCGTCGAGCACGGGCGTTCGCGGACGCAGGACGCTTCCTGCGAGAGCGCTAGGCGAACCGCTGCGTCGACGACGCCGCCTGTGCGAACAGGGTGGACAGATCGAGTCGGTCTGCGGCGGGTTCGAGCACGACGGTGGTAGCGCCGGCATCGATCCAGCGTTGCAGGTTGCCGGGGTCGGCATCGGAATCGGACGCTACGGCCACGTAGACGACGATCTCGTGTCCCGGCCCACCGTCGATCTGTTCGATTGCCGTTCGCACCTGATCCGGTGACGTCTCGCTCGTGAGAATGGTGCCCGCGCTCGTGCGGCCGCTGAGGGCCAGAGTTTTCGGTCCGGTCGCCCCGACGAGCAGCGGAAAGGCCTGCGTTGGAGGCCAATTCAGCTGCACATTGTCGAGTGAAACATACCGGCCCTGCACGGTGACGCTCTCGCCTGCCAACAGCGCGGTGAGCGCCGCCATCTGTTCGTCGAGCAATGTCAGAGGCGATTGCACTCGCGCGCCGATCTGGCCCATCCACGACTGCACCCCGTGTCCGAGCCCGACGCGCAGCCGTCCCGGATGAACTCGGGCCGCTGCTGCGATCTCCATGGCTGTGGCTGCCACGTTCCGCATCGGAGTGGGCAACACCCCGACGCCGACGTTCACGCGATCGGTGCTCGCGAGAACCAGTGCAGCAGTGGACATTCCACCGGAGAAGAAGCAGTCTTCCCACAACCACACCTCGTCGACGCCAGCGCGGTCGGCCGCACGTGCTGCTTCGACTATTGCCTCCGGCGGAACCTCGGGTCGAAGTACGACGCCGATTCGCGTCATTGCAGATCTCCTTCTTCTCAGCGAACGAGGTACGGGGACACCGAACTTCGGTGCTCGTCTATGTCGAGGTCCTTCCCCAGTGGCGGAAAGGCACGTTGCGGGCAGTTCGAGCGTTCGCAGACCCGGCAACCGGCACCGATCGGCGTCGCAGCGGCCGAGCCCTGTACGTCCAGTCCGTCGGCATACACCAGACGTCCGGCGTGGCGGAGTTCGCAACCGAGGCCGATGGCGAAGGTCTTGCCGGGCTGTCCGTAACGCGCGGCCCGACGCTCCACTGTGCGTGCGATCCACAGGTAGTTGCGGCCGTCGGGCATCTCGGCGATCTGTGTCATGATCTTGCCGGGATAGGCGAAAGTCTCGTACACATTCCACAGAGGGCAGGTACCGCCGCTCGACGAGAAGTGAAAGCCGGTGGCGGACTGCCTTTTCGACATATTTCCTGCGCGGTCGACTCGGACGAACGAGAACGGGACGCCCCGCAGCTCGGGTCTCTGCAGGGTGGAGAGCCGATGGCAGACCGTCTCGTAACTGACCGAGAAGAAGGCCGAGAGTCGCTCGATGTCGTAGCGAAAATCCTCGGCAACATCGTGGAAATGGTGATACGGCAACACCGTCGCGGCAGCGAAGTAGTTCGCGAATCCGAGAACCGCCAATTTCTTCGACGACTCGCTCGTGAAGTTTCCCTCGTCGGCCATCTTGTTCAGCAGATCTCCGCATTCGAGGTAGGCCAGTTCGGCCGCGTACCGGAATACCTTCTGCCCACCGGACAGATGTGGTGAAATCTCCAACACTCGCGACTGCGGGTCGAAACGGTGCAACACGTTCTCGCCGAGGTCGATCCGGTTGACGATCTGGACATCGTGCACCGTCCGGAGCCGCTTGGCGATCTCGCCGCCCAGGTCGGCGCGATGGAATCGGATTCTCGAGGTCAGTGCCTCCGCCGCGGTATCCAGATCGTGCAAATAATTCTGTCGCTGATAGAAGTAGTCGCGCACTTCTTCGTGTGGCTTGCTGATCGAACCACTGCCACTGCCGTCGGAGAAGCGGTCCTCGGTTGCGGCCAGAAGCTGAGCTGTCGTATTGCGGTATCGGCGGTGCATGTTGACCATCGCTCGCGCCAACTGCGGGTGCGAACTGACCATCTGCGCAATTTCGTGCGCATCGGCGTCGATACCCATGTCCTGGTCGAGGGCGACCTCGCGCATCTCGGCGACCAGCCTGGTGTCGTCCTCCGAGGAGAAGAACGAGGTGTCTACGCCGAAAACCTCCGAGATGCGCAGCAGCACCGGAACTGTCAACGGGCGCACGTCGTGCTCGATCTGGTTGAGATAGCTGGCCGAGATGCCCAGCTTCTGCGCCAGCGACACCTGACTCATGCTGCGTTCGCTGCGCAACTGCCGAAGCCGCACGCCGACGAAAGTCTTGGACACAGAGTCAGGCTACGCCTGCGAAGAATTGGCTTAACACAGTTGGCAGATAGCTGCTGGATCACAATGCGGTGCTGTTCGGGAACATTAGCCGAGGTAAAGGCGTATACCGGTATACGAGCTATTCACCACGCACCACGAGGAGCGGTCATGTCCAACCGTCAGCGCACATCCGAAATCGTCAGGGACGTCGTCGTGTTCGTCACGGGAGCCGTGCTCGTCGCTTCCACCGTCTGGCTTCCCGTCCAGGGGGACCAGGAGGTCACCGGAGCCATCCTGGTGCTCGGCATCCTCGCTGCGTCGTCTGCGCTCTGGGCCATCGGATCCGCGTCCAGGCAGAGCCACTGGACCCACGTGGGTCTCGGTCTGTTGCTCGCGGTCTCGCCCGCACTGATGGTGTTCCCGTCCGGCCTGCTGGCCGCGGACCTGTTCGCCATTATCGGCGGACTCGTGATCGCCGCCATGGGCGCGCTCGGGGTGCTGGCCTCGCGCCGGGCACCGGTCACCTCTCAGGTGGTTGCGGCCAGTGACGAGCGCGGCGGCGTTCGTATCTGAGATTTCCTGCAACTGGTGCTCCACTCCCGTGGGCGCGTGCGATGAACCTCGTGCGCGGGCGCGGGAGTGGAGCATTGTGTGCACTCATCGCCGAGTCGGCTACTGCGACCGGCCTGGTGCAACAGGTGCTCCACTCGATGCGGCAGAACCGCTGGATCCCGCTTACGAGCACGGGAGTGGAGCATTGTGTGCAGTCATCGCCTCGATTCCCGACGTCGTCGGATCACCGACGCAATCTCTCCGGCGATGACGTCCGGTGCGGCCAGTACGTCGAATGCCGAGTAGCGCAGCACCAGCCAGCGATCGAGCACCAGCGCGTTCTGCCTGCGCCGATCCTTGCTGAATACCCCGGCTGCACTGTGGAATTCGCGTCCGTCCACTTCGATGATCGTTCGGCTGCGACGGTCGACGAGGTCGCAGATGTACGGACCGACCGCCGCATTTATCTCCAGGTACAGCCCGATCCGGTGCAGCGCCCGTCCCAGTGACCGCTCCGGTTCCGAGGCGAACCTGGTCACTGCCAGCCGAACTTGGCGAGCCAACTCTGCGTTGCCGCGTCGACCCGGGAATCGTTCGAGCAGGCGGAGCAACGACGCGGGGTCGAGTCCGAACTTCAGGCGTTCGTCGATCAGCAACTCGGCCTCGTCGCGGGGAGTACCGCCAGGCAATCGAGAATCGTCTGTGCGGGCGTGGTGCACGGCAGGGTCTCGACCTCGTCGACGAGCCTGGAATCGAGTGTCCGACGGTGTAGCCGAAGCCATGGCGGTGGCCGCAATCTCGCCGAGCTGGGGACCGTGGCGTCGAGGGTTGTCGGTTCGGTCGTCCAGCCCCGTAAGTAGGCGGCCGACCGGTGACTGAGCACGGCGTCCGGTCGCCACAGCGAAACGGCCCGACACCGATCCATCGTCGACGGTTCCCCGCGCATGTGGACCGTCGGCAGAACACGGGTGAAGTGACGCGAGACGGTGCTGGGGTGGAGTCCGGAGGCCAGGAGCTGCTGGAGGGTGGCGGGTCTGGGAGTGGAGCCTGCGGAATGACCTGTGGGTCTGGGAGTGGAGCCTGCGGAATGACCTGTGGGTCTGGGAGTGGAGCCTGCGTCGGGTGTCATGGGTGCAGTGTCGGGGAGCGCTGGGGTGGCGTCGGTGGGCCGACCTGGGGGAATGGAATGCCCTGTGGATAGCTGCGTGTCTGTGGATGAGTGCACGTTGCGCTCCATTCGGAGGCGTCGAGCCGGGGATCCCCGCGGAAGTGGCGTCGAGTGGCGCAACCCGTAAGTGTTCACATTCTGGGATAGAGGTAGTGTGATGTCCGTCACGTCGAACCCGGGTTCTGACTCGATTCAGACGTGCCGTTCAAACCGTACAAGCGTCCTGTATGAGTTTTTGTTCATTGCGTTCATCAACTGGGGATTCATCGCTACTGACGAGTAACCGCGCCGTCCGATCGGAGAGGTTTGTCGCGGCCGAAAATTTGCAAAGTTAGCAAGCGTGCAGGGAAAGCTAGCCAAGATTGGCACTAACAACTGGTAGACGCCTGTTTTCCGTTGTGCCATTGTTTTGGAGTACACCAGAAGGGCCTGGCAACGATGTGAAGATTCGTCTCGAGGCAGGCCGAGAAGCAGAAGAGACTGGAGCTGAAGATGTCGACCACCGGCACCCCGAAGACCACCGCCGAGATTCAGCAGGATTGGGACACCAACCCGCGCTGGAAGGGCGTCACCCGTAACTTCACCGCGCAGCAGGTCTCCGACCTCCAGGGCACCGTCGTCGAAGAGGCGACACTCGCTCGCCGCGGCAGCGAGGTCCTGTGGGACCTCGTGAACAACGAGGACTACATCAACTCGCTCGGTGCCCTCACCGGCAACCAGGCCGTGCAGCAGATTCGCGCCGGCCTCCAGGCGATCTACCTCTCCGGCTGGCAGGTCGCAGGCGACGCCAACCTCTCGGGCCACACGTACCCGGACCAGAGCCTCTACCCGGCCAACTCGGTGCCGTCGGTCGTCCGTCGCATCAACAACGCACTCCTGCGCGCCGACGAGATCGCCAAGATCGAGGGCGACACGTCCGTCAAGAACTGGGTTGCACCGATCGTCGCCGACGCCGAAGCCGGCTTCGGTGGCGCACTGAACGCCTACGAGCTGCAGAAGGCCATGATCGTGGCCGGCGCCGCAGGCGTGCACTGGGAGGATCAGCTTGCATCGGAGAAGAAGTGCGGCCACCTCGGCGGCAAGGTTCTCATCCCGACCCAGCAGCACATCCGCACCCTGACCTCGGCGCGGCTCGCGTCCGACGTCGCCGACGTCCCGTCGGTCATCATCGCTCGCACCGACGCCGAGGCAGCCACGCTGATCACCTCCGACGTCGACGAGCGCGACCGTGAGTTCCTGGACGGAACCCGTACCGCAGAAGGTTTCTTCGGCGTCAAGAACGGCATCGAGCCCTGCATCGCTCGCGCCAAGGCCTACGCCCCGTACGCCGACCTCATCTGGATGGAGACCGGCGTGCCGGATCTCGAGGTCGCCAAGAAGTTCTCCGAGTCGGTTCGCAGCGAGTTCCCGGACCAGCTGCTCGCCTACAACTGCTCGCCTTCGTTCAACTGGAAGGCACACCTGGACGACGCGACCATCGCCAAGTTCCAGAAGGAACTCGGAGCCATGGGCTTCAAGTTCCAGTTCATCACCCTCGCAGGCTTCCACTCGCTCAACTACGGCATGTTCGACCTGGCACACGGCTACGCCCGCGAAGGCATGACCGCGTTCGTCGACCTGCAGGAGCGCGAGTTCAAGGCTGCCGAAGAGCGCGGCTTCACCGCCATCAAGCACCAGCGTGAGGTTGGTGCAGGCTACTTCGACCGCATCGCCACCACCGTCGACCCCAACACCTCGACGGCTGCACTGAAGGGCTCCACCGAAGAAGGCCAGTTCCACTGAGCTAGCCCGCCTCCCCGGACCTCTAGCGCACTAGTCAGGCGGCCCCAGCGTTTCGCTGCGGGCCGCCTGATCTGTATCGCGAAGGTCTTGGGCGTGCCCCGGAAGAGTTACCCTCATCTCGCTTTAATCTGTTGTGCCGCAACATCAATGACTAGGAGCCTCCTGTGACGGTCGAGAGGGTGGGGATCGTCGGAGCGGGACAGATGGGGGCGGGAATCGCGGAGGTCTGCGCCCGCGCACACGTCGATGTGTTGGTCTACGAGCAGACCCGCGAACTGACCGCGGCCGGCCGCAATCGCATCCTCCGATCACTGGACCGCGGCGTCAGCAGCGGCAAGATCACCGAACGCGAACGAGAGAACGCGGCGTGCAGGCTCCGCTTCACCTTCGATCTGGCCGACTTCGCCGATCGCCAACTCGTCGTCGAAGCAGTGCTCGAGGACGAGAAGATCAAGACGGATATCTTCACCGAGCTCGACGCGGTCGTGACCGACCCCGGCGCCGTACTCGCCTCGAACACCTCCTCCATTCCCATCACGACGCTCGGATCCGCTACGACGTCTCCGAACCGAATCGTCGGACTGCATTTCTTCAACCCGGTACCGGTGCTGCCACTCGTCGAGCTCGTCACCACCGATGCGACCTCCGAGACGGTCGCCGACCGCGCCGAGCGATTCGCAGGCGACGTTCTCGGCAAGCAGGTGGTGCGGTCGGCCGACCGCTCGGGATTTGTCGTCAACGCGCTGCTCGTGCCGTATCTGCTCTCCGCGATTCGCATGGTCGAATCCGGATTCGCCACCAAGGAAGATGTCGACAAAGCGACCGTGTTGGGACTGGCGCACCCGATGGGCCCGCTCGCGCTCGCCGATCTGATCGGTCTGGACACCGTGAAAGCCATTGCAGATTCCATGTACTCGGAATTCGCGGAACCGTTGTTCGCGCCGCCGCCGCTGCTGCTGCAGATGGTCGGGGCCGGGCAAGTGGGCAAGAAGACCGGAATCGGGTTCTATCGCTACGAGAACGGCCGGGTCGCAAAGTAACCGCCGTCTCGTAGCGCTATTGTCGTTTTGCCAGTTCAACCACTTCGATCGCAGGGAGCGTGTCAGTGAGCAAGTCCAAGAAGTCGAACGGTCTGGTACCCAAGGCATTCGGAATCGGGTTGGCCGCCACCGGCGCCGCCCATTTCGTGGTACCCGAGGCCTTCGAAGGAATCACCAAGCTCCCGTTCCCTACGGACACTCGAACGTGGATCAGCCGCAACGGAGCCACCGAATTGGCCGTCGGCGCGGCCATCGCGTACCCCAAGACTCGCAAGATCGGACTGATCGGTCTGGCGGCGTATGTTGGATGGCTCGGCGTGAATATCGCCAAGAACGGCTGAAGTTAGTGTTGCGAACGACTCGTTTGAAATAGGAATAGCCTGGTCGGGGCGGTAGCTGTGTTGCGCTTACACAGATGCGTAGGTAGCAATGTAGTCATGACTTCAGCTACCGCTTACCAGGCCACTGCTCCGGACGCCCCGCTCCAGAAGGCGACGATCGAGCGGCGCGCCGTCGGACCGAACGACATCCTCATCGACGTGAAGTTCGCGGGCATCTGCCACTCCGACATCCACACCGCCCGCAACGAATGGGGCGGCACCTCGTACCCCGTGGTTCCCGGACACGAGATCGCCGGCATCGTTGCCGAGGTCGGCTCCGAGGTGACCAGCCGCAAGGTCGGCGACCGCGTTGGCGTCGGCTGCTTCGTCGACTCCTGTGGCGAGTGTGAGGCGTGCAAGGACGGCGACGAGCAGTACTGCACCAAGGGCGTCGTCCAGACCTACAACTCGAAGACCTACGAGGGTGAGTTCACCAACGGTGGATACTCCACCCAGATCGTCGTCACGGAGAAGTTCGTGCTCGGCATCCCCGAGGGCATCGAGCTCGATGTCGCGGCACCGCTGCTGTGCGCAGGCATCACGCTGTACTCGCCGCTCAAGCACTGGGGAGCGGGCCCCGACAAGAAGGTCGCCATCATCGGAATGGGCGGACTCGGACACATCGGCGTCAAGATCGCTCACGCCATGGGTGCGCATGTCACCGTGCTGAGCCAGACCGATGCCAAGGAGGCAGACGGTAAGGCCTACGGTGCCGACGAGTACTACGCCACCAAGGACACCACCGCGCTCAAGGATCTCCAGGGCAAGTTCGACCTGATCCTCAACACCGTCTCGGCCAACCTGCCCATGGGCAAGTACCTGGGACTGTTGGCCCGTAACGGCACCCTCGTCGAGCTCGGTGTTCCCGAAAAGCCCCTCGAGGTGCCTGCATTCAATCTGCTGGCCAACCGCCGCTCGTTCGCGGGCTCGATGGTCGGCGGCATCGCCGAGACCCAGGAAATGCTGGACTTCTGCGCCGAGCACCACATCGGTGCCGAGATCGAGGTCATCCCGGCCGAGAAGATCAACGAGGCATACGACCGCGTCGTCAAGTCCGACGTGCGCTACCGCTTCGTGATCGACGCAGCCACGCTGTAACTGTCTCGTTGTACGCGTGAATGGTCCATTGACCTGCCCAGACGGGGGTCAATGGACCATTCACGCCTTCGAAGGGGGTTCAGCTCTCGGCCAGCCGCTTCTTCTCGTGCTCGACGTCGAAATCTGCTGCAGGCCAGTCGAGATCGAGCTTCTCGAGGGCGTCGATGAGAATTTCCGTGACAGCAAGTCTGCTGTACCACTTACGGTCGGACGGAACGACGTACCACGGTGCGTGGTCGGTATCCGTACGATCCAGGACCCGCTGATACGCCTCCCGGTACTGCGGTAGGAAGCCACGCTCGGTCACATCGCCCGGGTTGTACTTCCAGTGCTTGTCCGGTCGATCGAGCCGCTCCTGCAACCGCTTCTTCTGCTCGTCCGCCGACACGAACAAGGCCACCTTGACGACGACCGTGTCCTCGTCGACCAATTCCTTCTCGAAGGCGTTGATCTCGTCGAATCGCTTCTCCCACACCTGCCGCGGCACCAGATCGTGGACCGCGACGACGAGCACGTCTTCGTAGTGGGACCGATCGAACACCCCGATTCGGCCGGCCCGCGGAAGTGCGTTGCGGATGCGCCACAGATAGTGGTGCTGCTTCTCTTTCTGGGTCGGCACCCCGAACGAGGCGAGGTCGACACCCTGCGGATCGACCATCCCGATGACGTGTTTGACCATGCCGCCCTTGCCCGCGGTGTCCATGCCCTGCAACACCAGCAGGACCGACTTGGTGCCGCCTGCGCGCCCGTGGGCATAGAGCTTTTCCTGGAGCGCCGCAAGTACTGCACCGCGCTGCTCGAGGACGTCGTTGCCGTGTGCTTTCGCGCCGTCGAATCCCGGAGTTGCCGTGAAATCGATGTCCTCCACACGGGGAGATGCGCCGGCGCGCAGCACATCGACGGGCGAGAGCGTCCACAGTTTCGACTTGTCGGCCATAGGCGAGAAGACTACTTCTCTACCATGGGATTCATGGCTCCTACCATCGCAAAAGCAGAAACCGTGTCGCGTGAGGAATTGCTCGAATTCGTCTCCCCGCGGCACCATCACACCCTGATCACCCGCAAGCGCGACGACGGCCTGCAGGTCTCTCCGGTCTCGGCCGGGGTGGACTCGGAAGGCCGCATCGTCATCGCCACCTACCCCGAGCGCGCGAAGGTGCACAACATCCGCCGCAATTCCGCCGTCACGGTGCTGGTACACAGTGACGACTGGAACGGCGACTACGTGCAGGTCGACGGGACGGCCGAGATCATCGATCTGCCCGACGCCGTCGAGCCGCTGGTGGAGTACTTCCGCAGCATCGCCGGCGAGCACTCGGACTGGGACGAGTACCGCGCGGCGATGGTGAAGCAGGGAAAGTCGTTGATACGCATCGTGATCGACACCTGGGGACCGATCGCCGCGGGTGGATTTCCGCCGGCAAGAGTGTGACAAGCCCGCCCGGAAGAGTGTGATCTAGCCCTTCAGCGGTGCTGCGAACAGTGGCACCGCGTTTTCCAGTGCGTATCGGGTACCGGCCACCGAGGCGGCCGAGAATGCGTTGGACAAGTCGAGGTCACCGAGAACTACGATGCGTCCGTCGCGTGCCGACGGCAGGCCCTGGATCGACGGGTTCTCGGTGATCACCTCGGGTCCGGTGCCGATGGGGAACATGACGGTGAGGTCGGCGTCGAGGGCAGCGACGTTCTCTTCGGAGAGTTCGATGCTGAACGCTCCCGGCTCGGCGAGGTTCTGGATGGCCGGGGTGTTCGTCATGCCGAGTGATTCGAGGAAGTCGACGCGGGTGTCGCCGCGCACGTAGGCACCGATCTGTCCGCTGTAGAGCGTGCCGACGGCGACGGTCTTGTCGGCGAACTCCGGGTTGGCCGCGATCGTGTCGTCGATCAGTGCCTGGGTGTCGTCGACGAGCTTCGTGCCCTCGTCGACCTTTCCGAGCGCCTCGGCGACGATCTCGGTCTGGCCGTCCCACGTGGTGCCGTAGGCGACGTCGGTTCCCGGTGGTGCCGCGACGGTGGGTGCGATGTCGGACAGCTGGTCGTAGACCGCCTCGTCGTTGGTGCTACGCGTCCAGAGAATCAGGTCCGGGGCCAGAGCGGCAACCGATTCCAAGTCGACGTCGAAGGTGCCGACGATCGTGGGGTCGGTGTCGTAGGACTCGTCGACCCACGGCCCCAAGCCGTTTCCACCGACGCCGAGCCAGTCGCTGGCCCCGACCGGTTCCACACCGAGGGCCAGCGCGGTCTCTGCGTCCGACCAACCGAGCGCCACCACGCGTTGGGGGTCTGCCGGAACTTCGACGTCACCGAACATGTCGGTGACCACGACACTACCGGCCTCGGAGGGGTCGGTGGCGTCGCCGTCAGAGGCGTCGGAACTGCATGCGGTGAGGGCGAGGGCAAGGGTGAGGACTGCCGCAGGCAGAGCCACCGAACGAGAGATGCGCATAGGGCACGCTAACCTATCAAGCGCGGAAATGCTCCACGATCTTCGCGCAGAAGGCCGGCAGGTCGTCCGGGTTGCGGCTCGAGACCAGGTTCCCGTCGACGACCACTTCCTCGTCGACGACCGTGCCACCCGCATTGCGGATGTCGGTGCGGATGCTCGGGTAGGACGTCAACGTCCGGCCCTTCACGACGTCGGCCTCGACGAGGGTCCAGGCTCCGTGGCAGATGACGCCGACGGGCTTGCGGGCCTGCACGAATGCGCGGACGAACTCGACCGCGTCCGCGTCGACACGAAGTTGGTCGGGGTTGGTGGTTCCGCCGGGCAGGATCAGGGCGTCGAAGTCGTCCGCAGACACGTCGGCGACGACGCGGTCGACCGTGAAGGTGTCGGCGGCATTGACGTCGCTCTCCATCGCTTGGATGTCGCCATGGTCGAGTGCGACCAATGTGACTGTGGCTCCGGCATTTTCGACGGCTTCGCGAGGCTGAACCAGCTCGACTTGCTCGACCCCGTCGGTGGCGAGAATGGCGACGCGGCGTCCGGTCAAGGTTTCGGTAGTCATACCGTTCGAATGTCCGACGGGGCCGGATCCCAAACCGACGAGCGATGGTACGAATGGACCCATGAGCGAATCACCCATCGAAACTCCGGCCGAGGATCGCGCCCTGCAGAACCTGCCCATCGTGGACGAGCCCGACGAGCCGAGCGCGGATGAGCTGCCCATCGAGGCCGACGCCAGGGACGTGCTGGATCAACGAGCAGAAGTACCCCTGGACGACGACGGGTACGACGAGCGCTAAGGCGTGTTCGGCTCTTCGTCGACCAGAGGATGCGGCTGCGACTTGAACTTCGCGGGGGAGCCGTCGGCCATGGCGACCCCGTGGATTCCGCCCCACATCATCATGCAGAGATAGTCGATCAGATCGTCGGCGGACATCGACTTGTTGGAGATCCACCAGTGCGTGGCCAACTGAACCGCACCGACGATGGCGAAGGCCCACGGCACCGAGCCACCGGAATCCATCTCGCGTTGCCGCAGGCGTTCACCCAACACGGTGGAGAGCAACTCGGCGATCATTCGCTCGGACTCGGCAACCACGTCGCGGTTGTTGCCGGCGTTGTTCGCCATGACGTACAGGTACACCTCGGGATCGGTGGCCACCGTCTCGACGTACGCGGTCACCACGACGCGAGTGAGCTCGTACTCGTCGAGCTCGTGTGAGATCGCAGCGTAGATGCGAGGTGCGAGAGTCGTCTCGACGTACCGCGACATCGTCGCGCTCGTCAGGTCGTTCTTGTCGGTGAAGTAGCGGTAGAGCACCGTCTTGGAAATACCGATCTCCGACGCGATCTCGTCCATCCCGATTTCGCGGCCTCGCAACCGGATCGCGGCCAACGTGCCGTCGACGAGCTCTTCGCGGCGCGCGATCTTGTGCTCACGCCACCGACGCTTTCGGCCGTCCGGCTTCTCGACCTTCGGCTTGTCCTCGCTCGGCTCGGACTCGTTCAGCTTTGCCTCCGTCGTATTTCTCGCCACAACCCCACCCTATGCGCCTTGTCCGACACCATTGCAGGCTGCGTCCGGTTGATCTGCCACATTTCTGGGCACAATGTCGGTTGTGCAGCTCATGAACTTCGACGACGAGACCAAACGTCGCGACCTCCGCAAGATGAAAACAGTCGCGACGGGCTTTCTCGTTTTCGCATCGATCGTCTATCTCTTCTGCCGATGGCAGGAGTCGACGGGCGCAGGTGCCTGGGTCGGCTACGTCCGAGCGGCGTCGGAGGCGGGCATGGTGGGCGCACTCGCCGACTGGTTCGCGGTGACGGCACTGTTCAAGCACCCGCTGGGTATCCCGATTCCGCACACGGCTCTGATCAAGAAGAAGAAGGACCAGCTGGGCGCGAGCCTGAGTTCGTTCGTCGGCAGCAATTTCCTTGCGCCCGAGGTGGTGTCCGAGAAGGTCGCGTCGGCGCAGGTTCCACTGCGATTGGGTACCTGGCTCGCCCAGCCCGACAACGCCGAACGCGTCGCGGCCGAGGCGGCGACCGTGTTGCACGGCGTCGTCGACGTACTCAACGACGAGGACATCACCGCCGTCATCGACAGCACCATCGTGCGTCGACTCGCCGATCCGCAGTGGGGTCCGCCGATCGGCCGCATCCTCGACGAGTTGCTCCGCGAGAACCGTCAGCTGCCATTGATCGACATGCTCGCCGAGCGCGCTCACCAGTGGGCGCTCGGCAGCCAGGAGATGATCGATCGCGTCGTCGCGAGGGATTCCCCGAACTGGTCGCCGAAGTTCGTCGACACTCTGCTGGGGGAGAAGGTCTACAAGGAACTCGTCGAGTTCACCTGGAAGATTCGCTCCAACCCCGAGCACGACGTCCGTCAGGCCGCGAACAAGTTCCTCATCGACTACGCCAACGACCTGCAGCACGATCCGGTGACCATCGAGAAGGCCGAGAAGCTCAAGGCACAGATCATGGGACGCGAGGAGATCACCGGCCTCGCTGCGGCGACGTGGAAGGTGGCCAAGCGGCTGATCACCGAGTCGGTGGACGATCCGACGAGCACGCTGCGCACCAAGATCAAGGAGAACACCGCCAACCTCGGCGTCCGTCTGCGCGACGACGAGGACCTGCGCGCCAAGGTCGACGGTTGGCTCCTCGGTGGCGCGAGCTACATCGCCGCGAACTACGCCGACGAGATCACCACGATCATCGGCGACACCGTCGCGCGCTGGGACGCCGAGGAAGCGAGCAAGAAGATCGAACTGCAGGTGGGACGCGATCTGCAGTTCATCCGCATCAACGGAACCGTCGTCGGTTCCATCGCCGGTCTTGCCATCTACACGATCTCGGATCTGATCTTCGGGCACTAGTGCTAGCAGAGTGCTTGCAATAGTTAGCACCCTTCGGTACCGTCCAGTAGGACACCGAAAACAGGAGGCCGAGATGGCCGATGACGAGGGGGATCTGGTCGCAAAGGCGACCGAGGCGACGCAGGTCGTCGCCGAGGCGGGGGATCTTGTTGCCGCAGTCGTCACGACTGCAGCACAGGACATAGGCAGCTACATCCGATCGCAACGGGAAGCCGCGCAGGTATCGATGCGGCAACTCGCCAGTCGGGCAGGAGTGAGCAACCCCTACCTCAGCCAGATCGAACGCGGACTGCGCAATCCGTCCGCCGAAGTGCTAGCGCAGATAGCCAAGGGTCTGCGCGTCTCCTCGGAGGTGCTGTACGTCCGGGCCGGGATCTTGGAAGCGCGTCCCCACGGTCCGGTGCGCGAAGCTCTGCTCGGCGATGAGCACATCACCGAACGGCAGAAGCAAGTGCTGATCGAGATCTACGACTCGTTCTGTCGTGAGAACGAGTCGACGCAGGAGCCCGAACCCGACGAACAGGAGACACCCGATGTCTGATTCCAAGAACTTCGAGAACGTCAAGACCCCCATCTTCGCAGCCGTCGGTGCAGGCGACGCCGTCGTGCAGGCAGTAGCGGACGTCGTCGCTCAGGTGCGCTCGCGCGCCGAGAGCCGTACCAGCGAGGTCAACGCCCGCATCGCCGACATCTCCGAGGACGTCACCGAAGGTGTCGAGAGCCTGCGCGAGCGCCTCGCGAACCTGCCCGCAGAGCTTCCCGACGAGATCGCCGAACTCCGCGAGCGCTTCACCCCCGAAGAGCTCCGCAAGGTGGCCGAGGCATACCTCAAGGTCGCCTCCGACCTCTACACCTCGCTCGCCGAGCGCGGCGAGGAGACCGTCGAGCGCATCCGCCGCACCCCGGCCGTCGAAGAAGGCCTCGAGCGCGCCAACACCGCTGCCAACGACGTCGTCGACCTCACCGAGCAGGCCCTCGGAACCGTCGCCTCGCAGACCCGCGCAGTCGGCGAGCGCGCCGCTGCCCTGGCCGGCCTCGCGTCGGACAAGGTTCGTGAAGGTGCCGAGGAAATCTCCGAGGCCGCCGACGAGCTCGCCGAGAACATCGACGAAGCAGGCGACGAGGCCAAGGACAAGGCCGTCGAGGCTTCCGACAAGGTGAGCGGCGTGGCAGGCAAGGTCGAGGCCAAGACCCGCAGCAGCGCGAACTCGCCGATCAAGAAGCCTGCTCCGGCACCCGCGAAGAAGACGGCACCGGCACCGGCTGCCAAGAAGACCGCGCCGGCTCCGGCCAAGAAGGCTCCGGCGAAGAAGACCACTCGCTAAAGCAATCGTAAAGAAAACGACCCCTGCGCCGCGCGGTGCGGGGGTCGTTTCTCGTACACTGGCCGCGTGAGCATCGCCGGCAGCTTCAGCTACTACATCCTGACCTTTCTGCAGATCCTCGGAGTGGTAGGCGCAGGATTCGCGATCTTCCATGCACTGCGTCAGCGCGCCGACGCCTTTCCTGCCGTGGACAAGCTCACCAAGAACGCTTGGCTGGCCATTCTTTTCGTGGGTCTGCTCCTTATCCTGGTCTCCGGAGTGATCGGATTCCTGGGCATCATCGGTGTCGTCGCCGTGTGCGTGTACCTCGTCGACGTGCGACCGAAGATCGACAGCATTCAACGCGGACCCCGCTGGTAGGCAGCCGCATCGACGCTCACGAGATCGTGGGCGTACCGTCTACCGCACCCGCCAGGGGGTCGAGGTAGAGGGGAATTTTCTGTGGTTTCACGCAAGGTAGTCGAACGTGTGCTGTTCGGAATCGGCGGCGCGGCCGCGGCGGCCTCCGTCGGTGCATTCGTCGTCCGGCGGCGTCGCCTGCATTCGTTCACCAGGACGACCGATGTTCGGCCCGACGAGCTTCTGAAGCACCCCACGATCGAGCCGCTCGTCACCGAGGTGGTCACCGACGACGGTGCGCACCTGCACGTTCGCAGCTACGGTGACGCCGATGCCGAACCGATCGTCTTCAGCCACGGCTGGACCTGCTCGGCCGACTACTGGTTTCCGCAGATCAATGCCCTCGCCGGCCGCTACCGCGTCATTGCCTACGACCAGCGTGGCCACGGCCGCAGCGACGTGGGAACGCGACCGCTGAGCCCCGACGTGCTGGCCGACGATCTCGCCGCCATCCTCTCCGCCACCGTCGCCGAGGACAACAAGGCCGTTCTGGTGGGCCACAGCATGGGCGGCATGTCGATCATGGCGTGGGCCGGGAACTATCCCGAGCAGGTCGATCGACTCGTCAGTGCCGTGCTGCTCGCCAGCACCGCGACCGACTCGCTCGTACGCGAAACCACCGTCATCCCACTGCCGCAACGCTTCCCGCGCGTCCCGACCCCCGTGGGGAAGGCCGTGCTCAGCTCGGCACTTCCGCTGCGCCCGTCACCGGTGGTGCGCCAAGCCATCAAATACATCTCCATGGCACCCAGTGCTACTGCCGCCGAGGTGGCGTTCTGCGAGAAGATCGTGCTCGAATGCGCGCCGCGCACCCGCGGCATCTGGGGTGCGGCACTCACGGACCTCGACATCCACGAAGCGCTCGAGAACATGTCCGTCCCCACCAGCGTGCTCGTCGGATCGGCCGACCGATTGACCCCGCCCGTGCACGCTCGCAAACTCGCCCGCGCCCTGGACGATCACGACCACCTGAGCCGACTGATCGTGATCCCGGGCATCGGACACATGAGTTCCGTCGAGGCAATCGACGAATTCAACGCCGAAGTGGTTCGGCTCCGGAACCTGTGATCGTTCGGGTCCCGCCTAGCTGAACACCACGGTCTTGCGGCCGTGCACCAGGACACGATCCTCCAGGTGCCACCGCAGGCCGCGGGAGAGCACCAGCTTCTCGATGTCGCGGCCCTGACGCACCATGTCGGCCACCTCGTCGGAATGGTCGACGCGGATGACGTCCTGCTCGATGATCGGACCCGCGTCGAGCTCGGCCGTCACGTAGTGGCACGTCGCCCCGATCAGTTTCACGCCCCGCGCGAATGCCTGGTGGTACGGACGTGCGCCGACGAACGACGGCAGGAAGCTGTGATGGATGTTGATGGCCCGGCCCGCCCAGTGTGAGCACAGCGACTCGGGGAGAACCTGCATGAACCGTGCCAGCACCACCGCGTGTGGGTCGTAGGAATCGACCAGCGATCGCACTTCCTCGAAAGCAGGCCCGCGCTCGGAGGGTTCCTTCGCGAACTCGACATGATGGAACGGGGTGCCGTGCGCGGCGGCGATCGGCTCGAGCGACTTGTGGTTGCCGATCACCGCGGAGATCTGAGCGGGCAGCTCGCCGCCCGCTGCGCGGCCGAGGAGGTCGTGCAAGCAGTGTGCTTCCTTGCTGACGAGCAGGACCACGCGCTTGGGTTCACCCGAATCGTGAAGTGTCCATTCGGTTTCCGGGCCGAGCTCGGCGGCGACCACGGCGAAACGGGTGCGTAGCTCCTCGATGGTCATGTCCACGGACGACGCGCGTACGGCCTGCCGGGTGAAGAACCAGCCGGTGTCGGGATCGGCGTGATAGGCGGCCTCGACGATCCATCCACCGACCTCGGCGAGGAAGGTCGAGATGCGGGCGACGATGCCCGTCTTGTCGGGGCAACCGAGCGACAGGACGTAGCGGCGATCCTCGGATACGGAAGAACTCATACCGCCGATTGTCTCAGGGCGTCCGTACCCCGGTTGCCACCAGTGTCCCGAGATCGATCGAATCGATTCCGCGCTCGGTCAGCAGCGCAGTGAACTCGGCACGGATCTGCGTCCGGGTCCCATCGTCGAACGGTGTCAGCGCGCCCCGCATCGCGCTGCCCAGCACGAGATCCCACACGAACGACTCCGTTGCGGGAACGTGGTTGGACAGCTCCACGACCTCGACATCGGTGGTGCCGGCCGCGGTGAGCCATGCGGACAGAAGATCCGCCGTCTCCATTCGACGGATCGGGTGCTTGTCGTACCCGTCCTGCGCGAGTGGCCCGTCGTGCTCGTTCGGCGGCGAGTGCGCACCGATCACCTCGAAGTACGTGCTCGCGAACGCCTCGATCGCACCCTTGCGCCACACTGTCACCCCGACGCGACCGCCCGGACGAACCAGAGACACCAGACGAGCGAAGTCCCCCTCGGGATCGGGCAGAAAAAAGATGCCGTACGAGCAGGCCAGCGCGTCGTATCCGGCATCGGGAACCGTCGACGGCGGCTCCCACTCGGTGGCGTCGGCGAGAACGAAGTCGATGTTGCGCAGGGCGCGATCGGTGGCTTTCACGCGGCCCACCTCCAACAGGTCGTCGGCGAGATCGATGGCATGCACGAGACCGTCCGGGCCCACCGCCGCGGCCGCAGGAACGGCCGACGCCCCGGTGCCGGAACAGACGTCGAGAACCGCGTCGCCGGTGGCCAATCGGAGTGCGAAAACGAGAGACTGCCCGGCCGGGCCCCACACCTGCGGCGTCAGGCCGTCGAACTCCCTGCTGGTGGCGTTGAAGGTGGCTGCGAGCGACGCTGCGGTCATGACCGAAAATCGTAGACCGACAGGGTTACGAATGGCAGAGCTGTGAAAAGCTGGACCGCATGACACTCACCCGCGCCGCCCTCGCCGGAATGGTCGACCACACCCTGCTCAAGCCCGAAGCCACCCAGGCCGACGTGGCCGCCCTCATCGAGGAAGGCCGCGAGCTCGGAGTGCTCGCCGTGTGCGTATCGCCGTCGATGCTGCCGATTCGCGCCGAGGGAATGCTCACCGCCGTTGTCGCCGGATTCCCGTCGGGCAAGCATCATTCGCTGATCAAGGGATCCGAGGCCAGGCTCGCGGTGCAGCAGGGTGCCGACGAGGTCGACATGGTGATCGACGTCGGCGCGGCCATCGCGGGGGACTACAACGCGGTGTTGGCCGACATCGTCACCGTCCGCGAAGGGATCGCCGGAAGCGCCGTCCTCAAGGTCATCATCGAATCTGCAGCGCTGTCCGACGACGCGATCGTCGAGGTGTGCCGCGCCGCCGAGAAGGCCGGTGCCGACTTCGTCAAGACGTCCACCGGATTCCACCCCGCCGGCGGAGCGAGCGTCGAAGCCGTGCGATTGATGGCAGAGACCGTCGGCGGTCGACTGGGCGTCAAGGCCAGCGGCGGCATCCGCACCACGGACGCCGCCCTGGCCATGATCGACGCGGGCGCAACACGATTGGGACTCTCGGGCACCCGCGCGGTGCTGGACGGATTGAGCTAGAGCGACTGCGTGGATTACGCGACGAGCGAGCAACCCTCGGGAGTCGGCTGATTCTGATCCTGCTGGGTCACCGGAATCGTGTACTGCCCGCCTTCGAGCGTGAGCTCGATGCCGCTGTCGGTGACGGTCAGCGACGTCGGAGCCATGTCCAGCGGGTAGGCCTGCAGGCTGTCGGTCAGCACGCCGACGACGGAGTCGACCAGATCGGTGGGAATGCCGAGACCCAGGATCGACGCGTCGACGGTCTGGAAGTCGACCCTGCCGTCCACGACCTGCGGCTTGACGGTGAGGTTCGCCAGAGCACCGACGGCGAAGTCGAGGGTGCCCGCCGATGCATCCGAGGTGACGCCGGAGACGATCGCGCCGATGCCCTGGCTCTGCAGGGTGCGGGTGATGCCGTCGGTCGACCACGAGATGTCGGCGCTCGAGCTGCCGATGGTGCCGCCGGAGTCGGCGGTCTGCGTCAGATTCAGATCCCGTGCCTCGGCCTGGACGACCATGCCCTCGGCGGGTCCGAAGCGCGCGTCGTTGCTGTCGACGGTCACCGAGGAGACCTTCTTGTCCACCAGCGAGAGCAGGACCGGCTTGAGGCCGAGACCGACCTCGACCTGGCTGCCGAGCTCGGATTCGAGCTGTCCGGCGAGACAGGATTTGATCTGCTGACGCACGAACAACTCGCCACCGATGACGGCGACGAGGAGGACGACAACGACGGAGACTGCGATCAGCGGTGCGGTGCTGCGCCTTGCTGTGGATGACATTCCTGGCAGTCTTCCCGATGATTCTGAGCAAGCTCTGTGAAACTCGCCGAACCTGTGCTCTCGGTACGAAACTTTGTGACCTGTAACACATTGTGACGTAGGCTTGCGTCATGAGTACGACAGGACCGAGCGTGCACGAGTTGCACTCGTTGGCCACTCGTCAGGACGGCTATTTCACGGCCGAGCAGGCCGGCGAACTCGGCTTCGATTCTGCGATGGTGCGCGTCAATCTGGCCACGAACACGTGGACTCGCGTCGAGCGCAACCTGTTCCGACTCGGCCAGTGGCCACGCAGCGAACTCGAAGTGTTCGCCATGTGGTGCGCCTGGTTCGGCGGTGAGGCCGTGATCTCGCACCAGAGCGCGGCGGAGCTACACGGATTCGGGCACCTGCACCCGCAATTCGTACACGTCTGCGCATTCGGCGACCTTCGACTGACCGACACCAGGCTGGCGGTTCATCGCCTACGACTCGAGCCACGGGACGTCGAGTCTGCAGGCACGTTCAACCTCACCACGCCGGTGCGTACGGTGCTCGACCTCGCCGCTGGTGGCATCTCCCAGATCACCCTCGACGAGGTGGTGTGCGACGCCGTCGCGATCGGTCGCGTCGACCCGCAGACGCTGTACTCCGAGGCGGGAAGCAGCACCGACCGAGTGGCCGAACGCGTCGAGCTGGCATTGTCTGCTTGCACGTAGCCGCGGGATCGGGTGCAGCCAGCCGCGCTGAGCGCGGTCGGCTGCACCCGATTCACGGTGCAGGTGCGACCGTCGACCAGGGGACCGTCAGAACGTTGTCTCGCATCCGTCGGCGGGGGAGTGTGATCGGAAGGCCTTGTTCGACAAGTACTTTCATGGCTGCGCGCCACCGAATTCGAGGCCCGAACGGTGCCAGCGGTGCCGACACCGACCACGCTCTGTCGGCTCGTCGAAGCAGATCGTGGACGAGCTCACCTTCGATGTTGCGATGTATCAACACCTTCGGTAGCCGTTCCGCGATGTCCGACGGCATCTCGACGTCGAACGGATCCCATGCCAGCGTCAGTGAACGCGGCCCATCGGCGTCGAGCAACACCCAGGCGCAGCGTCGACCGAGCTCGTCGCAGGTGCCGTCCATCAGTAGGCCGCCGGGTGCCAGGCCCGACAGAATGCGTTGCCACGCAGCCGGTACCGCGTCCTCGGGATACTGCCGCAGTACGTTGAACGCCCGCACCAGGTTGGGGCGCAAGCCCGCCAGCTCGAAACCGCCGCGGGCGAACTCCACGCCGTCACTCCCCGGTACGACGCGTGCGGGGTCGATCTCGAGACCGGTGACTCGGAGATCGGGCCGGACGGTGCGCAGTCGACCGGCCAGCTCGAGGGTCGTGTTCGGCATCGCCCCGTACCCGAGGTCGACGACGAGGGGATTCGGCGAGTCGAGCAGAACGCGTCGAACATCGGGGTTGTGCATCAGCCACCGGTCGCTGCGACGCAACCGATTGATGCCGGTGGTGCCGCGGGTGATGACGCCTTCAGGAGCAGAGCCCGGGGAACGACCCCTGTTCGGCGTTTTCAGGGCTAGGCGTTCTTCTCGAGCCAGTCGGCGGTCACTTCGCCCTCACCGCGCCACAGGTCGATGAGGTTGACGAGCATGAGCTGCTCGAGCTTGCCACCGATGAACGGGAGGAAGACCTTGGCCTCCGACGAGGTGCGCAGCGTCGAACCGCCGTTGGTGGGGAAGAGCGAGGTGGTGCCCTTCAGCGAGCCGGGTCCGGCCGGAATCGACGCGTCGTAGTGGCCCGCGGTGACTTCTTCGTAGGCGTCGAAATGCACGTTGCGGGTGATGACCATGTCTTTCTTCATCACCGTCTGCGCGATGTCGGGCAGTTCGGTGCGCGGGATGACGTGGTGCATCACGATGTCGATTCCGGCGTCGGACACCTCGAAGCTCTTCAGCTCGTTCTCCGAGTACTTACGCATCTCCTCGATGCGCGCATCCCAGTGATCGCGACTGGAGAGCGCTGCATAGACCTGCTGCGTCGAGTGGGTGAACCGGGCGGAGTAGTTCATTCGGCGAGCCATAGTGCGCCAGGTTAGCCGTTCGTGTTCGCGGCAATCCAGTTACCGGTGAAGTCCTGTTCGTTGTCGATGAGCGAGAGGACCTGCTCGCTGATCATCGCTTCGATCTTGCCGCCGAAGATCGGGACCTTGACCTCGGTGGTGCCGGCCAGCGCGATGGTCGTTGCATCGCCGGTGGCATCGAGGGTGGTGGTGCCGGTGATGCGGGCCGGTGCGCCTTCGACGGTCGCTCCGAACGTGCCGTCGGCGTGGGTGCCGTCGAACGGTCCCCAGCTCTCGGTGCGTTCGATGATGAGGTCGCCCTTCTTGAAGGCGGTCACCGCGGACGGCAACTCTTCTTCGGGGACGGCCTGGGTCATGACGACGTCGATGGTTCCGTTGCCGACGGTGACACTCTTCAGGCTTGCGCCCGGTCCGCCGATCTGCTCGATGCGGTCCTTCCAGTACTGCTCGGACGTCAGTGCAGCGTGGACCTTGTCGGCGGAGGCGGGCACAGTCGAGCTGTGCTCAATAGGGCGAGGCATAGGCGCAGGTTACCGGGTGACTGAAGACAGCAGTGCGCGACCGGTAGCGTGAGAGTCCGTGCCTACTGCAATTTCGGAGCTCACCACCATCCGCGTGGGTGGCCCGGCCCGTGAATTCACCGTTGCGACGACCGGCGACGAGTTGGTCTCCCTGGTGCGCGACGCGGATCGCGCGGGGACCGACGTGCTGGTCGTCGGCGGCGGATCCAACCTGGTGGTCGGCGACGACGGGTTCGACGGCCGGGTGATTCGAGTGACCGGTTCGCGGCTGGACATCGACGGCGAGATCGTGACGGTCGACGCCGGCGTCGAGTGGGATGCCGTCGTCCAGGCGACGATCGAAGCAGGTCTGTCCGGCATGGAAGCGCTGTCGGGCATTCCCGGAACCACCGGCGCGACGCCCATCCAGAACGTCGGCGCGTACGGCGCGTCGACGTCGGAGCTGCTGCACGGCCTGACCGTCTACGACCGTGAGACCGAGGAGACGGCGGTGTGGACGCCGGAGCAGTGCGGTTTCGGAACGCATCGGTCGTCGGTGTTCAAGCGATCCTCGCGGTACGTGATCGTGGATGTGACGTTCGCGCTGAAGAAGACGACCGAGTCGCTACCGGTGCGGTACGCGGCATTGTCGGAGCGACTCGACGTGCAGATCGGCGACGTCGTACCGGTGCCGGACGTGCGCGCGGCCGTGCTGGCTCTGCGCGGCGAACGCGGCATGGTGCTCGACGCAGGAGACCACGACACGTGGAGCGTCGGATCGTTCTTCCTCAACCCGGTACTGGCCGAGGTGCCCGAGGCCGCAGCGCACGCACCCAGCTTCCCCGACCCCGCGGGAACCAAGATCCCGGCTGCCTGGCTGATCCAGAACGCGGGCTTCCCGCGCGGGTACGGCACCGAATTCGGGCGCGGCACCGCGGCGTTGTCGTCCAAGCACGTGTTGGCCGTCACCAACAGGGGTGGGGCGAGCGCGTCGGACATCATGGCGCTGGCCACGCACGTGCGAGACGGGGTGCAGGAGAAGTTCGGCGTCACGCTCACGCCCGAATGTGACCTCGTCAACTGCGCTCTGGGTTAGGGCCGGTCGAAACGGCGCATACGATGGAGCTTTGCAAGTGAAAGCTCGTAGGAGGTAAATCAGTGCAGGTCACCAGCGTGGGACATGCGGGATTCCATATTCGGACCGACGCCGGAAGCATCCTGTGCGATCCGTGGGTCAACCCGTCGTTCTACGCGTCCTGGTTCCCGTTTCCCGACAACTCGGGCCTGGACTGGGACGAGTTGGGTGATTGCGACTACCTCTACGTCTCGCACCTGCACAAGGATCACTTCGACCCGAAGAACCTGGCCGAGCACGTCAACAAGGACGCCACCGTGCTGCTGCCGGACTACCCGGTGCTCGATCTCAAGCACGAGCTCGAGAAGCTCGGCTTCCACAAGTTCTACGAGACGACGGACTCGGTCAAGCACACGATCTCCGGTCCCAAGGGCGATCTGGACATCATGATCATCGCGCTGCGCGCGCCCGCCGACGGTCCCATCGGCGACTCGGGTCTCGTCGTCTCGGACGGCAAGACCGTCGCGTTCAACATGAACGACGCGAGGCCGGTGGACCTGGACGTGATGACCGAGAATTTCGGTCCCGTGGACGTGCACATGCTGCAGTACTCGGGCGCGATCTGGTACCCGATGGTCTACGACATGGTCTCGCGTGCGAAGAAGAATTTCGGCATCCAGAAGCGTCAGCGTCAGATGGATCGGGCACGCCAGTACATCGAGCAGGTCGGCTCGACGTGGGTCGTCCCGTCGGCGGGCCCGCCGTGTTTCCTGGACGACGAGCTGCGCTCGCTCAACGACGTCTACGGCGACCCGGCCAACGTGTTCCCGGACCAGATGGTGTTTCTCGAGCAGATGCGACTGCACGGGCACGACAAGGGCCTGCTGATGATGCCGGGCACCGCTGCGACGTTCGACGGTTCCGAATTGATCTCGCACGAGCACCCGATCCCGACGGCCGAGGCCGAGGCCATCTTCACCACCGGCAAGGCCGAGTACATCGAGGCCTACGCCCAGCGTCAGGCGTCGGTCATCGCCGCGGAGAAGGCAGCGTGGGCTCCGGCCGAGGGCGAGCCGTTGCTCGAGCCGATGCGAGGCCTGTTCGAGCCGATCATGGCGCAGACGGATCTGATCTGCGACGGCATCGGTTACCCCGTCGGAATCACCATGGGCGACGAAACCGTTGTGCTCGACTTCCCGAAACGGATTGTGCGCGAACCGATCTCGAACGAGCGGTTCCGCTACAGCTTCACCATCCCGCCGGAACTGGTACGCACCGCCATCCGCGACCAGGAGCCGGACTGGGTCAACTCGATCTTCCTGTCCACCCGCTTCCGTGCCCGACGCGTCGGCGGCTACAACGAGTTCCTCTACACGTTCTTCAAATGCCTCACCGACGAGCGCATCGCCTACGCCGACGGCTGGTTCTCCGAGGCGCACGACGACACGGCCACGATCACGATGGGCGGCTACGAGATCCAACGTCGCTGCCCGCACCTGAAAGCGGACCTGACGAAGTTCGGCATCGTCGAGGGGAACAAGCTCACCTGCAATCTGCACGGGTGGGACTGGAGCCTCGATTCCGGCCGCTGCCTCACCTCGAAAGGGCACGAACTTAGAACGCGCAAGCTGTGAGACTGCCCCCAAAAATCGGGGTAGTTCGCAGACGCAGGTACGTTGGACAACGTGCATGAGCAGGTAGAACAGACAAAACGGACGCGCACGGTGTGGTTGATCGCCGTGCTCGTCGCCTTGGTGGCCCTCGTGGCAGGCTGCACCGTCGGATCGGGCGAGGGTGGCTCGGGTGCCGCGGCCCCGACCACCGAGGCAGCGCCCGTCGCACAGATCACCGAGAACCCGGTCGCAGGTGCCGTCGACGTCAGTCCCGTCGCGCCGATCTCGGTCTCGGTCACCGACGGAACGCTCACCCAGGTGGCGTTGACCAACCCCGACGGCAAGGTCGTCCAGGGCGCGCTCTCGCCCGACAAGACCTCGTACGCCGTCACCGAGCCCCTCGGCTACGGCGTCCAGTACACGTGGTCCGGCTCGGCCCTGGGCAGCGACAACAAGACCGTCGACATCACCGGTGCCTTCACCACCGTCGAGCCCGACAGCCGTACGTCGGTGAGCACCAACATCGGCGACGGCCAGGAAGTCGGCATCGCCGCGCCGATCATCCTGCAGTTCGACTCCGCCATCGCCGACAAAGCCGCCGTCGAGAAGGCATTGACGGTGACCACCAACCCGCCGACGCCCGGCGCATGGGCCTGGTTCCCCGACGACAACGGCTCGCGCGTGCACTGGCGTCCCACCAACTACTGGGCACCCGGCACCACGGTCTCGGTGAACGCCAAGCTCTACGGCGTGAACTACGGCGACGGCGCGTACGGCGCCGACGACGTCACCCTGAACTTCAGCATCGGACGCAGCCAGGTCGTCGTCGCCGACGCCACCAGCCACCGCATGCAGGTGGTCCGCGACGGCCAGACGATCATGGACATTCCCGTCAGCTACGGCGAGGGCAACGAGGACCGCAACGTCACCCGCAGCGGCATCCACGTCGTCACCGAGAAGCACGAGGACTTCCTGATGTCCAACCCGCCGTTCTACGAGAACGTCCGCGAACGCTGGGCGGTTCGCATCTCCAACAACGGTGAATTCATCCACGCCAATCCGCTGACCACCGGTGTGCAGGGCGCATCGAACGTCACCAACGGATGTATCAACCTCTCCGACGCCGACGCTCAGCAGTACTTCCAGACGGCGATGTACGGCGATCCCGTCGAGGTCACCGGAACCCGCATCGACCTCTCGGCAGCCGACGGCGACCTGTACGACTGGGCCATCGACTGGTCGACCTGGGAGTCGATGTCGGCACTTCCTGCCGGCGGAGCGACCGCGACCACGACACCTGCGACAACGGCACCTGCGCCCGCTGGGTGAGCGCAAGTGCCGTAGGCACTACTTACGGGAGAAGCGCCCCGGACCGGCCTGATCACGCGGCTTGATGATGATCTGATCCAGGTTGACGTGCGACGGGCGAGATGCGACGAAGCCGATCACCTCGGCGATATCGCTTGCCACGAGCGGTGTGATGCCCTGGTAGACCGCGTCGGCCTTGTCTGCGTCGCCGTCGAACCGGACGAGTGAGAACTCGGTTTCCACGGCACCCGGCGCCACCTCGGTCAATCGCACCGGCTTGCCCAGCAGCTCGCCGCGCAACGTCCGATGCAGCACTGCCTGAGCGTGCTTGGCCGAGGTGTAGCCCGAACCGTTGTCGTACGCCTCGAATGCCGCAACCGACGTGATGGTGACGATCAGGCCGTCGCCGGAGTCGATCAGCTTGGGCAGCAACGACTTCGTCACCCGCAATGTACCGAGTACGTTGGTCTCCCACATCCAGCGCCAGTCGTCGAGGTCGGCGTCGATCACCGGGGCCAAGCCCTTCGCGCCACCGGCGTTGTTGATCAACACGTCGACGCGGGGAATGACCGCGGTGAAGGCAGCGACCGAATCCTCGTCCGTCACATCGAGTTCCAGGGCAGTGCCGCCGATCTCCGACGCCAACTCCTCCAGCCGGTCGAGGCGGCGGGCTCCGATCACGACGTGGAATCCGTCGGCGGCGAGTTGGCGGGCGGTGGCCGCGCCGATGCCGGAGCTCGCTCCGGTGACGACGGCGATTCGGGCATCGGGGGAAATGTGTTCGGACGAGGTCATGGTGAAATTCTATGCCCGGCGTACCCCGTGCTTTCCGATGCCCGATTGGACTTCGGACGCGAGGGTGCTAATTTTGGACTCATGTCCGCCAGTGAGACCACCGCGATGCGGGTCACCTATGTGACCGCATCCCTCGGTTCTCGCTTGCCGCTTCCTCGGGAACTGTGTTGTCCCGGCCAAGGAATCCGTCTCTAGCTCCCTGTTTCGAGCTGCAGACAGTCGATTCGCGTGTCGTGGTTCTTCGCGACCACCGCACCCCTCCTTGACCTGCATCACTTCGCTCCTTCGTCGTTGTCCATCCACGACGGAGGTCTGCCATTGCTGAGGACCACAACGGATGTCTGTTTCAACGCTGCACCACCACACCGGCCCCACCTCTCTTCGGTCTCTCGCGAGGCCTCGATCGCGCGTCCAACTCGTCGCACCCGATCTGCGGATCGCAGACAGTCCCGCCGCGTCGGTACTTCGGGTGGCCTGCGTCGAAGGTCCCATCTCGCGCGAGCGTGCTGCTCGCGCAACCGGTTCGAGCATCGCCACCGTCAACCGTCAGGTGTCGGCCCTGCTCGCCGTCGGGATGCTCCGTGAGCGCGCAGACCTGACGGCTCCGGGGGCGATCGGACGCCCGCGGGTGCCGTTCGAGGTCAACCACGAACCGTTCTCGACCATCGGCATCCACATCGGAGCCGTCGTCACCGGCATCACCGTCAGCGATCTGCGGGGACGCATCCTCGGTGCCGTCGAAATACCCACGCCCGCCGGATCTTCGGAGGCAGCGCTGGCCTCCGTCACCCGCAGCGCCGGTGCCTTCGCCGGACGCTGGCACCGTCGCACCCCGCTGTGGGTCGGGGTGGCGATCGGTGGACGCGTGGACACCGCGAGCGGCACCGTCGACCATCCGCGGCTGGGATGGGAGAACGGCCGCGTCGCCGGCATCATCGGCGGTGGACTCGGACTGCCGATCTCGGTCTCCGGGCACGTCGAGGCCATGGCGGCCTCGGAGCTGCTCCTCGCACCGCGTCTGTCGGACAGTGTTGCGGCGCAGAGCAACAGCGGAACGTCGCTGTACTTCTACGCACGCGAGACCGCGGGCATGGCGCTGACCATCGACGGCCGAGTGCACACTCCCACGAGTGGTCCGGGCTCGATCGCGCACCTACCCACCGGATCGTCGGCGCTGTGCGGCTGCGGAAATCGGGGATGCCTCGAGGCCTCCGTGAGCGATCGAGCGGTCGTCGCAGCCGCCGTCGACCGCAAAATTGTTGCACCGCAACCGAACCCGAGTATCGCGGCGGTGTACCAGGCGGCGCAGGGTGGCTCGGAGGCTGCGCGGGAGTTGCTCGTCGAGCGGGCACAGATTCTGGGTCGAACGGTGGCGCTGCTACGCGACATGTTCAATCCGGACCGCGTCGTACTCGGAGGCCAGGCGTTCACCGCGTACCCGGCCGGAATTCCGCACGTGGGGGAGGCCTTCGCCACGTATTCGACGTTGGCGCGCAGGGATATTCGGGTGACCGGCTTCGGTGACAAGGTGCAGGAATACGCCGCAACCGTGGTCTCGCTCAGCGCCCTGTACTCCGATCCGCTCGCCTCGATGCGCAGGGCCGCGGCGTAGGTTCACCTACTATGAGCGAGCCCGATTTCAGCACCCGTGCAGCAGGACCAGTTCGTCAGGCCACCGGCATCGACGGAGCCAACATCGTCTACCGCGTCAGCGGTGACCCTGCTGCGCGGCCGCTGGTCCTGCTGCACGGGTGGGCACAGAGCTCGGCCTGCTGGGGCGAGGGACTGCTGGCCGACCTGGCGGAGCGCTACCGCGTTCTCGCCGTCGATCTACGCGGTCACGGCTACTCCGACGCCCCGTCCGCCGGTTACGATGATCCCAAGACCTGGGCAGGCGATGTCGACGCAGTGCTCGCGGCCGAGGGCATCACCGCCGACGCGGTGCTGCTGGGGTGGTCGTACGGCGGACTGGTGATCTGCGACTACCTCGCCGAACACGGCACGGGCGCGGTGTCGGGCATCGTGCTCGTCGGCGCGATCACCAGCATCGGCAGGGGAGAGGCTGGCGGCCGCGTCGGGACGGCCATGCGAGCGGCGATCCCCGGTGCGATGGCCGAGGAGCCCCGCGTCGCGATCAAGGCACTCGGGAGTTTCGGGCACGCGCTGACCGGGCCGACAGAAGGCAAGGGCACGGAGGCGCAGGCGTTGTTCGGGTTGACGCTGTCCACGAGGCCACGGGTTCGCGCCGCCCTGTTCGATCGAGCGGTCGGCCACGACGACCTGCTGCGCAACCTCGACGTCCCCGCCTTCGTGCTGCACGGAACCGAGGACACCGTCGTCGATGTCTCTGCCGGACGGCACGCCGCGGAACTGATCCCCACGGCCGTCGCGTCGTACTGGGATGGCGTCGACCACGGCCCGTTCGTGGCCGATCCGCAGCGCTTCCTCGCCGAGGTGACCGAGTTCGTGGATGGTCTGAGTGTGCCCGGTCGTCGGAAGGGGTAGTTATCGAGACGTAATGTGGAGGCGTGCACACTGAAGAAGTGACTGGACGCCAGCTGAACAGGGTCGCTGTGTTGTCCTTGCATACCTCCCCGCTGGCGCAGCCGGGAACGGGTGATGCGGGCGGCATGAACGTCTACGTGCTGCAGAGCGCGAAAGAGCTGGCCAAACGGGGCGTGGAGGTCGAGATCTTCACCCGCGCGACGGCGTCGACCGATGCTCCCGTCGTCGAGGCAGCTCCCGGTGTGCTGGTGCGCAACATCGTCGCGGGCCCGTTCGAGGGGTTGGACAAGCACGACCTGCCCACTCAGTTGTGCGCATTCGCCGCCGGGGTGCTGCGTGAGGAAGCTCGGCACGAACCCGGTTACTACGACCTGGTGCACTCGCACTACTGGCTCTCGGGTCAGGTCGGCTGGCTGGCGCGTGATCGCTGGGGAGTGCCGCTGGTGCACACCGCGCACACTCTCGCCGCCGTCAAGAACGCGTCTCTGGCGCAGGGCGACTCGCCCGAGCCGGCCGCGCGTCAGATCGGTGAGCAGCAAGTGGTGGCCGAGGCGGACCGACTCATCGCCAACACCACCGAGGAAGCGAAGTCTCTCGTCGAGATCTACGGGGCGCAGCAGGGTTCGATCGATGTGGTTGCACCGGGAGCCGATCTGGCGCAATACAATCCGGGGGACAAGCTCGCGGCGCGCGCCGAACTCGGGTTGAATCCCGACGAGTCGATCGTCGCATTCGTCGGACGCATCCAACCGCTCAAGGCCCCCGATGTGCTGATCGCCGCGGCTGCCGAAGTGCTGCAGCGCAATCCGGCAACACCACTGCGAATCCTCATCGTCGGCGGCCCGTCCGGCAGCGGATTGGATCGCCCCGACAGTCTCATCGATCTGGCCGAGAACCTCGGGATAAGTCCCCGGGTGACGTTCATGCCGCCGCAACCGTCGGCGCGCCTGGCCCAGGTCTACCGCGCCGCGGACATCGTCGCCGTGCCGAGCTACAACGAATCGTTCGGCCTGGTCGCCATCGAAGCCCAGGCCTGCGGAACTCCGGTCCTGGCCGCCGACGTCGGCGGACTCGGCGTGGCGGTGCGATCGGGCGAGACCGGACGCCTGGTGCAGGGCCACCGCACCGAGGATTGGGCGGATGCACTCGTGGGCATGTTCTCGGATCGAGCTGCCTTGGCCGACATGGCGACCGCAGCACCGCGGCACGCCCGCAACTTCTCGTGGGAGCACACCGCCGACGGACTCATCGAGAGCTACCGGCAGGCCAAGTTCCACTTCGACCGAGGCGAGGGACCGAGCGAGTTCTCGCCGCGACGCGTCCGAGGACTGTCGACACTACGCAGATCAGGAGCTGTGACTGCATGAGCGAGACTGCCGAACTGATCGACCGGGCACTGAAGGACCGCGAGCTGGACTACACGCGGCGCGGCGACGTCTTCACCGTCGAACTGCCAGGGGAACGCAAACTCAAGACGACGACGATGCTGACCGTCGGGCATCACGGGGTGCGCATCGAGGCGTTCGTGTGCCGCAAACCCGACGAGAACTTCGAGGGCGTCTACAAATACCTGCTGCGCCGCAACCGTCGCCTGTACGGGGTTCACTACACGATCGACAAGGTCGGCGACATCTACCTCGTCGGCCGAATGTCGTTGCACGCCGTCAACGGTGACGAACTCGATCGCATTCTCGGGCAGACCCTCGAGGCCGCCGACGGCGACTTCAACGTGCTGCTCGAGCTGGGATTCGCGGAGTCCATCAAACGCGAATGGGCGTGGCGTGTCTCGCGCGGCGAATCGCTGGCGAACCTGAAAGCGTTCGAGCACCTGGTGGACAAGCGCGAAGCGTAACTCGCTCGAAATAGGTCGGAGTCGCTGCCCGTAACGTCCGGTTCCTAGCCTGACACCCATGACCAGGCCAGAGGACGCTCGCCCGCCGGTGTTGCAGATGTTCGGTTACGGTCTGCAACACATTCTCTCGATGTTCGGCGGCGTCATCGCCGTTCCGATCATCGTCGGCGGAGCAGCCGGACTCTCGGGGGCCGATCAAGCACTGTTGATCTCCTGCGCACTGTTCGTCAGTGGCGTGGCCACTGTGCTGCAAACGATCGGCATCCCGTTCTTCGGCTCGCAACTGCCGCTCGTACAGGGCATTTCGTTCGCGTCGGTCTCTACGGTTCTCACGATCATCGGTAGCGCGGAGGACGGACGAACCGGACTGCGCACGGTGCTCGGAGCGGTCTTGGTCGCCGCGCTGATCGGTTTGGCCATCGCTCCGTTCTTCTCCAAGATCGTTCGGTTCTTCCCGCCGCTGGTGACCGGAAGCATCATCACCGTCATCGGACTGTCGCTGATGCCGGTGGCCGCACGTTGGATCACCGGCCAAGAGATGGTGGGCGGTGCGCCGAACCCGAACTACCTCGATCCCGGCAACATCGGACTGGCGATGTTCACCCTCCTCGCCGTGCTGGTGATGACAAAGATTCCGGGGTTGTCACGGCTGTCGATCCTGCTCGGACTCGTGGTCGGCACCGTCGCTGCACTGATCGTCGGCAAGACCGACTTCGACGGCGTCGCCGACGCATCCGTGGTGGCCGTCCCGACCCCCTTCGCCTTCGGCTCACCGATCTTCGCGATCGGCGCGATCCTGTCGATGACCATCGTCATCCTGGTGATCATGGTCGAGACCACCGCCGACATTCTCGCCGTCGGTGAAGTGGTCGGAACCGACGTCGACTCCAAGCGCGTCGGCGACGGCCTGCGCGCCGACATGGTGTCCTCTGCCGTCGCCCCGATCTTCAACACCTTCCCGGCCACGGCCTTCGCGCAGAACGTCGGCCTGGTCGCGATGACCGGCATCAAGAGCCGCTTCGTCGTCGCGATGGGCGGTGGCGTGCTTGCGCTGCTGGGCCTTTCGCCGATTCTCGCGGCCGTCGTCGGGGTCGTCCCGCTTCCGGTCCTCGGCGGCGCCGGCATCGCGCTGTTCGGAACTGTCGCCGCCAGCGGGATCCGCACCCTCGGCAAGGTCGACTACGACAACAACTCGAACGTCGTCATCGTGGCGGTGACCTTGGCGTTCGGTCTCATACCTGTTGTCGCGAGCGACTTCTGGGACGAGTTCCCGGACTGGTTCGTCACGATCTTCCACTCCGGAATCAGTGCCGCCAGCATCGTCGCGGTGGTACTCAACGTATTCTTCAACGTGTTCAAGCCCGGTACTCCGCCGAACCCCTCGGTGGTGGCAGCGGGGCCGGCAGTGATGGTGCGTGAGGACGAAGCACGAATACTCCGTGAAGGCGGCAGCTTGCCCGACAAGGCCGAGCCCGACAAGGCTGTGCCGAACAAGGACACCTGAGTGAAATCCTGCGCACCCTCGCCCGCGCGAGTAGCGTCCCGACCCAGACGAAGTACATCTAAATTGGAGGACATCTTGTCATTCGTTACCCGCACGAGTACGCGGAAGGCAGCACTCGGCGGCGTCGCGTCGCTCGGTGCCATCGCCCTGATCGCAGGCTGTGGATCTGCCCCCGAAGACGAAGGATCGGGCGGAGGCGGATCGAGTGACTTCCTGCCCTGCATGGTCTCCGACAGTGGCGGATTCGACGACAAGTCGTTCAACCAGCTCGGGTTCGAGGGCTTGACCGAAGCATCCGAAGAGCTCGGCGTCGAGCCACGCACCGTCGAGTCCGCGTCGCCCACCGACTACGGCCCCAACATCAACAACCTCGTCGATCAGGGCTGCAACCTCATCGTCACCGTCGGATTCGATCTGGCCGACGCCACCAAGGTGGCAGCCGAGGCCAACTCCGACATCGACTTCGCGATCATCGACGACTCCACGATCGATCTGCCGAACGTCAAGCCGCTGACCTACGACGCGTCGCAGTCCGCATTCCTCGCCGGCTACGCGGCCGCGAGCTACAGCAAGACCGGAGTGGTCGGTACGTTCGGTGGCTCCCAGTTGCCGACCGTCACCATCTTCATGGACGGGTTCGCCGACGGCGTGAACTACTTCAACGAGCAGAAGGGCCAGGCAGTCCGCGTCATCGGCTGGGACGTGCCCTCGCAGAACGGTTCGTTCACCGGTGGATTCACCGCCAACGAGGTCGCGAAGAACACCGCCCAGGGTCTGATCGACCAGAACGCGGACGTCATCTTCCCGGTCGGCGGTCCCATCTATCAGAGTGCGGCACAGGCCATTCGCGACTCCTCGCGTCCCGTCGCCCTCATCGGTGCCGACGCCGACGTCTTCGAATCCGACCCCTCGGTCGGTGACCTGCTGCTCACGTCGGTGACCAAGGGACTCAAGACCAGCGTCGACGAGGTCGTCGCCAACTCCGGTGCCGATGCGTTCGACAACACCCCGTACGTGGGCACGCTCGAGAACGACGGAGTCGGGATCGCACCGTTCCACGACTTCGAGTCCGAGGTCGACCCCGCACTGCAGGGCGAGCTGGACACGATCAAGGCCGGCATCATCGACGGGTCCATCACCGTCGAGTCGCCGTCGGCACCCAAGTAGCACCAAGCGGTCGTAAAGGGATATGAAGCTCGAACTTCGCGGTATCACCAAACGATTCGGCTCGTTGATCGCCAACGACCACATCGATCTGAGCGTCGAATCCGGCGAGATCCACTGCCTCCTCGGCGAGAACGGTGCAGGCAAGTCCACGTTGATGAACGTGCTCAGCGGCCTGTATCGCGCCGAGGAAGGCCAGATTCTGCTCGACGACGTCGAGCAGAATTTCGCCGGACCCGGCGAGGCGATGGCTGCTGGGATCGGCATGGTGCATCAGCACTTCATGCTGATTCCGGTGTTCACCGTTGCCGAGAACATCGTGCTCGGTAACGAAACCACCTCGCTCGGTGGACGACTCGACCTCGTGGCAGCGCGGAAGCTGGTGCGGGAGATATCCGCGAGGTTCGGCTTCGACCTCGATCCCGATGCTCTCGTCGACGACCTTCCCGTCGGCGTGCAGCAGCGGGTCGAGATCGTCAAAGCACTCTCTCGTGAGGCCAAGGTGCTCGTGTTCGACGAGCCGACGGCCGTCCTGACGCCGCAGGAAACCGACGATCTGATGCGGATCATGCGGGAACTCGCGTCGTCGGGCACCACGATCGTCTTCATCACCCACAAGCTGCGCGAAGTACGCGAAGTAGCAGACAAGATCACCGTCATCCGGCTCGGCAAGGTCGTCGGAGAAGCGAAGCCGACCGCCAGCAACACCGAGCTCGCTGCACTGATGGTGGGACGCGATGTGCAGCTCACCGTCTCGAAGGACCCGGCCACGCCCGGGGATGCGGCACTGGTGATCGAGAACCTGTCGGTGTTCGATGCACAGGGCAACAAGACCGTCGACGACGTCAGCCTCGAAGTCGCGGCGGGAGAGATCCTCGCCATCGCAGGCGTGCAGGGCAACGGTCAGACCGAGTTCGTCGAAGCCCTGCTCGGGTTGCAGGACAACGTATCCGGCACGATCAGCCTCGATGGCAACTCACTCGTCGGGTCGACGGTGCAGGACGTGCTCGACGCAGGCGTCGGCTTCGTCCCCGAGGACCGCACCGTCGACGGACTGGTGGGCGAATTCTCCATCGCCGAGAACCTGATGCTCGATCGCTCCAACAGCATGCCGTTCGTGCGGCGCGGCGCGGTGCAACGCGAGTATCTGGACAAGTTCGCCTCGGAGAAGCTCAGCGAATTCGACGTTCGCGCACCGGGAATCGGCACCGCCGTCGGCCGCCTCTCCGGTGGCAACCAGCAGAAGGTGGTGCTCGCGCGAGAACTCAGCCGCGATCTGCGACTGTTCGTCGCGGCGCAGCCTACTCGCGGAATCGACGTCGGATCCATCGAATTCGTGCACAAACGCATCGTCGCCACCCGAGACTCGGGGATCCCGGTCATCGTGGTGTCGAGCGAACTGGATGAGGTCGCCGCACTGGCCGATCGCATCGCCGTCATGTATCGAGGAGCAATCGTGGGAATCGTCCCCGGGGATACGTCCCGCGAAACACTCGGATTGATGATGGGCGGTGAGCGCAGTGAGTGAGGCCGAGCAGCCGTCGGTATCTCAGCAACCGTCGAAGTCTCATGTCGTGTTGCGGCAGATCTTCACCGGCAGCGCCATCATCTCGGTTCTCGCAGTCTTCCTCGCGCTGATCGTGGGTGCGGTGCTCATCGCCGCCACCAACTCGGGCGTGCAGGAATCGGCCGGGTACTTCTTCTCCCGTCCCTCGGACATGCTGAAGGCGATCTGGGATTCCGTTGCCGGGGCGTACTCCTCGTTGTTCCAGGGTTCGGTGTACAACTTCCGGCGTCCCGGATTCGAGAACGGCATCCGGCCGCTGATGGAGACGCTGACCTTCGCCACTCCGCTGATCGTCGCCGGACTCGGTGTGGCACTGGCCTTCCGCGTCGGCATGTTCAACATCGGTGGCCGAGGCCAGATGCTCATCGCCGCTGCGTGCGCAGGCTGGGTCGGATTCGGAGTGAACCTGCCTGCGGGGATCCACCTGCTGGTGGCCGTACTCGCCGGAGTCCTGGGCGGCGCAGTGTGGGGCGGCATCGCCGGATTCCTCAAGGCGCGCACCGGCGCCCACGAGGTGATCGTCACCATCATGCTCAACTACATCGCGTTCTATCTCGTCGCGTACCTGCTGCGCACTCCCGGTGCTCTGCAGGCACCGGGATCGAACAATCCCAAGACCGCGCCCATCGCGTCGACTGCGGTGTTCCCCAAGCTCTTCGGCGACCGCTACAGCCTGCACCTCGGTTTCGTACTGGTGATCTTCGTGACGATCGCGGTGTGGTGGCTGCTCGAGCGATCGAGCCTCGGATTCCGTTTCCGCGCCGTCGGCGAGAACCCGCACGCTTCGCGCGTCGCCGGTATGAACGTCAACCGGATCTACCTGTACGCGATGATTCTGTCGGGTGCGCTCGTCGGCTTGGCCGGTGTGGCACAGGTGTTGGGCACCGTCACCACGGGCTTCAGTGCGGACATCGACGCCGGCATCGGATTCGACGCCATCACCGTCGCCCTGCTCGGGCGATCGAAACCCTGGGGCGTGTTCTTCGCGGGAATCCTGTTCGGCGCGTTCAAGGCCGGCGGGTTCGCCATGCAGGCGGCCGAAGGCGTACCCATCGACATCGTGCTCGTCGTGCAGTCGGTGATCGTGTTGTTCATCGCCGCACCGCCACTGGTTCGAGCCGTGTTCCGATTACCCAAACCAGGTGAAGAGAAGCTCGCGAAGGCCGAGACCGCGAAGGTGGGTGCACTGTGACCACGTCCGTCGACGCCCCCGCCGAGGCGGTACTCGGTCGTAGCTGGAAGGTTCCGTCGATCCTCGGGGTCGTGACACTGCTCGCCCTGGTGTTGTTCGTCGTCCAGAGGGGTTCGGGTACAAGCACATTCGCGCTGGCATCGGAGGACGACTTCTTCGCGTTGCCTGCCGTGGGCGTGCCGTCGTTCGGCACCGGTCTCGTCGTGGTCGTGTTGCTGGCCGTCATCACCGCGTACGCGTCGCTGCTCGCCTCGCAGTACCGCTCGACGCCTCTGTGGCTGCTCGCCGTGTTCGCGGTGCTGTTCGTGTTCGGATTCCTGGCCTGGGCAGCCGACGGCGAGACCATCCCGGTGCCCGGATTGCTCATCGGCGCAGTCGCTCTGAGTACTCCACTGATCTTCGGCGCGATGGGCGGCGTGATCTCCGAACGCGTCGGCGTCATCAACATCGCCATCGAAGGTCAGTTGCTCGCAGGAGCTTTCGTCAGCGCCGTCGTCGCCTCGATCACCGGTTCGACGTACGTCGCGCTACTGGCGGCACTGATCGCCGGGGCGCTCACCGCGTCTCTGTTGGCCGTGTTCTCGATCCGCTATTTCGTCAACCAGGTCATCGTGGGTGTGGTGCTCAACGTGTTGGTCGTCGGGCTGACCAGCTTCCTGTACTCGGTGGTGCTCACCAAGAACGCCGAGACACTGAACTCGCCACCCCGGTTCGCGCGCATCGACATTCCGGTGCTCTCGCAGATACCGATTCTCGGCCCGGTGCTGTTTCGTCAGACCCTCATCGTGTACCTGATGTATATCGCCGTGGCGCTCGTCTTCTCCGGGCTGTTCCACACCAAATGGGGTCTGCGACTGCGTGCCGTCGGTGAACACCCGCAAGCTGCCGACACCGTCGGAATCAACGTCGCACGCACCCGCTTCTGGAATGTCTGCCTCGCCGGTGCCATCGCCGGACTCGGTGGTGCGTACTTCACCCTCGGCTCCGTCGGCGCGTTCGGCAAGGAGATGACGGCCGGTGCCGGCTACATCGCTCTCGCCGCCGTGATCTTCGGCCGCTGGGATCCGGTACGCGCGACGTTGGCCGCACTGCTCTTCGGATTCGCGTCGAACCTGCAGAACGTCCTGGGCATCATCGGCTCGCCCGTGCCCAGCGAATTCATGCTGATGTTGCCCTACGTGGTGACCATTTTCGCTGTCGCGGGCCTGGTGGGCCACGTCCGAGGACCGGCCGCAGCCGGTAAACCGTATGCGTCGCGAAGTTAGCGCCCGCACTACCTGACTCAGCGGTAGGGTCGCTGTCCGTTGTGACCGCTTTCACTGTAGGGTTCGGTCATTGTTGCCGCAGTTTTTCGAAGGAGAGCCATGAGCTTCCGCAGTCCCTTTCCCGATGTCGAGATTCCCGAACTCAGCGTCTACGACTTCCTGTTCGGATCGATCGCCGAGTCCGACCTCGACAAGCCTGCACTGATCGACGGAACGTCGGGTGCGGTCACCACCTACAAGTCGCTCATCGGTCAGATCGACGCCATCGCAGGCGCTCTGGCTGCACGTGGACTCGAGGTCGGCGACGTCGTCGGACTCCACTCGCCGAACGTGCCCGCGTTCGCGTCGGTGCTGCACGGCATCCTGCGCGCAGGCGGAACCGCAACGACCATCAATGCGCTGTACACGGCCGAGGACATCGCCAAGCAGCTCACCGGCTCGGGCGCGAAGTTCCTGTTCACCGTCTCCCCGCTGTACCCGCAGGCCAAGGCTGCTGCGGAGAAGGTCGGCCTCGACGCCGATCACGTCATCGTGCTCGACGGCGCAGAGGGCCACCCGAATCTGCGCGACCTGCTCACCCAGGGCGCACCGGCCCCCGAGGTCTCCTTCGATCCGGCCACGCACGTCGCAGTGCTGCCGTACTCCTCCGGTACGACGGGTGTGCCGAAGGGCGTCATCCTCACCCACCGCAACCTCGTCGCGAACGTGGCGCAGATGGAACCGCGCGTGGGTATCGACAGCGACGACGCGATCCTGGCGTTGCTGCCGTTCTTCCACATCTACGGCCTGACGGTGCTGCTCAACATCGCGCTGAAGTTGCGCGCGCATCTGGTGACGATGCCGAAGTTCGACCTCGTCGAATTCCTGCGGATCATTCAGGACCAGAAGCTGACGTACCTGTTCATCGCACCGCCGGTGGCCGTCGCGCTGGCCAAGCATCCGCTGATCGATCAGTACGACCTCTCCAGCGTGCACACCATCTTCTCGGGTGCGGCTCCGCTGGACGAGGAGCTCGGCAAGGCCGTCGCGAAGCGTCTGAACACTCGCGTGCGTCAGGGCTACGGCATGAGCGAGCTCAGCCCCGTCAGCCACGCTATCCCGTTCGATCGCGACGACATGCCGCTCAGCTCGGTCGGCCAGCCGCTGGCGAACACCGAGAACAAGCTCGTCGACCCGGGCACGCTCGAGGAGATCGACCTGCCCACGGAGGGATTGAGCAAGCCCGGTGAGCTGTGGGTCAAGGGACCGAACGTGATGGTCGGGTACCTCAACAACCCCACCGCCACCGCGGAAACCCTCGACTCCGACGGTTACCTGCACACCGGCGACATCGCCGTCGTCGATCCCGAGGGTGTCGTCTACATCGTCGACCGCCTCAAGGAACTGATCAAGTACAAGGGCTACCAGGTGCCCCCGGCCGAGCTCGAGGCTCTGCTGCTCACGCACGAGGAGATCGCCGACGCCGCCGTCATCGGTGTGCTCGACGACGAGGGCGAAGAAATCCCCAAGGCATTCGTCGTCCGCCAGCAGGGTGCCACCATCGACGAGGAGGGCATCATCGCCTTCGTCGCCGAGCGCGTGTCGCCGCACAAGAAGGTACGACGCGTCGAGTTCATCGACATCGTCCCGAAGTCCGCGGCCGGCAAGATTCTGCGCAAGGACCTGCGCGCCGCGGAGACCGGAAAGTAGCTCCGCAGTTCGACGCTCGCACCCCTCACCATGTTCGACGGTGGGGGGTGCGTTCGTATCAGACGGGCTGGCTCATCGCATGACGTCGGGCGGTGCGGGTGTACTGGTCCAGCGTGATCAGCGGTGGGCGGTCGACGAGTGAGAGCGGTGCGATCTTCGTGGAGAGTTGATTTCCGGACGTCTCGAACGTCGTGAAACCGGCTCCCGAGTCGGTCAGGCCGAGCCGCGAGAACATCGTGGCGACGATCTGGCGGCTCATGACGGCCAGTTCGGAGGTCGGCCGGTTCCGGTGCCGACGGGTCCCGAGGCCGATCTGTCCGATCGTGCTCGCGCCGAGCCGGTGATAGGTGTCCAACAACAGACCGATTTCGACTCCGTAGCCCGGGGCGAACCGGAGGGACTCCAACAATTGCCTGGTGGCGGCGTATTCGCCGCCCAGCGGCTGGAACACTCCCGCGAGTTCCGGCACCAGTGCGGTCAGCAGGGGCCGCACCGTCAGTTGAGTGACGCGGCCACCGCCGTCCTCGTCCGTGCTGTCGCCGATCGTCAGCGGCCGGCGGTAGAAGCCCTTCACCAGCTCCAGGCCCTCTGTCATCAACAACGGGCCGACCAGCGAAGGAACGAAGTGCGAGCCCGGCTCGACCAGGTCGGAATCCACGAACACGACGATGTCGCCGGAGGTGGCCGCCACCCCTCGCCACAGCACTTCACCCTTGCCGCGCACAACGGGTGTGCCCGGGAGCGCCTCCTCCCTCGAGACCACTGTGGCCCCTGCACTGCGTGCCCGTTGCGCTGTGCGATCGGTCGACCCCGAATCCAGAACCACCACCTCGTCGATCAAGCCGCCCAGATGCGGAGTCATCGAGGAGACGACGCCGGCGACGGTGTCTTCCTCGTCGAGCGCCGGGAGCACAACGGACACGGTCCGGCCGCGCTTGGCCCGAACGATCTCCGCGAGCGGCCACGGGGGTCGGACCCATGTGGCGGCAAGAGCGGGTGTGCCGACAGCGTCGAATCGTTTCATCGAATTTCCTTCGTTGTCGCGCGAACGTCGTGGATTCAGCGGGTGCCCGTCGGCAGGCCCATGGACGGCGCGATCACCGACCACGCGTCGTGCAGATCTTGTTCCCAGTAGGCCCACGAATGGGTTCCGGTGGGCCGGAAGTTGTACGTGGCGGCGATGTCGAGTTCTTGCAGTCGCTGCTGCATCTGACGTGAGCAGTTGTCCGTGGTCGCTTCGATGACCGCGCCGACGGCCAGCTGCTGCGCGAGCTTGCCGTAGTCGCTTCCGATGCCGGGTCCACCGGGCACATCGAAAGCGCCGGGCGCTCCGGTACCGCTAGAGATGTAGACGGCGGTGCCGCGCAGACCTTCTGCGTGCACGTAGGGGTCGTTTGCCGCCCAGCCGTCACTACCGGGAGGTCCCCACATGTTGGTGGTCGATCCGCCGCCGCGGGCTTCGACGACGGATCTGACGTACATCGCACCGACCGGGTCGGATGTGCGCGCACATCCGCTGAACGACGCGACCGAGCGATACACCGAAGGATGGGCGATCACCAACTGCAGGACGGATGTTCCCGCCATCGAGATACCGGCGACCGAATTGATGCCGTTGCCGCCCAGCAGTTCGTTCATCAGCGGCGGGAGTTCGAGTCCGAGGAAGGTGGACCACTTGTTTCGGCCCAGAACCGGGTCGTCTTTCAACCAGTCGGTGTAATAGCTGGCGGCACCTCCCCGAGGCACGACGACGTTGACGTTCTTGTCACCGAAGAATCCGGCGATGTCGGTCTGGTCGAACCAGCTGCTGCCGCCGTCTCCACCGGCTGCGCCGTTGAGCAGGTAGAGAGTGGGCGCACCGCGCACCTCTGCCCGGAATACGTCGACGGTGATATCGCGATCCATCGCCGCGGAGTGAACCTGCACGACGTCCCGGCGCGCACCGGCGCTGTCCACGGCGACGATCGACGACTCCGTTTCTGCTGACGCCACAGCAGCCGAGCTCGACACGAGGACGACGACGGTCACGACGACGCCGAGAGCCGAGACAGTCGCCTCCCGAAGACGAAATCGACTGAGCATCAACCGTTCCTGACTTCGTGGGAGGTGCGCACGACAAGGAGTCCGACGGGCGCGGTGTGTCACCGACGGTAGAGCGAATGGCTGCAATCGACAACAACGTTGACGATTCCTCATTTCTGACACAGGTATCCCGCGAATCCTTGTCGATTTTCCAAAATGCTCGTCGCCGGGGTTTCTTCGATTCGGCCCGAATGATCCACTGACTCCTCCGACGCACTCACCGCGTCGAATCGCTCTGTCTCCTTCGAAAGGTTGTGTCGTGGTCGCATTCGGACTCATCGACGAGTGGAAGCCAGCTCCAGGACCGCTCACCACGTGGTCGCCCACCGTCTCCTCGCGAGCAGCTGCCGCGGCTGCGCCTGCCCACCCGGCACCCCCTTCCCATATCCAGAAGGCGTATCTCGAGGCCGCGTTCCGCAACCGAGGCTCGTCGTTCCGCTTCTCCCGGCTGTGTCTCGTGACGTTCCGAATCGAGGGCACGTTGGACCGCGCGGCGATGGGCCGGGCGTTCAACACGTTCGTCACCCGACACGATTCCTTCTGCAGCTGGTTCTCCACGACGGCCGAGGGGGCGACGCGCCACCTGGTCGACGTCGCCGACATCGTGCTCGAACCAACCGATTTCGGCACTCCCTCGGACTCCGAGGCCATTCGGCGTCACGTTCAGGACAGCACTCCCGGTCCCGACAGTTGGGATTGCTTCTCGTTCGGCACGATCGAACACGACGACCACTTCGTGGTGTACGCGGCGGTCGATCACCTCGACACCGACGGTATTTCGCAGGCACTGACGTATTACGAACTGCGCCAGTTGTATCGCAACGCGGTGACAGGGGAGTCCGACGGACTGTTCACCCCGGGCAGCTACCTCGAGTACTGCCAGCGCGAACGCCTCGAGAGCGACGCGACGACTCTCGACAGTCCTGCGGTTCGGACCTGGATCGACTTGGTCACCGACAACGGGGGCGATCTTCCGACGTTCCCACTTCCGTTGGGACGCAGCAGTATCGACTACACCAGGACGTCGCACAGCTCGTTCCCACTGTTCGACGGCGCCAAAGCCCGGGCCGTCGACGAAGCATGTGCGGGAGTGGGAGCAAAATTCATCGGAGGCATCTTCGCCGCGGCGGCCCTGGCGGAGTACGAGCTTGCCGGCCGAAGCAGCTACTTGGGCTTGACGCCCAAGAGCACTCGGTCGACGCCGGGCGAATTCGCCTCCATCGGATGGTATTCGAGCTTGATTCCCGTGCGCTTCGATCTCGGTGCGAAGCCGACGTTCCTGACCCTCGCGGTCCTCGCGCAGCAGGCATTCGACTCCGGCAAGCTGCTGGCGAACACCTCCTACCACCGGGTACTCGAACTGGCGCTGCCGGAGCACGGAATCACGACGCAGCCGGGCTGGACCGCGCCGATGATCTCCTACGTCGACGTTCGGAAGCTGCCGGGCGAAGCCGAACTGGATGCAGCGGGGGCCGGCCTGTACGGAAACCGCGGCAGCTCCGAGGAAGTCTTCATGTGGATCAACCGCTTCGAGGACCACACGGGTGTCGAGTTTCTGTATCCCGGCACCGACGAGGCCGATCGATCGATCGACCTGTACTTCTCCAAGATATTCGAGATCTTCACGGCCGTCGTCGAATCGGGTGACTACACGCCGGAGATCGCGAGCGTGTTCGCGCACGAGCTCACGGACGTCAGCAGGGTATGACACACCGCCGCCGCGGGTCGTGGCTGACGCTGTGCGCCTGCCTACTGGCGGTCACGATGCAGATGATCGACGTCACCGCCGTCACCGTGGCATTGCCGTCGATCGGCCGGGATCTGGATGCATCGGGCGCGCAGCAGGTCTGGATACCGACGGCGTACCTGCTCGCATTCGCCTGCGCGCTGCTCACGATGGCGCGCACCGGGGAGGTGTTCGGGCGCAGAACCGTGTTCGTCACCGGCACTGCACTGTTCGCGGTGACGTCGGTGCTCTGCGCGTACGCGCCCACCATAGAGTTGCTCGTTCTCGCTCGGGTGCTGCAAGGACTTGCGGGAGCCGCGATGTCGGCTCAAACGGTGGCAATCGTGACCGCCGCCTACTCCGGCACGCGGCGTACCACCGCGTTCGCGCTGTACGGCGGCACTGCAGGGCTGGCCGGACTCGCCGGACCGGCCATCGGTGCACTGCTTCTGCACCTCGACATCCTCGGAACAGGCTGGCGAGGAATATTTCTGATCAACGCCCCGATAGCGCTGGCCGCGATTGCACTCGGCCGCCGGTTCGTCCCACCCGAGTCGGAGCTCTCGGGAGTCGGAAGCGGTGGACGGTTCGACCCCGTAGGGGTTGGCCTGTGGTCGATCGGGGCGCTGATGATCGTCTATCCGGTCATGGCGAGCTCGAGCTTCGTCACGGCTGTGCCCGCCGTGGCGATCGGCCTGGCAACACTGGCGGGATTCACCATGTGGGAACGCCGACGAAGGGCGGCAGGCGCACACGTGATGGTGGACATCGGGGTCTTCGGTGAGCGCGGGTTCTCCTCGGGCTGCGCTGTTTCTGCTCTGGTGTACGGCACGTTCACCGGGTTCGTCCTGACGATGTCGGTGACACTGCAGACCGGCCTGGGGGACAGCGCGACGACCGTGGGCGCGATCACGGTTCCCTTTGCACTCGGTGCCGTTGTCGCGTCCGTGGCCGCGCCGGTGTCGTTCCGCCGCTGGGACTCTCGGGTCGTGGCTGCGGGCGCGGCGGCCATGGGCATATCGCTGTTCGTCCTCGGCGTCACCACCGACTACCTGGATCGAGTCGGCTTCCCTTGGTGGATGGCAATCCCGTTGGTTCTGGTCGGTGCCGGCTTGGGATCGGTGATCGCGCCGCTGCAGAGCACCATCGTGGCCGGGGTGGAGCCGCATGCTCTCGGCTCGGCCTCGGGGATTCTGCCGACGGTCCAGCAAGTGGGGTCGGCCGTGGGAACGGCAACGACCGGTGCCGTGTACTTCGCGCTGCTTCCTTCGGATCCGGTGGCCGCCGACTACCTGACGTCGCAGCGGACGGTGCTGTTCGGGTTGGCCGCCACCATGGCGGTGGCCACCGTCGTCGCGGCCGCCCTGCCGCGAGGCGTTCACAGGGCCGTCGACGCCGACCAGTCGATTGTCTCCACGGCGGTGCCACAATGACTACGAAATCCACTGCACAACAGTGTAATCGAAGAACCCCTCACCCGAACCGAGCGTTCGAGCCGATCGAAATCGAGAAGAGTTACAGCATGCTTCGTACCCTCGTGACCTCGACACTCGTGGTCGGGCTGATGTCGATGTCGTTCGTCGTTGCACCGCACGCGTCGGCTGCGCCCACCGGTCCGACACCGGTACCCGGCACCCTGTACGCATCGGTGCCGGATCTGTCCGGAACCGAGAACGGTGATGTGGTTGACACCAGGCGTTTTTCGAGTCCGTTGTATCCCGGGGCCGACATCTGGCAGATCCAGTATCGGTCGTCCGACTCCCGAGGAGACGCGATCGCCGCTGTGACAACAGTTCTCGCGCCTGCGAACCGCGCACCCGGTGGGCCTCTGCTGTCGTATCAGCCGTTCGTCAACGCGCTCGGGTTGCAGTGCGCACCGTCGGAATCGTTGTTCGGGGCCGATCCGACGACCGGTGTGCAGGAGCGTGAGTTTCTCAACCTGGCACTGGTGCGTGGCTGGTCGGTCGCTGTGCCGGACCACCTCGGACCCCAGAGTGCTTACGGTGCAGCCAGGTTGGGCGGGCAGATCACCCTCGACGGAATTCGCGCCGCGCAGCGGGTTCCCGAACTCGGACTGTCGGCCGGTCCGGTCGGAATGGCCGGGTATTCGGGTGGCGGAATGGCGACGGCCTGGGCCGCGGCGCTCGCTCCGAGTTATGCACCCGAGCTGAACATCGTCGGTGCCGCAGCCGGAGGGGTGCCGGCAGATCTGGACAACATCGCTCGCGCGTTGGGCTTTGCGCCGCATCAGGCATTCGGGCTCGCGTTTGCCGCCGCTCTCGGACTCGAACGCGAGTACCCCGACCGTCTACCGATCACGGCTCAGCTCAACACCACCGGTCTCGCGTTGAGGGATCAGGTCTCGAACGCGTGCACACCGGTGATCCTTGCCGCCGGAGCCTTCAAGAGCGCACTGGCGGTCTCGACCACTACGTCCTTGGTGGACAGCCCGGAAGCGCAGCAGATCATCGACGAGAACAGTTTGGTGAAGTATGCGGGGGTTCCCACCGCACCCACGTTGCTGTGGGGAAGCGACAACGACCCCCTGATCCCGATCGGTGCCCTGCGCGACACGGCCGCACGGTACTGCGCGAACGGGGCGACTCTGCAGTTCGACGTCGTTCATGCCCCGCAGCACATTCAGGCGGCGTTCGAGGGTCTTCCTGCTGCGCTCACATTCCTGGACAACAGGTTTCGGGGTGTCGCACCGCCGACCAACTGCGTCCGATGAAACGGCTCGCACCCGCCGTGGTGGCCGCGACCACAGCTCTGATCGTGGCCTCCACGCCTGCTCACGCCGCGGACCTTCCGGTGTTGGCCCCGCAATCGTTCGGCGACTTCTCGGTGCAGACTCGATATTTCGACGTCGTGGTGGGACCTGAGCGGGATCGACACTGCACCGTCGTGGGCGACATCTACGTCCCAGATGGTCTGGGACCGGACAACCGGGCTCCGGCCATCCTGACCAGCAACGGTTTCGGCGGATCCAAGGACGACCAAGCGGGTGCCGCGGCGAGATTCGCGACCCACGGCTACGTTGTTCTGTCATACTCGGCCTTGGGTTTCGGTGGCTCGACGTGCAAGATCTATTTCGCGGATCCCGATTACGACGGCATCGCTGCGTCGTCGCTCATAGGCTATCTCGCCGGCAACAACGGCGGTGTGTTCACCGATCCTGCGCGGACGACGGCTGCCCCGGCGCTCGATGTGGTTCGGCTGGATGGACCAGGTGATCCACGTGTCGGCTACCTCGGTGGGTCCTACGCCGGCGCAACAGGATTGGCCGCTGCGTCGATGGATTCGCGGCTGGACACGGTTGCATCGATGATCACCTGGAACGATCTGTCGCGTTCGCTGGCACCGGAGGCGACCGGCCGACGGCCGGTGGGGCCGGTCAAGAGCATCTTCGGCTCGGCATTCCTGACGGCCGGTGCGGTATTGGCCGGCCCGTCCGGTTACGCCGTCGATCCGGCGCGGGCGGAGGGTTGCCCGAATTATGCCCAGTGGGTGTGCGACGCGGCACTTGCGTTCGCTGCGAACCGGGAACCGGCCCCCGAAACTCTGGCGGCCATGCGGCACGTCTCACCCGTGGACTATCTCCATCGTGTCAACGTTCCGGTTCTGCTCACTCAGGGGCAGAAGGATTCGCTGTTCGGTCTGGACGAGGCAGCGGCCACCTACGAGACCTTGCGTTCGCGCGGGGTGGAAACATCGATGATCTGGCACTCCTGGGGACACAACGATCGGAAGGGTGCTCCCGGCGAGTTCGACATCAAGGCGCCCGACCCGTTCACTCAGCACGAAGCGGCCCTCGTGGGCAACTGGCTCGACCGACTCCTCAAGGATCGAGACGTCGACCGCGGACCCGCATTCACCTACTTCAGGGACTGGGTGCCCTACACCGGCGTCGCGTCGCCGGCCTACGTCGAATCCGACTTATTTCCGGTCGGTGCCCGCCGCACGTTCTTCTTGTCGAATGGATCGCTTTCCGTGGGTGACTCGACGAACGGGGCGTGGACGCAGACGATTCGGGGTGCAGGTGCGTCGATGCCCACCACGTTCGGACTCCCGAATCTCGCGGCCGAATTGCCCGTGCCGCGGGTCTCGCTACCCGGTTCTGTCGCGACCTGGACTACCGCGCCGCTCGCCGAATCCGTCGACGTGGTCGGCTCACCGGAGCTGTCCATCAGCCCCACGGTGTCCGGGCCTGCGACGGTCTTCGTCACCGTGCTCGACGTCGCACCGAACGGTGCACGGAGTCCGATTCACGGGCTCGTCGCACCCGCCGTGCTCACCGGATCCTCGGACCCGGTGACGATCTCGCTGCCCAGCATCGTCCATCGATTCGACCGTGGCCATCGCATCGGCGTCGTCATCACCGCGTCTGATCCGTCCTTCGCCGGTGGACCCGGCCCGGCGGACGTCACCTTCTCCTCGACGGATCCGATCAGCCAGTTCTCCCTACCCGTAACGCCGTGACGCAGTGCCGTGACGATCGATCAGAAATCACCGAAAGGCTCGCCTTGAAAAGAAGAATGTCTGCCCTGGGTTTCACCCTCGTGGCACTGTGTGCGTCCCTGTTCGCAACGGGGCCAACATCTTCGGCAACCCCCGCGCCGACGATCCCCGATCCGGACGTCTTCTACGCTGCACCGGCCGACATAGCCGATCATGCGCCGGGTGACATCCTCGCCAGCCGTCGGGCCGACGCATGGATGTACCCCAACACCGACATCTGGCAACTCAAGTACCGATCGACCAACTCCGCAGGTGCTCCCGTTGCCGCGGTGACCACTGTGCTGATGCCCCGAGGTAGAGGTGCGGGAACGCCACTGGTGTCGTACCAGGCCGTGATCAATGCTCTGGGTGTCAAATGTGCTCCGTCGCATGGCCTTTTCACGTACGAGATCGGTGAGGCTCCGAGCCTGTACCTCGGCATGGTCGCCCGCGGCTGGGCTGTCGCAGTTCCGGACTACCTCGGCCCGAACGGTGCCTACGGGGCAGCGGAGTACGAGGGTCGGTTGACGCTCGACGGAGTTCGGGCGGTGCAGAACTTCGAGCAATTGCCGCTGAAGGAAAGCCCGGTCGCGTTGCTCGGTTACTCCGGTGGCGCACTGGCGACCTCGTGGGCCGGAGCCATGGCACCGACGTATGCGCCGGAGCTGAACATCGTGGCCACCGTGCAGGGCGGTATTCCGGCCGACCTCGAATTGATCGCGAAGAACCTGGGCTACAGCCCGATTCCGCACCCCGCGTTCGGAATGGCACTCGCGGCATCACTCGGGCTCGAGCGTGAATACCCGACCGAGTTTCCCGTCTCGGAGAACCTGAATGCGGCAGGCCTGGCGTTGCGGGATCGCGTCAGCAACGAGTGCAGGCGCAGCATCATCGTCGGAGGAGCGTTTCGCAGTGCGCGCGATCTCTCGAACGTGGACATCGCGTCGTTGCCCTCCGCGCAGGCGGTGTTGAAGAAGAACAGCTTGGTGGACTACCCGGGCGTGCCCACGGCCCCGGTGTACATGTGGCAGGGGGTCAACGACTTCATCACCCCGTTCGCGCCTGTGAAGGAGACGGTCGACCGATACTGTGCGGCCGGAGCCACCGTCCAATTTCGGGCCTATCCGCTTGCCGAGCACTTCAGCGGATCGCTCGTCGGTCTGCCCGACGCCTACGCCTACGTGGACGCACGATTCCGAGGTGAGCCGGCACCGTCGAACTGCGGCTGATCCTCTCTCGGTGGTGACGTTGTGGAACCGAGGCGATGTTCGCTGCGTCCAAGGGGTGGGCGGGTTCGACGAAGGGGAGTGGTGTGAGCGTGACGCGGTGGTGGGTGGCGGGAGCGGTCGGCGTGATGCTGTTCGTCGCGGGATGTGGCGGGGCGACGGAGGGTGCTCCGATCGCAGAGCCGGCAACGAGCTCGGTGGTTGCGACGCCGGTGGCGGACGAGCCATGGGATCCCTGCACCATTCCGGACAGTGCCGTCGCGGCGGCGGGATTGGATGCGGAGAGCAAGAGTACGAACCTGTTCGGAGACGCGCCGATCTCGACCGACTGGATGATCTGCGCCTGGAGGAATCCCGATCCAGGCTCCTGGTACTTCCTCGGAGTGTTCTCGTCGGACCACGATCTCGCGTATCTGAAGGGGAATGACCAGTTCGGTGAGTTCTCCGTAGTGAATGACGCTGGGGCCGTTCAGTTTCGGCGAACTGCGAATTACGACGAGGTCAGCTGTGGCGTCGCCTACGAAGTGGTTGGGGGAATTGTCTACTTCATTCTGGACGGGCGGGCTTCTCGCGAGCCACAGGGTGATCCATGTGTAGAGGTCGAGCGTGTCGGAAGCGCGCTCCGCCCATTGTTGCCACCGTCGAACCGATAGCAAGGAGCAGCTGTGGGATCAGGTCCTGATGAGCTTGGGGCAGCCATGCTGACGTGGCGGGCATTGGCAGTGCAGGCGGAGTCGGGTCATCTGGAAATTCCGGAGGGCGTCGCATTTCAGTGCGACAAAGTATGCGCCGAATACACCTTGCATCTCGAGTTGATGTTGGAGAAGACGAAATGGTTGGTCGATGTCGACGCATTCGGCACCCTTCCTTCAGCCCAACAGTTGGGTCGCAAGTTCAAGCGACTTGCCGATGGGGAAGAAAGATCGGCGGCTGTGGCGATCAGGCAGCACATCGAGGTCGTTCAATTGATGCGGTCGGTGTTTCGACGCTATTTCGTCGAGACCGAAGAGCTCGATCGGAGTGTGGGCGCTCGGATCGGAGGTGTCGGGGCGGGCTTGGGGGAGTGAGCTCGCAACCTCACACCCCATTTCTCGACCTCACACCCCCGCTATGACGTGAACCCAGGCGCTCGGTCGGCAAAAAGGGTGTGAGGTCCCGTAGATCCTTGCGCCGAACCGTCGAACACTGTCTGAATTGTCCGTAACGCCAACCGCTGCAACACAATCGAGACAACATTCGCGAATCAGATGACTTAGTCTGCGATCGTGAATCTCTCCGCTGCCCGTCTGGTGCCGATGCGACCGCGCGATCCGAAGGAACCGCATCGCTCCGCGAGCCCCCTCGAGTTGTTCTTCGACCTGGTGTTCGTGGTGGCCGTCAGCATCGCGGCGGTTCAACTCCATCACGACCTCACCGAGAACCACATCGCCGACGGCCTGCTCGGCTACGCGCTCGTGTTCTTCGCGATCTGGTGGGCGTGGATGAACTTCACGTGGTTCGCCACGTCCTTCGATACCGACGACTGGCTGTATCGCGTGCTGACCGTCGTACAGATGGCCGGCGTCCTGACCTTGGCCGCCGGGATCGAACCGTCCGTCGTCGACGAGAATTTCACCATCGTGGTGATCGGTTACGTGGTGATGCGCGTGGCGATGGTGACTCAGTGGCTGCGGGCATCGAGAAATCCCGAACATCGGCAGTCCGCGCTGACCTACGCGATAGGCATTGCGGGCGTTCAGATTCTGTGGATTCTCTGGGTGCTGCTGCTCGACGGTACCGCCGCGATCATCGGCTTCGTCGTGCTGGCAGGCGTCGAGATGTCGGTACCGCTGATCGCCGAGCGCAAGGGCGCAACACCCTGGCATCCGCACCACATCACCGAGCGCTACGGCCTGTTCACGCTGATCCTGCTCGGCGAATCTCTGCTCGCCTCGGCCAACGCCATCATCGAAGCGCTGCACGACGAGACGGCTCTGGCACCGCTGATCTCGATCTCGATTCTCACCGTCGTCGTCACCGCGAGCCTGTGGTGGATCTACTTCTGGCCCCCGCATCACCGCGCGATCGGCAGACTCGGCAACTCGTTGTTCTACGGCTACGCCCACTACTTCATCTTTGCGGCCGCAGGCGCGTTCTCGGCCGGCATCGAGGTCGAGATCGATGTGCTGACCGAGCACAGCAAGCTCGGCGACGTCGCCGCATCGTTCACCGTGACGGTTCCGATCGCGGTGTTCGTCCTCGGCGTGTGGCTGATCGCGATTCGATCCAACGCGGACCGACTGGTCAACGTCGTGGTGCCGATCGGTGCCGCGCTCGTACTGTTCGACCCCGTCATCCCCATCCCGATCACCCTCACCGCAGTCGTCATGATCGTCGTCGTCGCGGTCCTGGTCGCACGCGGGCCAACACGGGTGGAACATGAGAAACTGACCACATGAGTATCGGAACACTGATTCTGCTTCGTCACGGCGAGAGCGAATGGAACGCGTCCAACCAGTTCACCGGTTGGGTGGACGTGCGACTGACCGAGAAGGGCGAGGCCGAGGGCAAGCGCGCAGGCCAACTCCTCGCCGAGGCGGGCATCCTGCCCGACCTGCTGTACACCTCGCTGCTGCGTCGCGCGATCAGCACCGCCAACCTCGCACTCGACGCTGCCGACCGGCACTGGATCCCCGTCGTCCGCGACTGGCGTCTGAACGAACGGCACTACGGCGCGCTGCAGGGATTGAACAAGGCCGAGACCAAGGACAAGTACGGCAACGAGCAGTTCATGCTGTGGCGTCGTAGCTACGACACCCCGCCGCCGCCCATCGAGGTCGGCAGCGAGCACAGCCAGGACGCCGATCCGCGCTACGCCGACCTGGACAGCGTTCCGCTGACCGAATGCCTCGCCGACGTCGTCGAGCGACTGATCCCGTACTTCGAGGAGACGATCGTCGCCGATCTGAAGGCAGGCAAGAACGTCCTCGTCGCCGCGCACGGCAACTCGCTGCGCGCTCTCGTGAAGTACCTCGACGAGATCTCCGACGCGGACATCGCCGAACTCAACATCCCCACCGGCATTCCGTTGAAGTACGACCTCACCGAGTCGGACGGCAAGCTGAAGCCCACCAACCCGGGCGGCACCTACCTCGATCCCGAAGCAGCGGCCGCAGGTGCAGCTGCCGTGGCAAACCAGGGCGGTAAGTAGCTCTACGGCGCTCGAACCGACGTTTTGTCGTAACTGCAGGTGAACGATCGAAGAACACTGCCGACGGGGACTATGACGACCAGGGAAATGCCTGCACCCTGCGTATGTGAGCTGTCCATCGAACGTACGATTCCGGTGTGAGTGTTGCATCGGCCGTACTACTGGCTATCGCCGCGGCCTTCGTGGGATACCTCGTCGGCGGTGTTCTGATTCCCTACCTCAACACCCGACACTCGGAGCGCCGCCGAGCCACGTCCGGGCTCACGATGTCGCAGGTACTGGACCTGATCGTCCTCGCATCCGAGAGCGGCATCGCCGTCGTCGACCAATTTCACGACGTCGTGCTGTCGAATCCGCGAGCCGAGGAGCTCGGGCTCGTGCGTAACCGTCTGATCGACGACCGGGCCTGGGATGCCGCGCTCAAGGTCCTCGCCGACGGCAACCCCGTCGAAGTCGACCTCAGCTCGAAGAACCCGAGAACCGGCCGGGACAAAATCGCCGTCCGCTGCGTCGCACGCCTGCTCAGCAAGGAAGACAAGCGGTTCGTGGTGCTCTTCGCCGACGACGATTCCGAGCAGGTCCGGATGGAGGCGACGCGTCGGGACTTCGTGGCCAACGTCAGCCACGAACTCAAGACACCCGTCGGCGCGATGAGCCTGCTGGCCGAAGCGCTGCTCGAATCGGCCGATGATCCGGCTTCCGTCCGGCATTTCGGCGGCAAGGTCGTCGCCGAATCCAAACGGCTCGGCAACATGGTGACCGAACTGATCGCACTGTCGCGACTGCAGGGTGCCGAGAAGCTCCCCGACCTCGAGGTCGTCGACGTCGACACCGTCGTCAACGAGGCGATGGACCGATCCAAGCTCGCCGCCGAGAACGCCGGGATCTTCGTCACCACCGACCACCCGAGCGGCCTCGAAGTTCTCGGCGATCAAGCGCTGCTGGTGACGGCCCTGGCCAACCTCATTCAGAACGCCATCGCCTACTCCTCCGACGGTGCTCCGGTGTCGGTGAGCCGCGCCCTGCGCGGAGACAACGTCGCGTTCGCCGTCACCGACCGCGGCATCGGCATCGCCAAGGAAGACCAGGAACGCGTCTTCGAGAGATTCTTCCGCGTCGACAAAGCTCGGTCGCGGGCAACCGGTGGCACAGGCCTGGGCCTGGCCATCGCCAAACACGTCGCAGCCAACCACAACGGCAGCATTTCGCTGTGGAGCAAGCTGGGCACCGGATCCACCTTCACCCTCCAGATCCCTGCGTACTTCGAAGAAGAAGACGACGCTTCGGTTACAGAAAGAGAGAATCAGTGACCAACGTTCTGATCGTGGAAGACGAAGAGTCGTTGGCCGATCCACTGGCCTTCCTGCTCCGCAAGGAAGGTTTCGAGGCCACGGTCGTCGGAGACGGACCGTCGGCACTCGCGGAATTCGATCGCGCAGGAGCCGACATCGTGCTGCTGGACCTCATGCTTCCGGGCATGAGCGGAACCGACGTGTGCAAGCAATTGCGTTCGCGCTCAGGCGTTCCCGTGATCATGGTGACCGCACGCGACAGTGAGATCGACAAGGTCGTCGGGCTCGAACTCGGTGCCGACGACTACGTCACCAAGCCGTACTCGGCACGCGAACTCATCGCCCGGATCCGCGCGGTTCTGCGGCGCGGCTCCGACGCCGAGGTCGACGGTGGAGTCGACACCGGAGTGCTCGAAGCCGGACCGGTGCGAATGGACGTCGAACGCCACGTGGTGATGGTCGGATCCGAGCAGATCACGTTGCCGCTCAAGGAATTCGATCTGCTCGAGTACCTGCTGCGCAACTCCGGTCGCGTACTGACCCGCGGACAGTTGATCGACCGGGTGTGGGGAGCCGACTACGTGGGCGACACCAAGACACTCGACGTGCACGTCAAGCGACTGCGCTCGAAGATCGAGTCCGATCCGGCCAAGCCGGAACACCTGGTGACAGTGCGCGGACTGGGCTACAAGCTCGAGGGGTAGTGCGCTGCGCGCAGTGGTGCGGTCGAGTGCTCTCCAGGCACATGACTACACCACTGCCGGAGGCACTTATCGGCGCTGCGCCTCACGGGTGGCGGGATGCACCGCGATCAGACCCAGACCACGGCGACGCTTGCACAGCGACGCCAATTCCTCGTAGGCGGCCTTACCGAGCAGCTCGGTCAGTTCCGGCTTGTAGGACTCGAACACCTGCTTCGATCCGACGTGCGCATCGGGCGAGCCCGAGCAGTACCAGTCCAGATCGAGACCACCCTCGCCCCAGCCGCGTCGGTCGTACTCGCCGATCGTGGTCTTGAGAATCTCGGAGCCGTCCGGACGCGTCACCCAGTCCTGGGTGCGCCTGATCGGCAGCTGCCAGCACACGTCGGGCTTCACCTCGAGCGGCTCGATGCCCTTGCGCAGCGCCATCGAATGCAGCGCGCACCCGATTCCGCCCTCGAACCCGGGACGGTTCTGGAAGATGCAGGCACCCTTGTAGCGCCGAGTACGCAGCGACTGCTCGTCGTCGAGATCGTCGTATTCGACGTACCCCTTCTTGCCGAGACCCTTGTCCATGAGCTGCCAATCCTGCGGAGTGAGCAACTTCACCGACTCGTCGAGCTTGCGTTTGTCGTCATCGTCGGACAGGAACGCGCCGTGGGAGCAGCAACCGTCGTCGGGTCGGCCCGCGACGGTTCCCTGACATGCCGGAGTTCCGAACACGCAGGTCCAGTTGGACAACAACCACGTCAGATCCGCAGCGATGAGATGTTCCGAATTGTCGGGGTCGGGGAACTCGACCCATTCTCGAGGGAAATCCATCTCGACCTCTGCAGCGAACGACTGCTGCTCACGACCTGATGTCACAAACGTCGACGGTAGACCCAGTACCGTGGGCATGTGCGAATAGGGGTGCTCGACGTCGGTGCAGACGCGGGCTCGAGGCGACTCGTAGCGTTCGTATCGCGGATCATGACGGCCGACCGTGCAGAATTGGAACGTGTCAGCGCCGACAGGTCGCCACAACGGGTGGCCGGGGCTCTGGTAGCGGAGGCGAGCATGCGGGCATCGACAACGAAGTCATTCGAGATATGCCCGTGGGCGCTGAAGGAAGGTTTGATGTTGAGGAAGCTGGACCCCGAAACCGACGGCGATCTGGTGGGGAGTTCGAGATGAGCAACACCAACCCGGAGGACACCGGACAGATCTCGGTTGCCGAGCTGCTGGCCCGAAACGGTCAGAAGACGAACCTGAGCGCAGGCGGTCGCCGTCGCCGTGGCGTCAAGGGCGGCATCTCCGTCGCCGAGCTGACCGGTGAGATCCCCGTCGTTCGGGACGAGCCCGGCAACCGCAGCGCCGTGGTGGTCGAAACCCCGGCTCCCGACGCGTCCGAGCCCGAGACCCCCGACGTCGCCCCGGCAGCGCCGCAGAGCAGTGATGCGCCCGAGGACGACGCACCCGCCGCCGGCTCCTCCCGGCCGCAACCGGCCCGGCCGCAGACCACTCGTCCCACCCCGTTCCAACCGGCAGGCAAGCGCGAGAAGCAACAGCCCGAGCCGGAGCTGCTGTCCGGCTCCACCACGGTTGCCGGTGACCTGCTCAACCGCTCGCACGACGACACCGAACGCGCCAAGCGTCCGGCTGCGCCCTCGACGCCGACGTCGGATCGGCTTCCGTACGGATCCACCCCGGCCGAGCAGGGACGGACCCGCAAGCCTGCGGGATTCCGGGCATCGCGGCAGGTCGAGGTGGCCGAGCCGAACACCGACGTCGCTCCGCGAGCAGCGCTCGTCGACGTCGACGACGTGGCCAAGACCGCGGTGTCCCCGCGCATCCGACGCGCCGACGACAAAGAAGCCGGGTCTGCCGACAAGGACATCTCGACCGACGAGCCGACGGAGGTTCAGGCGGCCGCCGCCACCGAGACCGTCGATCTCGTGAAGCCGGAGATCGACGACGAAGAAAAGACCACGATCGCCGTCGAGCCCGACACCGACGACGCGTCGGACACGGAGGCCGACAGCGCGACTGCGGCCTCGCGCACCGACCGCCGGGCAGCGGCGGTCAAGGGCAAGGGCGGTGCCGTCCGGCAGTGGCTGGTGCTGATCGGTCAGGCAGTGGTGTCGATCGCCGTCGGCGCGCTGCTGTTCAAGGGCTTCGAGCAACTGTGGGACGTGTTGCCGTGGGTCGCTCTGGTGCTGTCGGTGCTGGTCATCGTCGGGCTCGTCGCGGTGGTGAGGATTCTGCGACGCACCGACGATCTGATATCGATCGTCATCGCGATCGCCGTCGGTGTCTTCGTCACGCTCGGTCCGCTCGCCTTCCAGCTCAGTACCGGCTGAGTCGGCACTCCGATGGGCGCGAAGCGAATTCGGGTGGGACTGTCCACGGCCTCGGTCTACCCGCAGAACACCGAGGCGGCGTTCCGTTACGCGGCGGAGCTCGGGTACGACGGCATCGAACTGATGGTGTGGGCCGAATCCGTCAGCCAGGACGTCGACGCGGTGTCCGCGCTATCGCGGGAGTACTCGATTCCGGTGCAGGCCATCCATGCGCCGTGTCTGCTGATCTCACAGCGAGTGTGGGGGTCGGATCCGGTCGCCAAACTCACCCGCTCGGTCGAGGCGGCCGAGAAGCTGGACTCGGCGACGGTCGTGGTGCATCCACCGTTCCGGTGGCAGCGCAAGTACAGCGACGGCTTCGCCGATCAGGTCGCCGAACTCGAATCGAACTCGCACGTGGTGGTCGCGGTCGAGAACATGTTCCCCATGCGCGCCGACCGCTTCTTCGGGCGCAAGGAGAAATCTGCACAGCGACTCGAACGACGTGGTGGGCCGGGCGCAGCACTGTCGGCGTTCTCGCCGTCGTACGACCCGACGGACGTCGGCCACGGTCACTACACGCTCGACCTCTCGCACACGGCCACCGCAGGCTCGGACGCGCTCGAGATGCTCGACCGGATGGGCGAGGGGATCGCGCACCTGCATCTGGCCGACGGCCGGGGCGCATCGGTCGACGAGCACCTGATCCCCGGCCACGGTAGTCAGCCCTGCGTGGAGGTGTGCACCGAACTGGTACGCCGCGGCTTCGAGGGTCAGGCAGTGATCGAGATCAACACACAGAACGCGCGGACGGTCCCCGAGCGTTCCTCGATGCTCGGACAAGCACTGCAGTTCGCCCGCGCACACCTGTCCTGAGGCCGCCGGTAAGTTGTCGGGAATGAGTTCTGCCAGCCCCTTCACAGCCGCCACCACCCTGACCGCGCTTGAGGTCGCCGCCGACACCGCGTCCTTCGCGGGCGCGATCGACTCCACCTGGACCATCGGTCCGAAGGTGCACGGCGGCGTGATGCTCGCCGTCTGCGCGGCCGCAGCGCGCAAGCACATCGTCGCGACGGACCCGGATCAGGCCGAGATCCAGCCGCTCGCGGTGAGCGTGAGCTACCTGGCCGCTCCCGATCCCGGCGAGGTCGCGCTGACGACGGTGGTGCGCAAGCGCGGTCGCCAGGTCTCGCACGTCGACGTCGAACTCACCCAGGCCGGACGCGTTGCCGTGCGGGCGGTGGTGACCCTCGGTCGTCCCGATTCCGACGACCCTCACCACGAGACGCCGACGTCGTTGGCGTCCATGGCCGTCGAGCCGCCCGCGGAGACCCTCGCGGTTGCGGGCGATCATCCGATGGCGTCCATCGTGCACGTGGCCAAGGGCTGCGAGATGCGTATCGACGAGTCCTCGGCGTCGTTCCTGACCGGTAAGCAGGGCGAGGCGGAGATTCGATTGTGGGTGCGGCCCTTCGCGGGCGACGAGGCCGACATCGACACGGCGGTGTTGTTCGCGCTGATGACCGGAGACATCTCGGCTCCGGTGACCATGAACCGCGGAATGTTCGGTTGGGCTCCGACCGTGCAGCTGACGACCTACCTGCGCCGCCGTCCGGCACCGGGCTGGCTGCGCGTGGCGGCGACCAGCACCGTCATCGGCAGCACCTGGTTCGAGGAGGACCACGTTGTGCTCGATTCCACCGGTGCCGTCGTGGTGCAGAGCAGACAGTTGGCGATGGTGCCGCGCTCGAACTGACATGGCAGGCTTGTTCGCATGACGAGAATTGCAGTGATCGGCGGCGGACGGATCGGCGAGGCGTTGATCGCGGGACTCCTCGAGTCCGGCCACGCAGTGCGCGATCTGGTGGTCGCCGAGAAGTCCGAGGCCCGCGCCAAGGAGATCGCCAAGGAATTCGGTGTGCTGACCACCTCCGTCGGCGACGCATCGGAGGGTGCCGACGTGATCGTGCTGGCGGTCAAGCCGGCCGACGTCGAGACGGCACTGACCGAGATCACGAAGATCGAGCTCGACGGCGATCGCGAACAGCTCATCGTCTCCCTGGCCGCAGGGGTCCCCACCGCCAAGTTCGAGCCCAAGCTCCCCGCCGGCTTCCCGGTGGTTCGGGTCATGCCCAACACCCCGATGCTCGTGGGGGAGGGCGTCAGCGTGTTGGCACCGGGCAAGTACGCCCGCGCCGAGCACCTCGAACTCGTGCGCTCGATCCTTTCGGCCGTCGGCAAGGTGGTCGTGGTCAAGGAGAATCAGCTCGACGCCGTGACGGCCGTGTCCGGCTCCGGTCCGGCCTATTTCTTCCTGGTGGCAGAGGCCATGATCGACGCGGGAGTGGGCCTTGGATTGACCCGCGACGTGGCGTCGGCGCTCGTGGTTCAGACGATGGTGGGGTCGGGGGCGATGCTCGATCGCTCCGACGAGAGCGCGAGCGAGCTCCGATATGCGGTGACTTCTCCGGGCGGAACCACGGCCGCAGCGGTCCGTGAACTGGAGCGAAAAGGCCTCCGAGCAGCGTTTTTCGATGCCCTCGGTGCCGCAAATGCCCGATCCATTGAGATGGGCATCACAGCAGAATAAAAAATCTTTTCCCCACACCCGTCGCAGTAACCCCATCTGTCCCTATAGGCTCGGGGGCAGCACGTGCGTGTCTGTTCGGCAGGAGGGGAAGCCTGCCGCATGAGACGTGCCGGAGGTATGTGGATTGATGGCGTCTATAAACAAGCCGTCCAAGGGTTCGTCCCCGGACGGTCAACCGGCTCTGGCCGGAACGCAGTTCCTCACGGTCGCCGAAGTGGCGACGCTGATGAGGGTTTCGAAAATGACCGTGTACCGGCTGGTGCACGGCGGAGAATTGCCCGCTGTACGAGTGGGTCGGTCTTTTCGTGTGCACGCCAAGGCGGTCCACGACTATCTCGAGACCTCGTACTTCGACGCAGGCTAGTAGTGCACGTGGGGCCGGTTTCGTAAGTCCTGGTTCACACCGGTAAGATTGGCGCTCGTCGTGCCAGCCAGCCGGTGTGCAGCCGTGGGCGAGTACGTGGCCCCAGCGCCAGCTCGGTGACCAAGGCTTTTGGCTCGAGGCCCTTGGGCTTGGTTGTCAGGTAGGCGTACGCAAACGGCGTGCGCGAAAACGCTAGAGAAGAACGTGAGGACACCCGCATGGGTTCAGTGATCAAGAAGCGTCGCAAGCGCATGTCGAAGAAGAAGCACCGCAAGCTGCTTCGTCGTACCCGCGTGCAGCGCAGGAAACTCGGCAAATAAGCCTGCCGTCATCTGCTTCACGAGGAAGCCCGTCACCATCGGTGGCGGGCTTCTTCCGTTCGAAGAACGGGCTTTGCTTCTCACCCACGCCGACCCCTGATGATCCAGTAGGCTTTGCAGCGGAACCGACGTTGGGGGTGCGCAGTGAGTCCGAGCGATCGTGGATCGGCTGCGCCCCGAGTGGTCCTCGTGACCGGAGCGAGCCGGTTCCTCGGCGGCTACCTCGTCACCAGGCTGGCCCAGAATCCGAACATCGAGCGTGTCATCGCCGTCGATGCCGTCTCTCCGAGCAAGGATCTGCTGCGCCGCATGGGGCGCGCGGAATTCGTCCGCGCCGACATCCGTAATCCGCTGATCGGCAAAGTGATTCGCAATGCCGGCGTCGACACCGTCGTGCATGCAGCCACCGTCGCCAAGCCCCCGAAATCCGGTGGACGCGCGACGATGAAGGACCTCAACGTCATCGGCGCGATGCAGCTGCTCGCGGTCTGCCAGAAGTCACCGACCGTCGAGAGGGTCGTACTGCGTTCGTCGTCCTCGGTGTACGGCTGCAGCGCGAAGGACCCGGTGAAATTCACCGAGGAGATGAGTGCCCGACGCCCCCCGAGCGGTGGGTACGCGCGGGACTCGATCGACATCGAGGGATACGTGCGCGGTCTCGGGCGTCGACGACCGGACATCGCGGTGTCGATCCTGCGCATGGCACCGCTGATCGGTCCACGACTGAACGGCACCATCTCGCGCTACATGACCTCGCCGCTCATCCCCAGCATCGTCGGTCGCGACGCACGCATGCAGTTGCTGCACGAGGAAGACGCCCTGGCTGCGCTCGAGCGCGCGACTCTCGGCGGGTCGGCCGGCACGTTCAACATCGGAGCCGACGGCACGATCATGCTCTCCCAGGCGATTCGCCGAGCAGGCCGCGTTCAGGTGCCGGTACCGTTTCCGCTGTTCAAGAGCGTCGGCCGCGCCCTGATGGGCGGCATGATGCGCGAGTTCACCACCGAGCAGCTCGACTACTTCCATTTCGGCTGTGGACTCGACACCACCCGGATGCGGTCCGTCCTCGGCTTCGAGCCGCGGTGGACCACGGTTCAGGCGTTCGACGACTTCGTCCGAGGCGCAGCGCTGCGTCCGGTCATCAGAACCGAATGGGTGGACAGCGTCGAAGATCGACTGGTCTCGGCCGTCGAAACGGGCGCGTCCACGGCGCGTGCCCTGGCAGCGCTGCGCAGTTCGGGAGGGGACAGGTGAGCGACGTGGCCAAAGTGATTCCATTGCACGGCGGCACGTCCGGCCGCTCGGCCCGCGCGGCCGCGGGCTCGCGTGAACGGCACCCTTCCGCCTACGCCGATCCTCGAGAGCCGACGCCGTTGCTCGACCCGGCTCCCGCCGACGCGTCGGCTGTGACGCCGTCGATCCCGACTCCGTTGCTGTCGATGATCGACGACACCAAGTCCACGATCGTCGACCAGATCTCCTCGGTCGCCGAGTTCGTACGCAGGCGTCTGGCCGGTGACTACAGCGTCGACGAGTTCGGCTACGACCCGCACTTCGCCGACGCGGTCTGGCTCCCGTTGCTGCGGCCGCTGTTCGACAAGTGGTTCCGCGTCGAGGTCAAGGGCATCGAGAACATTCCGTCCGTCGGCGGCGCGCTCGTCGTCGCCAACCATGCTGGTGTCATCCCCGTCGATGCGCTGATGGCGTCGGTCGCCGTGCGCGATCACCACCCGGCGCACCGCCCTCTGCGAATGTTGGCCGCCGACATGGCATTCGAGATGCCCGGCGTCGGTACGATCGCGCGCAAGGCCGGGCACACGCTCGCGTGCAACCCCGACGCCGAGCGTCTGCTGCGTACCGGCGAGGTCGCCGCCGTGTTCCCCGAGGGGTTCAAGGGCATCGGCAAACCGTTCAGCGAGCGCTACAAGTTGCAGCGATTCGGTCGCGGCGGATTCGTCTCGGCCGCTCTGCGGACGGGTGTACCGATCATTCCGTGCTCGATCGTCGGCTCGGAAGAGATCTACCCCAAGATCGGCGACATCGCACCACTGGCTCGGTTGATGGGCATGCCCTACTTTCCGGTCACGCCGTTCTTCCCGCACCTGGGCCCGCTGGGTCTGATCCCGATGCCGTCCAAGTGGTACATCGAGTTCGGCAAGCCGATCCCCACCGACGGATACGACTCCACCGCTTTCGAGGATCCGATGGTGCTGTTCGAGTTGACCGACCACGTACGCGAAACCATTCAGCACACGCTGTATCGACTGCTGGCCAAGAGGCGCAACGTCTTCTTGGGCTAGACGCTCGGGTTATCGTGTGGCAGTGCATATTCGCGACACTTCCGCTGCCGATCTACCCGAGATTCTCGACATCCACAACGATGCGGTCGCCAACACCACCGCCATCTGGGACGAGGAACAGGTCGATCTCGCCGACCGCACGGCCTGGTTCGAAGGACGGATCGCTGCCGGATACCCCGTCCTGACGGCCGAGGTCGACGGACGGGTGGCCGGATACGCGTCGTACGGGCAGTGGCGGGTCAAGAGCGGCTACCGGCACTCGGTGGAACACTCGGTGTACATCCACCGAGATTTCTACCGTCGCGGGCTGGCCAGTGCGCTCCTGAGCGAGCTGATCGAGCGAGCGAAAGCACACGACATACACGTGTTGGTGGGGTTCATCGAGTCCGAGAACACCACGTCGATCGCTCTGCACGAGAAGTTCGGATTCGTCACCGTCGGACAGATGCCGCAGGTGGGCGTCAAGTTCGGTCGCTGGCTCGACCTGACGCTGATGCAGCTCACGCTCTGATCGCCGTCACCCGGACGGATCAGGCCTTGCGACGGCCGATCACCGCGGCCAGCCCGCCGCCCACCGCGCCCAGGGCCAACGCCGTGGGCACGCCGATCTTGGCGGCCTTGCGTCCGGTGCGGTAGTCGCGGATCTCCCAGCCCCGGTTCTTGGCCAGCTCACGCAGATCGGTATCGGGGTTGATCGCCACGGCGGTACCGACCAGCGAGAGCATCGGCACGTCGTTGTGGCTGTCCGAATATGCGGTGCAGCGCTTGAGATTGAGACCTTCACGCACCGCGAGCGAGCGCACCGCGTGCGCCTTGCCGATGCCGTGCAGGATGTCGCCGACGAGGCGGCCGGTGAACACCCCGTCCTTGCTCTCGGCGACCGTTCCGAGGGCCCCGGTCAGGCCCAGGCGCTTGGCGATGATCTGGGCGAGTTCGAGGGGAGTGGCCGTCACCAGCCAGACCTGCTGACCGGCGTCGAGGTGCATCTGGGCGAGAGCCCGGGTACCGGCCCAGATCTTGTCGGCGATCATCTCGTCGTAGATCTCTTCGCCGAGCCTGGTCAGCTCCGAGGTGGGACGTCCGGTGATGAACGAGAGCGCTTTCTCTCGTCCGCTGGCCACGTCCTCGCTGTTCTCTTTCCCGCTGACTCTGAATTTGACCTGCTGCCAAGCGAATTGGGCCAGATCACCGCTGGTGAAGTATTTGCGTGCGGCCAACCCGCGAGCGAAGTGAATGATCGACGCGCCCTGCACCATCGTGTTGTCCACGTCGAAGAATGCCGCAGCAGTCAGATCCCGCGGAACGGCACCCTCGGACTCGATCTGCAACGCCAGGGCGGCATCGGCACTGGCCTGGCCTGCAACGTTGGCGCGAACCTCGGCGTCGGTCGGACCGAACGGATTGCGGATTCTGCGGATGCGGCGCTTGAACTGCTTGTCCTGGCTCGGATCGTTCGTATCGACCATGTCGATATCGGGCGTGTTCTCGATCGGCAGGTCTGTTCCCCCGTCGCTCACTTCCGTCCTCCTCCCAGTCGAGTCGCTCGCCGCAAGCCTAGTCGGGGTCGCCCGGACGCAGGCGAAGGGCAGCACTCGACGCCCTCGTCCGGACCCTGGACTGTGACCTTCGTCTCCGTTGCCGTCGTGTCACAGTGGACGGATGCAGACGACACCCACCGGCGTGGCTCTTCTCACCCGCGCAGGCTGCCATTCCTGCACTCACGCGTTCGAGGTGTTGAGCGAGGTGTGCCGTGAATTCGACGTGGCAGTCACCGTCGTCGACGTCGACGAGGCGGCAGCGGAATCGCCTGACCTGCGCGCGGAGTACGGGGATCGAGTGCCCGTGGTGCTGCTCGACGGCATCGAACACAGTTACTGGGAGGTAGACGTGCCGCGGTTGCGGGCCGATCTCGCCCGTGCAGGGCACCCTAAGAACGTGTGATTGCTCTCGCGTGTGCAGGTGAGGGCCGGTGTGCGCAACTTTGTTCATTCGTTCACAAGCAGTTACCGTGGTGTGAACAGCGTCCGTGAAATAGACACGAACGCAGGATCAGCGTGAAGACCGGCATCGACGCCGTTCGGACGAGGAGCCCCAGACGTGACCGAAGAGCGCCCGTCGCCCAGCGGCGTAGAGCGGGTCATTCCTCAGGCTACGGTCACCCGTCTGGCGACGTACCTGCGGGTCCTCTCGATCCTCGCAGACGAGGGCGTTCTCATCGTCTCCAGTGAAGAACTGGCCACCGCGGCAGGCGTCGGATCGGCGAAACTGCGCAAGGATCTTTCTTTTCTCGGCCCCAACGGCGTTCGCGGAGTCGGCTACGACGTGGCCCGCCTGCGCGCCAAGATCGACAGCGCACTCGGACTCGATCGCGGCCACCGCGTCGTGCTGGCCGGAGTCGGCAACCTCGGGCAGGCGCTGGCCGGCTACGGCGGATTCGCACGACGCGGCTTCACGATGGTCGGGCTCTTCGACAGCGACTCCGCGCGGGTGGGCACCGACATCGACGGCCTCACCGTCCGGCACGTCGACGAACTCGCGGTCGCCTGCCGCGAGCTCGAAGCCACCATCGGCGTCATCGCCACCCCCGACGAGGCCGTGCACAGCGTCGCCGAGAAGCTCGTCTCGGGCGGCGTCGAGTGCATTCTGAGCTTCTCGCCGATGGTTCTCGACGTCCCCGAACACGTCGAGGTGCGCCGCGTGGACCTGGCGGTGGAGATGCAGGTGCTCTCCTTCAACAGCTCTCGCAACGTCTCCGTGCCTGCCGATATCGCCGCTCCGGCCATCGTCACCGCGCCCCGACCGCAGCCGGTCTCGCCGCCGCCTCTCACGTCGTCACCGCTCGCATCGTCACCGCTCACGTCCACGGCACGCCTCGGCCGCAGTCACGGCCCGCGTATCGCCGGCAATCCAAGCCCAGTCAACAGTTCGACAAGAAACGGATCGGTGATTGCACCGTGAGTGTCCTTCTCGTCGGGATTTCGCACCGTAGCGCTCCCGTCGCAGTCCTCGAGCGTGTCGCCATCACGGACACCGACCGCCCGAAGCTGACCGACAAGCTGATGGCCAGCGGAAGCATTTCCGAGGTCATGGTGGTGTCCACCTGCAACCGCGTGGAGATCTACGCCGTCGTCGACGCCTTCCACGGCGCGCTGACCGCCGTCGGCGAAGTTCTCGGTGAGCACTCCGGGCTCGAGATCGCGGACCTGACCAAGCACGCCTACGTCCGCTACAGCGAGGCTGCCGTCGAGCATCTCTTCGCCGTGGCCAGTGGCCTCGACTCGATGGTCATCGGCGAGCAGCAGATCCTCGGCCAGATCCGATCGGCCTACGCCGCCTCCGACGGGCAGCAGGCATCGGGCCGAGTGATGCACGAACTGGCTCAGCAGGCCCTGCGCGTGGGCAAGCGGGTACACAGCGAAACCGGAATCGATGCCGCCGGAGCCTCGGTGGTCTCGGTCGCCCTCGACCGCGCCGCCGATCTGTTCGACGGTTCCCTCGCCGGCCGCAAGGCCGTCGTCCTCGGAGCCGGAGCCATGGGCGGCCTCGCCGTCGCCCACCTCGGTCGCGCAGGCATCGGCGAGTTGACCGTCGTCAACCGCACTCGCGAGCGTGCCGACCACCTGGCCGAGAACGCCGTCTCCAACGGCATCGCGGCAACCTCGGTCGCCCTCGAGAGCCTGGCCGACGCAGTCGCCGAGGCCGACGTCCTCGTCACCTGTACCGGAGCGGTGGGGGCCGTCGTCTCCATCGCCGACGCTCACCTCGCGCTCGCCCGCCGCGGCTCGGATCGACCGTTGGTCATCTGCGACCTCGGTCTGCCGCGCGACGTCGACGCCGCGGTGTCGGGTCTGCCGGGCATCACCGTCTTCGACATGGAGTCCCTGCAGCGCGATCCCGCTGCCGGTGCCGCGGCGAACGACGCGTCGGCCGCCCGCGAGATCGTCTCCAGTGAACTTTCGGGTTACCTTGCCGGACAACGACTTGCCGAGGTCACCCCCACCGTCACGGCATTGCGCCAGCGCGCTGCCGAGGTGGTCGAGGGTGAGCTGCTGCGGCTCGAATCGCGGCTGCCCGGTCTCGACTCGCCGCAGCGCGACGAGGTGGCGCGCACCGTGCGCCGCGTCGTGGACAAGCTGCTGCATTCGCCCACCGTGCGGGTCAAGCAGCTCGCCAGCACGCCGGGCGGGGATTCCTACGCCGCTGCGCTGCGCGAGTTGTTCGAGCTGAGCCCCGGATCGGTCGACGCCGTTGCCACGCCGATGGAGATCGGCTCGCTGGAACTGGTGGACGATTTCACCGCAAGTCGCACCGACCTACGCTCGGACTCGTTCCCCGGCGGCACCACCGGTCAGGAGCGTGCCGAATGACCGGCATCGTCAAGATCGGTACTCGCGGAAGCCTTCTCGCGACCACCCAGGCCGACACCGTTCGGGTGGCCCTCGCGGCAGCCGGAGTCGAAGCGGAACTGGTGATCGTCAAGACTGCAGGCGACCTGTCTGCTGCTCCCGTGCAGACGATCGGCGTCGGTGTCTTCACCGCGGCGCTGCGTGAGGCCCTGGCCGACGGCACCGTCGACATCGCCGTGCACTCGTACAAGGATCTGCCGACTGCGGCCGACGACCGGTTCGTCATCGCCGCCATCCCGGCTCGCGAGGATCCTCGTGACGCCCTGGTCGCCCGTGACGGTCTGGTACTCGGTGAGTTGCCCGCCGACGCGAAGGTCGGCACGTCTGCTCCGCGCCGTATCGCTCAATTGCGGGCTCTCGGACAGGGATTGGACGTTCGGCCGTTGCGCGGCAACCTCGACACGCGGATCGGAAAGGTGGCGTCGGGTGAGCTCGACGCCGTCATCGTCGCCCGCGCCGGACTGTCCCGCATCGGCCGACTCGACGTCGTCACCGAAGCACTCGACCCGGTTCAGTTGCTCCCGGCTCCCGCCCAGGGAGCGCTGGCAGTCGAATGTCGCGTCGAGGACACCGATCTCGTGACCGCGATCGCCACCCTCGACGACGCACACTCACGCGCCGCGGTGGCAGCCGAACGCGGACTGCTCGCCGAACTCGAAGCCGGCTGCACCGCACCGGTCGGCGCGATCGCAGAGGTCGTCGAATCCATCGACGAGGACGGCCGCATCTTCGACGAACTGTCCCTGAGGGGCTGCGTCGCCGCCATCGACGGCAGCGACACCATCCGCGCATCGATCGTCGGATCACCCGACCGAGCCGAGGAGCTGGGCCGAGAATTGGCCCGCGAACTGCTCGATCTCGGTGCGCGCGAACTCGTTTCGGTCACCGAACCAGCGCAGGCCGGTTCTCGGGTACAGGGTGGATCTCATGTCTAGGGCCATAACGGCACCCGTCCGCGGACGCGCCAAACGCACGGCGACCCGTCCCGTCGTACGACGTGAGTCGATCGCCACCGCTCGACTGATTCCGAAACGGGGCACCGCAACCCCGATAGAACTGCAGTACCCACACAAGACAGCACTGGAGAACAACCGATGAGCCCAGTCCGCAAGAACACCAACGGACGGATCCTGTTCGTGGGATCCGGGCCGGGTGACCCGGCTCTGCTCACGGTCCGGGCACGGGAAGTGCTCGGAGCGGCCGAGCTCGCATTCACCGATCCCGACGTCGACAAGGGTGTCACCGCCCTGGTCGGTGCCGACGTTCCGCGTGACCCGGAGACGGGCGAGAACGGTGTCGAGGTTCGTCCGGCACTCGGCGAACCCGCCGAGGTCGCCAAAACTCTTCTGGCCGAAGCCAAGAACGGCCACGACGTGGTTCGCCTGGTCTCCGGTGATCCGCTCACGACCGACTCGGTGATCGCCGAGGTCAGCGCCGTCGCTCGCACGCACGTGCCGTTCGAGGTGCTCCCCGGTCTGCCCGCAGGATCGGCCGTCCCCAGCTACGCCGGAATGGCACTCGGCTCGGGTCACACCGAGGCCGACGTCCGCGGCGAGGTCGACTGGGCAGCGCTCGCTGCTGCTCCGGGCCCGCTGGTGCTGCACGCGACATCGGGTCACCTGGCCGAAACCGCCAGTGCCCTCGTCGAACACGGCCTGGCACCGCAGACGCCCGCGGCCATCACCGTCCGCGGCACCACCCGCCAGCAGCGCACCGTCGAGGCCACCCTCGCCACCCTCAACGACGCCGGATCCGAGCTCGTCGGATCGCTCGTCGTCACCGTGGGCAAGGTCGTCTCGGGCCGAAACAAGATGTCCTGGTGGGAATCTCGCGCACTGTACGGCTGGACCGTGTTGGTGCCCCGCACCAAGGATCAGGCCGGGGAGATGAGCGATCGCCTCGTCACCCACGGAGCGATCCCCATCGAGGTCCCGACCATCGCCGTCGAGCCCCCGCGTAGTCCGGCCCAGATGGAACGCTCCGTCAAGGGCCTGGTCGACGGCCGCTACCAGTGGGTCGTCTTCACCTCCACCAACGCCGTGCGCGCCGTGTGGGAGAAGTTCGAGGAGTTCGGCCTGGACGCTCGCGCGTTCTCGGGCGTCAAGATCGCCTGTGTCGGCGAAGCGACCGCGGCGAAGGTGCGCTCGTTCGGCATCAACCCCGAACTGGTGCCCTCGGGTGAGCAGAGCTCGCTCGGACTGCTCGAGGACTTCCCGCCGTACGACGAGGTCTTCGACCCGGTCAACCGAGTGCTGCTGCCCCGTGCAGACATCGCCACCGAAACTCTCGCCGAGGGCCTGCGTGAGCGGGGCTGGGAGATCGACGACGTCACCGCCTACCGCACCGTCCGGGCGGCACCGCCCCCCGCCGAGACCCGCGAGATGATCAAGACCGGCGGCTTCGACGCAGTGTGCTTCACGTCGAGCTCCACCGTCCGGAACCTGGTCGGCATCGCCGGAAAGCCGCACGCTCGCACACTGGTGGCGTGCATCGGCCCCAAGACCGCCGAGACGGCCGTCGAATTCGGTCTGCGCGTGGACGTGCAGCCCGAGTCGGCACAGGTCGGACCGCTGGTCGAGGCTCTCGCCGAGCACGCGGCTCGCCTGCGGGCCGAGGGTGCACTGCCCCCGCCGCGAAAGAAGTCGCGCCGCCGGTAACTCGGCCGCGGATCTGACGATCGGCACACCCGGTCCGTAAGGAGTTCGCTTGTTCCCCACCGACCGTCCCCGACGCCTGCGCCGCACCCCGGCACTGCGTCGACTCGTGGCCGAGACCTCGCTCGAGGCACGGCATCTGGTGCTGCCGATGTTCGTGGCCGACGGCATCACCGAGCCTCGGGCGATCGGCTCGATGCCCGGGGTGTACCAGCACACGCTGGATTCGCTGAGCGCTGCGGCCGAGGAGGCCGTCGCGGCCGGCGTCGGCGGCGTGATGCTGTTCGGAGTACCGAGGACCGAGGACAAGGACGAGACCGGCTCGGGCGCAACCGACCCGGACGGAATTCTCAATCGGGGTCTGGCGCGGCTGAAGGCCGACCTCGGAGATTCGACCGTCATCATGGCCGACACCTGCTTGGACGAGTTCACCTCCCACGGGCACTGCGGAGTCCTGGGGGAGAACGGTTCCATCGACAACGACGCCACCCTGCTGCGCTACGTCGACATGGCCGTCGCGCAGGCGGAGTCCGGTGCGCACCTGCTCGGACCCAGCGGAATGATGGACGGGCAGGTCGGTGCCATCCGCGCCGGACTCGACGCTGCCGGCCACGTCGAGGTCGGTCAGCTGGCGTACTCGGCGAAGTACGCCTCGGCGTTCTACGGACCGTTCCGCGAAGCAGTGGGGTCCTCGTTGCAGGGCGATCGCCGGACGTATCAACAGGATGCGGCCAACCGCCGCGAGGCCACCCACGAGGTGGAGCTCGATCTCGCCGAGGGCGCCGACATGGTGATGGTCAAGCCGGCGATGTCGTATCTCGATATTCTTCGCGACGTCGCCGAGATGTCACCGGTTCCGGTTGCGGCGTACCAGATCTCCGGGGAATATGCCATGATCACCGCCGCCGCGCAGAACGGGTGGATCGACCGCGACGCAGCGGTACTGGAATCGCTCGTCGGCATTCGGCGCGCCGGTGCCGACGTCGTACTGACCTATTGGGCTACCGAAGTGGCGGGCTGGTTGTGAACGAATATCCTCCGAACAACAACCCCGACAGCAACACACCGGGCAACCCGCCGCCGCAGCCGGATTGGCAGCGCTGGGAAATGGAACACGGGTTTCCGCAGACCGGACCGGAGCTCGAGCCGACCCCGCGTCCGGCCCCCGTCGACGTCGAGACCGCACGCCACCTGTGGTGGGGAGTGGCGTTGATCGGCGCGATCTCGGCGCTGTTCTCGGTGTGGACGCTGTTCGGGGCGCGCGAGGAATTCGCACAGTCACTGCTCGACGATCTCGCAGCGCAGGACGCGGCCGCCGACATGACGGTGGAGTCCACGCAGTCGATGGTGACGGTGATGCTCGTCGTCACGGTGTTCGTCGTGCTCGGTTTCGGGGCGTTGTTCCTGTTCTGGGTCAAGCGAATGCGTGCGGGCAAGATGTGGGCGCGCATGGTGCTCACCATCATCGGATCGTTCACCGTGTTCACCACGATCCTCGAGCTGTTCTCCATTGCGTCGAGCTCGGGTGCGATGAACGTCGTGATGAGTGTGCTCGGCATCGGCCAGGGTGTGCTGGCAGCCGGGGCGATCTACCTGATGCATCGTCGGGAATCCAACGAATACTTCGTCGCCGCTTCGGGAAAACGATAATTTCGGGCGTGTTCTCGGTGTCGGTACCGACTGTGTGACTAGCATCACTGTCGATATCTTCTCGAGTGATCGGACCCGACATGGCAGAGAACACCCCTGCAGCAGCGAGCATCACGCAGCCGACCGCAGCACCGGCTGTCGATCGCGAGCCCTGTCCCGCCGAGAGCGGTCGCCCCGGCTGGGCACTGCTCGGACTGTTGCTCGCCGTATCGGCCGCCATCGCGATCATGGCTCTGGGAATCTCTGCAGGCTGAGCGCGTCGCGTCGGCGGGACAGAATCTCTGCCGGCCGAACGCACCTCTCGCCCACGGTGGCAGGATGTCTGGCGTGAGCGCAGACACCGACGCACCGATCGCCCGTCCCCGAGTGGTTTCCGCCGCCTACTGGCTGTGGTTGGCCTCGGCGGTGCTGCTGATCGTCGTGTGCATGATCGCCCTGACGCTCCCCGCCGACCAGATTCGCGCGTCGTTCACCACCGGCGGTGCGACGGACGAACAGATCGATTCCTTCCTGACGGTGTTTCGTGGACTCGGCGTGATCTTCGGAGTGGTCGGCCTGGCCGTCGGTCTGATGTCGGGCCCGGTTCGCGGTGGAGATCGCAGGTTCCGACGCGCCCTCGTGGCCCTGTCCGGAGCCGTCGCGCTGCTGCTGACGTTCTCCGCGTTGGTGTTTCCGTTCGTGCTGCTGGTGATCACCGTCGCGCTGGTCGTCGCAGCCGTTCTCGTCTATCGGCCGTCGGCGCGGGAGTGGTTCGTCCGTGAGCCGTGAGATGAACAGTGACATGAACAGCGAGACTCCCATCGACGATCCCGTGCTCTTCCACGAGCCCGGGGGTCGGTGGCGCATGTTGGCGTGGGGGCCGGTGTTCTGCCTCGTGGTCCTCGCGGTCGAACTCGCATCCGGCCCGGTGATCCACTGGTTCGCCCTCGCACTGTTCTCGCTGATCCTCGTCGGTCTCACATACGTCCAGCTGCGTGCCGCGCGGATGCACGTGAGCGTCGAACTCACCACGCGTCGGCTCAGGCAGGGAACCGAGACCGTCGATCTGGACGAGATAGACGACATCCTGCCGCCTGCGGAGTACGCCGACGGTGACTACGAGCCGAAGAAGTGGGAGACCGCGCGGGTACTCGGGGAGCTGTCGGGTGTACCGCGCAAGCGTCACGGCATCGGGCTGCGTCTGGTGGGCGGCGGACTGGTGCAGGCGTGGGCGAAGGACGACGACGGGTTGCGTGCGGCCCTCGAAACGGCGAAGCGGGAGTACCTGTGAGGAAGTCCCTCGGGTGGGCGGAGCTGGCATGTGCTCTGCTCGCGGTGATCGGAGCTGTGGCGTGCTGGAACGCGGGCGTGCGCACCACCGAGTTTCCCGCGGTTCCCGATGTGTCCCCGGCGTATTCAGGGACGTTCTACTCGGGCTCCTGGATCGCGCTGGCCGCTCTGGCCGTCATCGTGGCCGGACTGCTGATGGTCGACGGCGTTCGTCGACTCGCGTCGAAGTAGCGCACCCCCTACCGGGTAGGGGTATGCTGGGCGTTATGAGCAGCTACAGCGCCGAGCAGGACGACCTGCTGAAGCGATTGCGTCGTATCGAGGGCCAAGTGGCCGGGATTTCGAGAATGGTCGCAGACGACCGCTATTGCATCGACGTCCTGACCCAGGTGTCCGCAGCGACCAAGGCTCTGCAATCGGTCTCGTTGAAGCTCCTCGACGCCCACCTCGCCGGATGCGTCGTCGAGGCCGCGAGGCAGGGCGGACCCGAGGCGGACGCGAAAGTGAAAGAGGCGTCCGAGGCCATCGCGCGCCTGGTTCGTTCCTGACGGAAGAGGGGAAGATTTCGGATGCAGACGACATATTCGGTCGAGGGCATGACGTGCGGGCATTGCGCGGCGTCGGTGAAAGAAGAAGTATCGGAGATCTCGGGAGTCACCGGCGTCGACGTCGATGTGGATTCCGGTGCGGTCGTGGTGAGCAGCGACTCGAAGCTCGATACCGCGACGGTGGACGCTGCGGTCGTCGAAGCCGGGTACCGACTGGTGTCCTGAGCACGACTGCGCTCTGTCGGTGGTTCGGAAGTCGCGAAAACGGTGATACCGGAAGAATGGGACTTACCGAACATCGTCAGGAGCGCTCGTGAAGAAACCGGTCACCGGCGCAGCGGTCATCGCCATCGGCGTCGCCCTGGTAGCGGCCTGTTCGACGGACACCACCGGACAGGGAGGTAGTGCAGAGTCGACCGAGTCGCCCGCGGCCTCGTCGTCGCCGGGCTCTTCTTCCGAAGCTGCTCCCTCCCCGGGCGCGCCCGACGGGCCGCTGCCGAACCTGTCGGTCACCACCGTGCTCGATGGCCTCGACAAACCCTGGGACGTGGTGGTTGCTCCCGATGGCACGGTGCTGACCGGAGAGCGCTCCGGCCGGTTCGTCATCCGCGACTCCGCAGGAGTCCAGCGTGAACTGAGCGCGGACCTCGGCGATCTCTACGCCGCCGGTGAGACCGGGCTCATGGGTATCGCACTGGCTACCGATTTCGAGTCCTCTCGAACCGTGTTCACCTGCCAGGGGCGCCAAGGCAGCGGCGAGAACAGCATTGCCGTCGTGTCGTGGACCGTCGATCCGGGGTGGACGGCCCTGACGAGGACCGGCACTCTCGTCGACGACATTCCCGTCGCCGACGGCGGGCGTCACGGTGGCTGCCGCATCCTGGCTCATCCCGACGGCACGCTGTACATCGGCACCGGGGACACTGCGAGCCCCGGTGTTCCTCAGGATCGAAACTCACTGGGCGGCAAGGTGTTACACGTCAACGCCGACGGCACCGCCGCAGCCGACGCACCGGATCGCATCTTCACTCTCGGTCATCGCAATGTGCAGGGACTGGCGATCCGTCCCGGAACCGATCAGATCTTCGAGGTGGAGCAGGGGACGAGCCGAGACGACGAGCTGAACCTGCTGGTGCCGGGCGGCAACTACGGTTATCGCCCCGATCGACGCCCGTCGGTCTACGACGAATCGGTCCCCATGACCGACCCCGATCGGGTTCCCGGTGCCCTGCCTGCAGTGTGGAGTTCGGGTGATCCGACCATCGCCACCCCCGACGTCACGTTCACCGACGGTGAGCAGTGGGGCTCCTGGAACGGTGCCGCGGTGATCTCGAGCCAGCAGGGCGAGAAGCTCGTCTTCCTGGCATTGTCGGTAGATGGAACCGAGTACGTCGCCGAGGCGGAGGCACTGGACGGCACCTACGGCAGGCTGCGCTCGCTGACCCCCTTCGGAAGCGACGGCGGCTTCCTGCTCACCACCGACAACGGATCCGACGATCAGGTACTGCTCGTCACGCCCGAGGTCGGCTGACCCGAGGTTGCCGTCACTGTGGGTGAGCTGGGATCACGGTGGACTCGTTCTGCAGCCCGGCACCGAATTGCATCGTGAGTCGGCAAGCATCCTCTGGAGTGTGTTTAAGATCATGTGATATCGGTCATATCGGACCGGTCGTCGATCGTCGTCAGGAGTGTGGATGAACAAGCTGGTGTCCAGTTCCGGAGTTATCGCCGCCAGCGTCTTCCTGACGCTCGCCGGTACCACTACCGCGACGGCGCAGGCCGATCCTCTCCCCGATCTGACGGTCACCACAGTGCTCGACGGACTCGCGAAGCCGTGGGATGCGGTGGTCGCGCCCGACGGAACGGTGCTGACGGGCGAGCGTTCCGGGCGGTTCGTGATCCGTGACGTCGACGGTGCCACCCGCGAGCTCGCCGCCGACCTCGATGACCTCTACGCGTCCGGTGAAACGGGCCTCATGGGCATCGCGCTCGCGACGGATTTCGCCGCATCCAGAACCATCTACACCTGCCAGGGCGTGCAGGGCTCCGGAGGCGGCACCGGTAGCGCGGGAACCGGCAGTGCCGGCGGTGGCAGCGACAACCACATCGCCGTCCTGTCGTGGACCGTCGACCCGGAGTGGACCGCTCTCACGCGCACCGGCACCCTCGTCGACGACATTCCTGTCGCCGACGGCGGGCGTCACGGTGGCTGCCGCATCCTGGCTCATCCCGACGGCACCCTGTACGTCGGGACCGGAGACACGGCGTCGCCGACGGTTCCGCAGGATCGGAACTCGTTGGGCGGCAAGGTTCTGCACATCGATGCCGACGGTTCGGCGGCCACGGGATCACCGGATCGCATCTTTACTCTGGGACATCGAAACGTGCAGGGCTTGGCGATTCGTCCCGGCACCGATCAGATCTACGAGGTGGAGCAGGGGACGAGCCGAGACGACGAGCTGAACCTGCTGGTGCCCGGCGGCAACTACGGATACCGCCCCGATCGACTTCCGTTCATCTACGACGAGTCGGTGCCGATGACCGATCCCACTCGTGTGCCCGGTGCGCTCGCAGCAGTATGGAGCTCGGGCAGTCCCGCCATCGCCACGCCCGGTCTGACCTTCGCGAACGGCGCGGGATGGGGCTCCTGGAACGGAGCCGCGGTGATATCGAGTCAGCAGGACGAGAAGCTCGTGTTTCTCAAGCTCTCCGAGGACGGGACGGAGTACGTCGACGAGGCCGACGCCCTGGTGGGTTCCTACGGTCGACTGCGCTCGCTCACCAGCTTCGGCGACGACGGGGCTTTCCTGCTGACCACCGACAACGGATCGAACGACAAGGTTCTGCTCGTCACCCCCGCTGCCGACTGATGTGCGGCCCCGAGGTCGTCGAGACCGTTCACCGCAGAATCGGCCGTAGGGCGCTGTTCGGGTCGTTGGGGGCCGCCGCGTTGACCGTTGCGACGGCCGGAGCCGTGCGCGCCGAACCGGTTGTCGCGTCGGCCATTCCGGCGGGCCGACTGATCGACCTGACACACACCCTGAGCCCGACGTTTCCGGTGTGGCCGGGCAACGAACCGTTCTCGATGCGGCCGGTCGCCGCCTACGAGTTGGGCGGCTTCCTGGTGAACAAGCTCTCGTATTGGGAGCACACGGGCACGCACATCGATGCCCCGGCGCACCGTGTCCGTGGCGGCGTGACGGCCGATGTCCTGCCGCTGGAGGATCTGATCGCCCCGCTGGTCGTGGTGGACATCTCGGCCAGGGCCGCGTCGGATCCGGACGCCGTGGTGACGATCGAGGACATCGCGCAATGGGAGCGTGAGCACGGCCGGATTCCGGACCGCGCGTTGGTGGTGATGCACAGTCGCTGGCAGAACAGGCTCGCCGAGCCTGCTGCTCCAGGCTTCGGCGGCGAGGCGGCGCAGATGTTGGTGCACGAGCGCAACATCGTCGGAATCGGGGTCGACACGCTCAGCCTCGACCGGATGAACGACCGCGAATACCCCGCTCACACAGCGGTTCTCGGGGCAGGCCGCTACGGAGTCGAAGCGCTCGCGAATTTGGAGGCGGTGCCCCCGGCAGGGGCGACGGTCGTCGTCGGCGCACCGAAGCACGCGGGCGCGACCGGCGGTCCCTGCCGGGTCTTCGCGATAGTTCCCGGCTGAACCCGGCTACGCGTCAGTGCGCGTGGCTGGGGTTCGAGGCCGGCTCTTCCTCGCTTCCCGCACCGGGCTCGCCGAGCATCGCGGCACCGACCAATGCGTCGGGAATTCCGAAGCCGTCGACGAGCAGTTCGGCGTGCGGACGCAGGGTGCGGCACCGTTCGTTGATGGCGCGCGTGACGGCCTTGGATCGCTCGGTGGACAGGTAGCGGTGCTCGATGAACCAGGCCTTGTCCGCCTCGATCACCGACAGCGCGTACAGGTCGCAGACCTCGTCGAGCAGATCCTTGGTGGCGGCATCCTCACACGATTCGATACCGGCGATGAACGCCTCGAAGATGATGCGGTCGATGTGCGCGCTCGCGGCATGAAGCACGTGATCCTGCACCGCGTTGAACGCCTCGAACGGGCTGGTCTCCTTGGACTTGGACTGCAGCCGGCGTGCGACGGTGGAGAGCAGGTACTCCTCGCGATCCTCGAACATCTTGACCTGGGTGCCGCGGTTGAACAGCGACCCCTCCTCCTCGTTGTCCTGGCGCCGATCGAGGATTGTCTGCATGATCGCTTGGGCCGCAGTGCGTTTGACGACGCGGTCGCCCACCATGTCGGCGGCGAACTTGACCCATTCGACCGGGCTCATGGACTTGACGTCGTCCGCGTACGCGGTGAGCAGCTCCTTGGCGACCAGCTGCGTGAGCACGTGATTGTCGCCCTCGAACGTGGTGAACACATCGGTGTCGGCCTTGAGGGAGATCAATCGGTTCTCGGCGAGATAGCCTGCGCCGCCGCATGCTTCGCGGGCTTCCTGGATCGCGGCGGTCGCATGCCAGGTGTTCGCGGCCTTGAGGCCTGCCGCTCTGGACTCGAGCTCCCGCTGCTCCTCGGCGTCGGGGTTGTCCGCGGTCTGCAGCTCGTGCATCTTCGACACGAGCTCGTTCTGTGCGAACTGCAGGGCGTAGGACTTGGCGATGAGCGGGAACAGTCGACGCTGATGAACCAGGTAGTCCATGATCAGGACCTCCTGATCGGAATCGGGTGCGGCGAACTGCCTGCGCTGCAACGCATATCGCGTCGCGATGTCGAGGGCGACGCGGGCGGCAGCGGCGGCACTGCCGCCGACCGTGACGCGGCCGCGGATCAACGTGCCGAGCATCGTGAAGAACCGTCGAGACTTGTTCTCGATGGGAGAGGAGTACGTACCGTCGGCGGACACGTCGGCGTACTTGTTGAGCAAGTTGTCGCGCGGGATGCGGACGTGATCGAACATGAGGCGGCCGTTGTCGACGCCGGGTAGACCACCCTTGTACTGGCAGTCCGAGGTGGTGACACCGGGCAGATCGTCACCGTTCTCGTCGCGGAGCGGAACGAAGAAGCAGTGCACGCCGTGACCCTCGGGCTCCTCGCCCGGGCCTGCGGTGATGAGCTGTGCGAACACGGCGGCGACGGTCGCGGTTTCGGCGGCGCCGCCGATGTAGTCCTTGCGCGAGGACGGCGTCGGGGAGTTGATGACGAACTCGTCCGTCTCCGGGTCGTACGTGGCCGTGGTCTCGAGCGACTGCACGTCGCTGCCGTGTCCGGTCTCGGTCATGGCGAAGCAGCCGAGCAGATCGAGGCTGATGATCTTGGGGACGTAGGCCTCGTGATGGCGTTCGGTGCCGAGGTTCTCGATGGCACCACCGAACAGTCCCCACTGGACGCCGGCCTTGACCATCAGCGACAGGTCGCTCATCGCGAGCATCTCGATCATCGTCACCGCTGCGCCGACGTCGCCGGTGCCGCCGTGTTCCTTCTTGAAGCCGTTGTCGGCTGCACCGGCAGCGGCGAGCAACTTGAGCTGCTCCATTGCCTTCGTGCGGGCGATGACGGTGTTCGGCGTGTAGTGCGGACGGAACTCGTCGCGTGCAAGTTGCTGACGCGCCTGGTTCTTCACATCTCGCCAGCGGCCGTCCAGAGTGTTCCGAAGGTGATCCGTTGTGGTTGCCATACTCGACGGTAACCTTTTGCCGCCGCGCGTGAGGGCCGGAAAGTCAGACCGGCCAGACGAATTCTCTGAACACCGCTCTGCAGTTGCGCCAGAAGCCCGTTTTCGCGTACGGACCGTCGTGGAACAGCGACGCACAGTTGTCCTCCAGCGCCCTGTTCACCAGGGGGCTGAAGTCGGTGAATTCGCTGACCAGGAACTCCTTGAAGCCCGACGGCCAGGCGTGCTGGGCTGGTTCGTGTTGTGCCTCCACGACCGCGAGTGTAATGCAGCAGTAACATCGATGTTACAAATCACACCTACTTCAGGAGCGCGAACGCCTCCTGAGCAACGAGGAACGCATAGCTGGACGGGATCAGATCGATCGCTCCGTCGGCCTGGAATTGTTCGGTGACGATCCAGTCCTGACCGGACGCATCGGTGGCCAGGAACGCGCCCGCCAGATCGCCGGGCGCGCTGCCGCCCTTGAACCCCGAATACGGCCACAGCGCCGCGTCGAGCTGGATGCCCGGGGTGATCGCCAGGATGCGACGGTTCTCCTCGGCCGCATCACTCGTCGCCAGGTAACCCATCGCGGCACAGACGTCCTGCGCGTTGGCGAACCACTCGACCCCGTCGGCCGACGCCGGGTTGTCGAGGAAGTTCTCGAAGTCGATCTCGAGCGGCCTCGCGTCCGCCTGCTCGAGCAGTTCGGCCCGGGAGTCGGGGTCTGCGCCCGACCACTCGGCCCGCATGTTCGGATCGCCGAATCCGATGACGAAGAACTGCCGAGTGTCCATCATCGGTGTCATCACCGACGGATCGTGATGCCCCATGACTCCGAGTTGACGTTCGACCCGCTCGCGGCCGAGGCGATCCATCAGCAGATCCGTGGCGGTGTTGTCGGACAACGAGATCATCTTCTCGGCCGCGTCGCGGACCGACACCTTCGTGCCGTCGGGCAGATTCTGCAGTTCGCCGGACGGCGCGCTCTTGGTCTCGTCACGAATGGTGAGCTGTTCGTCCCACCGGACGGTGTCTGCCTCGATCTCGTCGGTGAGTGCGCCGAGGACGTACAGCTTGAACACCGACCCGAGTGGAAGCACCGAGTCCGCGTTAATGGAGTAGATCGACTCGCAGTCACCGCCGTTGAGCCGTGACGCGCTGTAGGAGTAGTTCGGAGCCACCTTCGACAGTGCCGCGTCCAGATCGTCGAACGACGAGACCGTGGGAGTGTCCGGCCGGGCCAGGAAGCCGTCGAGCTTGCCGTCGGCATCGATCGACGTCGTGATCGTGGCCGGGATGCCCGCGGTGGTGAAGTGCAGAATGCCGGAGTTCGGACCGGCCTCGAAGCTCGTCGCCACGTTCGGCGCGCCGCCGCGCAACTGTTCGAGTGGGGTGGCGAGCCCGCCCAGCGGTGCGACGGCCTCGGCCAGCTCGGGGCCGGTGACTGCCTCGACCTCGGCAGGGTCGGGTGCGTTCTCGGCGTTGATCCACCGCAGGATGCGTTCGTTGAGTGCGCCCACGGGAGTGGAGGTGTCGACGGCGAAGTCCGGAGCGGTCGTGGTGGGTACGGGCGCTGCGGACGTGCCCCCGCAGGCGGTCAGCGTCAGAGTTGCGGCCACGACCACCCCTACGAGTCTCGTCACGGTGCGCGTCGTCATGCTGCGATGCTAGTGGATTCGGACATTTCGCCACCCGTCCAGTCTCGGTACGGCCGGTCGGGTGCTGTGGCAGTGTGCTCTGGCGTGCTGACTTCCGAAGACGTCCGTCGAATCGACTCCGATCATCTCTGGCACCCCTACAGTCGGTTTCCGGCGGGTGCGACGCCGCTGGTGGTCGACAGTGCGTCGGGAGTGCGGCTGACGTTGGCCGACGGCAGGCAACTCATCGACGGGATGAGCTCGTGGTGGGCGGCGGTGCACGGCTACCGGCATCCGGTGCTCGACGCCGCCGCGCACGATCAGCTGGGCCGGATGAGCCACGTCATGTTCGGCGGACTGACACACGCTCCGGCGGCCCGGTTGGCCGAGTTGTTGGTCGACATCACCCCCGCGGGGCTCGACAAGGTGTTCCTCGCCGATTCCGGATCGGTCTCGGTGGAGGTCGCGGTGAAGATGGCGTTGCAGTACTGGCGCGGACGCGGCGAGAACGGTCGCACTCGTCTGCTGACCTGGCGCGGCGGGTACCACGGAGACACGTTCGCTCCGATGAGCGTGTGCGATCCGGACGGCGGGATGCACACGCTGTGGACCGATGTGCTCGCGAAGCAGGTGTTCGCTGCGGCTCCGCCCACGGAGTTCGACGCCGGCTACGTCGCCGAATTCGAGCGGGTACTCCGCGAGCACGCGAGCGAACTGGCGGCGATCATCGTCGAGCCGATCGTCCAGGGGGCGGGCGGGATGCGGTTCCACGACGAGCGCTATCTCGCGGAACTGCGCCGCCTGGCCGACGAGTACGGCGTGCTGCTGATCTTCGACGAGATTGCAACCGGGTTCGGTCGGACCGGAGAGTTGTTCGCCGCCGACCACGCCGGAGTCGCGCCCGACATCATGTGCGTAGGCAAGGCGTTGACGGGCGGATATCTGACCTTGGCGGCGACGCTGTGCACCACCGAGGTGGCCGAGACGGTCTCGGGCGGTGAGGCCGGGGGCCTGATGCACGGGCCGACGTTCATGGGTAATCCGCTGGCGTGCGCGATCGCGGTGGCGTCGGTGGAATTGCTGCTCTCGCGCGACTGGCGCACCGAGGTCGCAGCTCTGGCATCGGGGCTGGCCGACGGCCTCGCACCGGCCCGGTCTCTGCCGGGAGTTGCCGACGTTCGCGTTCTCGGCGGCATCGGCGTGGTCGAGATGCGCAGCCCGGTGGACATGGCACGGGCCACGGCAGCCGCCGTCGACGCAGGGGTGTGGCTGCGGCCGTTCGGCCGTCTGGTGTACGCGATGCCGCCGTTCATCTGCACCGGCGCGGAGGTCTCTGCCATCGCCGATGCACTGGTGGCGGTGGCGCGCGACGGTACTTGAACAGCGTTCAAGTATGGTGCTGCCATGACCGCTCTGGATTGGCTCGACGCCACCGCGCACGCCCGACGCGAAGCCGGCCTCGAGCGCATCGTGATCCCCCGCACGGCCGAGGACACGATCCTCGATCTGGCGTCGAACGATTACCTCGGCCTGTCCAGGCATCCGGCCGTCATCGACGGAGCCTGCGCCGCTGCGCGCCGATGGGGCGCCGGATCCACCGGATCGCGGCTGGTCACCGGTACCACGACGGCACACGAGCGCCTCGAGGACGATCTCGCCGAGTTCGTCGAAGCCGAGGCCGGACTGGTGTTCTCCTCCGGCTACACCGCCAACCTCGGGATCGTGACGGCACTGGCGGGCCGAGACGCGCTGGTGATCTCCGACGCTGCGTCGCACGCCTCGCTCATCGACGCCTGTCGCCTGTCTCGGGCGCGAGTGGCCGTCGCTCGGCACTGCGACACCGACCATGTGGACGAGCTGTTGCGCGAGCGTCCCGAACAGCGGGCCCTCGTGGTGACCGACTCGGTCTTCAGCGCCGACGGCGATCTCGCGCCACTGGCCGAGCTGTACGCGGTGTGTCGGAGACGGAACGCGGTGCTCGTCGTCGACGAGGCACACGGATTGGGCGTACGCGGGGACGGTGGACGGGGAGCCGTCCACGAAGCAGGCCTCGCCGGGGCACCCGACCTGGTGATCACCGCAACGTTGTCCAAGGCCCTCGGGTCGCAGGGTGGAGTGGTTCTCGGGCCGGCCGCGGTTCGCACTCAGGTGCTGCACGGTGCGCGCACGTTCGTGTTCGACACCGGTCTCGCCCCTGCATCCGTCGGCGCGGCATCGGCCGCGCTGACAGTGCTGCGAGGCGAACCCGATCGCGTGGCCGCAATCGGTGCTCGGGCAACACAACTGGCCACTGCAGCAGGAGTGGAGCCGACCGCATCGGCAGTCGTTCCGGTGGTCCTGGGCGACGCGCAGCGTGCGGTGCGCGCGGCGGGGGACTGCCTCGAGCTCGGCGTCCGCGTCGGATGCTTCCGGCCACCGTCGGTTCCCCCGAACGCATCTCGGCTGCGATTGACAGCGCGCGCCGATCTCACCGACTCCGATGTCGACCGTGCAGCGTCGGTCCTCGCGGCGGTGTTGAATGCGGCGGTTCTTCGGTGACGGTTCTGCTCGTGACCGGAACGTCGACCGGCGTCGGCAAGACCGTGATCACCGCAGCACTCGCGGCGGCAGCACGGGCAGGCGGACGGACCGTCGCGGTGTGCAAGCCGGCGCAGACCGGCGTCGGGGGTGACTACTCCGATGAGGCCGATATCGATGTGGTGCAACGCCTTTCGGGCGTTCGAGGAGTGGAGCTGGCGCGGTACCCCGAGCCGCTGGCTCCGGATGTCGCGGCCCGTCGATCGGGTCGGCCGATGCTCGAACTCGACGCTGTGGTCGACACTGTGCGCGCGCTCGACGCGGCCCACGACCTCGTGCTGGTCGAAGGCGCGGGCGGAGTGGCGGTGCGCCTGGGTGCCGAAGGGTTCACCGTGCTCGACATCGCCGGTGCCGTCGGCGCATCGATGCTGGTCGTGGCAGGGGCGGAGCTGGGAACGCTCAATCACAGCGCGCTGACCGTCGCAGCTGTGCGTGCAGCGGGCGTGACGTGTGCCGGCCTGGTCATCGGGTCGTGGCCGACCGAACCGAGTTTGGCGGCGCGGGTCAACCTGGAGGAGTTGCCACTCGTGACGGGCGTCGAGTTGATCGCATCGGTGCCCGGCGGTGCAGGTGCGTTGGACGAGAAGGAATTCGGTGCGCTCGCCCGCACGATCTTCGGCGAGTTTACTGATTCGTTACTCGGGTAACCGACGAGGAACGTCTGCCGCTTCGGCATTCGAAACAGATCGGGAGTTCCAATTATGAGTACCGCAGTGTGGATCATCGTTGCAGTAGTCGTCGTAGTGTTGATTGTTGCCGTCGCCTTGATCGTGGCGCGCAAAGGCAAGGAACGAAAGAGGCTGGAAGCGAACGACATTCGCGAGAAGGCAGCCGATCAAGCGGCCATCGTAGAGGAGCGTGAGCTGCTGGCTCGCGAAAGTGAGGCCAAGGCGCGTCGGGCGCAGGCCGAGGCCGACGTCAAAGCCGCCGAGGCGGAGAAACTTGCGCAGCAGGCACAGTCTCATCAGGGTGTTGCCGCGTCGTCCCGCGACGAGGTCGACTCGCAGTTCGAGCGCGCGAATCGGATCGACCCGGACGTCAAGAACGGCCGGAACATGACAAACGATCGCAACGTGCGAGATGACCGGCACGTCGCAGATGACCGGGACATCGTGGGCGACCGCAATGCAACAGATGGCCGGGACATCGTCGGCGACCGCAATGTGACGGACGACCGCCACGTCACAGGCCACCGGAACGTCGTGGGCGATCCGGACGTGCCCCCGACAGCACCCCGGCACGAGCGGAACTAGTCGGTCGAATTGTGCGGTAGCTCGAGCTCGACGACCGCGTGTTCGCCGATATTCGGCCGCTCGTTGGTGATCTTGGCCTTGGCGTAGGCCATCAGGTTGGAGACCTTCGATCCGGGGGTCGACCAGTACTCCGCACCTTCGGCAGCCACGTGTATCAGTGCCACCTCACGAGAATCGGGGTTCTTCTCGAACCACGTGGCCGCCCGGGTGTTCCACAGTTCCTCGGCCTTCGTCCGGTTCTCGACGACGGCCGCGGTGCCGGACAGGGACACCCAGCCTTCGCCGGACTGGAACGAGACGTTGACCGTCGGATTCGCCGCGATGTCGGCCACCTTGCGAGAGTCGTGTGCGGCGAAGAACCACAGGTCGCCGTCGAACTCGGCTTCCTGCAGCGCCATCGGACGAGAGATGAGGTGGCCGTCTCGGCCGACGGTGGTGAACATGCAGAGTCCGGCTTCGGACATCAGTTCGGCGACTGTGGTGACGCCATCCGCGGAGCTGTCGGTGTTCGTTCTATTGGTGTTCGTCATCGAAACCAACTACCCGGTGTGTAGCTCACTCAACCGTTAAAGTGATAAAACGGACACGAGTACCGGAAGGCTGCGCATGGGAAAGAACCTCGACAAGAACAATCGGTTGGACCTGCGCGTGAGCAACGACGAACGTGAAGCCGTCGTGACCACACTCGGCCTGGCGATGAGCGAGGGCCGCCTGACGTTGGTCGAGTACGAACACAGGCTCGACGCGGTGTGGGCGTCGACGACTCGCGGTGACTTGGCCGAAGTCGTGAGCGACTTGCCGACCGCCGAGGAGTCGACTGCAACGGATGTCGCTCGTACTACGAGCGAGTGGCGAGAGTATCTGGACGAGTGGCGCTGGTGGTTCGGTGGTGCCGTCGTCATGAACGGAATCTGGGCTGTTCAGTGGATCTCCGACGGCGAGCCGACCTCCTATTGGCCTCTGTGGCCCCTCGGTATCTGGGGCATCATCCTGGTCGCGATGGTGTTCATGCCCGAGGACAAGAAAACCGACGACGACTGACGTCACTGTCGAGCGCATTATTACGCCCTGTAGTTGGTGATTTCGCCGAACCTGGGACACTGGAAGACGTGACTGTTTCCCCCGGCGACGACGCCCCCGTATCGGCCCAGCTGTTCGCCCGCGCAAGTGCTGTGATCCCCGGCGGCGTCAACTCGCCGGTACGCGCATTCGCGTCGGTCGGCGGAACACCTCGCTTCATCACGCAGGCCAGCGGATACACCATGACCGACGCCGACGGAAAGTCGTACGTCGACCTCATCTCGTCCTGGGGTCCGATGATCCATGGGCACGCCCATCCGGCCATCGTCGAGGCCGTCCAGAAAGCAGCGGCAACGGGTCTGTCGTTCGGTGCACCCACCGAGCGAGAAATCGAGCTCGCCGAGGAAATCGTGCGCCGCGTCGGCCCCGTCGACCAGGTTCGTCTTGTGAATTCGGGCACAGAGGCCACCATGAGCGCAGTGCGCCTGGCCCGCGGCTTCACCGGCCGCACCAAGATCCTCAAATTCTCCGGCTGCTACCACGGCCACGTCGACGCCCTACTGGCCGACGCAGGCTCGGGACTGGCCACTTTCGGGCTGCCGACCTCGCCCGGCGTCACCGGCGCACAGGCGTCGGACACCATCGTCGTTCCCTACAACGACCTCGCCGCCGTCACCGCAGCCTTCGAGGCCAATCCCGGCCAGATCGCGTGCATCATCACCGAAGCAGCCGCAGGCAACATGGGAGCGATTGCGCCGGTCGCCGGCTTCAACGAGGGGCTGCGTCGCCTCGCGACCGAGCAGGGTGCGCTGCTGATCATGGACGAGGTGATGACCGGATTCCGCGTCAGCGCCGCCGGTTGGTACGGCATCGACGGTGTCGCGGGCGACCTCTACACCTTCGGCAAGGTGATGTCCGGCGGACTGCCTGCCGCCGCATTCGGCGGCCGAGCGGACGTGATGGCCTACCTCGCGCCGGCCGGGCCGGTGTACCAGGCAGGCACGCTCAGCGGTAACCCCGTCGCCGTCGCCGCCGGATTGACGAGTCTGCAACTGGCCGACGCAGCCGTCTACGAGAAGCTGCAGACCAACTCGCAGCGACTCGGAACACTGCTCGGCGACGCCCTCACGGCCGAAGGCGTCACCCATCAGGTGCAGTTCGCGGGCACTATGGTGAGTGTGTTCTTCTCCGATGGGCCCGTCACCGATTACGCGCAGGCCAAGGCCGCGCAGACGTGGCGATACCCGGCGTTCTTCCACGCTTTCCTCTCGCGCGGCGTCTACCCGCCGCCGAGCGCATTCGAGGCCTGGTTCGTCTCCGCCGCCCTCGACGACCGAGCTTTCGAGATCATCGCCGACGCAGCCCCCGCCGCCGCGAAAGCAGCGGCCGCCGCCACGGCTCCGCTGTGACGTCTACACAGAACTGATTTCCCCACCCGACCAACGAGAAACAGGACCCCGACGTGACCGAGGCCCCCGCAGCACATCCGCACTCGACGACGCGCACCATCGTGCACGTCCTCCGACACGGCGAGGTGCACAACCCCAAGGGCATCCTGTACGGGCGGTTACCGGGCTTCAAGCTGTCGGTGACCGGCCAGGCTCAGGCCAAGTCGGTGGCGGACGCGCTCGCCGGCCACGACATCACCCACGTCGTGGCATCGCCGCTCCTGCGCGCGCAGGAGACCGCCGGACCCATCGCCGCGGCTCATGGCCTGACGATCGCCGAGGACGAGAACCTCATCGAGGCAGGCAACGAATTCGAGGGGCTGCGCGTGGCCGTCGGCGACGGAGCGCTGCGCCGACCACGGCACTGGTGGAAGCTACGCGACCCGTTCACCCCGTCCTGGGGCGAGCCGTACCTGCAGATCGCGCACCGCATGCTCGCCGCCGTCAACGCGGCCCGCGTCGAAGCCGTCGGGCACGAGGCCGTCTGCGTCAGCCACCAGCTGCCGGTGTGGACACTGCGCCGATTCCTGCAGGGTGACCGGCTCTGGCACGACCCGCGCAATCGTCAGTGCGGGCTCGCGTCACTGACCTCGTTGGTCTACGAGGGGGACCAGCTCGTCGACCTCGTCTACTCCGAGCCCGCGGGAGCATCCGATCCGAGGATCTCCGGTGCGTAGATTTTTCGTCGCCGTCTGTGCAGCGTCTGCGATCGCTCTTGTCGCGGGCTGCTCGACCGGCACCGACGCAGTGGCGCAGGGTGGCACCTTCCAGTTCGTCTCACCCGGCGGCAAGACCGACATCTTCTACGAGCCCGACGAGCGCGGCACCATCGGCGAACTGTCCGGGCCGGATCTGATGACCGAGGGCAAGACGACCTCGTTGTCCGACTACGACGGTGACGTCGTCGTCCTCAACGTCTGGGGTCAGTGGTGCGGTCCGTGCCGCGGTGAGGCCGACGACCTCGAAGATGTCTACGAGGCCACCAAGTCCCTGGGCGTCGAATTCCTCGGCATCAACGTGCGCGACGAGTCGCAGACCGCCGCGCAGGACTTCGTCGTCAGCAACAACGTGAGCTACTCGTCGATCTACGACCCGCCGATGCGCACCCTGAACGCGCTCGGCGGCGTCCCCACCTCGGTCATCCCGACCACCGTTGTACTCGACCGGCAGCATCGCGTCGCGGCAGTGTTCCTGCGTGAGCTGCTCGCCGAGGACCTGCAACCCGTCGTCGAACGCGTGGCAGCCGAGGAGCCAGTGCAGCCGTGACCGAGACGATGTATCTCGCCGGGATAGGCGCGAGTTTCCAGGAAGCCGCGGCCTCCGGGCCGCTGATCCTGGCCCTCGGTGCCTGCGTCCTGGCCGGGCTCGTCTCCTTCGCATCACCGTGCGTCGTTCCACTGGTGCCGGGTTACCTGTCTTACCTCGCCGGAGTCGTCGGAGCCGACGCCCCGGCCGTCAGCGCCGACGAGGCGGCCGTGAAGACGAAAGTGCGCAGCGGCCGGTTGCGCGTGGCCGGAGCGGCAGGACTGTTCGTACTCGGATTCACCGTCGTGTTCGTCCTCGCCACCGCATCGGTGTTCGGAGCGATCTCCGTCCTCGCGATCAACCGCGAACTGCTCATGCGGATCGGCGGCGTCGTCACCATCGCGATGGGCCTGGTGTTCGTCGGACTGATCCCGGCCCTGCAGCGCGACGTGCGCTTCGAGCCGAAGCAGATCGGCTCGTTGGCCGGAGCGCCTCTGCTCGGCGGCGTATTCGCACTCGGATGGACTCCGTGCCTGGGGCCGACGCTCGCAGGCGTCATCTCACTCGCCGCAGGGACCGACGGCACCACGGCAGCGCGAGGTGTCGTCCTCATCGTGGCTTACTGCCTCGGCCTCGGCTTACCGTTCGTGATCCTCGCGTTCGGTTCGGTCAGCGCGCTGCGAGGCGTCGGCTGGCTACGTACACACGCACGACAGATACAGGTGTTCGGCGGAATCATGTTGATAGCGGTAGGAATTGCACTGGTCACCGGTGCCTGGGATCAGTTCGTCGGCTGGGTGCGCGACGCCTTCGTCTCCGATGTGGTGTTGCCGATATGACCGCCGACACCGAAGAGCGCACCGAAGCGTCACCGCCCCACAAGCAATCGATGCTGGGCAGGGGAGTGGCCCTGGTCCGCAACACCTGGCGTGGCTTGACCAGCATGCGCACCGCGCTGGTGCTGCTGTTCCTGCTGGCCTTCGCCGCGGTACCCGGTGCCCTGGTGCCGCAGCGCAGCCTCAACGCGGGCAAGGTCGACGAATACATCGCCAACCGCCCGACCCTCGGCCCGATCATGGACAAGCTGGAACTGTTCGACGTCTTCGGCAGTTTCTGGTTCACCGCGATCTACGCGCTGTTGTTCATCTCGCTGATCGGCTGCATCCTGCCGCGCTGCATCGAGCACGCGAAGCAGCTGCGCACCAAGCCCGTTCGCGCGCCCCGCAACCTCTCGCGCCTTCCGCACCACACCCGCTACGACGTCGACGGAACGCCGGAGGAGATCGCCGCACAGGTGCGCACTCAGTTGCGCGGCTGGCGCGTCGCCCAGCGAACCGAAGACGGCGGAGCAGTGACGCTGTCGGCGGAGAAGGGCTACGTCCGTGAACTCGGCAACCTCGTCTTCCACCTCTCGCTCGTCGGACTGCTCGCCGCCATCGCCATGGGCAAGCTGCTCGGCTACGAGGGCAACCGCATCGTCATCGCCGACGACGGCCCAGGCTTCTGCACCTCGACCCCGGCGAACTACGACTCGTTCCGCGCAGGCAACCTCGTCGACGGCACCGACCTCGAACCACTGTGCGTGCGCGTCAAGGACTTCACGGCCGACTACCTCGACAACGGCCAGGCCGAGATGTTCACCTCCAACATCGAGTACCAGGCAGGTCAGGACCTGACCGACAACGTCTGGCGCGACGACCAACTTCAGGTCAATCACCCACTGCGTGTGGCAGGGGACCGCGTCTACCTGCAGGGCCACGGCTACGCACCGACCTTCACCGTGACGTTCCCCAACGGCGAAACCCGCACCGACACCATCCAATGGCAGCCGACGGACGCCACGACGTTCCTCTCCAGCGGAGTGCTGCGCGTCGACCCGCCCGGCGGCCTCTACACCGACCCCCTGGACCGCCGGAAGAACCAGATCGCCATCGAAGGGCTGTTCGCGCCGACGGCGTCGTTCCACGGCAGTCTGCTGTCGTCGAGCTTCCCCGCCATGAACGACCCAGCCGTCGCCATCGACATCTACAAGGGTGACACCGGACTCGACACCGGACTGCCGCAGTCCATCTTCTCGCTCGACCAGGAAATGATCGCCCAGGGACGCCTCGTCAAACAGGACCGCGTCAACCTGATGCCGGGAGAATCCGCGACGCTGAGCGACGGCACCGTCGTCACGTTCGACGGAGCGAAGGAATTCGTCAACCTTCAGGTCTCGCACGACCCCGCGCAGACCTGGGTGCTCGTCTTCGCACTCACGATGATGGGCGGACTGCTCGTCTCACTGGTGATCAAGCGTCGCAGAATCTGGGTCCGACTCACGGCCGACGCCCAGGCACGACGTACTGTAGTAGACCTCGGCGGACTTGCACGCACCGATCAGGCGGGGTGGGGCGAAGAGTTCGACCGCCTGTGCACCCGCCTGCTCGGCGACACCTCGAAACAGGAGAACTGACCGATGCCGATCAACGAGACCCTCTCGCAGTACAGCGACTGGTCCTTCGAATCAGCGTTCACCATCTACGTGCTCGCATTCGTCCTGCTCATCGCCCAGTACGCCTCCGCCAAGGCGACGGCCGTCCAGGCCAAGGAACTCGTCGGTGCCGGTGCCCCCGTTGCCGACAGCCGACCGGGACGCGTCGTGGAAACGCCGAAGCGACCGCTCTCCGATCGACTCGCAGGCATGGGCTTCGCACTGCTCGCCCCGGCCCTCGCACTGCACATCGCCTCGGTGGTGCTCCGCGGCTTCGCCACCCACCGCTTCCCACTCGGCAACATGTACGAGTTCGTCACCATGGCCACCGCAGCCGCGGCCCTCACCTCGGTGGTCGCGCTGCGCAAGAAGACGATGCGCCCGATGCTCGTATTCGTCCTCGCGCCGATCATCGTGCTGATGTTCTTCGCCGCCACCAAGCTCTACGCAGACGCCGCTCCGGTCGTGCCCGCGCTGCGCTCGTACTGGCTGCCCATCCACGTCACCATCGTCAGCGTCGGCAGCGGCATTCTGCTGGTCTCCGGCGTCGCCTCCCTGCTGTTCCTGCTGCGCATCAAGCAGCCCCTCGGTGAGGAAAGCCTGGGATTCTGGGGCAAGTTCGCCTCCAAGCTGCCCGACGCCCAAGCCCTCGACCGACTCGCCTACAAGACGACCATCGTCGCCTTCCCGCTCTTCGGAGCCGGCGTCATCCTCGGCGCAATCTGGGCCGAAGCCGCATGGGGACGTTTCTGGGGCTGGGATCCCAAAGAGACGATGTCGTTCATCACCTGGATCATCTACGCCGCCTACCTGCACGCCCGCGCCACCTCCGGATGGCGCAACACCCGCGCCGCCTGGATCAACATCGCAGGATTCACCGCCATGCTCTTCAACCTCTTCATCATCAACATGGTGGTCTCGGGACTGCACAGCTACGCGGGACTGAACTGACCTTCTCCTCGTTCACAAGCTCCACTCCTGAACCTTCGGGTCGTTCCGCGGGCTCCACTCTCGCCTGACAGCTGGTAGCGTCCGATCCGGCTCGATGGGGGACACATCCGAGCACGGATCTTCGATGTGGGACGCGAACTGGGGGGAATCGGTCATGGCCGATCGGCACGAGAACAACTGGCAACCCGTCCGGCCACTGGACGACGACGTCCCCGAAGAACACGTGCCCCTGCCGGCGACACCTCCCGTTCGATCCGATCTGGCGGCCGGCGCAACCGCCGCCGTAGCCGAGCCGGAGGCCAAGGCCGCGGCGCAGCGAGAGCCATTTCGATCGACCCCCATCACCATGCCGCCCGAAAGCGTCGACAATCCGCCCGTATCGCAGCCCGAGCCCGCGCCGACACCGCCGCCGGTTCCTGCACCGAGGGCCGCCGAATCCGCTGCCCAACCGAAGGACGGGTCTGCACCGGCGAAGGAGGCCGCGGTCGCCGCGACCCCGGCCGAAGTAGGCAAGACCGCAACGGCAACACCGTCGACGCCCGTGGCACCGCCGAAGACCCCCGTGAAACCAATTCCTGCACCCTCACCGCCCGAAGCCGGGCAGATCCTAAGCCCGCCCGTCGTATCGGGACCGCCCCCGCCGCAGGTCCCGGTGTCTCAGAACCCGGTGTCTCAGAACCATTGGGCTCCGCAGAATTTCGGTGGGGCGCAGAATTTCGGTGGGTCGCAGAATCAAGCTGGGGCGCAGAACAATTGGGTACCGCAGAACCAGCATGGGCAGTTCGCGCCGGAGGGGCAATGGAATCCCCAGAATCAGTGGAACGCCCAGAATCAGTGGGGGCCTCAGCCCGGTCAGTGGCCGCAACCGCAGCATCAGCATCAACATCAGACACATCCGAGCCAGCCTCAGCCGCTTGGGCATGGCCCGGGCGACGCGTTGATGGTCGCGCCAGGAGCGATGCCGGCCATTGACCCGAGTCGGACGGGTGAGCACCTGGTCCCGCAGCAGGTGTCCTCGCTCGACCTCGGCAGTTCGTTGCTCGTCCGATCAGGGAATGCGCCACCGGTGTCGGGGTGGCGTCGGGCGCTGTATTCGATGTCCCGTGGTCGTCTGGATGTGGGTAACAGTGCCACCCAGCAGCGACGCCTGGCTTTGACCGCGCAGGTGGATCGGCCCCTTGCCGGGTGTTATCGCGTCGCGGTGCTGTCGCTGAAGGGGGGTGTCGGTAAGACCACGACGACGGCCACACTCGGCTCGACGTTCGCCGAGATTCGAGGTGATCGGGTGATCGCTATCGATGCCAACCCCGATCGTGGAACGCTGGGGCAGAAGGTACCGCCAGAGACGACCGCCACCGTTCGTAACCTGTTGCGCGACATACAGTCTCTGGACCGCTACAGCGACGTCAGGGCCTACACGTCGCAGAATGTGCATCGGCTGGAAGTACTGGCATCCGATTCGGATCCGGCGGCTTCGGAGGCGTTCAGCGGTGAGGATTACGATCGCGCCGCGTCGCTGTTGGAGAAGTTCTACAGCATCGTCATCACGGACTGCGGCACCGGTCTGATGCACTCGGCCATGGAGAGCATTCTCCAGGGAACCGACACTCTGGTGGTGGTCAGCTCGGCCTCGGTGGACGGCGTACGGAGTGCATCGGCAACGTTGGATTGGCTGGATGCGCACGGCTACCGCGAACTGGTCGCCAAATCGGTTGCGGTGGTCAACGGGGTTCGGCCGAGAGCCGGAAAAGTCGACCTGCACAAAGTTGTCGAACACTTCGAGCAGCGGTGCGCTCGGGTGCGGACGATCCCGTTCGACCCGCATCTCGAGGAGGGGGCGGAAATCGAACTCGATCGTCTTCGTGGTCGCACACGAAAGGCACTGTTGGAAGTCGCGGCGGCGGTAGCGGCAGGATTCCCCGAGGCACCCACCGCTTCCCACCGCAACTGAGAACTACCGGACCTTACTCACTGGGTTCGGTACCGGCCTCGGTCCCGTCTTTCCCTCCGCGGCGAGCTTCACGGTTGATTCGCCACAGAAAATCGGGATCGTCATCGGGTCCGACAGTGCGGGTCGGTGGAGCCTGGGTGCTGGGTCCGAATGCCTTCCAGAACAGCACGATCACTGCCACCAAGCCGATCAACGCCAATAGATAGATCACGACGCACCTCCTACTACGAGGGTAGCCGTGATGCAACGGCCCCCGCACCCGTCGAGCGTCGAAGATTCCTGAGAATGTTCGATGAGTTCGTCAGGGTGCGGCTACCGCGCGCGGTTCGCTCTCCGGGACTTGTGAATCAGTGGTGTGCGCCGGCCTCCGTCGTCAGAGAGGTCAGCAGTTGCATGACCTCGGTCTCACGGAATCGACGGTGCCCGCCCGGAGTGCGGAGCGATCCGAGGCGGCCGGCGTGTGCCCAGCGTGTCACCGTCTTGGGATCGACGTGAAAAAGCGCGGCTACCTGACCCGGCGTGAGAAGTGAGTCCTGAGCCTTGTGGAATGTGGGTGCGCTCATCTGTCGTGTCCTCCTACGATTCGGTTCGGCGCATATGCGTCGAACCGGAGATATCGGTCTGCTGCGTTCGATCCCCATGGTTGCACTCGAACCCCTAGGTACTCGACTGATACAAGGTTGGTAAAGGGGAGGTAATGGACAAATCGGTCATGCCGGGGGTGGGTCGGAGCACCGGCCGAGCCCGGTAGATTGGGACCCGTGAGTGACGCGACGAATGCCGACAGCAACGATCCGACCAGCGAAAATGTCGCGCCAGGTAGGTCGGCGAAGAAGTCTCTCGCCGTCAACCTCGGTGTCTACACCTTCGCGCGACTGGCGCTCGTCATCGTGATCGCCGCCGTCATCGTCGGCGTCGGTTTACTCTTCGGCGTCGAAGTTCCGGTGCTCGTGGCCGCGATTTTCTCGGTGCTGATCTCGCTGCCACTGTCGCTGCTCTTGTTCAAGAACATGCGCATCCGCGTGAACGAATCCATCGCAGCCGTCGACGAGGACAGGCGCGCCGCCCGCGCGGACCTGCAGTCGAAGCTGCGCGGTGAAGACGGCAAGAAATGACCAGGTCGGTCGATCACTCCGGATCACGGGCATGGGTCGACAACGCGGTCCGGTTGATCGAGGCCGATTCCCAGCGCAGCGCCGACACGCACCTGCTGCGATACCCCCTCCCCGCAGCCTGGGGAATCTCGCTGTACCTCAAGGACGAGTCGACGCACATCACCGGCAGCCTGAAGCATCGGCTGGCTCGGTCGCTCTTTCTGTACGCAATCTGCAACGGCTGGGTCACCGAACGCACCACGGTGATCGAGGCATCGTCGGGCTCCACTGCCGTCAGTGAAGCGTATTTCGCCGGACTGCTCGGACTGAAGTTCGTCGCCGTGATGCCACGGAGCACCAGCCCGGCCAAGGTCGCACTCATCGAGTCCCACGGCGGAAGGTGTCACTTCGTCGATCGGCCCGGCGAGATGTACACCGAGGCGCATCGACTCGCGGCCGAGCCCGACAGTCACTACATGGACCAGTTCACGCACGCCGAACGGGCCACCGACTGGCGCGGAAACAACAACATCGCGGAGTCCATCTTCGACCAACTTCGGCTCGAGGAATGCCCCATTCCCGACTGGGTGGTCGTCGGCGCGGGGACCGGAGGAACCAGCGCCACCATCGGCCGCTACATCCGATATCGCAGGCATGCAACGCAGTTGGCAGTGGTGGACCCCGAGAATTCGGCGTTCATCGGCGGCTACGAGTCCGGAGACGCGGGCTACGAGACAGGACTGTCCTCCCGGATCGAGGGCATCGGCCGACCGCGCGTGGAACCCTCGTTCGTCGGCCAGGTGATCGATCGCATGATCGCAGTGCCCGACGCCGCCTCCGTGGCCGCGGCACGATTCACCTCGGACGCACTCGGCAAACGGGTGGGCGGTTCGACGGGCACCAACATCTGGGGTGCCTTCGGATTGATCGCGGAGATGATCGCCGCAGGCCGCAGTGGCAGTGTGGTGACGCTGCTGTGCGACGGCGGAGATCGGTATTCGCAGACCTACTTCGACGACACCTGGGTCTCGAACCAGGGGATGGATCTCGACGAACCGACCGCAGCCCTCGAACAGTTCATTCGTACCGGGGTGCTCTGAGGCGAGCTACTTGCTCACCGCCATCGATGCCGCCGCAGTTGCAGCGGACACCGCCCCGACCGCCGGCCAGGCACCGATCTTCTTGGCCAGCGGGTGCGAAGCACCGAACGCAACGAGGTAGGTCCCGAGCAGCACACCGGCGCGGGTCGAACCGGAAGACTTCTGCCACCGAGTCGTACATGCCACGCCGACGGCTGCCAGAACCGCTCCGCCGAGCTGACGATTCTGCGACTTCCGGGCAACGGCGAAGCCGCCGAGCAGACCTCCGGCAGCGAGTGCGGACGTGGCAAGTGAGCGACGAGAGTCGGTGGTGAGCATGGTCATCACCCTAGCCGCGCCTGCACCCGCAGGCTCCTCGCCAAGTGGTCTCGTTGCTCGATCACCAAGCGCCGCAGGGCCGCCGGTGCCCATTCGTGCTCGGCGATCCAGCTGTCCGCGGCCTCCGTCGACGACTGCTGCGGGAACAGGCGGACGACGATTCGCCTGGCGATCTCGATGCTGCGCGAGGTCCACAACGAGGAGATGGACTCGAAGTACCGGTTGTCGTAAGGCTGGGTCAGGTCCGGTCGGTGCCCCGCTCCGAAGCCGGTGATGAAGGCGTCGAGAACATCGTTGGACGCATCGTCGCGCTCGGTGATCGCAGTCCACGCCCTCGCTTTGACCTCGGCATCGGGTATCGCCGTCGACGCTGCGGTGTGCGCGGTACGTCCCGACGAGGTGTCGTCGGAGGCCAGCTCTGCGTCGAGCTCGGCCGAGGTCGCGTTCCCTGTTGCGGCCAGGGCCAACCAGAACGACCAGCGCTGGTCGGGATCGAGACGTAGGCCCGACACCGTAGCCGTGCCGTCGAGAAGTGCGCGCAAGTCGGCTGCGCGGGAGCCGTCGAGTTGGGCTGCGGCCGCAGTGGCTCGCGCCCACACCAACTGGGTATCGCTCCCAGGCTCGCTCGCGTGCAGTTGCGTCCACGACGCCTCGAGCCACTGCCGGATCGGTTCGGCCCGTCGGTCCTTCGGGAGGTAGTGCTCGAGGGTGTACGCCACGTTCGCCGTGACCGCTGACAGCAGGCCGATCTTGGGTTCGTTCGGTGCGAATTGGGTTGCAATGTCGATGTATTCGAGTGCAGACAGCTCGGCGTCACGGGTGGAGTTCCACAGCGCCGACCACACCAGGCCTCGGGCGAGAGGATCGACGATGCGATCGAGGTGGTTCCGCACGGTGGTAGTCGAGCGCTCGTCGAATCGGATCTTGGCGTACGTCAGGTCGTCGTCGTTGAGCAGAACCAGCGCGGCATCGGGAAAGTCGACCGGCGTTCGTGCCTCGGTGATGTCGAGCTCTCGACGGTCGGTTCTCGTCAGATTCCCGGCCTCGTCGAGGTCGTAGAGCCCGACGGCAATTCGGTGAGGCCGCGGATCTGTCTGCTCGACGGCATCGCCGGTGTAACTGAGCGTGGAGACACCGGTGGTCTGCAGCCATGCTGCAGCCCAGGTGTCGAGGTCGCGTCCGCTCGCGGTGGACATGTCGCTCAGCAGATCGGTCAGTGTGGTGTTCCCGAAAGCATGGGTGCGGAAGTAGGTGCGGGACGCTGCGAAGAAGGCGTCTGCACCCACGAACGCTCCGAGTTGTTTGAGGACACTCGCCCCCTTGGCGTAGGTGATGCCGTCGAAGTTGAGCTTCGCGGCCTCGAGGTCGGTGATGTCCGCGACGATCGGGTGGGTGGTCGGGAGCTGATCCTGCAGGTACGCCCACGCTTTCCGCCGATTGGCGAAGCTGACCCAGGCATCGGTGAATCGGGTGGCCTCGGCCGACGCGTACGCACCCATGAAGTCCGCGAAGGATTCCTTGAGCCACAGGTCATCCCACCACTGCATCGTGACGAGGTCGCCGAACCACATGTGCGCCATCTCGTGGAGAATCGTGTTTGCGCGGGCCTCGTACTGAGCTTCGGTTGCCGCAGAACGGAATACGTACGATTCGGTGAACGTGACGAGGCCGGGATTCTCCATCGCGCCGAGGTTGTACTCGGGGACGAAGATCTGGTCGTACTTTCCGAACGGGTACGGGTAGTCGAACTTGTCGTGGAAGAAGTCGAGGCCCCGCTTCGTGGTGTCGAAGATGTCCTCGGCGTCGAAGTACTCGGCGAGAGACGCCCGGCAGTAGGCACCGAGGGGGACGGTGAGTTCGCCTCGCGTCCAGGATGATTGGACCCGGTGATACGGACCGGCCGCAACTGCGGTGATGTAGGTCGAGATCGGCAGGGTCGGCGCGAAGGTGGTGACCGTGTCGGCGGTGACTCCCGCGCGGTTCGACAGCACGGTCCACGTCGGTGGAGCCGTGACCGTCAGAGTGAATGGGGCTTTGAGGTCCGGTTGCTCGAAGTTCGCGAACACCCGGCGTGCATCGGCCGGTTCGTACTGCGTGTAGAGGTAGACGTTGTCGTCGACGGGATCGACGAACCGATGTAGTCCTTCACCCGACCGGCTGTACCGTCCCTGCGCACGAATCCGGACGATGTTGTGCTCGGCGAGCCCGACCAGTTGAATCCGTGAGCCGTCGTAATCGACCGCCGTGTCGATGCCGTTCACGGTGACTTCGTCGACTGCTGCACCGATGAAATCCACCCATGTCGCAGCCGTGGTCGCGTCGAATTCGATGGTTGTCACGGTCTCGAAAGTGTCGAGGTCCGCATCCTCTGCGCGTAGAAGATCCAGGTGAACGCGGTAATTCACCCCGCTGATGTGGCGCGATCGCCTACGAGTTTCGGTCCGGGTCAGATTCGCGGTGCTCACCGAACCAACCCTATGCGATCGGTTTTCACAGGGTCGGCGCGGTGAAGTAGTGGTTCCCGAGAGGGTCGACGATATGAAGGACACCTTCCGGCAGTAGTTCGGTGCGCCAGAGCTTGCGCGTTTTGAGGTTGTGGTGGAGCCGGCAGCGTGGTCCGATGTTCGTCTGGATCGTCCAGCCCCCTCGCTCCGGATTCTGCCGATCGAATTCGACGATGTGGTCGAGGTCGCACCGCTCCGAAGGCACGTTGCAGCCAGGATGCAGGCAGTACGGATGTTCGGCCCGAACCTGCGCGGCAAGGGCCCTGCTCGGCGCGTAGGTCAGTGCCCCCGGCGGCGGGGTCGTCATGCCTCCGTGTCCGTCAGGGTGTAGGGCGTGGACTGCGCGAGGATTGTTCTCGACGATGGCACGCCAGCGTTCGATCAAGGTCCCTCCGCCCGGTCTCGATCGAGTCGTTGTATCGGGTGGGAGTGGGTCCGTCGGTGACTTGTCCAGTTTCTCCCTCGTCGGGCGCTCGGGTCCCGGCGGTGCGGAACTCGTTCCCTCGGTGGCTGTTTCACCGGTGGCGTCGGCATTTGCGTCCGAACGTTCGGGCTTCACTGCCACCGGCTCACCGTGTTCGGGAGCCTCGGTATCCGCGACGTCACCTCGAGAGGTCAGGCACGTCGAGCACTCGCACAGCAGTGTCTCGCCGCGCATCAGTGCAGTCTGTGCGTCGCCCCGTCTTTGATCGTCCGAACGCGGATCCTCGGGGTGCAAGCGGGAGACTTCGGCACCGATTCGCGAAAGCTGTTCGTCGGCTTCGCCGTCGGTCATCACGGCGGTGAGGCTCGACAGTCCTCGTGCCCGTCGACGAACCCGGATGCGCTTCTCTGTGCGCGCGGCACGCTTGCGTACTTCGCGGTCCCAATCCGGATCGGCTTCGGTGAGCAGTCGGTCGATCTCGCGACCCAGGGTGCCCGGTGCCATTTCTGCGGCAGCTTTGAGAACCTCGGCTTCGATGGCGACGACTGTTTCCGGACGCGCATGAAGCAGATGGTCGTGGATCGTCTTGACCCGCTCCATGTCGAGCGAGCCGTCGATGAAACTGTTCCGTACGAGGGGACGCAGTTGACGCCACATTTGAAGCTTGTTGTGAACGGCGGCGAAGGTGGACGACAGTGCCGCAGCAAGTTCGCAGATAGCCGAGCTGTAGAGATCCTTTTCGGTCACTCCTGTGTCCCACGGCGAGGCGCATAGTGTTCGGCCATGAACGTAGTCGTCCATGAGCGCCAGTTCCGATGCTGCGGCGGCGTTTATCGTCCGGCGCGCACCGAGAATGTCGGCGAGTGCACAGTGATCGTCCGCCATCCACGTCGACTCGCGTAGCCCCATGTCACCCCCCAGCGACGAAGAGTCGAACTCGTATTCGACCCGTTGCCGAGAAGTGTAGAACCGGGCACCGACAAGTTCTGATCACGAGACGATCATCGCGAGCGAACGGCTAAGGCGACATCGAGAGCCAGCAGGTAGTGATTGATGTCGATCGCTGCCCGAGAGCCAGCTGCTGCCGAATTGATCAATTGTGCCGGCGAGTCCGAGACGTTGCCCGCTGCCCACAGTCCGTCCACGCTGGTGCGGCCGGTCGGTTCGGTTGCCACCCATCCGTTCTCCAGCTGCGCGCATCCGATTCGGGTGAGCAGACTGTCGTTGGGGACGAACGTCGGGCCGACGAAGACGACCGCTCTGGGAACGGCGGTGCCGTCGACAAGTTCCACGCCTTCGACTACGCCGTCTTCCGCGACGAGCCGAGACACCGGTACGTCCACGATTCCGACGGACCGGGCGTCGAGTCCGATCCGTTCGTCTTCGGTCAGTTCGATCCCGTTGGTGAAGAAGATGACGTCCGACGACCATTGGCGAATCAGCGAGGCCTGATGGACGGTGAACGGTCGATTGGATCCGCCGATCACGGCAATGGGTTGATCTCGCACCTCGTAGCCGTGGCAGTACGGGCAATGCAAGACCCCCGAGCCCCAGTGCTCGCGTACGCCCGGAATGTCGGGCAGTTCGTCCCGCAGCCCCGTGGACATCAATACCGATCTGGAATCGAGGACCGAGCCGCTCTCGAGGTGCACCGCGAAACTATCGTCGATGCGAGTGACGTTGCCCTGCAGAATCTCTCCGCCGTATCGGATGACCTCGTCGCGGCCGGCCTCGCGTAGCTCGTTGGGGGATGCGCCATCACGCGACAGAAAACCGTGAACGTGATCTGCAGGCGCATTGCGTGGATGCCCGGCGTCGACGAGGACCACCCGTCGTCGTGCGCGAGCCAGCAGTGTCGCGGCACTGAGTCCGGCGGGGCCGCCGCCGATCACCACGGTGTCGTACGTCAAGACGCCTCCTCGTGAATGAGTCGATGAGATGAATTAGGCTGTGAACGTAGCAGAACTGTCAACCGGTTAACAATATTGGTGGTGACGATGACCGACGCATCGCTTCGTGAGCTGACCTGCGCACGGTGGGCGGAGTTCAACCCCGACCTCGACGCCTCGCCGATGCAGGTGGTTGCCCAGATCAAGCGCATCGTCGCGCTCCTCGAGCTGGCCGTCGAACCGATTTACGCCGAGGCCGGCGTCACGGTGGCCGAAGTCGAATTGATGGTGCCGTTGCGCTACGGCACCGAACCCGTGACGGCAGTTCGGTTGGCCGAATTGCTCGGCATGACGCGCGCCGGAGTCAGCAAGGCGTTGGGAAAGCTCGAACGTCGCGGCTTCCTCGAGCGCGTGCAGAATGCAGAGGATCGGAGGTCTGCGTCGATCACGTTGACCGACGCGGGCAAAGATGTTGTGGACGAGGTCTTTCCGCGCGAGCTCGCGGCTCACGGCCGATTGTTCGACGCGTTGGGTGCGCGACGGGAGCGGGTCCTCGAAGCCCTCGATGTATTGGCCGAGTCGATGGAGGACGGTGTGTCCTCGCAGTGACGACTCCATCGGCCTGCGACGCCGCTACGCTCGGCATCACGTGCAGGGCAATCCCGGAGGCGGCACAGTGAACACCTTTCAGAAGTCGGCAGCAGCGTTCAACAAGGTTTTTGTGGTCGTCATGAAGGCACCGGTACTCGACAGAGTGCTGGGGCGGTCGATGGGAATCCTGACCTACACCGGCCGAAAATCCGGCAAGGAGTTCTCACTGCCTGTGGCCTACAAGCGAACGGGCAATCACGTGAAAGTTGCGGTGGCCGTGCCGGACAAGAAGAACTGGTGGCGAAATTTCGAGAATGACGGCGGTCGAGTCGATGTCGACCTCGGCGGCGTCCATCATTCCGGCCTTGCCGTGGCGACTCGTGACGATCGTGGGCGAGTAACTGTCGACATCGACTTGGAGCGCTGAATACGTCGTAGCCGTGGGGCGCTGACGAACCCTACGATGGCGCCATGAACTTTTTGATTCGGCTCGTGATCAATGCCGTTGCAATCTGGGTTGCCAAGGAATTCGTGGATGGCATCACTGTCACCAGCTCGGGGCGCGGCGATGGGTGGGACATCGTGGTCCTGCTCGGTATCGCGGCCGTGTTGACGGTCGTCAATGCGTTCATCAAACCGCTGGTGCAGCTCATGTCGCTGCCACTGCTGATTCTGACTCTCGGGCTGTTCACTCTCGTGATCAACGCGTTGATGCTGTTGTTGACGGGTTGGCTGTCGTCGCAGACCGGCTACGGCCTCGAGATTGTCGGGTTTGCCGCGGCGTTCTGGGGCGCGATCATCATCTCGATCGTGAATTTTCTGCTGGGCGCGTTCGTTCCCGACAAGCGCTAGGCGAAGGCCAACGCCACGCCGGTGCTCGCGCCCCAGACGAGCATCGCCAGGCCCGAATCGCGCAGTGCAGGAATCAGCTCGAATCCGTGAGCTCCCTTGCGCACCGGGGAATTCGCGCGAGCGGCGAAGGGGAGCGCGAGCAGGCCGACCAGTGCCCATGGGGTGCGAGCGATCAGAGCGACGGTCATTGCGAACGGCACGACCAGTAGTGCGAGATGCAGGTAGCGGGTGCGGGCGTCGCCCAATCGCACTGCGAGAGTGAGCTTCCCGGATTCGGTGTCGGTGGGGATGTCGCGAAGGTTGTTGGCAACCAGGACTGCACTCGAGAACGATCCGACGGCCACCGCTGCCAGTACTCCCGCCCAGTCGATCGTCTCGGCCTGCACGAACTGGGTGCCGAGAACCGCAACGAGACCGAAGAACACGAACACGGCGATCTCACCGAAACCGCTGTAGCCGTACGGCTTCGAGCCGCCGGTGTAGTACCAGGCGCCGGCGATGCAGACGAGTCCGACGATGACCAACCACCACGCGCTCGTCGCAGCCAGGACCAGTCCGGCCACTGCACCGACTGCGAAGCAACCGATGGCGGCTTTCTTGACGGCTCCGGCGGACGCGGCCTTCGAACCGACCAGCCTGAGGGGCCCGACTCGATCGTCGTCGGTGCCGCGGATTCCGTCGGAGTAGTCGTTGGCGAAGTTGACGCCGACGATCAGAGCCAACGAGACGATCAACGCCAGCAGCGCCTTCCACCACACTCCTCCGTCCAGCGACACGGCCGCACCGGTGCCGACGAGGACAGGGGCGATCGCGTTCGGGAGTGTGCGCGGTCGCGCACCTTCGATCCATTGCGCAGTGGTGGCCATGAGCGAGGATCTTTCCGTATCTGTCCGACGGGTGAGAACGCGGCCGGTCAGAACGGCAGGCGCGGCAATACCGGTAACGGGATGACGGGCATCTGAACGCCCGGAATCTGTGGCAGGGGCACGGTCGGGGCAGGCGGAGGTGCAGGCGGGTAGTAGTGCGGCTGCTGGTACTGCACGTAGGGCGAGGAATCGGCGGCAGCAGCCGGAGGCGCGGTGGTGGTCGGTGGGGGAGGTGGGATGTCTGGGATCGGTGACGATGTGGCCGTCGTGGTGCTGGAGGCCGCAGGCGTGGTGGTTCGCGGAACCGAATCACCGACGCTGGCGGGGGTGCTCAGCGGTTGACTCTCGTCGCTGGATCCGAGTGCGGTGAACAGTCCGATCGCGGCGATGACGCCTGCGATCGGTAGTGCGATCATGCCGAGTCGCGCGAGTGCTGGACGGTGCGAGACGAGGGGCGGCACGTGGGTCGCATCGACATGGGTGGCATGCACTGCGGCACCACCGGCGACGACCAGCTCGGGCCTGTCCGGGACGATGACCGGCAGCTGCAGGAAGCGTTCGAGGGTGGCCCGGACCAACGGAACGTTGGACGTCCCGCCGATGGCGATGACGGCGTCGGGATAGAACTCGGCTTCGCGACCGAGTCGGCGCACCGTCTCGGCGGCCTCCTCGGTGGAGCGTGCAATCGACAGCTCGAAGATGTGGCGCTCGAGGAGGATGTGCTCGCCATCGGGTGTGCTGGTGGTCAGGTGCGAGGACAGTGCTTCCTTGATTCCGCGGCAGAAGGCCGTCAGCGCACTGTCTTCGTCCGGAGATTGGGGCGGACGCACTATGCCGAGACCGAGTATGTGTTCCCGGACCACTGCATCGAAGGAGGCGCCGCTGATGGCCGTGGATCGCGCCGAACCGTAGGAGCGGCCGGACTCGACGTCCACGATGTCGACGTCGACTCCGGTTTCGCCTGCGTCGAACAACGCGATCGTTCGGTGGTGGGAGGGGAGCCCTGGGCGTAGGTACTCCATTGCCGCGCCGGTCTTGTCGATGAGGTGGACGTCGGAGACGTACTCCTCGGCCAGCGCGTCGGCGATCTCGGTGCGTTCCTCGGGGATTCGATAGGCGACGCCGAGTGATTGGGGCGCGTCCGGACTGTCGACGACGCCGCGGACGACGCGCGCGACGTCGGATGCCGTGGGGGAGAGCTGCCAGTCGTCGAACGGGGTGCCGTCGGTCCATGCGCCGTCTTCGGTGGTCCGCGCCGTGCGAATGCCGCACGTGCCCAGGGACACACCCACTGACGAACGCATCGCTTCTCCGGCCTCTCCATTTCGGTGACGGTGTTCAGGTATTAAGAACTCGCCCTCATGGCAGGCGACGTGAACACTGTACCGTCTCGCGGTTTGGTTAGAGGCTCGAAACAATCCGAACGTCAGGTCGAGGGGGTCCCATCATCGGCCTACGATCTGGTGGCAGTGCCCAACGACATCGCGCATCCTCGAACGAAGCACCTCACCAGCGACTTCCCGGTGGTGGGGATCCTCGGCGACGTCGCGACCCGAATCGACAGCGATCTCGTTCCGGTACCGGGTGCGCGGGCGCAGGCCCTGCTGGTGGCGTTGGCGCTGGTGCCGGGGCGCATGCGGTCGGCACAGGTCCTCATCGACGAGGTGTGGCAGGACGAGCCTCCCCGTTCGCCGAAGAACGCTCTGCAGACGCAGATCTCTCGGCTCCGTTCGGTGTTGCCCGCGGGCGTTCTCGAGAGCGATCGCGGCGGCTATCGGTTGGCTCTCGACACCGAGGAGACCGACCTCGGCCGCGCGCGTGTCCTCACCCGTGCGGCCGAGGCTCGACTCGCTTCTGCGCAGTGGCAGGACGCCCTCGACGGTGCGCTCGACGCCCTGAGCCTGTGGCGAGGGGAGCCGCCGGAATCGGTCCGAGTACAGGCAGAGCTGCTCGAGGTGGCGCTGAGGTCAGTACAGATCTCGGCGTTACTGGGGTTGCGCCGTTTCGATGACGCCATCCCGCTCGCACAGGCGAGAGTCGCCGCAGATCCAAGCGACGAACTCGCCACCGCCGACCTCATGCGTGCAATGCACGGCGCAGGCAGATCCAACGATGCCCTGACGGTGTTCGCGGCGTTGCGAACCGAACTCGCCGAACGTCTGGGAACCGACCCGTCGCCGGCCGTGACCGCGTTGAACACCGAAATTCTGGGACAGACCGCACCGAAGATGCTGCAGATCATCGGTCTGCGCGCCGCACCGAACGCACTCATCGGACGAGGCGACGACGTCGACGCGATCGAGGAACTGCTCGGCAGTTCTCGTGTCGTCACCGTCCTCGGTCCCGGCGGTGCGGGTAAGACGCGGATCGCACACGAGCTCGGTCGCCGCGCTGCGGCTCACATGTCGGTGGCGTTCGTCGAACTGGCTTCGCTGCGCAGCGAGGAGGACGTCGCGTCGGCGATCGGAGCGACCCTCGGGCTCACCGAGGCCGACGTCAAGGTCGGTGGGCTTCAGGTCACCCGGATCCATTCGATTCGGGAACGACTGGTCGATGTCTTCTCGACGCGGCGGGGATTGCTGATTCTCGACAATTGCGAGCATGTGATCGACGAGGTCGCGGTGGTGGTCGACGCCCTGGTGGCGTCGACCGACGCGGTGACGGTGCTGGCGACGTCGCGTTCCCCGATGGGGATCACGGCCGAGTCGGTCTTCCCACTGCCGTCGTTGGGTGTCACCGGCTCGAATTCGCCTGCGACGGAACTGTTCTGCATCAGGGCGTGGGCGGTCCGGCCGTCGGCGCGCCTCGAACCCGACGCCGTGGCCCGACTGTGCCGTACGTTGGACGGCTTGCCGTTGGCGATCGAACTGGCTGCGGCGCGGGTCAAGTCGATGAGCGTCGAGGAGATCGACGCGAGGCTCGACCGTCGCTTCACGCTGCTGCGATCGGCGGATCGAACCAGGCCGGAACGGCATCGGACGTTGCATGCCGTCATCGACTGGAGCTGGAATCTGCTCGACGCCACCGAGCAGGCGGCGCTGCGTCGACTGTGTCGATTTCCGGCGGGATTCGATCTCGACGCCGCGAGGCAGGTGGCGCAATGGGCTGCAGTGGAGGATGTTTCGGTTGCGCTCGACGGTCTGGTGAATCAGTCCATGCTCAGCGTTGTCGAGACGCCGATCGGTATTCGGTACTACATGCTCGAGACAGTGCGCGAGTACGGCGAGGAGCAACTCGACGCCAGTGGCGAGGCCAGAGCCGTCGCAGTTCGGCTGCGCGAGTGGTCGACATCGGTCGCGGTTCGAGTATCCGCCGGCTACTCCGGTGGGCACCCGGCCGAGATGGTCGCGCTCATGGAAGCCGAACACGACAACCTGCTGTCGGTGATGAGACATTCGTTCGGGCAACAGTTCTCGGACAACGTGTGCACGTTGTTCTCGGTACTGGGCTATTTCTGGGCCATGCGTGGGGCGCATTCGGAGGTGCTCAACTGGGCAGACAGAGTGCAGGCCAGCATTGGTGACGGGATGCTCGGCACGCCCGACGACAATGCCGTGATGGCCCTGCTGGTGCTGGCGGCGCACTACGCCTACGGCGGAAATCTGCGTCGGATAGCTCGCATCAGGGTGGACCTCCGGCACCTGCTGCACAGTCGGGCGGGGATGTCGCCGGGGCTGCGCTTCAACTCGGAGGTTCTGGTTCACCACGCCGGGGGTCGGGGTGTGGCCCGCAAGCTGGCCCTTGCCATTCGATCCGAACACGACGACGTTCGCTGCAACGCGTACGTCGTTCGCTCGATGCTGGCTCAGAACTCGGGTCGCCTGTACGAGTCGATCCGAGACGGCGAGCAGGCGCTCGTCATCGCACGGCGTCGGGGAGACCTGTGGGCCGTCGGCTCGACAGCGCAGACGCTGGCCAGCTCGTACGGGCTGTCGGGCGACTACGCACGGGCCGTGGAGTACTACCGAATCTCGGCCGACGTCATGTGGGAGATGCACGCTTTCGAGGAGAGCGTGCAGACGCGCACTTTTCTTGCGATGGCGTTGATCGGGGCCGGTCGTGTCGACGAGGGACGCGGATTGATCGACGAGTTGGAAGCCGTGGCGCACGGGCAGGAGATCACCCTCGATCCACCCTCGGACAACGACATCGGTGCCCGCTGGGATCGCGCTCAGCAGCGGTCGAGTTCCGCGTCGCTGACGGCGGCGCGGGCTGCGGCGGATCTCGAGGACGGTGCCGTCGAGCAGGGTCTCGAGGGTTTTCGCGGAGCCTTGGCGTTGGGTGGTTGGCCGTCGGAGGATCCGAGTGATCCGTTCATGACCATTCTGGTGTGTGCAGCCGTCGGTGCGCACGTTCTGCACGGTCGTGCCGAGGACGTGGCCGATGCAGTGGCGGCGTTGACGCGCAAGCCGTGGAATGTATTGGTGCCGGGCGGTTTCTACGACATCCCGATGCTCGGCGCGGTTGCGTGTGCGGTGGGTTCGTTCGAGATTCACAGGGGAGACCGGGCATTGGGGGTGCAGTTGTCGGCGGTGTCGAAGAAGGCGGTGGGTCGGCAGGACTTCCCGACGATGCAGATCGATCGGCATCTGAGAGCGGCCCGAGCGATTGCCGGTGACCGCGAGGTCGATGCCGGGCTCGCTCGGGCCGCTGAATTCACCAGAAATGGTGCGCTGCAAGAGATTCTGCGGTTGCTCGCGCTGGTCTAGGCCTTGCGCATGTACATTCTGACGGTCAGTGGGGCGAAGATCGCGACGATGACTGCGGCTCCGACGAGTGAGTACACGACGTGAATACCGAAGTGTCCGTTGTTCGCCAGCTCTCGGACCGCCGTCACCAGGTGTGAGACGGGATTGACATCGGCGAAGGCGCGCAGCCAGCTCGGCATCGTGCTTGTGTCGACGAAGGCGTTGGACAGGAACGTCAGTGGGAACAACACCAGCATCGAGATGCCCTGGACCGAGGAAGCTTTGCTCATCAGGGTGCCCAGGAGCGCGAAGATCCAGCTGATCGCCCACGCGCAGAACATCACCAGCAGCACCGCCCCGAGGAGACCGAGTGCTCCGCCCGCCGGGTGATAGCCCATCGCGAATCCGGTGAGAAAGCAGACGACCGCGGCGATGAGATAGCGGATGACGTCGGCCATCAATGCGCCTGCAAGCGGGGAGATTCGAGCGATCGGAAGTGATCGGAAGCGGTCGAAGACACCCTTGTCCATGTCTTCTCGCAGCTGGGTGCCGGTGACGACGGAACCGGTGATGACTGTCTGGACAAGAATCCCCGGCACGATCATCGGTAGGTAGGAGCTCACGTCTCCGGCGATCGCGCCGCCGAAGATGTAGCTGAACATCAACGTGAAGATGATCGGCAGCAGCACCACATCGGTGAGTTGTTCCGGATTGTGGCGGAGCTTGAGCAGTCCGCGATATCCCATCGTGGCGGACTGTGCGGCGGTGCGGGCCAGGCCGATGTGTCGCACCACCGGTCGGTCGGCGGGGTCGATGTACGTCGACGCTCGTGGGGTGAGGGTGGTTGTCATGCTGCGTCCTCGTCTGCGTTCTTGCCGGTGAGAGTCAGGAAGACCTCGTCCAGGCTGGGTTTGGTGACGGTGATTTCAGTGACGTCGATTCCGAAGTCGCGCAGTCGAATCAAGATGTCGGGGGTCATCGACGTGTCGGTCATCGGTGCGGTGAGACGAGCAGACTCGGGGCTGACGGACACCTCGACGCCCAGCTGCTCGGCAACCAACACTCGGGCGTCGTCGATCCGGTGTCGGTCGGTCAGAGTCAGTGCGAGAGCGGATGTACCCACCGACGACTTGAGCCCGTCGGCGGTGTCGTCGGCGATGACGCGGCCGTGGTCGATGACGGCGATTCGATCGCACAGTTGGTCGGCCTCGTCCAGATACTGGGTGGTGAGAAGGACGGTCGAGCCCTCGGCGACGAGGCGTCGGATGGTGTCCCACATCTGCGCTCGGGTGCGGGGGTCGAGCCCGGTGGTCGGCTCGTCGAGAAACAGCAGCGGTGGTGCCGAGATGAGGCTCGCTGCCAGATCGAGGCGTCGACGCATGCCGCCGGAGAACATCTTCAACGGTCTCGACGCCGCCTCGGTCAGCCCGAATTCCTCGAGGAGTTCGACGGCCTTGGCTTTGCTCTCGCGGCGACCGAGCCCGAGTAGTCGGGAGAAGACGACGAGATTCTCGGTCGCGGTGAGGTCCTCGTCGACCGATGCGTACTGGCCGGTGACGCCGACGAGCGACCGGACGGCGGTGGCGTCGGCGACGACATCGTGGCCGAAGACGCGGGCCGAGCCTCCGTCGGGTCTCAGGAGAGTGGCGAGCATGCTGACCGTCGTGGTCTTGCCCGCACCGTTCGGTCCGAGGACGCCGTACACCGCCCCGGTGGGAACGGTCAGGCTGACGCCGTCGACTGCGCGGTGCTTACCGAATGTCTTGACGAGGTTCTGGGCCTCGATTGCTGGTGTGGTCATGGGGCCAACGATCGCCCCGGGCGCTTGCACGACGCGTACGTCGCGCTTGCGTCCGCTGTCCGGCCAGGTCAGGTCAGGTCAGAGTGGGAGTGAAGTCTCCGTGAGGCCGACGCCACCGGTGCCGCGTAGCTTTCTGAACCATTCGGTGCCGAACGCGGTGGCGAGGTCCTCCAGAGGCATCTGCAGAAACGGTCCGAAGTCGCCGACCTGTGTTTCGTGGGCTTCCATTGCTGCCCGTTTGGCGTCCATCACGCTGGACACGTCGACCACCGTCGTGATCTCGGTTTCCGGCAGACCGAACGTCTCCATGTCCGGCGGTGACGCTTCCTCGCCCCAGTGCGGATTGGCCTCCATCAACTTGCGCATGTGATCGCGGTTGGTGGTGGTCTCGTAGACGAATGGAGTCTCGGCGATCTCGGTCGCGCGCTTGCCGACGACGTGAACCTGGATGTGGTCCGGATGGCCGTAGCCACCGTTCGGGTCGTAGATGGTCACGACATCGGCGTGCTCCTCGCGGAGGACGTCGGCCAGGCGTTGGGCTGCGGCGTCGACGTCGACGTTGCAGAACGCGTCCGGGTTCGCGTTCTCCGGAGTACCGGCCATTCCGGAATCGGCGTAGTGCAGCCGCACGATACGGGAGACTCCGAGAACAGCGGCCGAACGATCCAGCTCGACGCGTCTGCGCTCGGCCAGTGTCTCGCCGTCGGTGAGGATTCCGTCGGGGTACTCGCCGAGGGCACCGTCGGTGGCGGTGACCAGGACGACGCGGTGGCCTGCGTCGGCTGCGAGACGCATCACGCCACCGGTGCCGAACACTTCGTCGTCGGGATGTGCGTGGAAGCAGACCAGAACACTCATGTGGTGAATGCTTGCATGTCGAAGAGGGTGCGGCCCAGTCGGCGGGCAAATACGATCTGCGGATGACCACACAGCGGTCGGCCGCGATTCGTTCTCATTGGCAGGATTCACGGGCGGATCGGTACTGCCGCGCACTGCATCCAGTCGGGATTTTCTTTGCTCTGGTGTTCTTCGCGCTGTCGATGACTCCGTCACTGCTGCCCAGAGCCTGGTATCTGCAGGCGGTTGCCACGGGAATCAGCGTCGCGATCGGATACGGCGTCGGATGCCTCATCGCGTGGGTGGTTCGGATCTGTGGGGTGTCACCGAACTGGTCCGAGCAGTGGCGTCGCCGCGGGTGGTGGGCGTTGGCCGTTGCCGCGGCGGTGACGATTCCGCTGTTCCTGATCTTGGGGTCGTGGTGGCAGCAGATCGTCCGCAAGCTCGTCGGTGTCGAGGATCCAGGCAGGCCGCTGTACATCGCGGTGCTGGTGGTTTCCGTGGTGGTTGCCGTGGCCGTGCTGGCGTTGGGTCGTCTGCTGCGGCGGGCATCTCAGGCGTTGACGCGGTGGGGCAAGCAGTACGTCCCGAAACCGGTCGCGAGGATCGCTAGCGTGGTCGTCGTAGCCCTGTTGGTGGTGTTCGCCGTCAACGGCGCGTTGATTCGCGGCATCGTGGCGGTCGCGGAGAGTTCGGCCTCGACTGCAGACCGCGGCAACCACGAGGGCGTCGAGAAGCCCACCGCGGCCGAGCTGTCGGGTTCGGACGCGTCCAACGAGGAGTGGGATTCCCTGGGGCAGGAGGGCAGACGCTTCGTCGTGTCCGGGGTATCGCCGGACGAGATCAGTGAGTTCACCGGAAGGCCTGCGGTGCAACCGATCCGTGCCTACGCGGGCGTGGAGTCCGCGGACACCGTCGAGGGCGTGGCCGAGCGAGTGGTGGCAGAACTCGAACGCACGGGTGCGTTCTCCCGCGCTGTCCTGGGCGTCGCGACCACCACCGGACGGGGGTGGGTGAACGAGAACGTCGCTCGCCCTTTGGAATACCTGTACGACGGCAATTCGGCGATCGCGTCGATGCAGTACTCGTTCCTGCCGAGCCCGATGGCGTTTCTGGCCGACCGCCAGACTCCACAGGATGCCGGACGGGCTCTCTTCGAGGCGGTGTACGAGGTGTGGAGCGAGCTCCCCGAGGATTCGCGACCGAAGCTGGTGCTGTTCGGCGAGAGCCTCGGTGCCTACGGCGGACAGGATGCGTTCAGCGGCGCGCAGGACATGATCGCGCGCATCGACGGTGCCCTGTGGGTCGGTAATCCCAACTTCACGCCGCAGTGGGCGCGCATCACCGGTGGGCGCGACGCCGGATCCCGCGAGATCCTGCCTGTCATCGACGGCGGCGAGCACGTTCGTTTCGCCAGCTCGTCCGGTGACCTCGACATCGGCGGGCAATGGGACGAGCCCCGAATCGTGTACTGGCAGCACGCATCCGATCCCATCGTGTGGTGGTCTCCGGATCTGATACTGAACCGGCCAGACTGGCTACGAGAAACCCGTGGTGCCGACGTCGATCCAGGCGTGCAGTGGTTCCCGTTCGTGACCTTCTGGCAGTTGACGTTCGATCAGGTGTTCTCCACCGACGTCGACGACGGCCACGGCCACAGCTACGGAGCCGACGCGGTGAACATGTGGGCAGACATCCTCCAGCCGCCGGGCTGGACGGATGCGGACGTCGAGCGGTTGTACGAGGAAATGGCGGGCTGAGGCGTCGGCCGATCGGTTGTCCGCCCACCACCTCCGCCCACCCACCCACCTCCGCCGCAAACGCGCGCGCATTTGCCGAACGCGCGCAGTTTCGCGACCTGTTCGTGGGCTGTTCCGCGCGCACCTGACAAACGCGCGCGCATTCGTGCGTGAGACAGTGCACCCCATGCCGCCTGCCTCTGCCGGTCGACCCAACGCCGACGACGACCTGTCGACGGTTCTCGAGCTCGAGCGAGAGCTGCAGACTGCGGAATGTCGACGCGATCGCGAGAGGCTGGCCCGTCTGCTCGCCGACGACTTCACCGAGGTCGGAGCCTCGGGCACGATGTGGGACAAGTCGTCGATACTCGACCTGCTCGGCAGCGAAATCTCCGTCGAGATCGAGGTGATCGAACCGGTCGGACGGGTGATCGGTCCGGGTTATGTTCTGCTGCAGTGGATTTCGAGAACGCCGGAGATGCGCGCTCGCCGAACCTCGCTGTGGCGGCGTACGGACACCGGATGGGAACTGGTGCACCATCAAGGCACGCCGCTCGCGTGACCACTCCGGCGCAAACGCGCGCGCGTTTGCTGAACGCGCGCAGTTTCGCCACCTGTTCGCGGACTATTCCGCGCGCACCTGACGAACGCGCGCGCGTTTGCCGCAAACCGGGGGACTTCCGAGCAGCGGCCTGCTCAGCGCTTCCCCAGCATTGCCCGCAATTCTGCTCGATTCAGTTTTCCCGGCCCTCGGGTCGGCAGTGAGTCGAGGAGAAACAACTCTCGTGGCGCGGCCGTGACGTCCAACGACGATGCGACGTGAGAGCGCAACTCTGCCAACGTCACCGGCTCAGAGGCGACCACTGCGACCACCACTTTCTGCCCCAGTCGCTCGTCGGGCAATCCCACGACGGCGCACTCGAGTATCGCAGGATGTGTGATCAGTGCTGCCTCGACGACCTGAGGGACGACGGTCAACCCACCGGTCGAGATTGCCTCGTCGAGTCGCCCCGAGATGCTCAGTACCCCGTCGACGATGGTTCCGGCGTCGTCGGTGCGGAACCACCCCGGTTCGGCGAAGGCCGGATGATCGGGTAGACCGCGGTATCCCGAGGCCAGAGTTCGTCCACCCAACACGACCCTGCCGTCGTCGATGCGTACGACGGTACTGTGCAGCGGAACTCCGTCGTACACGCAGCCGCCGGCGGTTTCGCTCATGCCGTACGTTCGAACCACGCGGATCCCTGCAGCATGTGCCTTCTCCCGCAAGGGAATCGGCGTTGCCGCCCCGCCCAACAACACAGCATCGAGCGAGGCCAACGCAGCCACGGCCTCGGGATTCTCGAATACCTTCACCAATTGGCCGGGAACCAGTGACGTGTAGCGCTGGGGCCCCGACATCCGGCCCACCGATTCGATCAGGGCGACCGGGTCGAAACCGCGGGACACATCCATGATCACCGGCGAGGTTCCGGCGAGCACACTGCGCAGCAGCACCTGCATTCCGGCGATGTGGTGCGCGGGCAACGCCAGCAGCCACGACCCCGGTCCGCCGAGTCGTTCCTCGGTGGCCGTCGCCGACGCCATCAGTGCAGACGCGGGGAGCATGGCGCCCTTGGGAATTCCCGTCGTACCCGATGTCGCGACGACCAGGGCGACGCCGTCGTCGATGGGGGTACCCGGTGCCAGGGCGTCGTGCAGGCGGTGAATCTCGCGAGGATCGTCGGCGGGGACGGGAAGCAGGGCCGGGCCGTCGCCGGCGAGCATGCGGCTCAGCCGCGGCATGATGTCCGCCGCTGTCGGTCCCGACGGAATGGAAACGCTCTCGAGCACGGACTCGAGGTTAGTCCGTGCGGCGGAGGGTGAACGGGTCGGCCAGGGGCCACCCGCCGGCGGCGAGGTTCGCGCGCACTCGATTGATGTCCTCGTCGCGGGGCATCTCGTTGGTGACCTTGGTGATGGTGACCGAGATGCCGGCCTTGTCCGCAGGCAGCCGACCGTCGGCGATGAGGGCGTCCATCACCGACTGCACTTCGTCGTCGGACAGTCGCCGAGTCAGGAGTGCAAGGAGTGGAACGTAGTCCGCCTCGGGTACCCCGTCGGGATACCCGCCGCGAAGCCAACCGACGATCGAGTGGAGGAAAGACGGGACCGACATGGACTACAGGGAAGCCGGATCTGCCAGAGGCCATCCACCTGCTGCGAGACGCGCCGAGACGCGCGCGATGTCCTCGGTCGTCGGCTCGGCGTCGATCTGGTCTCGGATGTACGTGGCGATCTCGTCGTGCGAGATAGCCCCGTCGTCGAGTGCTCCGTTGGCGGGGGAGACCAACTCGAGCACGATCTCCTGCACCTGGGTGTCGGTCAATGCGGCGCGGCGCAACAGAGCGACGAGCGGGAAGCGGTCCTTGGGCGGGACGCCCTCGGGGTAGCCCGCCCGAAGCCATTGGAGCACCGATGCCGGGAAGGCAGTCTTCGTTGAATCGGTCATGACGACAGGAGTCCTTTCTCGGGTCAGAAGACGGAGATGCCGAACGTGCTGTCGAGGAAGTTCTTCATGATGAAGAGAATCCCGGCCACGATGGCCACGACCACGACGGTGAAGCAGGCAATCGCGGCGGCGGTGGCCACGGCGGGGCGAGCAACTCGGGTGGTGCCTGCTGCCGCGGCATCGTCGGACGGCTCACCGACGGACAGTGCCTTGAGACCGAAAGCGAAGATCGCGGGCAGGCCTGCGCCCAGGAGCAGACCGACGAGAACAACCTGCCAGAGCGAATCGAGAGTGTGCTTCAGAGTGTCCATGAGTACTTCAGACCTTCACTGGAGAGTCGGTGGGCGCCGGAACGAGGCCGCCGTCCCATTCGGCGTTGACGTTGCCGGGATCGACGGGTTCGCGACGTGAGCGGATGTACATGAAGGCGGCGAGTGCGACGAGAATGGCGAACACCACGAGGATGCCGGGCAGCCCGCCGATCGTGTGGGCGAGCAACCAGCAGACGGCACCGACGATTCCGGCGAGCGGCAGGGTGATCACCCAGGCGACGGCCATACGGCCGGCGACGTTCCAGCGCACTGCGGCGCCCGGCTTGCCGAGTCCCGATCCGAGGATCGAGCCGGTGGCGACCTGCGTGGTCGACAGCGGAAGGCCGAGGTGGCTGGACGTCAGAATGATCGCGGCCGAGGACGCCTCGGCGGCCATGCCCTGCGGAGATGCGATTTCGACCAGGCCCTTGCCCAGGGTGCGGATCACGCGCCAGCCGCCGAGGTAGGTGCCGAGGGCGATCGCCAGCGCACAGGTGACCTTGACCCACAACGGCATCTCCGAGTCGGGGGTGACGGTGCCGTAGGCGACCAGGGCCAGGAAGATGACGCCCATCGTCTTCTGAGCGTCGTTCGTGCCGTGTGCGAGCGAGACGAGCGAGGCCGAACCGATCTGACCCCAACGGAATCCGCGCTCCTTGGACTTCTCGGGTACGGAGTTGGTGATGCGGTAGATGACCCACGTGCCGGCGGTGGCGACGAGGCCGGCCACGATCGGGGCGAGGACAGCGGGAAGGACGATTTTGCTCCAGACGCCATCCCACACAACGCCGCTGGTGCCCAGACCGGCCATGGTGGCACCGATGAGGCCGCCGAACAGTGCGTGCGACGAGCTGGACGGAATGCCGAGCAGCCAGGTCGCGAGGTTCCACAGGATGCCGCCGACGAGGCCGGCGAAGATGATGGTCAGTAGAGCTTGACCGCCGGTGTCGCCGAGATTGACGACGCCCTTCGCGACGGTGGCTGCTACCTCGACGGACAGGAATGCGCCGACCAGGTTGAGGACAGCGGACAGGGTGACCGCAACCTTGGGCTTCAGTGCCCCCGTTGCGATCGACGTCGCCATGGCGTTGGCGGTGTCGTGGAAACCGTTGGTGAAGTCGAAGGCCAGTGCAGTCACGACCACGACGAGAAGTACGAGGAATTCAGCGCTCACGGTGGAAAGTGTGGAACACGAACGACGTTTCGAGGAAATTTCTTGCGAAGTGTTCTTCTTGGGCACCTCGAAGTCGTGTTGCATTCATCTTCCGTTCACATTTTTGCCTTATATGTCCCATTCTGCTGTGGCGTGGCGCACGGCTCTCGTCTTCGCGGATCGAGTCGCTGTGGAACAGTGGAACATCGTGAAGGGATCGGGCATGGACGACGCGGTGTGGGCGGCTCTGTCGTACTTCGATTCCGTCGATCCTGCGCTCGCCGCCGACGCGCGACTGGGGTGGGACGGTCTGGTGGACGTGTCTCCGCCCGCTGGCCCGACGCAACATTCCGTGCAGACCTTCCTGTGGGTGTATCTGCGTCACGCGGCCGAGGGGCCCGATCGCGCGGTCGATATCGCCCGCGCGCTCGGCGACCTACTCGACCGGCTCGGACGCGTCGGATACGCGGAGATTGCCCGAAGCGCCGTCACCGAGGAGCTCGTGCGAACACCCGACGACGCCGCATGGTTGCAGCGCTATCGCGCCGCCACCGAACAATCGGGCATCGGTGCCGTCGATACCGAGCTCGTCACCTGGCAGGACGCACCGGCCGGCGTCGAGCGGGCCATCGTCGAAAAGATCGGCGAGACACTGGAAGTGGCGACCATCGCCGGCGAGTTCGAGCCGTCGAAGCCCGGTGGGCGACCGCTCGGAGCCAACGCACAGGCCATGCGTCGTCGCGGAGTCACCGATGCTGTGCTGACGTCCGATCGAGGCAAGGACGACTCCGAGGCCGTCCTGCTCGAGCAGCTTCTCGACCACCGCATCGAGTTGTGGAGCAATTACAGCGCACCACGAGCAGAGCTCTATCTGGGGCTGCGCGAGACGTTGCACGAGGCCGCCCGGCCTGTGTACGGCTGTGTGCGCAGGCTCGAGAGCTTCATCGGCTGCATCGGGGACGGCGTCGCGTTGACCGACGCAGGGTATCTGCCGGACGAGCTGGTGGCGAGCATCGCGACCACGGTGTTTCCTCCGGCCGAACGTCCCATGCACATCGGCCGCGAACTCGACACGGAGAAGGTACTGATTGTCCGACGCCTCCTGATGAGGGTGCGTCTGCTGCGTCGTTCCGCCGGGCGGTTGGTACCGACGGCCCGAACTCGACAGCTCAGCTCCGACGGGCTCTGGCGCGTGCTCACCGCAGGCATCGTCGGAACCGAATACCATCCGGACACGATTGCCGCCGAGGTCGTTCTGGCGCGCATGATCGTCGGTCACGATGTCGCCGACGTGGAAGCGACAGCAGACGACCTCGCGCGTCTGCTGCGAGCCGAGGGATGGACCCATTCCGGCGAGGAGCCCGTTGCCGAGCACGCCGAGCCGCTCGCTCGGACGCTGGTGGCCGAACTGAGCGCGCTCGGTGCGTTCGAGGTGCCGGAACCGGGTCACGTGTCCGGATCGCAGACCTCCGGTTCGGTCGCGACCGACGAAGGCAAGCGACTTGCCGCAGCGGTACTGCGGCATCGGCTCCTGCACACGCGCTATCCGTCGTTGTGACCGCTCGCGGACGGGCTATCGGTCGAAACTGCCGATGTGGCACGGTTAAGCTCACTTGGATCCGGTTCCAGAATGGGCCCGGCTGTTCGTTGCGAGGTGATGCCGGTGGACGGTGAGGTCGCGGACACCGCGCGCTCCCAGTCTCGCCGGCAGAGCGACTCCGCTCGTCGATACCTCGATGTCGAGGCGACGACGCCTGCTCTGCGCTCGACAGTCGAATTCGCCGCACGCAGCGTCGGATTCGCCATAGCCCAACTCAACGTGCTCGACGAAGACACTCAGTACACGCTGGTGAACGTCGGTGGACCGCCGGTGTCCACGGTCGTGCGAGCCGACACCCTCTGCGACGACGTGGTGCGCTCCGGCGAACCAGCAGTCGTGGCGCACGGCCGAGTCCACGCCACCACCCGGCAGCGCGCCATCCTCGACGACAACGGCATCGCGTCCTACGCGTCGGTTCCGCTGCGCGGGCGAGAGGGCCTGGTGATCGGTACCCTCTGCCTGCTCGATCGCACGCCGCGCCCGCTGTCGGGCGAGCAGATGCAGGAACTCGAACAGTTCGCGTCGGTACTCGAGGAGCAGCTCGACCTGCATCGCCGCGTCGGATCGGGCGTCATCCGGCTCGGTAGCGACAACGACATCGCCGACTCCATCGCCGACGGTCACATCGTCCCCTGGTTCCAGTCGATCGTGGATCTGCGGACGGAGGAGATCGTCGGCTTCGAAGCGTTGGCGCGTTGGCACCACCCCACCCGCGGGATGGTGGTGCCCGCGGATTTCGTACCGTTCGCCGAGGCCAGCGAACTGATCATCGACGTCGACCTGAGTGTTCTCGCGCAGGCCGCCGCCGAGATGAAGAAGTGGCACGTTCATCGTCCTGACCTGCGGCTGACCGTCAACATCTCGGGACGCCACCTCGCGCATCCCGACGGTGTCAGTCAGCTGCAGCGTGCCATCGCGTCCTCCGGGGTGTCGCCGTCGTCGATCTCGCTCGAGCTCACCGAGACCACTGCCGTGACACCGGGGCCGCTGCTGCGCAGGCACATCGACGATGTGCATCGGCTGGGCTTTCGGGTGCTGCTCGACGATTTCGGTTCGGGCTGGTCATCACTCGAACGACTGGTGACGCTGCAGCCCGACGGCATCAAGATCGACGGGCACCTGACGCGATTCATCGACACCGTGGCCGGACGGGCGATGATCAAGTCGCTGGCCGGCGTGGCGAAGGACCTCGATCTGACGATGATCGTCGAAGGCATCGAGAGCCGCGAACAGGCCGACGCTGCGCTCGAGCTCGGCTGCACTCTGGCTCAGGGGTATCTGTGGTCGCGGCCGCAGTCTGCAACGGCGGTGCTACGTGCGATTGCCGACGACGCGTCGAAGCGCTAGCGGTTGTCGCGCCGAAGCGGGTGATCCTGCGGGATCTGCACCAGCACGATGGGAATCGCGTCCGGATCCTCGATCCACATCTCGATCAGACCCCACGGCTCCGTCCGGGCCTCACGCACGATCTCGATGCCGGCGGCCGCTAATTCCTCTGTAGCAGAATCGATATCACGTACCTGCAACCACAGAGCGCCGGAGAACGAACCCGATTCGTCGCCGCGATGGTGCGCGGCGATCTCGAGCAGACCCTGACCCGCGAAGAACACCGTCCCGCCGGGGTATTCGCGACACACCGCCAACGAGAGACCGTCACGGTAGAACGCGAGAGTCCTCTGGTAATCGACCGGCCGGAGAATTGTCCGAGAAGCGAGGATGTCCACACCGCATGGATACCACGATCACCCACAGTCTTCCCGCATACTCCACTCGCGAAGGCCCACCATCGAAATCCAGCGCACTGCGGTGCATGCCGCTGCACGTGCTCCAGTCGAGAAACAGTATTCGTGGCCGTCCCCGAATTCAACGAATTACTTTGTTCTTTCGCGTAATTCAGGCGCACCCGCCACCAAGGCATTCCGGGTTCACCTGTGGCGGCGCTGGAGAGGGTGATCTCGAGGCAGAATCTCTGCAGTGAGGGCGGATATCGCGGCTCGGGCGTGCGTGGTGCCGTCACCACCGGTCGCGGTGTGGGCACTGATCACCGCCAGGAGTAGATCGGCGGTGAGCCCAGGGTCGCGCCGTGGCGACTCGGACGAGGCGGTCAGGGCGTTCACCAGTGCTCTGTTGCAGTGGTTTTCGAGTGGCCGTGCGTGCGCGACCGGCGAACTCGTTACCGGTCCAGCCGCTCGCGGTGAGATCGCCGATGCTGACAGCGCGTCCAGTGTTGATCAGATCTGCCGCGGCAGCGAGGATCGTGCGATGAGTACGAATGGATTGCTGCTGCTCGTCGATCGATTGCGGTCGGTGCACCTGTGCGGTGCGAGGACTCAGATTCGTCATGATGTGGTTCTCCTATCGATGGGCCGAGAAGGGTTGTGGTGGAAAGACTGTCACCGACTCGGGGCCGGCCGCCCTTGCATATGCGCGCGGTGACACCAGCCCCCTGCGAGCGCATTGGCGACGCTGTGCCGGACCGCGTGTGAAATCCGCTCGAGGGCCGACGGCGCCGGTCCGATGCTGTTGTCGTGCTTCATTGTTGGTCGGCTGCGACGATCGGCCTGAACATGCGCACGCTGCTCTGGTCGAGGTGACGGAGTGTCCACTTGTCATGGGTCGTCACCATTCTGTGACTATGAGGCGCGTCACTCGCTGTGATGCGGTAAATCGCCTGGTCGTGCGTGTCCGGAGATGCTTCTGTCACGTCCGGGTGGGGGTGTCGCCGGCGTGATTCGGGTGTCGAAGGCCTGTCGTGGATGTGTGGGGTGTTGTACCGTCCCGAGCAGATCTTCAGTTATCTTTCAGCAATCATTGTGGTCGATGGAATCACCGAATCGTGTACGGAGACTCGCAGGACACCGGCAGGGGATCGATCGAGTATCACGTCGCCGCTCGCTCCCCAGGCCAAGCCAGTGTCGACATCACTTTCAATGGGATCGACGTTCCTATCCTCCAAGGATATTCCAGACTTTGGACATTGGAAGGCGGGGAGTGGATGTATGACAGCTGCCAATAGATCAGTCTCTGATTTCGATTGTCACTCTCCTAGAAACGAAGGACTGAAGTCGATGAGAAGGCTCAACTTGTACGAACTGCTAATAGGGATAGTGGGGTTGATACTCTCAATCAGTTCAATAGTGAACATCGCCAACGGAAACTCTTCAGTTGTGGACTATGTTGCAATCGTGGCATTCGCCGCAGTTTTCGCGATACTCGCTTGGCGGATATTCAACAGACGTAAAACGTCTTAGCATCGGACCACTGAAGGAGACTTGGAGTGCGATTCTTAGATCGAAAAATCAAGATGACGAGTACCGCGCTCTTGTGCATCGTGTGTGCTGTGATCGCCGGGTTCGGGTCGGTGTGGCTCTTCGGTGACTCGAAGGACAGCGACGAGGACAGTCGGACGGGATCGTTCACCTCCGCCGACGCCGACCAGCGGGTCGAACTCGCTGTCCAGACGGTCTTGAACGCATACAACGCCGGCGACTGGGAGGCCGTCGAACAGGGAAGTTGCGGCGACGTTGCACTCCGGACCGCTGCGGAATCACGCGGCGGGATTGCAACGAACCGGACTGACGACGAGGTCCGCATCACCGGCCTGGACGACTTCGAATTCACCACGGTCGACAGCGCAATGAACGCGTACACGTTCGCGCGCGTAACGGTCGGACGCCCCGACGACCCGACCGGCGATGCCGACGCTGTCGCTTTCTTCGCCCTGCTCGATTCCGGGGACGGCTGGAAGGTGTGCACGTCACAGATCGTGAGCACGACCGGAATTTAGCCCCTGCGTTCATTGGCCGAATTAAACAACCCTGTCAGCATGGCTGGCAGGGTTGTTTCGTTGTCGCTGGAGAGAATTGACGGCGTCGCCCGCGTGGGTCCTATTCCTGACAGGTGTACGGCTGATCGGATCTCACCGAAAACGCGCCCGGTCTCGAAGACCTGGGCGCGTGGCGGTGGCCACAGTCGTAGAACGGGTCGGTCAGGGGAGTCCAAGTGCGATCGCGAGTGCTTTATTGAGTCTGAGCACGGTCGCGGGGGAGAGGGAGCCGGCCGGGCGTCCGTTGGCGATCTCGTCGTGAAAAATTTGGGCGATGTCGTCGGCGAGGATCGAACCTACAAGAGGGTCAGCGGCGGCGAACGGGACGGCGGTGGGGATCCCGGGCTTCGGAGTGGTGGTCGCACGCACCGCGAGAACCCCGTCGAGTTTGCGGTTCCGGAAGTTGTTGGAGACCACCACCCACGGCTTTTCTCCCTCGCCCAGGTCAACCCAGTAGATCTGCCCGCGCAGTGCCGTCATGCGGTGTAGGTCTTGTCGACGCGCTCGACGTAGCGGCGGCGGCGCGCCTGTTGCTCACGTCGCCCTTCCGCTTGGTCCTTGGCGAGTTCGTCGTATCCGGCTTCAAGGGCCTTTTCGCGAAGTGCTTCCGCGCCCACACGCAGAAGGGCGCGGGCGATGCCGGACTCGGAGTTGTCGCGGATGGTGATGTGCTGCTGCTGCGCCCATTCCCGCAAGATTCTTGCTTCGAGGCATTCGGGGTCGGCGAACACGGCGAGTTCCGCTTGGTCGTCACTATCGAGTGTTACAGGTAGCCGTTTCACTCCCATGTTTCACAGTCTGACTCACTTTGTGCGTGATGGCAATGAGTTTTCCGCCACGGCGGTCCAATCTCCTCGCAAGCTTCGGTGATGCTCCAAGGATCGTCCGATGCCTTGGTATCAGACTGCTGGAATCCACATGACCGGCGCGTTCGCGCTGCTGAGGTTTCCCAAGCTGGCGCCGACGACGAACAAGCGATGAACACCGATCCGGCCCCCGTCATGGCGAACCCACTGTCGAGATCCCGTTCTTCAGCGGCAAACGCTCCCTCACCGTGTACCCCGAAGAGGTGTTCACCGCTGACGACGCGACGCAGTTGTTCTTCGAGTGGGCCACCACAGGAGAGATCGACCGCACGAAACATCATCTCCGCGAATTCGACCTCGACGCCTTCTACCGAACCTGAGACCAGCCTGCCGCGCGCGAACGATCGGCCGCGGACGTCGCCCTCATGGCCGAGGAGCTGCAATGCCCGAAGTCGGTGTCGATGAAGATCGCTGCTCGTACGCTGTTCCGGTGCGGTGGGCTTGGCGGAAGTCATCGAGCATTGGGGTTCGTCGATATGAGAGCCCATGCACGCGAACAGGTATGCGGAGTACTCGAGGAGTTGCATTGCACGACAGCAGGGCATCCTCGAGCGGGTCGATCAATAGCGAAGACGCCCGTTCCCGGTTGGGCAAAGACGGCGAACGCCACCGCAATCGAGCGTGAGGCAGGCCATCGCCCACCGAATGCGCTTTTCGGAGAGCCGGGAGTTCTGGAAGTCCGCCATCCAGCGGTAGTCGTACGGCTCTGTGAACCATGCCCGCACTCCACCCGCGGAACTTCCGGCGCGATGCGACGTCGAATTCGCCAGTGGATCAGAAATACCGAGGGAACGGCGACCAATCGGGCTCGCGCTTTTCCAGGAAGGAGTCGCGCCCTTCCACTGCCTCGTCGGTCATATAGGCCAGACGCGTTGCCTCACCGGCGAACAGTTGCTGGCCGACCAGGCCGTCGTCCTGCAAATTGAAGGCGTACTTCAACATTCGTTGGGCCTGAGGCGATTTCGCGTTGATCTTCGCCGCCCACTCGATGGCCGTGTTCTCGAGCTCGTCGTGATCGACCACCTTGTTCACTGCGCCCATGCGGTGCATCTCCTCGGCCGAATACGTCTCGCCGAGGAAGAAGATCTCGCGAGCGAACTTCTGACCGACCATCTTGGCCAGATACGCACTGCCGTAACCGCCGTCGAAGCTGCCGACGTCCGCGTCGGTCTGCTTGAACCGCGCATGTTCGCGGCTCGCGAGGGTCAGATCGCACACCACGTGCAGGCTGTGCCCGCCGCCTGCCGCCCAGCCGTTGACCAAGCAGATGACCACCTTGGGCATGAAGCGAATGAGGCGCTGCACCTCGAGGATGTGCAGGCGGCCGGCGCGGGCCTTGTCGACGGTGTCGGCCGTCTCCCCGTCCGCGTACTGATAGCCGCTGCGTCCGCGAATGCGCTGATCGCCACCGGAGCAGAACGCCCAGCCGCCGTCCTTGCTGCTCGGTCCGTTTCCGGTGAGCAACACCGTGCCCACGTCGGAACTCACCCGTGCATGTTCGAGAGTGCGGTAGAGCTCGTCGACGGTGTGCGGCCGAAATGCATTGCGGATTTCGGGACGGTCGAACGCAATTCGAACGGTCGCATCGGACACGTGGCGGTGATACGTGATGTCGGTCAGGTCTTCGAAGCCGGGAACGGGACGCCACAGTGCGGGAGTGAAGGTCACGAGCGCCAGCTTAACGGTGGCCGGGGTTGGCTCCGTGCCGAACGGTCGGTGCAGCTAGCGTGCAGTCATGACCGACCCGATCGAGCTCGACCGCGATTACGACCACCACGGGGGCTTCCCGCGTTTCGTTCCTGCGAAGGTGGGGCCGGAGTACGGGCAGCTGCTCGAGGCCTTGCGCACGGTGCAGGATCTCGCGGTGTCCACCTCGTTGCCGGCCGAAGTGACCGAGGCAGCTGCGGACAAGGCTCGGGAACTGATCGAGCTGTTGAGCCCGCACGTGGTGGCCGAGGGACGTCAGACCGCCGGACGCGTTCCGAGGCTTCCGGGCCGAGGCTCGCTGTTGTTGATGCCGTGGATCATCGAGAAGATCGACGCAGACGGTGTCCGCAGCCGGGGCATGTTCCGCCGCTTCCACCTCGGGGGAAACTCCGCCGCGCACGGTGGCACGCTGCCCCTTCTGTTCGACGACCTCTTCGGCCTCATCCAGCACGCCTACGGCAGGCCCATCAGCCGGACGGCGTATCTGCACATCAACTACCGCAAGGTGACGCCGCTGAACACCGAGCTGGTCGTCGAGGGCGCGGTGGATCGGGTCGAGGGACGCAAGACGTTCATCAACGCTCGGCTCACGGATCTGGACGGCAACCTGTTGGCCGACTGCGAGGCGTTGATGGTGCAGTTGCTCCCGGGGCAGCAATGATCCCCCCGATCGACGACGTTCTGGACGGTGCGCATGTGCTCTCGATGCCGATGCGGACCAAGTTCCGCGGCATCACCACCCGTGAGGTGATGCTCGTTCGTGGCCCGGCAGGGTGGGGTGAGTTCTCACCGTTTCCCGAGTACGACGACGTCGAGTCGACCCCGTGGCTGGCGTCGGCGATCGAGGCCGCGTGGGACGGCCCGCCCAGCCCGCTGCGCCGACGCATCCCGGTGAACGCGACCGTCCCCGCAGTGGCGGCATCGGACGTGACATCGGTGTTGAGCCGGTCTCCCGGTGCCGAGACCGCCAAGGTGAAGGTGGCCGAGAAGGGGCAGACTCTGGCCGACGACCTCGCCCGAGTGCGTGCCGTGCGCGAGCTGGTCCCGCGGGTACGGGTCGACGCCAACGGCGGCTGGAGCGTCGACGAAGCGGTGGCCGCTCTGACGGCCCTGACCGCCGACGGTCCGCTCGAGTACGCCGAGCAGCCGTGTGCGTCGGTGCCGGAATTGGTCGAAGTTCGGCGTCGGGTGCCCGGGGTGCGGATCGCTGCCGACGAGAGCGTTCGCCGGGCCGAGGATCCGATGAAGGTCGTCCGGGCGGGCGGAGCCGACATCGCCGTGCTCAAGGTAGCCCCGCTCGGCGGGATGCGAGCGGTGCTCGAGCTGGCCGGAGAGCTGGGGGAGTACGGCGTGCCGGTGGTGGTGTCGAGTGCTCTCGATTCTGCTGTCGGTATCTCGTCCGGGCTGGCCGCAGCCGCTGCGCTGCCGCACCTCGAGTTCGCCTGCGGTCTGGGAACGGGCGCACTGTTCGTTCGAGACGTCGCACCCGTGCCGGAGGTGATCGACGGAACGTACCCGGTCGGCAGCCTCGAACCCGATGCCGAGGCCCTGATCGAGCTCGACGCCGACGCCGATCGCACGCAGTGGTGGATCGAGCGAGTTCGGCGCTGCCACGCCCTTCTGCGGTAGTCTTGCGCCCGGTCCGCGTGGGGCCGCTGACACATCTGGGAGGAACTTCGAAGTGGTTGCTGCACTCAAGGATTCACTGCTCGACGAGTCGAAGGCCGACGCTCTGCGCGTCGATGTCCTGGCACTGATCGACGCCGAGGTTGCGGACAAGAAGGGCGCGAGTGGACTCGCGGTCAAGGGGGGCTACGGCGCAGTGAAGAAGGTCGGACCGTCGTACATCGACAATGCGGTCTCGGCTCTGTGGCCCGATTTCGTCGACAAGCTGGATCCGTTCTGGCAGTCGTACAACGCTGCCCCGCAGGGCACGTTCGGTCAGTACCTCGCCGCCAACGGCGACGCCGCATCCGACGCGCTGCTCTCGGTCACCGATGCTCGCATCGAGGAGACCGACAAGTCCGTCGTGAAGAAGTTCTACGGCAGCCTGCGTGGCTCGGCGAAGAAGAACGTCACCGAGGCACTGCCGCGCGTGGGTGACCTGGTCGCCAAGCACGCCTGAGCGGCTTCGCCGCATGTGAGTGTGGAGCCCTCGGGTCGTTCCGCGGGCTCCACACTCACATGCGCGTAGCGCTCAAACGCTCCCAATCGGCTTCCGTCTGATCCGCGTACAGCTGCGCGAAGCGGCACAACGCCACCTCGAGGGCATCGGAATCTCCGGTGTATCCCGAGATCATCGACGCCCCACTCGTACGCGCGTGTCCCTTGGCCAGTAGCCGACCCACCACCCGTGCGTAGTCGACCAGTGCCGGCGCGTCGATCGACGACAGGTCGATGGTCCCCTTCATGTTGCGGAACTGCCGCACGTAGTACTGCCGTCCGGCGATGGTCGTCCAGCCCAGCAGCGGATCGCTGACGGTCTGCAGATCCTGCTGATACTCCACGACCCTCTGGCCCTGGTGATCGTGCCAGGCCGATTCGCCGTGCACGTACGGCGCGAGCACCGAGCGTCTGGCCTGCTTGAGCTGCAGGAACACGACGTCGTCCTCGCTGGTGCCCTCGAGCAGAGCCACGTACGCCCGCAGGCCGACGCTGCCGACGCCGACCACGCGGTGCGCCACGTCGATCAACGTGTATCCACCGAGCACGCGACGCCAGTGCGGGGTGAGGGTGAGCAGATACTCGTCCAATCCGACGGCCAGAAGTTCCTCGTCCTTGGCGGAGATGCGCGTGGTGATCGGCGGCTCCTCGACGATTCTGCGCTTGCCCTCGTGCTTCTCGGTGAAGCGCGGCAGAACGCGGTCACTGGTGCGTCGACGCGCCTTCTTGGTGGCGCGTTTGATCTCCTTGCGCAGCGAGCCCTCGGTGGCGTCGCGCTGCAGCTTCTCGGCCGTCAGACGCTGGAACGAACGCGACATCAGCGGCTCGTCGGCAAGTCGGGCCACCTCGATTCGGTACGCGGACACGCAGGCGGTGACGGCGTCGCGGCACTGATCCTCGGTGCGGCCGTTCTGCCGCCCGGCCACCCAGATGCTCGCGGCGAGGCGTCGTAGATCCCATTCCCAGGCTCCCGGGTGGGCCTCGTCGAAGTCGTTGAGATCGATGACGAGGTCACGTTCGGGGGAGGCGTAGAACCCGAAGTTGCCCAGGTGGGCGTCGCCGCTGATGACCGGGTTGATGCCGGTCGACGGCAGCATCGCCACGTCCCGGGCCATGACGATCGCCGTGCCGCGCAGGAATCCGTACGGCGACTCGACCATCCGCTCGAGGCGCGTCGGTATCAGCCATTCGATGCGGCCCTGGTGCGAGTATTCGATCTGCTTGACCGGGTCGGGTCGATCCGCCGGTGGGGTCCAATCGCCGAGCGAGGCGATCGGCACCTTTTCGCGTAGACGTCGTCCCAGTTCGTAGCGCTCGGCTCGGGGGAGCGGACGGGCGCGCAGCGAGGCGAACGACGCACCGTCGACCTCGACCGAGTCGGTGACGACTGTGTGACCTTTTCCCAAGCCGGACATGTGAGATGACACTAATCGAGTGCTATCCGGCGGCTTTACCGAACTTCCAGTATCCGGTGAAGCAGATGCTGGATTTCGGTACTGCGCGCTCGTTCACCAGGTATCTGCGCAGGCCGGTGGCCAAGCCCTGTTCGCCTGCCACGTACACGAACGGGGTGCCGCCGGGAAGTTCGGCTTTCTGCACTGCGGCCAGTGCCGCATCACCGGGTTTGGCATGCGGGTCGGTGCGCACGATCCACTTCAGCTCGACGCCCGGCGGCACGTGGTGCTGCTGGACGTCGGCCTCGGTGGGGACTTCGATGAACACCACGGCGCGCAGGTTTTCCGGTGAGGATCGCAGTATTCCGAGAATCGCCGGAGCGGCACTCTCGTCGCCGACGAGCAATTGCCACGAGGCATCGGTATCCGGGTTGTAGATGCGTCCCTCGTCGAGAATCGCGACGCGGTCCCCGGGAACGGCGCGTGCAGCCCACGACGACGCTGGGCCCGCGTGGCCGCCGTGTTCGGAACCGTGGACGACGAAGTCGACGTCCAGCTCCGCGCCCTCGCTCAATCGGCCCTGGCCTGCGGGGCGGAAGTTGCGGACGGTGTAGTTGCGGACAACCGGCTTGGTGTCCTTGGAGAAGGTCAGATACTGGGCGTACCAGAATTTCGAGGTCGAGCTGGGTATGCGGGGTTCGCGTTGATCCGGTTGTGGCAGGAACAGTCGGAACCACTGGTCGTAGCCCATGTACGCGTAGCTCGAGAGCGACTCGCCCCCGAGGGTGATCCTGACGAAGCCGGAACTGATCCGTTCGGCAGCGAGAACGTGCAGTCGGTAGAACGCCGGGTGCTCGGGTTTGAGGTACTTGGCCATGCCGGTGAGATTAGTGGACCCTAACTCCGAATGGGGGCGCGTCGATTCACTCGGGTCGACCATGCCGGTAGTGCTGGACGACCTTCGCTCCCATCGGCACCGCGAACAGCATCATGAACACCCGGATCACCTGCGCTGCCACGACGAACGTCACGTTCGCGCCGGTCGACGCGGCGATGGCAAGCACCGCGTACACACCACCCGGGGTGGTCGCCAGGTAGCCCTCGTAGCCGCTCGTCCCCGTCGCGGACGCCAGCCACAAGCCGAGCATCGCGCATCCGACGGTGACGGCGATGATCAACATCAGAGACGCGGGCAGGACCCGCGAGATCGACTTCAAGCTGGCGACGGTGAACCGCAGCCCCGCCTGCCATCCGATCACGATGTACGCCGCCCACAGCAGCAACGTCGGGACGGATGCGTCGAACGACACCCCGAGTACGTCGGCGAGCGTGGCGATCATCAGCGGGCCGAGCAGGGCGGGGGCGGGCAGCCGGATCGCCTTCGCCAGCATCACGCCGATGACGCCGCAGATCACGACGAAGGCGAGGTCGATCCACAGTGCCTCGTGCACGTCGGCGGTGACCGACGACTGTCCGGGTTGAGCGTCGAACACCAGGGTGGCGACCAGTGGCAGCGTTGTGGTCACCAGCACGACGCGGAGGTACTGCACCACCGCCACGACTCGTTCGTCGCCGCCGAGCTCCTGCGTGATCGCCACCAGTCCCGAGGCTCCGCCTGCGACCAGCGCCAAGGAACCGGTCAGTGAATCGATGTCTTTACGAAGCCCCAGCAGCGCGCCGGCCGCGATCGACAGCAACAGGGTGCCGATGCATGCCAGCAGTACCGGCAGCCAGGTATCGCCCAGCGAGCTCAGAGTGTCGCTCTGCACCAGCGTTCCGATCTCGACGCCGAGGATTGCCTGCGCCGCCATGCCGAGTCTGCGGGGGAGTGGCGCTCGCTCGGTTCCGGTCGTCGGAGCCCACCCGGCGAGCGCGAACACGATCGCCACCAGCAAGGCAACGAACAACGCAGCCGACGGCACACCGAGTGCATCGGCCCCGACGGTCAGTCCGACCGTGACGAGAACCAGCAGCAGCCAGCGAATCAAGAAGGTCGCTCGATTTCGCGAACCTCGGGCGGCAACCCCCACTCGGTGCGACCGAGGCGGCTGAGCGGGGCAATGGCGTCGAACTCGGGGAGGCCGTCCTCGGCCAGATATTCGGGACGCACCGACAGGGCGACGACAGTACCCATGACGACGAAGCAGTTACCCACTTCGACGACGCGATGCAACGTCGCCTCGATGGCGATCGGAGCGGCCGCCACGCGCGGTGGTGTCACGACGGTACTGGGCTCGCTCTCGATGCCGACGGCCTCGAATTCGCTGACACCGTGATCGAAGCTCGCCGAACTGCTGTTGACCTGATCCACCAACGGTGCCGTCGCCAGATTCACGACGAACTCGCCGGTGGCCTCGATGTTGCGAAGACTGTCCTTGCGGGTCACCGACGTGAACTGCACGACCGGAGGCACCACCGAGGACACCGTGAAGAAGCTGTAGGGCGCGAGGTTCGCCACACCGTCGGCCGAGACGGTGGAGACCCAGGCAATGGGCCGAGGTACCACCGAAGCGGTCAGGAGCTGGTAGAAGCGACCGGGAGCGACCTCGTCGGGCCGAAAGACTGTACGCACACCTTCATACTGTCAAAGCCCGGTTGCGGCGTCCGACCGACGCGTCTGACACTCTTGAAACTGTGAATCCGTCCACCGCACAGGCCACCGCAGTCGTCGACGAACTGGCGCGCAGCGGGATCCGAGACGTCGTGTTGTGCCCCGGCTCGCGGAACGCCCCGTTGGCGTTCGCGTTGCAGGAGGCAGACGTCGCAGGCCGCCTGCGGTTGCATATGCGGATCGACGAGCGAACCGCCGGCTTCCTGGCGATCGGCCTGAGCCTGGGGAGTGGTCAGCCCGTCCCGGTGGTGATGACGTCGGGAACCGCGGTCGCCAATCTGGGGCCTGCCGTACTCGAAGCGAACTACGCCCGCATTCCACTGATCGTCATCAGCGCCAACCGCCCGTACGAGATGCTCGGCACCGGTGCCAACCAGACCATCGAGCAGCTCGGCCTGTTCGGATCCCAGGTGCGCGCGACGATCAGCCTCGGGCTCGCCGAGGAAGGACCCAAGCAGAACAGTCAGTGGCGCAGCGCCGTCTCCCGCGTCATCGCGGCTGCGCGCGGAGCACGATCCGGCAACGCCGGGCCGGTGCACTTCGACATCCCACTGCGTGAGCCTCTGGTGCCTGCGATCGGCGACCCCGGCGCGCGACCGGAGGGTCGGCCCGATGGAATGCCGTGGACCTCGACCACCCAGGCGACACTCGACGTTCCCGTCGAACTGGATCTGACTGTCGACACCGTGGTCGTCTCCGGTCACGGCGGTGCCGTGCGTCCGGAGCTGGCCGGGTTGCCGACCGTCGCCGAGCCGACCGCACCCCTGCACGGAATCCCGTTGCATCCCTTGGCTCTTGCGCAGTTGAAGCCGCGCCAGGCCGTGATCACCGGGCGGCCGACGCTGCATCGACAGGTCTCGGCTCTGCTGGCCGACCCTGCAGTCGACGTCATCGCGCTCACCACCGGACCGCGCTGGCCCGACGTCTCCGGCAACGTCCTGGCCACCGGCACTCGGGCGGTCACCACCGGCGCGCCCGACCCCGCCTGGATCGCTCGTTGCGCCGCTCTGTCCGAGAGAGCCGAACAGGCTGTGCACGAACAACTTTCAGAGCATCCCAAGCCGACGGGACTGCATGTTGCCGACGTGGTGATGTCCGCCCTGCAGCCAGGTGACCAGCTGGTGCTCGGAGCGTCCAATCCCGTGCGCGACGCGGCCCTGGTGGCGACACCGAACCCCGACGTGAAGGTTCTGTCCAACCGCGGCGTGGCCGGTATCGACGGCACCGTTTCGACGGCCATCGGTGCCGCGATGTCCGGAAAGCGGCGCACTGTGGCACTTCTCGGCGATCTGACGTTTTTGCACGACGCGGCCGGCCTGCTCATCGGCACCGGTGAACCTCGACCTGACGACCTGACGATCGTCGTCGCCAACGACGACGGCGGCGGCATCTTCGAGCTCCTCGAACAAGGCGACCCGCAGTACGCGGGTGTGTTCGAGAGAGTGTTCGGCACGCCTCACGGCATGGACCTCGGCGCACTGTGCGGTGCCTACCGCGTGGAGCACCACCTGGTCGACTTGGCCGATCTGGCAACCGAACTCACCGGCCATGCCACGGGAATCAGGGTGCTGGAAGTGACCACGGAGCGATCGGGACTGCGCGAGCTGCACGCGGCCATCAGGGCGCGGCTCTAGACGTCGTTCTTGCCCGGCCGAATCTTCGCTGTGAAGGAGAACCTGTGACGGGTGCATTCGAGGTGCTGCTGGAGGACGACCGCGCTCAGCTCGAGGCGTTCATCGAGGACTACCGGAGAGCGCTCGATGCGACAGTCGATGGTCTCACCGAGGAGCAGGCGCGCGCACGGTTGGTTCCCTCTGCCACAACGCTTCTCGGCTTGCTCAAGCATGTGACATGGATGCAGCGAGTGTGGTTCGAGGAATGCGTCGGGGGTGGGTCCAGGGTTGCCCTCGGTCTGGTTCGGAGTCCCGCGGAGTCCTTCGTCGTCGAGGACGGCGACACCATCGCCGGTGTCGTCTCGGCGCACAGGCAGGCGTGCGCAACTGCCCGAACCGTCGTAGCCCCATTGGCGCTGGATGCCATCGTGACGGGACATCACACCGGGCCTCGTACCGTGCACTGGGTATATCTGCAGGTGCTCAGGGACCTGGCCCACCACTGCGGCCATGCGGACATCCTTCGGGAACAGATACTCGCGGGCCGAGGCGGACCGGTGAGCCTGGGGTCGGACGGATCGCCCGCGTTGCCCGCGAGCGCTGAGTGACGCTGGCGTCATGACCCGTCCTGTACTGAATGCGTCCAGGATCGAGCTGCGTCCGATGACCCTGCAGCACTTGCCCTTCCTGCACGGTCTCGACTCCGACCCTGTGGTGATGGAATTCCTGCTCGGGCGTGCGCGTACATCGAACGAGATCGATGACTTCTGGGCACCACGGTGCGCCGAGAGGATTGCCGACGAAGCGGGCCTCGGGTGGTGGGTCGGCTTCGAGAACGACGACTTTCTCGGTTGGTGGGATCTCGGACGAAGCTCCCCGGCACCCGATGTGCCCGTGAATTTCGATGAGGCCGAGATCGGCTGGCGGTTGATGCGTCGGTGCTGGGGGCGGGGCCTGGCCACGGAGGGTGCGTTGCTCCTTCTCGACTACGGATTCAGAACGCTTGAACTGCAGCGCATCTGGGCTGAGACGAAGGCAGTCAACCTTGCGTCACGAGGAGTGATGCGCAAGATCGGGATGCGTCACGTACGCACCGAATTCCGAGCGTGGCACGATCCGCTGCCCGGCGCGGATCAGGGCGAGGTGCTCTACGAAATCACAGCGAGGGAATGGAATCGACGACAGACCAACGGTCTACCCGGCGGGCAACCTGATTGACCGTCCGAGGCGTACCAATACGCGAACGGCACAGTGTTCAGGGCGTGCTGTGCAGTCGGGTCCGAATCGCCTCGCTACGGCGAGTCCAGAGATGGTCTTCCTCCACATCGGGACGAGCTGCTTGACAGAGGGGCAGCGAGTCGGCCGTGACCGGAAGTACCGACACGTGAAGCGCAGGAGGGTGCTCGCCAATCGGAAGGCAGCGCGACGATTCGTTATCCATGCGTGCCCGCAGCTGTTGTGTCAGTGCGGGTCAGGCGTCTCGATGACGGTCTGAGACAGATTCTCTGGCAACGTTTGGCGTTGTGGCGGGCCTCCGCCCTCGATCCGGCGGAGGGATCGTTGGGGGATGGCGACGCGGGGCGAGAATCAGGGTGCTGGAAGTGACCACCGAGCGATCGGGACTGCGGGATCTACACGCAGCGATCAGGGCGCGGCTGTAACGCGTGGTAGGTCGTCAGCCCTGTTGCGCCGCAACCCATTCGAGGGTTTCGCCGGTTTCCTGATCGATCATGTCCTTGATCATCTTGTTGATCAGGTCCTCGATCTTGCCGCCGACGAGTGGAATCTTCACCGTCGATTCGCCCTTGACGATCAACTTCGCACCGGTTCCGTCGGGTCGAAGAGACAGCGTGCCGTTCACCTTGGCCGGTAGACCGGTGGTGCCGCCGATGAGGGTTCCCTCGGCATGGTCGCCCTCGAGCGGACCCCAGTGATCGGTGCGGGAGACGATCAGCTTGCCCTTGATGACCTTCGTGACGAAGCCGGGGAGTTCGGAGGTGCCGACCTCTTCGGTGATGTCGACCGTCAGACCGCCGTCCTCGTGCTTGGTCATTTCGTACCCGTCCGTCTTCTTCGCCTTGGCGAAACGGGCTGCCCACTGGGCCTCGCTGGTGAGTGCTGCGTGCACGTCGGCGGGGGGATTGGACGATTCGACGGTGAACTCGAAGCTGCGCGACATGAGTGCAGACGCTACCCGAGCGGCGTCGCGTCGGCTGCGAAGTAACCTGATCGCTGTGACCGCTACCGACAGAGCCAGCCGAACGCTGTACCGGACCCGGCTGGTCGTGCTCGTGGTCGCCGGCGCGATTTCGGTCCTCGCCGTGCTTCTGGTGGTCGGAGCCTGGCGCAACGACGTCACCATCGATTCCGACAAGGGCACCGCCACCGCCGAGGTGCTGTCCGCGGGCAAGCTGCGCTCGGCCGTCAGCTTCATCACCCCCGACGGCGTGACACACAACCCGGCGCTCGGCGTGCTGTACCCCACCAACCTCATCGCCGGTCAACGCATCGAGGTCGAGTACTACAAGGCAGACCCGGACGTCGAACTGGTGCGCGTCGCCGGCCGCGACGCTACCGTCGCTATCGTTCCGGCCGGGTCGGTCATCGTCGTCACCTGGCTGATCGCCGGGCCGGTGCTGTTCTGGTTACGACGCAAGGAGGCCCGGAATGCGTAATGCCAAGCAGTGGATCATCGCAGCCCTCGCCGCGGTGGCCGGGTTCGCGCTGATGAACTTCGGCAACATCGCGTCCTCGATCGTGATCTTGGTGCTCGCGGTTGGGTTCGTTCTCGCCCTGACGACGCCGGTGCTGTACCCCCGGTCCCTGTCCGACGACGCCTCGCGCACTCTGGCGACTCGGAATTCGGTGCCGTTGGTCTACTGGCGTCCTGGATGCATCTTCTGCCTGCGGTTGCGCGTAGCGCTGTTGCTGCGCGGAAAGAAAGCCGTGTGGGTGAACATCCGCAAGGATCCGGCAGGAGTGGAGCCTGCGGAACGACCATTCGACGCTGCGGCCGCGCGGGTTCGGTCGGTCAACGACGGCAACGAGACGGTCCCGACCGTGTTCGTGGGCTCCGAACACCGCACCAACCCCGATCCGTCGTGGGTGCTCGCGCAATTCGTGTGACGTTGGCCCACACGTAACGTTGTCCATACCTGGCCGACTGCGGGGCCGCCCACACTGAGGACCGTGCGAGTAGCCATCGTTGCGGAATCGTTCTTGCCCAACATGAACGGCGTCACCCACTCGGTGATCCGTGTCCTCGAACACCTCGACAAGACGGGGCACGACGCCATCGTCATCGCCCCGGACAATCCGTCCGGCCCCAGAGCCGCGACGTGGCACGACGACGTTCCGGTGCACCGGGTGCCGTCGATCATGGTCCCCAAGGTCAGTTCGCTGCCCGTCGGAGTGCCGGGCCTCGGCATGGTCTCGGCGATGCGTGCCTTCGCCCCCGACGTCGTCCATCTCGCGTCACCGTTCCTGCTCGGAGCAGGCGGTCTCGCCGCCGCCAACCGACTGGATGTGCCTGCTGTTGCCGTCTACCAGACCGATGTCGCCGGTTTCGCCGCCAGTTACGGCCTCGGCCTGACGTCCAAGGCCGCGTGGCGCTGGACGAGGAGACTGCACCGCGGCGCCGCCCGCACCCTGGCACCGTCCACCTCCGCCGTCGACGCACTGGAGCTGCACGGAATTCCGCGCGTGCACCGATGGGCCAGGGGAGTGGACGCCGTTCGATTCGCGCCTTCGGCCGCGTCGGCCAGCCTTCGCGACCAGTGGGGAGCCGGCGACAAACTGATCGTCGGCTTCGTGGGAAGGCTCGCCCCCGAGAAGCACGTCGAGCGGCTCGCCGTCTTGGCCACCGACCCGTCGATCCAGCTGGTGATCGTCGGCGGCGGACCCGACACAGCGGCGTTGCAGACCCTGATGCCCGGCGCGATCTTCACCGGACAACTCGGCGGCGACGAACTCGCTCGGGCCTACGCCAGCTTCGACATCTTCGTCCACCCCGGCGAACACGAAACCTTCTGCCAGGCAGTCCAAGAGGCCCTCTCCAGCGGCGTCCCCGTCATCGGACCCGACGCCGGGGGCCCGCGCGACCTGGTCTCGCACTGCCGCAACGGATACCTGCTGCCGGTCGACAAGTTCACCGAGCTGCTGCCCAGTGCCGTAGGTGCCCTCGCCGAACCCACCACCCGGGCACGATTCGGCGACGCAGCCCGCAAATCCGTTCTGCACCGAACCTGGCCCGCCATCTGCGACGAACTGATCTCGCACTACTACGACGTGCAAGGCATCACAGCGCCGCAGGCAGTGAACGTTGCTTGAGTAGTCTGGACCCTGTGGCCCAGACATCACGCGCAACCCTGGCAAAAGAGCCCCACGAGGTGGCGTCGATGTTCGACGGCGTCGCCCGTCGATACGACATCACCAACACCGTTCTCTCGTTCGGGCAGGACCGCAGTTGGCGCAAGCTCACTCGACGAGCGTTGGATCTGAAACCCGGCGAGCGTGTTCTCGATCTTGCTGCAGGTACCGGTGTCTCCACCGTCGAACTCGGTCGCAGCGGAGCCTGGTGCGTGGCCACCGATTTCTCCAAGGGCATGTTGCAGGCCGGATTGCAGCGAGGTGTTCCGATGGTCGCAGGCGACGCGATGGCGCTGCCCTATGCCGACGCCAGCTTCGATGCAGCCACCATCTCGTTCGGCCTCCGCAACGTCTCGGACTTCGATGCCGGACTGCGCGAGATCGCCCGCGTCACCAAGCCCGGCGGCAGGCTCGTCGTCTCGGAATTCTCCACGCCGGTGTTCGGTCCGTTCCGCACCGTGTACATGGAGTACCTGATGAAGGCATTGCCGAAAGTCGCACGCGCGGTGAGCAGCAACCCCGACGCGTACGTCTACCTCGCCGAGTCCATCCGCGCTTGGCCGACGCAGGAACAGTTGGCGCAGCGCATCGCCGACGCCGGCTGGACCGACGTGCAGTGGCGCAACCTCACCGGCGGAATCGTCGCGCTGCACAAGGCAACTCGACCGTAACGCTGTTCACGAGAACGGCGGCCGGGAATCGACTTTCAACGATCCGCTTCCCGATGCCCGCCACGTGCGCGCGACGAGGTCGCTGTCGGCCTCGGTGATCAGGTTGCCCATGCAGCGGACTGCAACTTTCATCAGCGCCCGCGAGCGCATGCCCACCGGTCCCGCAGCCGGTAGGAATCTCGGCACGGTCAACAGTCCGGCGAGGCGTCGGGCGATGGAGAAGGCCTGCCCGTAGTGCTCGCGCAACAGACTCGGCCACGCGTCGGTGAGGTCGGGGTGATCGAGCAGGTCGACGACCATACGACCGCCTTCGAGTCCGTAGTCGATGCCCTCGCCGTTGAGTGGGTTCACGCAGGCTGCGGCGTCGCCGATGATGGCCCAGTTGGTGCCCGCGATTCCCGAGACCGCGCCGCCCATCGGCAGCAGCGCCGACGCCACCGAGCGCAACTCCCCGCTGAGGTCCCATTCGCCGCGGCGCTGGTGGGTGTAGAGGTCGAGTAGGGGGCGCAGCGCTCCTGGTGCCGGCCGCTTGGCGGTGGCCAAGGTGCCGACGCCGATGTTGATGGTTCCGTCGCCCAACGGGAAGACCCAGCCGTAACCGGGCTGCAGAGTGCCTGCGGCGTCGCGTAATTCGAGGTGCGAGCTGATCCACTCGTCGTTGCTACGGCCCGAGTCGATGTAGGCGCGAGCAGCGACGCCGAATGCGGTATCGCGATGCCATTGCCGCCCGAGTTGCTTGCCCAGAGTCGAGCGGACACCGTCGGCGACGATCAGTGTGCGGCAGGAGATCTCGTGTGCACCGTCAGCGGTCTGAAGGGTTACCGAGCGGACCGAAGTGCCGTCGCGGGTGACGGCGACGGCCTTGGCTCCCTCGGCCATCACGGCTCCGGATTCGACTGCGGCGACGCGAATCCTGTCGTCCAGTTCGGTTCTGGGAACCGCACTTCCGATGGTCGGCAGTGATCTGCTCGGCCACTCGAGTTCCAGTTCCTGCCCGAATCCGCTCAGTCGCAGTCCTCGGTTGCGCGCTTTGCTGCGCACCCACTCGCCCAGACCGAGCTGATCGAGCTCGGCGACGGCACGTGGCGTCAACCCGTCACCGCACGTCTTGTCGCGGGGGAACACTGCCGCGTCGGCCAGGACGACGTCGCGACCGGATCGCGCGGCCCATGCCGCAGCGGACGATCCTGCGGGGCCCGCGCCCACGACCAGAACGTCGGTCGTGGTGGGTGGGGCGGGGTGGGGAGTGCTCACGTGTTCCAGTATCCCGACTTCTACGAACGGGTGCGTCGAGGGCCTCCGGTCGAGGCCGTACGAACGCGTGGTGGTGGCCGTGCGTGACGTCGGCTTCCAGCGAGAACTCGCGGTCACCAGCAGACTTCCGCACGTGATCCTGCTCGACGCTCTGATGACTGCACCGACCGACGCATCGGGCGACAGGGCGTCGGCAGCGATGGCCGTGACGCTCGAAGTCATCTCCGGCAACCTCGGTGAGTGAAGCGTCACCTGTGGTCGGTGACACCGTCCCACCGGTGTGCACGCTAGGTTCACTACGGTAGAAGGCGAGCAGCGGCGCTTCGCCGCTGCCGCCGGCATGTCGACGACAGGACAGGGACCAACATCGTGAGTACAGACGACGCTGCCGTAGCAACGGTCGTTGCCGGAGTCGACCTGGGTGACCCGGAGCTCGCGCGATCCGTCGCCGACGGCCTCGCACGCGTCGAAGAACTGATGATCAGCGAACTCTCCGACGGTGAGGAGTTCCTCACCGAGGCCGCGCTGCACCTGGCCAAGGCCGGCGGAAAGCGATTCCGGCCCCTGTTCACCGTGCTCACCGGCCAACTGGGACCGTCGCCGACCGATCCGGCGATCGTCACTGCGGCCACGGTCGTCGAACTGGTTCACCTGGCGACGCTCTATCACGACGACGTCATGGACGAGGCGTCGATGCGTCGAGGTGCCGAGAGTGCGAACTCACGCTGGGGCAACAGTGTGGCGATCCTCGCGGGCGACTACCTGTTCGCGCATGCGTCTCGTCTGGTGTCCACGCTCGGACCCGACGCCGTCCGCATCATCGCCGAGACCTTCGCAGAACTCGTCACCGGCCAGATGCGCGAAACCATCGGGGCCAAGAGCACCGACGATCCCGTCGCGCACTACTTGAAGGTCGTGTGGGAGAAGACAGGCTCGCTCATCGCCTCGTGCGGACGCTTCGGCGGAACGTTCTCCGGCGGCGATGCCGAGCATGTGGGACGCCTCGAGCGCCTCGGTGACGCCGTCGGTACCGCCTTCCAGATCTCCGACGACATCATCGACATCTCTTCGGCCACCGAGCAGTCCGGCAAGACTCCCGGCACCGACCTGCGGGAGGGCGTACACACTCTGCCGGTGCTCTTCGCGCTGCGCGAAGAAGGTGCCGACGGCGATCGACTGCGCGAGATCCTCGCCGGTCCGGTCACCGAGGACGCTCTGGTCACCGAGGCTCTGGAGCTGCTCCAGCGTTCACCCGGCATGGTCTCGGCCAAGAAGACACTCGGCGAATACGCCGCCCGGGCACACGCAGAACTTGCACTGCTGCCACAGGGCCCGGCCAACGATGCACTCGGCCGGTTGGTGAATTACACCGTCGAGCGCGTCGGGTAGTCGGCTCGGACTTCGGCCGGGAACTGCCGGTCGGGGTGGTTTCGTTGAATCGGGTAGTAACACCCGGTACGAGGAGGCACCTTCAGACATGAACGGTTACGCGAACGGCGCGAAGACTTTCGGCCTGCTGGTCGGGATGTCGGCGCTCATCGTCTTCATCGGCTCGCTGTTCGGTAACGCGGCCATTCTCATCGGCTCCATCGTGTTGGCAGTCGGCGTCAACGGTTACGCGTACTTCAACAGCGCGAAGATGGCCTTGCGGTCGATGCATGCCGTGCCGGTGAGCGAGCTCGAGCAGCCGGCGATGTATCGGATCGTGCGGGAGTTGGCGACGACGGCTCATCAGCCGATGCCCGCGCTGTACGTCAGCCCCACCAACAACCCCAACGCGTTCGCGACAGGACGCAACCCGCGCAATGCAGCGGTGTGCTGCACCGAGGGCATCCTGCGCATCCTCGACGAGCGCGAACTACGCGCGGTGCTCGGTCACGAACTCTCGCACGTCTACAACCGAGACATTCTGATCTCGTCGGTGGCGGGAGCGATGGCTGCTGTCATCTCCGGCTTGGCCAACCTGGCCTTTTTCGCCAACATCTTCGGCGGACGCGGCAACGGAGGCCCGAACCCGATCGCGCTGCTCCTGGTGTCGATGCTGGGGCCCATTGCGGCCACCCTGGTTCGGCTGGCCGTCTCCCGTTCGCGGGAGTACCAGGCAGATCAGTCGGGAGCCGAGCTGACCGGAGATCCGCTGGCCCTCGCGTCGGCGCTCCGCAAGCTCGAGCAGGGGGTGCAGTTGGCACCGTTGCCGCCCGAGCCGCGGTTGGCGGCGGAGTCACATCTGATGATCGCCAATCCGTTCCGCATCGGCGACAAGGCAGGGCAGTTGTTCGCCACCCACCCCCCGATGGCCGACCGCATCGAGCGCCTCGAGCGGATGGCCGGCCACCGGCCGTACTGACGCCGAGCCTGCGGAACGACCCAGGGGAGAAGCCGCTCTAGCGGTAGTTGACGAACTGCAGTGCGATGCCGAAGTCCTCGCTCTTGAGCAGCTGCTGGATGGCTTGCAGGTCGTCGCGCTTCTTGCTGCTCACGCGCAGTTCGTCGCCCTGGATCTGGGCCTTGACGCCCTTGGGGCCGTCGTCGCGGATCTTCTTGGAGATCTTCTTGGCGTTCTCGGTCGTGATGCCCTGCACGAGCTTGCCGGTGACCTTGTAGACCTTGCCGGACGCGGCCGGCTCGTTGGTCTCGAAGGCTTTGAGGGAGACGTCCCGTCGGATCAGCTTCTCCTTGAACACGTCGAGGGCGGCCTTGACCTTCTCCTCGGATTCGGAGGTGATGACGATGGTCTCGGACTCGCCGCTGCCGGACCATTCGATGCTGGTGTCGGATCCACGGAAGTCGAAGCGGGTCGCCAGCTCCTTCGCGGCCTGTCCGACGGCGTTGTCCACTTCCTGTCGGTCGACCTTGCTCACTACGTCGAAGGACGAATCAGCCACTTCTCACACTCTCCAGTCGAATCGAAAATTTGATTTTGCGGTGGTGTCGGTCCACATCCCGCTGGGACTTTATCGGCCCGCTACCGACCGTATCCACCCGGTTTGCGTTCCGGGGGGACGTTCGTTGTATTCTTCTCACCGCGCCGAAGAGCAGTACGGGCTTCGATCGCATCACGGCAGATTGCCCGAGCGGCCAATGGGAGCGGACTGTAAATCCGTCGGCTTATGCCTACGTAGGTTCGAATCCTACATCTGCCACACCTGGAACCCCGGCGAGGATTTCTCTCGCTGGGGTTTCCATGTGAAGAGGGACCAGAACGGCTCGCTGACCACGCAATTTGGTAGTCGGCGCTCGGAATGTGTAACCTCTTGAAGGCTTCAGCGCACGGCAACATGCGTAGTTGCTCGCCCCCTTAGCTCAGTCGGTAGAGCGTTTCCATGGTAAGGAAAAGGTCAACGGTTCGATTCCGTTAGGGGGCTCGCTGGATTGGATGGCTCGACGTCGCGTTCCCCGCGTGGGATGGTGGACGGTGAGCACCTGAGGCGGTGTAGCTCAGTTGGTAGAGCAAACGACTCATAATCGTTGCGTCGCCGGTTCAAGTCCGGTCACCGCTACACAGTAGGCAAGCACGACCAGTAGCACTCATGAACAGTCCTGATTGACCCTGATCAGATTTACCCGAAAGTAGGCGTCCAGTGGCCTCCTCCACCGATGTGCGGCCCAAGATCACCTTGGCCTGCGAGGTTTGCAAGCACCGCAACTACATCACCAAGAAGAACCGTCGGAACGATCCCGACCGCATCGAGCTGAAGAAGTTCTGCTCCAACTGCGGCACGCATCGGGCTCACCGCGAATCTCGCTAGTCCGCTCGGCTCGCTGGTTCGCAGTTCCGTTCAGCAGTCGGCGCCCGGCGTTAGGACACACTTCTCCACCTAACGGCTCTTGCGTCCAGGGTAGAAAAGGTTGTCTTTCCGTGTCACAAGCTCCACAGGATGTCCCGGCCATGGATGTGTCCGCTCACGCGGCGTCCATGGTCGGTTTTCATTATCGCGTCGACGACTTCTACGAGGTCGGCCGCGAGAAGGTTCGTGAGTACGCGCGTGCGGTTCAGGATTTCCACCCCGCGCACCACGACGAGGACGCAGCGAAGGGCCTCGGTTACGACGGTCTCCTCGCGCCCTTGACCTTCATTTCACTGGTGGGCATCATCGCGCAGACGCGGATGTTCAAAGAGGTCATCACCGGTTACGACCCGAGTCAGATCCTGCAGACCGATCAGCGACTGGAATTCCACCGGCCGATTCAGGTCGGCGACCGGTTGATCTGCGACGTCCACCTCGAGTCCTTTCGTCAGATGAGTGGCAGCGACATCATGACCACCAAGAACATCGTCACCGATCAGAACGGTGAGGTCGTCCAGACGACCTGGACGACCATCGTGGCCCGTACCGGTGGCGAGATCGACGAGAACATCGCGCACGCGGTCAAGGAAGTGATCATGCATGGCGCTTCGTAATTTCGGCGACGTGTCCGTCGGTGACGAGCTTCCCGAGCGCATCGTGTCCCTGACCCGCGGCGACCTGGTGAACTACGCAGGCGTGTCGGGCGACCCCAATCCCATCCACTGGAGCGACGAAGTCGTCGAGTTGGCCGGACTGGACAACGTGATCGCGCACGGCATGCTGACGATGGGTCTCGGTGCCGGCTTCGTCACCTCGTGGCTCGGCGATCCCGGTGCGGTCACCGAATACAACGTGCGCTTCACCAGCTCGGTGTACGTCCCGGCGGACGCTGCGGCGTCGGTCGAGTTCACCGGCAAGATCAAGTCGATGGACGACGAGAAGCGCACTGCGACCGTCGCCATCGTCGCGAAGTTCGAGGGCAAGAAGATTTTCGGGAGAGCCACCGCAACGGTGCGCTTGGCCTGAGCATGGTCGATCCGGTCGAGGTAGTTCACGGCCGGGACGACGGGATTTATCTGTTCCGAAGGGTGTGCAGTACACTGAGATTTCTGGGGTAATTCGGCGCTCTGCGCTGCCCGCGTCCTCTTCCCGGGGGTGCGTAGGCCGCGTGTACGAGCCGGATGGACACCAGAGCGGCCGAGAAGTTTCGGCCGAAGGGGCGTAGCTCAATTGGTAGAGCAACGGTCTCCAAAACCGTAGGTTGCAGGTTCAAGTCCTGTCGCCCCTGCCCAAGGTGTCAGCAACTGAGAGGAACGACGTGAGCGAGGAGCGCGGTAAGCGCGACGGTCGATCGGAGGAGGAGTTCGAGAACTCCTCGGCCTCGGACGACGTCGCACCTGGCTCCGAGGGCCGTCCTTCCGATGCTGATACCACTGCCGGTGAATCCGCTGCAGACGCCGTGGTACCCACCGGCAAGCGATCCACCAGCAGGTCCCGCGGTAGTGCCTCGGGCGTGTCGATGTCCAAGGCTCCGGCCGCATCCACCGCGCCGGCCAAGGCCAAGACCGGTAGGACTCGATCGGGCAAGGTCAAAGCCGACAAGCGGCCGAACGTGTTCCTGCGTCTGCTGCAGTTCTTCCGTGAGGTCGTCGCCGAGCTTCGCAAGGTCATCTGGCCGAACAAGAAGCAGATGGTCACCTACACCAGCGTCGTGCTCGTCTTCCTGACGTTCATGGTCGCCTACATCAGTGGCCTCGATCTGCTCTTCATTCAGGGCGTCGGCTGGCTGTTCGGCTGACCGATCGCAGCTGCGTGACATATCGACGATCGAACCGAGCAGGAAACTAGAGAAAGGGTGCTGACGTGAGCACGCCGCACAACGACGCCACCGAAGTGGCCGCATTCGACGCCGATGTCGAGGCGACCAAGCAGGGCCTCGAAGCGGAGCAGGCCGCTCAGGACCGCGAGACCGACGAAGCCATCAAGGCCGACGTCGCCGCTGCTACCGGTGAGGATGTCCCCGCCGAAGACGGCGAGACCGCCGATGCAGATGTGACAGCCGAGCCCGAGGATCCCGTTGCCGAGATGAAGGCGGCTCTGCGCCGCGCTCCCGGTGACTGGTACGTCATCCACTCGTACGCAGGCTACGAGAACAAGGTCAAGGCCAACCTCGAGACCCGCGTGCAGAACCTCGACGTCGGTGACTACATCTTCCAGGTGGAAGTTCCCATCGAAGAGGTCACCGAGATCAAGAACGGCCAGCGCAAGCAGGTCAACCGCAAGGTTCTGCCCGGCTACATCCTCGTCCGCATGGAACTCAACGACGAGTCCTGGGGAGCTGTCCGCAACACGCCAGGCGTCACCGGTTTCGTCGGTGCCACCTCGCGGCCGTCACCGTTGACCATCAACGAGGTCGTCAAGTTCCTCATGCCGCAGGAAGGTGCCAAGAAGGACGCGAAAGCGACCGCAGGCGCAGCGGAGCAGGGCGGCGACACCACGTCGAAGCCCACCATCGAGGTCGACTTCGAGGTCGGCGAGTCGGTCACCGTCATGGACGGCCCGTTCGCGACCCTCCCCGCCAGCATCAGCGAGGTCAACGCAGAGCAGCAGAAGCTCAAGGTGTTGGTATCGATCTTCGGCCGTGAAACACCGGTCGAGCTCGGCTTCACCCAGGTCTCCAAGATCTAGAAGCCGACCACACAGACTTGCAGTAGCAACCGCAAGAAACCCGAGCGAATACAAGGAAAAAGAAATGCCCCCGAAGAAGAAGAAGCTAGCCGGGATCATCAAGCTTCAGATCCAGGCCGGTGCCGCCAACCCGGCACCGCCCGTCGGCCCCGCACTGGGCCAGCACGGCGTCAACATCATGGAGTTCTGCAAGGCGTACAACGCCGCGACCGAGTCGCAGCGCGGAAACGTCGTGCCGGTCGAGATCTCGGTCTACGAAGACCGCACGTTCGACTTCAAGCTGAAGACTCCTCCCGCTGCCAAGCTGCTGCTCAAGGCCGCAGGCGTGGCGAAGGGCTCCGGCGAGCCGCACAAGACCAAGGTCGCCAAGGTGACCATGGACCAGGTGCGCGAGATCGCCAAGACCAAGCAGGAAGACCTCAACGCCAACGACATCGATCAGGCCGCGAAGATCATCGCCGGCACTGCTCGCTCGATGGGCATCACGGTCGAAGGCTGATTCTCAGCCTCTCCAAGCATCACACGTGGGAGAGCCGGCCAGGCTCGTCAACCACACTGAACTCGAACGAAGGACAGTAAGACATGGCAAAGCGCAGCAAGGCCTACCTCGAGCAGGCCGCAAAGATCGACCAGGACAACCTCTACTCGCCTCTCGAAGCCGCGAAGCTGGCCAAGGAGACCGCGTCGAGCAAGTTCGACCCCACCGTCGAGGTCGCAGTGCGTCTCGGCGTCGACCCTCGCAAGGCCGACCAGATGGTGCGCGGCACCGTCAACCTTCCCCACGGCACCGGCAAGACCGCTCGGGTTATTGTTTTCGCCGCTGGTGAGAAGGCTGCAGAGGCCGAGGCAGCAGGAGCCGACGTCGTCGGCGCAGAAGATCTGATCGAGCGCATCCAGGGCGGATTCCTGGACTTCGACGCCGCGATCGCCACCCCGGATCAGATGGCCAAGGTCGGCCGTATCGCCCGTGTCCTCGGACCGCGTGGCCTGATGCCGAACCCGAAGACGGGCACGGTCACCAACGATGTGACCAAGGCCGTCAACGACATCAAGGGCGGCAAGATCAACTTCCGCGTCGACAAGCAGGCCAACCTGCACTTCGTCATCGGCAAGGCCTCGTTCGACGAGACCAAGCTGGTGGAGAACTACGGCGCAGCGCTGGACGAGATCCTGCGTGCGAAGCCGTCGTCGGCCAAGGGTCGTTACGTCAAGAAGGTCACCGTCTCGACCACCACCGGACCCGGCGTCCAGGTCGATCCGAACCGCACGCGCAACCTCCTCGAGGACGACGCGAACGCGTAATCAGCTCAGCACCACTGCGAAGGCCGGCACCGATCCATCGGGTGCCGGCCTTCGTCGCGTGATGGGGTCCGTCTCGCCTACGCAGCCCGCGCCCGCGCGAAGTTCGCCAGGATGATGCCGGCGATGCGGTCGAGCAGTGCGGCGGGCAGGTCGTGGGCCATACCGTCGATCAGAGTCAGCTCGGCGTCGGGGACGGCGCGGGCGATGGCCTTACCGCCCGACGGCCGCACCAGTTTGTCGGCGGTGCCGTGGATGACGGTGGTCGGCGCCGTGATCTTCTTCGCGTACGGCCGCAGGCTGCCGGTGCCGGTGATGGCAGCCATCTGACGGACGACTCCGGACGGGTTGTAGTTCCGCTCGTACATCACCTGCGCGATCTCCAGTTGCTCCTCGAGCGGAGTGCGGTAACCGGGGGAACCGATCGCGGCGAGCGTCTTCGCCGAGTGCGCGATGATCTCGTCCCTGGTGGCGTCCTTCCCGACTCCGCCGATGAGGGGCAGCAGCGCGCGCGGATCGGGCGGCGGCAGAAACGGCTCGTTGGTGCTCGAGAAGAGGATGCCGACCGACTTCGTTCGTCCGGGATAGCTTCCGGCGAAGACCTGGGTGATCATCCCGCCCATCGAGGCACCGACGACGTGCACCGAGTCGATGTCGAGATGGTCGAGCACGCCGACGGCGTCGGCCGCCATGTCCGTGATCGTGTACGGCACGTCCGAGGACATCCCGAACTCGTGCCGGATCAGGCGCAGGATCTGGGATCCTCGGACTTTCTGCCCGGTCATCTTGGTGGACAAACCGATATCGCGATTGTCGATTCGGATCACCCGGTAGCCGGCGTCGACGAGGCGGGTGCAGAAGTCCATGGGCCACAACGTCAATTGCGCGGACAGGCCCATGATGAGTAACACTGCGGGATCGTCGATCGATCCCATGTCCTCGTACGCGATCTCGACGGAGTTCGTCGGCGCGACACCTTGTTCGATTCTCATGTTCTCGTTCCTACCAGCCGGGCTCACCGAGTACCGGAACCACCAGGTAACTCGGATTCTTCGGATCGATGTCGATGTCCTGTCTGCGCAGCCGCGTACGGACCAGATCCGGCAGGATCGGGATGAACCGCGGTGCGTCGGTGGCGAATACGCTCACGCGTAGGCGGTGGCCGGACGCGATGACGGCCTCGGTGGTGAGGATGTCGATGTCGAGGGCGATGGGTTCGCCCACGGGTACCGGGAGCAACGCTGCCTCGGTGAGTGGATGGTACGGACGGGTGTAATCGCCGTTCGGGGTGAACAGCGATCGCTCGTCGTCCACGGCTCGGCGTGAGGCGAGCAGGGCTCCGTTGCTGAGCACGATCGATCGGCCGCTCGGGGCGACGTCGCAGATCATGATGGCCCACATCGCTTCCGGTGCATGGCAGACGACGCGTAGGTGCAGGTTCATGGGGCCGGACAGGACGGTGTCCGACTCGGCAGGGGCGGTGGTGAAGGTGACTGCTGCGCCCTCGGCGAATCGATTGTCGTAGGTGAAGCCGCCGCCCAGGACTGCCGTCACACCGGCGAGAACCTGTGTGGTGTCGCGAGATACGACGGCTCGCAGTGACGGGCGAACCGTCAGGACGTCGGATTCGGCGGCCGGTTCGCCGGTGAGGCTGCCGTCGGCGACGGCATGGGGCGCGGTGCCCGAAGCCGCTGCCGACAGGTAGAGCCGGCGGGGTTGCGCCCGGGGAGCCGGAAAGCGTCCGTGCGCAGTCCAATTGCCACCCTGCTGACGCAGGGTGACGGGGCCGTAGTTCTCGATTCCGTTGTCCACGTCGCGTAGCCACTTGTCGAACCAGGCGCGCTCGAGTACGTCCAGGCGAGGCGGAAAGCCCGGTTCGCCGAAGCCGATTCCCGGGTTGCCGTGGTAGCCGTCGCCGACGAGCAACTGCTTGAATCCGCGTTCGAGAGCGAGTCGATTGTAGATGTCCGGTGCGGAACCGCCGAAGATGTCGTGCCAGCAGCCGTACAGAAATGTCGGTGCCGCGATGTCTTCGATGACGGCATCGATGGTGTCGTAGTACTCGTTGTCGTAGATTCGCGGATCTCCGCCTGTGACAAAGCCTTTGGCCAGGTCGAACAGATTCGTGGCCGGTGATCGAACGCGATCGCGGAGCCAGGCGAGCGTGTCGACTCCGCCTACCGCGGGTGCCCATTTGAGCCCGTTGACCGCCGCGAGCCACAGTGGAATGAACGCCGAGGTGGCCCCTCCGGTGGCAAAGACTTCACGCACGATATCCACCGAGCCCTCGACCGCGAAGATCGCGTCGAGCCCGGCGGGCTGCTTGGCCGCGGCCTGCAGCGCATTGATCGCGGAGTACGAGATGCCGGCCATCCCGATCCGGCCGTTGCACCAATACTGGCGTCGGGCCCACTCGATCACCTCGAGCGAGTCGAGCTGTTCCCGGGGACCCAGCACGTCCCAGGTGCCCGAGGAACTGCCGGTTCCGCGGACGTCGACGATCATCTGGACGTACCCGCTGCGCACGAGATGGCGGTTGACCGAAAGCAGGTCGGCAGCCCCGCCCGCCACCACTCGGGTGATCTCGGTGATGCCGTCGAATCTGGTTCCGGTCAGGTCGAACGCGGACGAGAAGGTTCTGATGGCACTGCCGAGAACCGGGGTCTCGAGGATGGTGTCGATGCCCTTGATCAGCAGCTTGTTGTAGGGCGTGAGGTTCAGGACGGTGGGAAACGTGCCCTCGACCGCGCGTCCCGACGCGTCCGCGGGGCGAAAGACGTATGCGCGCAACGCCGTCCCGTCGCTCGTCGGGATGCGCACGTTCGCCGTGATGGACACGCGAGGGTAGCGCGGTTGCTCGCGCACGATCTCCGCCCACGCCGCTGCCGCGTCGCCGCCGCTGGGATCGCGTACGGGTTGCAGGAGGGGGTGGGGCTGCACGGCAGTCATGAAGATCGATTAGACCTTCGAACGACCCTGTTTGTCCTGCGGAACGCGGATCGGTCGTAATCTGCTCCAACAAATGTCGTGCACAGCTGTGTTTTGTTGGGAACCCTCTCAACAAAAGTTGAGTGACGCTATGGGGGGTACCAGACTTTTCCGGTCGGCGAGTCGTGAGCCCGCGGGATTGCTACGTTCTGGCGGTCCGAAGTGACATGGGACACCGATCGTTGCAGGGGAGCACGAATGCACGTAGAAGCACTGTTCGGAGACGGATCGTTGCGTCCGGTCTGGCCGCACGCGGATGCGCTGATCACCAATGAATGCCCGGGGCTTCGCTTCGCCGGTAAGTACGCGGACGTCGTTGCCCTGAGCAACGGTGATCCCACTGCGCTGCGGCCCTTCATCGACGAGGACACCCGCCGACGGGTAGCGGCGATGGCACCCCCGGTGACCGAGACCGCGCTGGTGTTCGGGGCCAACGGCTTCCTCGGCGCCCACCTGATCGGTCGACTGACGCGTGATGCGGCGGTGGAGATCGTCTACGCGATGGTTCGTCCCACCGAGGAGGAAACAGCCCTCGAGCGTCTGCAGCGCACCTTCGACCAGTACGAGATCGCGGTGGACGCAGACAAGATCCGCATCGTCGAGGGCACTCCCACGAAATTCCGGTTCGGTCTCGACAAGACCGCCTACTACGACCTGGCTGCCGGAGTGGGACAGATCTTCAACTGTGCCAGTTCCACCGATTACACCGAGAGCTACGCCGAGCTGCGCGACGACTGGTTCGTCAGCGTGCTGCGCATCCTCGAATTCAGCATCACCTCCACCCGCAAGCATCTGACGTACGTGGGCAGTATCGGTGCCCACCTCTATCAGAAGCCCGAGGATTTCCGTCGTCCCGATTCGTGGTGGTACTCCGGGTACGCGCAGATGAAGTGGGTCAACGCAACGCTGCTCGGGTGGCTGTCGATGTCGGACACCTACTCCGTCACCCTGTGCGAGGCTCCTTACATCCTCGGAAGCACCGAACTCGGTCGTGATCCGGGCCGGGTCTACAGCTTCTGGCGCATCATCGAACTGGCGATCGCGGCCGGTGCCATCTGGGAAGGCCCGGGGATGAACTACGTTCCGGTCGACGTGATGTGCGACGTCATGGCGAGCAACTCGTTGCGCAGCCATCCTCTGACGAGGCTGTTGCCGAGCAATCCCACCGGCTACGGTCACGATCTCTACGCCGACCTTCTCGGGCTCGATCTGGTGAGCTGGGAGGAGTTCAAGGAGCGCGTCAGCGCGCGCATCTCTCCTCGATTCGCCGAGACGATGCTGGCCGACAACATCGATCAGCTCATGCGCCTGGTGCACAAGCCCGAGGCGATCCTGCCCGTCGACCACGACATCTCCTGGTGCGATCACCGCCGACTCTTCGAGCTCTACTTCGAGAAAGCACAGCTCAAGACGCTCACGCCCGCCGCCGTCAACTGACGTGGCGGACGGATTCGAACCCACCTCGGTGCGCCTTCGGGACGTACCCATCGGCCGCGAGGTGACCAACGGCGTTCTCTCACTGGGCTTCTACGTGGTGTGTGGGGTGATCGGGTTGCTGCCCGGGTCGGTGCGGAACCGGGCAGCCGATGCCTTCGTGACCTGGTCGGAGAGCGTCGACGAACAGCGGCACAGCTGATGTCGTGGATTCGGTTGGCGCTCGCCCTCGGTGCAGTGCTGGCAGCTCCGTTCGCGCTGTTCGTGTACTGGCGGACCCGGTTCTTCTTCCGCGATCCGCACCGCGAACCACCGGCCGATCCGCGGGCGGTGCTCGCCCCGGCCGACGGGTTCGTCACGTACGTCAAACGCGTGGAGGCAGGCAGTACCGCGTTCGCCGTGAAGAAGGGACGGACGATCGTCCTCGACGAGATCGCAGGAGTCGCGTCGAGCGACAGTGGCTACCTGATCGGGATCTACATGTCCGAATACTCGGTGCACCGCAACCGAATTCCGGTGTCGGGCACTGTCGGCATGCGCCGCCACCGGTCCGCAGCACCGTTCAACAGGTCGATGGCGCGGGTCGGCGCGAACCTGTTGACCCGGCGCACACCTTACGACGAGGGCTGCGACTACCTCCTCACCAACGAGCGGCTCACCATCTCGATAGAGCACGAGTCCGGTGCCGTGGTGACGGTGACGCAGATTGCCGATCTCTGGGTCGACCGGATCGTCGCGCACGTCGCCGTCGGAGACACCGTCGAACGCGGTGAGCAGTACGGGATGATCCGCTTCGGTTCTCAGTGCGACGTGTTCGTGCCGGACGCACTCGTCGACGAGATCACTGTCCGGCCAGGTAATTACGTGTTCGCCGGGGAGACGACGGTGGCCCGTTCACCGATCCTCGTCGACGGCAGTCAACGGAGCGAAGAGGAACGATGATCACGATCGAAGAGGTCGACGGCAAAGCCGGCTGGCGCGAGTTCGAGGCCGTCTCGGACCTGGTCTACCAGGGCGACCCGTACCGCCTTCCCGACGAGTCGATGGACCTGCGTCGAGTGCTCATCTCGCCGCCGCCCTCGGTCGCCGCCACCCGCATCACCAAGGCATTCCTGGCGCGCGAGAACGGAATTGCCGTCGGTCGCATCGTGGCCATCCACGATCTGTCGTTCACCGAGTACACGGGGGAGTCGATCGGCTTCTTCGGCTTCTACGAGGCCGTCGACGATCACGACGTCGCGAAGGCGTTGCTCGACGCTGCGGCGCAATGGCTTTCGGCGCGCGGGCTCGGGACGATATCCGGGCCGTTCGGTCCGTCGATGTTCTACAGCGCAGGCATCGTCGTCGACGAGATCCCGGCACTGCCCCTGGTGGGGATGCCGCACAATCCGCTGTACTACGCGGCCCACTTCGAGAAGTGGGGTCTGATGGCGGTCAAGGACTTCTACAGCTACCTCTTCGACGACCCGTGCATCATCTACAACGACCCCAAATACGCGCGGCACATGCAGATCTTCGAGAAGATCAAGGCGCGATCGGAAGTGACGTTCCGGTCGATGAAGTACCGGACGCTGCGCCGCGACGCACGCATCGTGCGGGACCTCTACAACAAGACGTTCGTGAACTTCTGGGGCTTTTCGCCGCTGTCCTACACGGAATTGTTCGAGCTGTTGAAGATGATGCTTCCGGTCATCGACCGCCGGCTCACCCTGCTGGCCGAACTCGACGGTGAACCGGTCGGCTTCCTGATGGGAATCCCGGACGTCAATCAGGCCGCCGCGAAGGCGTCGCACCTGAAGTCGCGCTGGGCGCGAGACCTGGTGACGCTGTGGCACGTCAAGCGTCCGGGTCGCACGGAAGTGATCGACGGCGTGCGGGTGGACATGCTGTTCGTCGATCCCGATTGCCCCGATCGAGCGGTGTCCTCCCTGCTGATCATGGAGATGTCGGTGCGCATGCGCGACCTCGGGTTCACGCGCGTCGAAGCGGCTCCCGTGCTCGACGACAGTCCGTGGATGAGGGGCTCGGTCCTGTCGCGGACGAAACTCGCCCCGCACCGCACGTATCGCATCTTCAGCCGGGAGTTGACGTAGATGACCGACACGATCTCGCGAAGCGACCGGCAGTTGAGCAGGGGAAACATCGGCGACCGGTGGGGCCGACTCGTTGCGCGTCGTCGCTGGGTGGTGCTGGCGATCTGGACGCTGCTGGCGGTGGGATCGGCGGTTCTGTATCCGGCGCTGCAGAATTCACTCGTCGGGGCCAACTTCTCGGTGCCGGGCACCGAATCGAGCCGGGCCGACGATCTGATCGAGCGTCACTTCGAATCGTTCGGCTCCGAACAACTCGTCGTCACGTTCACCTCCGAGTCGGTGAACACATCGGACCCGGCGTTCCGTGAGCGAGTGGGGGAGGTCGTCGGTCGGCTGCGGCAGTCCCCGGACGTGCTGCGAGTCGTCGACCCCTACGAGACCGCAGGCTTCGTCCCGACGATCTCCGAGGACGGCACGTCGGCGCTCGCGTTCGTCGGTATCGGCGGGGAGGCCAGCGATCGGATCGCGGTGGCCGAACGCGTGCAGGAGATGATCGGCGCGGCGTCCGGCGACGGCGTCGAGGTGGCGGTGACGGGATATTCGCCGATGACGGTCGATCTCACCCGCGTCGAATCCGAGGACGCAGTGCGGGCCGAGAGCATCGGTCTTCCCATCGCCTTCGTGGTCCTGGTTCTGGCGCTGGGGTCGGTGGTCGCGGGCATCGTGCCGTTGATCTCCACCGGAATCGGCGTGCTGGCGGCGTTCGGGATGTTCGCGCTGCTGTCCAACGTGATGACCTTCGACGTTCTCGTCACCACCGTGGCGGCGATGTTCGGTCTGGGCCTGGGAATCGACTACGCACTCTTCATCGTCAGTCGATTCCGGGAGGAGATCGGTCGAGCCGGACCTCCGGAAGATCCGGACCGGACCGAGCACGCGGTGGGGGCGGCGATGGGTACTGCCGGGCACACCATCGTCATCTCCGGTCTGGTCGTGTTGATCGCACTCGGAGCCCTCGCCATCGTCGACGTTCCCGCGGTGCGCAGCATCTCTTTGGTCGTCGCACTCACCATCGCCACCGTCGTCGTGGTCGCGTGGTCCCTGCTGCCGGCGATTCTCGCCGTGCTGGGACCGCGCATCGGGGCCTGGTCACTGCCGCGCAGATTCCGACCTCCGTCGGTCGACGAGCACGACGCCGCCGTACCCACGTGGTGGTCGCGGTGGGCGCAGCACGTCATCGAACGTCCGTGGCGCTACACGGCCGCGTCGGCCGCGGTCCTCATCGTCTGCCTGATTCCCATCGGTTCGATCTCCTACGGCGTCGACCTCGGTGCCGATGCGCTGAGCGCGGAACCGTCCGGACGGGCCAACACGGTCCTGACCGAGAAGTTCGCGCCCGGGACCATCTCGCCCATCACCATCGTGTTCACGGGTGAGGACGACAGTCCGTTGGGCCCGCAGCAGATGGCCACCGTCAACGCGTTCGCCGACTTCGTGCGCGGCGACGATCGCGTCGCCTACGCGTTGGCTCAGCCGGAGGGCGGACGGTCGTTGCTGATCGTGGTTCCGTCGGTGCCGATCGACTCGTCGGAGGCCGCCGATCTCGTCGGGTCCCTTCGTGCCCAGGCACTCGTCGCCGGTGACACGGACGGCACGAACGTCTCCGTGGGTGGCACCACCGCACTCGTGGTCGATGCCTCCGACGAGATCTCGGGCAAGTTCGCCTGGGTCGTCGCCGCTGTCCTGGCCTTCTCGCTCTTCTACTTGGCCGTCGTCTTCCGCAGCGTGGTGATTCCGCTCAAGGCCGTCGCCATGAACCTGCTGGTCACCGGAGCAGCGTTGGGTGCGACCGTCGCCGTCTTCCAATGGGGTTGGGGGTCGAGCATCCTCGGGTTCGAGAGCCCGGGCTACATCCAGGTGTATCTACCGGTGACGGTGTTCGCCGTCGTCTTCGGCCTGTCGATGGACTACGAGGTGTTCCTCATCGGCCGCATGCGTGAGGTGTTCGTGCGGGGAGCGAGCAACGACGTGGCCGTCGTCGACGGCATCGAGCACACCGCCAGGCCGATCACGGCCGCCGCCGCGATCATGGTCGCCGTGTTCGCCAGCTTCCTCACCGCCGACGTGCTAGAGCTCAAGCAGTTCGGCTTCGCACTCGCCATTGCGGTGCTGTTCGACGCGGTGCTGGTGCGCATGATGATGGTGCCGGCGATGATGAAGCTCTTCGGCGAGCGCAACTGGTGGCCCGGCTCGGACCGTAGGAAAGCCGTCACCGGCTCCGGGCGCTACGAGGCCGTCGGCAGCTGAGCGCTCGCCAGGACGGCACCGCCGGACGTGCGGATCTCGATCTCGGTCACGTCCTGGCGCAGCACCGCGGCGTTCATCCGGCACTCGATGGTGATGTCACTACCGAGGAACGTGCCGGACGGGAGTTCGACACCCGATCGGTCGACGAGAACCACCTCGTACGGCCCACGATCGGAGATGCCGTCCATCTCCAGGACGGTCTCGGTGCCCCACGTGTGGGCAACCAGGCCTCCTTCTATGTCGACGCTCGGCGTAGTCGTCGTGAACGCGACCTCCTCGTACGCGCCGAGGGTTCCGGGTGGACCGGTGATCGCGGTGGGCGGATTCGTAGGGTCCTGGCGGTAGGCGTCGACTCCGAGCACGACCCCGCTGCCGACCACCACGCCCACGATTGCGGCCGCAGCGGCCAGTCCTGCTGATCTGCGCTGCCGTCCGAACTGCTGCCCACCGAATCGCTGCCGTCCGAACCGCTGCCGTCCGAACTGCTGGATGCCCGCCTGCTCCTCGGAGTCACCCGTCGCGACGAGGATTCGCTCGCGCAGGTCGGGTGGCGTCGGAGATTCGAGCCAGGGCTCGGTCGGTCCACGGCGGCCGAGAAAATCCGTCATCGCGCGCAATTCGGCGATCTCGGTGTCGATCGTGGGGTCCGCCGCGGCGAGCTCGCGCAGTTCGGAGGTTTCGGCTTCGTCGAGATCGCCGCCGACGGCAGCGGCGATCAACTCGGCTCGGCGATCGGGTGATGCGCTCATGTTTCCTCCTTTCCGTCGAGGTGGTCTCGTAGGGCTCGCAGTGCGTAGAAGGTGCGGGTGCGCAGTGTTCGTACGGCAACCCCGGTCGATTCCGACAACTCCGCGTAGGTGCTGCCGCTCAGGTGCACTGCGACGACGACCTGACGATGCTCGGGGGAGAGCAGGGCAAGCGCGGCGATGATGCGGAGCCGCTCGTCGATGTCGGGGCTGGTGTCGCGCGTGACCCCGCCCGAGCCCCGATCGATGTCCTCGATCCGGTCCGAGGCCGGCATCGGCATCCTCGTCAGCGACCGCTGAACATCGACGATCACGTTGCGTTCGATGGCGAACAGCCACGTTCGCAGCGACCCGCGTCTCGGCTCGAACCGGGACCGTGCTCGCCAGGCCCGAAAGAAGGTCTCCTGAACGCAATCCTCGGCCAGAGTTCTGTCGCGAAGAGCGTTGACGGCGAACCCGAGCATGGCCGACGCGTGCTCGTCGTACGCGGCAGCGACGTCGAAGTCCAGTTCGATCACGCTCCCGATGCTCATGACAGTGGATACGTCGGTCGACCCTCGGACGTTCATGCCGAAGGCGGGAAATATTTCTTTACCGAGCTTTGAACATTCTGGCATCGGCGCTCGTACACCTTGCACGGGCTCGCTTGCCCGATACTCCCACGGAAGGCACACGAGATGACCAGACGCTCGATCCCACGCCCGGCAACGTCGATCCGATCCACCGCCACCGCCGTCGTCGGTGGTACGGCCACCGCCGCCGCGCTGATGCTGTTCGCCGCTGCCCCGGCCGGTGCCGATACGCCTGTCGCCGAACCGGATTCGTTCACCAGCGCGTTCACGGCCATGGCCACTCCCGACCAGGTGCTCAACGGTGAGGGAGTCGCCACTCCGGGGCAGCCCGGCGCGATGGGCACCTTCACGCTGCGCATCAACTCCGATCTCGACATCGTCTGCTACGACATCGCGCTCGAAGGCGTGACCGGCGACTACATGAGCCCGGCCAAGACCGCCACGCACATCCACCAGGCGGCAGCGGGCGCAGCAGGACCTCCGCGTCTGGCATTCCCCAACCCGACCCCCATCGGCGACGGCCCGCGTACCAGCAGCGGCTGCATGCAGGGACCGTTCACCACCGGCCTCACTCCGGCCGGTGCCGATGCGGACAGCGGTACCGGATTCACCCTCGATCAGATCGAAGCCGATCCCGCGGCCTTTGCCGCCGACACCCACACCGTCGACTTCTCGGCGGGAGCGGTGCGCGGACAGCTGACCCAGATTCCGGTCGGATCGGTGGCAACCGGAGGTGGCGGCTCGGCAGTCGCGGCGTCCGATTCGGCGTCGAGCTCGGTGGTTCCCGTCGTCGGCGCAGTGGCTCTGGGCGCGATGGTCGTTGCGGGCGTGACGTTCGCGGCTCGACGCGAGGTGCGGAGCTGAGATATTCGGTCCTGATCGCGGCCGCAGCCGCGGCGGTGGTGGTGGGCTGTTCCTCGCCACCGCCACCGCCACCGGCGACGGCCCCGACACCGGCAGCGCCCGTGGCCTCGCAGTCGTCGTCGGGCGCTGCCCCGACTGCGCCCGCAGTGGACTCGGTGCGACCGGCCCCGACGCGGGTGAGCGCCGAGGACATCGATCTCGACGACCCGTTGATCGGCCTGGGTCTCACCGAATCGGGGGAGATGCAGGTGCCCACCGACTACGACGACGTCGGGTGGTTCACCGGAGGTGGCCGTCCCGGCGCGATCGGCAGCCCGACGGTGATCGCCGGGCACGTGGACTCGACGACCGGCCCCGCGGTGTTCGATCGTCTGTCGGAACTCGGAGCCGGCGATGTCGTCGCGGTCGAGGACGAGGCGGGTGGTCGGGCCGAGTACCGCATCGACGAGATCGGTGACTACGGCAAAGCCGAGTTCCCGACGGCACTGGTCTTCGGTGCCGTGCCTGCCGACGAGATCCGGCTCATCACGTGTTCGGGTGACTTCGATGCAGCCGTGGGCAGCTACGAGCGCAACCTGGTCCTGTACGGGGTGCGCATATGACAGTGCGAACATCGAACGTTTTGGAGTTGACACCGAACGTGTTGTAACCTGGTCGACGGTTCGGATCACGAGTGCTCGCACTTGTGCCCTGACCGCCCAATCAAGTTCTACCCAAGACCGTTGGTCACCGCCTTCTCGAAGGATTCGCTTCCGGGAGTTGCGCGGTTGAAGGTCCGAGATCGCTTCGGACGGCCCACGCAGGAGAACGAGGTAGGGAACCTGTATGCAGTCCTCGTGGCTGCCGCTCGTTCACGCCCCGTGTGCTTCTTGCGCCGGGGCGTTCGTCGTTTTCCGGCCCTCTCGCGATCGACACAACTTCCCACGAGAGGAGGCGAAGTATGGCAAAGCCCGAAAAGGTCTCAGCAGTATCGGAGATCACCGAACAGTTCAAGGGTTCGACGGCTGCCGTCGTCACGGAATACCGTGGCCTGTCGGTGTCCGGTCTGACTCAGCTCCGGCGTGCGCTCGGCGAAGGTGCCACGTACTCCGTCGCCAAGAACACCCTGGTCAAGCGCGCAGCTGCCGAAGCCGGTATCACCGGCCTCGACGATTTGTTCGTCGGACCGACCGCCATTGCATTCATCAAGGGCGAGCCGGTCGACGCCGCGAAGGCCATCAAGGCCTTCGCGAAGGACAACAAGGCCTTGATCGTCAAGGGCGGCTACATGGACGGCGCAACGCTGTCCGTGGACGAGATCAACAAGATCGCAGACCTCGAGTCGCGCGAAATCCTGTTGGCCAAGCTCGCCGGCGCCATGAAGGGCAACTTGTCGAAGGCTGCAGGCCTGTTCAACGCTCCCGCATCGCAGTTCGCGCGTTTGGCGTTCGCGTTGCAGGAGAAGAAGGCTGCCGGCGCACCCGCCGCAGCCGAGGCACCTGCAGAAGCAGAAGCACCGGCGGAAGCTCCCGCCGAAAGCTGATCCGCTGGTATCGGCGAACAGCTCAGCTCCACACCATCACCGAACACCAGTCGCGGATCAGTGACCAGGTACTTACAGGAAGGACCCGCCACCATGGCGAAGCTCAGCACCGAAGAATTGCTCGACCAGTTCAAGGAGCTCACCCTCCTCGAGCTCAGCGAGTTCGTGAAGGCATTCGAGGAGACCTTCGAGGTCACCGCAGCCGCTCCCGTCGCAGTTGCAGCAGCAGGCGCAGCCGGTGCTCCGGCTGAGGCTGCCGAAGAGCAGGACGAGTTCGACGTCGTCCTCGAGTCGGCCGGCGACAAGAAGATCCAGGTCATCAAGGTCGTCCGTGAGGTCGTCTCCGGCCTCGGCCTGAAGGAAGCCAAGGACCTCGTCGAGAGCGCTCCGAAGGCAATCCTGGAGAAGGTCGCCAAGGATGCAGCCGAGGCTGCCAAGGAGAAGCTGGAAGCTGCCGGCGCAAAGATCTCCGTCAAGTAAGACCGCTTCACTGCAGTCGTACTTCACGCTCTGAAATCGAGAGCGGGTCGAGGGGCCGTTCCCACTTCGGTGGGAACGGCCCCTTTTCTGTGTTCATGGTGGCACCGGATGACGCGTCGTTGTGATCGGTCACGGACTCCGCCGGATCGCGTGACACTCGCTCCGCACCACTGTTTACTCGACCTCGCCGAAGTCCGAAGCCTTCCGAAGGGTTTTGGCCGTCATTGTTTGTGGTCTGTCACAGCTTGGCACCGCAGGGACTTGTCACAGTTCTGGCGAGTCGGCGACCGTGTCGCGTGAGATGAGCCACACTGATGCAAGCTCTACAGCCTGACTCGGGGAAGTTCTTACTGGGCGGTAAGCTCCTGTGTCGGAGCGGACACGTGCATGGGTTACAGTGACGCAACCCACATCTGGGTCGATGTGTACGAATTGTGGAGGTCAGCGTGGGAGTCGAGGTGTCGGTCGAGGGATTGACCAAGTCTTTCGGTGTACAGAAGATCTGGCAGGACGTGACGTTGACCCTGCCGAAGGGTGAAGTCAGTGCTCTTCTCGGTCCGTCCGGAACCGGTAAGTCGGTCTTCCTGAAGTCTCTGATCGGCCTCCTCCGGCCCGAGCAGGGCAAGATCTTCATCGATGGAACCGACATCCTGCAGTGCTCCTCACGTGAGCTCTACGAGATCCGCAAGCTCTTCGGGGTGCTGTTCCAGGACGGCGCACTGTTCGGCTCGATGAACCTCTACGACAACGTCGCGTTCCCGCTCCGCGAGCACACGAAGAAGTCCGAGTCCGACATCCGCAAGATCGTCATGGAGAAGTTGGAACTGACGGGTCTGCTCGGTGCCGAGGACAAGCTGCCCGGCGAGATCTCCGGCGGTATGCGTAAGCGCGCCGGCCTCGCCCGCGCCCTGGTTCTCGATCCCGAGATCATCCTGGTCGACGAACCGGACTCCGGCCTCGATCCCGTTCGCACCACATACATCTCGCAGACCCTGATCGACATCAACGCCGAGATCGACGCCACGATCCTGATCGTGTCGCACAACATCAACCTCGCTCGGACGGTGCCCGACAACATCGGCATGCTCTTCCGTCGCCAGCTGGTCATGTTCGGCCCCCGCGAGGTGCTCCTGACGAGCGACGAGCCGGTGGTCAAGCAGTTCCTCAACGGAACGATGATCGGTCCGATCGGCATGTCGGAGGAGAAGGACGAGGCGCAGATGGCGCAGGAGCAGGCCATGGTCGACGCCGGGCACCACGCCGGTGGCGTCGACGACGTCGAAGGCATCGTGCCGCAGATGAAGGCCACTCCCGGAACTCCGGTGCGCCAGGCCGTCGGGCGTAGGCAGGAGCGCGTCCGCCAGATCATGCACACCCTGCCGCACAATGCCCAGGTTGCGATCCAGGAAAGCCTCGACACCACCGACCCGGGTCAGCGTTACCCCGCGTATGCAGACCAGCAGCAGGGTTACGACCAGCAGGGTTACGACCAGCAGGGTTACGACCAGCAGGGTTACGGCCAGCAGAGTTACAGCGGGCAAGGTCATGATCAGCAGGGCTACCAAGCTCCAACACAAGGTCGGGGTCAATAGCAGACATGGGGGGATCGAAGAAGTCCGCGTTCGCTCCGGCGAGCGCCGCTCTGACACAAGCCGGCAATATCGTCGAACTGTTCGTCGAGGTGGTTCGCAACACTTTCCGTAGGCCGTTCCAGTTCCGCGAGTTCATCGAGCAGGCCTGGTTCATCGCCAGCGTCACGATTCTGCCGACGGCGCTCGTCGCCATTCCGTTCGGCGCGGTCGTGTCGCTGCAGACCGGATCGCTCATCAAGCAGCTCGGTGCCGAGTCGTTCACGGGTGCGGCCAGCGTGCTCGCGGTCGTCCAGCAGGGCAGTCCGATCGTGACCGCGCTGCTGGTGGCCGGTGCTGCCGGTTCTGCTGTGACTGCAGACCTCGGCTCTCGCACCATTCGCGAGGAGATCGACGCCATGCGAGTGCTGGGTATCGACCCGGTACATCGTCTCGTCGTTCCCCGAGTGCTCGCGATGATCCTCGTCGCACTGTTGCTCAACGGCCTGGTCTCGGTCGTCGGCATCGCCGGCGGCTACTTCTTCAACGTGATCCTTCAGGGCGGTACCCCCGGTGCGTATCTGGCGTCCTTCGGAGCGCTCGCGCAGCTCCCGGATCTGTATGTCGCAGAAGCCAAGGCGGCCATCTTCGGACTCATCGCGGGCATCATCGCCTCCTACAAGGGGCTCAATCCCAACCCCGGACCGAAGGGCGTCGGCGAGGCAGTGAACCAGACGGTTGTCATCACGTTCCTGCTGCTCTTCTTCGCCAACCTCATCCTGACCCTGGTGTATCTCCAGGTCGTCCCAGCGAAGGGAGCGTAACCGCGATGACTATCGCAAGAGGTCGCGGTGACCGCACGCTGATGCGCGTCAAGCGTGTCGGCAATGCCCCGCTCAACGTGCTCGACCGCGCAGGCGAGCAGATGTCGTTCTACCTGCGGGCCATCGGGTGGATTCCGAAGACCGCAGTGCATTACAAGAAGGAGGTGCTCCGCCTGCTGGCGGAGGTGACCTTCGGTAGCGGTGCGCTCGCGGTCATCGGTGGAACCATCGGCGTGATCGTGATGATGTCCGGCTTCACCGGCATCGTCGTCGGTCTGCAGGGCTATGCCGCCCTCGAACAGCTCGGTAGCTCCGTGCTCACCGGATTCCTGTCCGCGTACGTCAACACCCGTGAGATCGCGCCGATCGTCGCAGGACTGGCGCTCTCGGCCACCGTCGGCTGTGGTTTCACCGCCCAGCTCGGTGCCATGCGAATCTCCGAGGAGATCGACGCGCTCGAGGTGATGGCCGTTCCCAGCGTGCCGTTCCTGGTGACCACCCGCATGATCGCAGGCTTCGTGGCCGTCATCCCGCTGTACATCGTCGGGTTGTTGGCGTCGTACGTCGCATCTCGAGGGATCAGCACGATTTTCAACGGGCAGTCCACGGGGTCCTACGATCACTACTTCAACCTCTTCCTACCTCCGGAAGACGTGTTGTATTCGTTCTTGAAGGTGCTGATATTCGCCTTCGTCCTGATCATGATCCATTGCTATTACGGCTACCACGCCTCCGGCGGACCTGCCGGTGTCGGCGTGGCAGTGGGCCGTGCCGTTCGTACCGCGATCGTCACGATCGCAGTACTGGACTTCTTCTTGAGCCTCGCCATCTGGGGCACGACCACCACAGTGAGGGTTGCGGGATGATCGACTCGCCGTCGCGACTGAAGCGAGTACTCCTCGGTTTGGCGTTCTTTCTGGTGCTCATCCTGTTCCTGGGATGGAGCATCACCTCCTACAACAAGACGTTCAAAGATGTGGTGAACGTCAGCCTCGAAACCGACTCGGTCGGAAACGCTCTACCGATGAACGCGGATGTGAAGGTGCGCGGAATGATCGTCGGCGAGGTGCGGTCGGCGTCCACCGTCGACGGTGTCGTGACCTCGCAGCTCGCCATCGATCCGGACAAGGCACCGCTGATTCCGTCGAACGTGACGGCACGGTTGCTTCCCAAGACACTGTTCGGTGAGCGGTACGTCGCGCTGATCCTGCCCGAGAACGATACGGCGTCGCCGATCTCCGAGGGCACGGTCCTCAAACAGGACACCAGCGGAAACGCCATCGAGGTCGGGCAGTTGCTCGACGGCTTGCTTCCACTGCTGCAGGCGATTCCGCCACAGGATCTGGCGAACACCCTCGGGTCGTTGGCACAGGGCCTCAGCGGGCGCGGTGAGCAGCTCGGGCAGACCATCGACAACCTGACGAACATCGTGTCGGGTCTGAACACGGAGTTGCCGAACATTCAGCAGACATTGGTCGGGCTGGCCGACTTCTCGCAGACCTACGCGGACGCGGCACCGGACCTGGTCTCGGCGCTGGACAACCTGCGGACGACGGGTAACACCGTGGTCGAGCGGCAGTCCAGCCTCGACACGCTGTACGGCTCGCTGACCTCGGCGTCCTACACGACCGCGGATTTCCTGCAGACCAACTCCGAGAACCTGATCGGATTGGCCGCGAACTCTCGGGAAGCGCTCGAGCTGCTGGCCGAGTTCTCCCCGACGTTCGGCTGCACGTTCAGCCAGTTCGCCGAAGGTGCCAGGCGTGGCGCGGTCGTTCTCGGCGAGGGCGACGAGTACCCCGGCATCAATGTGTCCGCATCGTTCGTCAACCCGAAGGGCCGTTACTTGCCGAACCAGGACGAGCCGCGCTTGTTCGACGATCGCGGGGCCACTTGCTTCGAGCCTGCAGCGCCGGGCGAGTTCTTCCCGCAGTATCCGGGAGGCTCGATCAACGACGGTTCCTACCAGGTGCCGACCCGTAACCCGGGCCCGCAGGTGATCGAAGGACAGGGACCACCGAAGTCGGCTCAGAGTTCCATCGTTCCCGCCGTCTCCGCATCCGCGCAGCCGGCGAGCTACGAGGGCTCCGACTTCGAGCGTGACACTCTCGCCGTGATCTACGGACAGGCGAGTGGTGTTGCACCGGACAGTATTCCGTCGTGGGCGGCCGCTATCGGCGCACCGGCACTGAGAGGAGTGGAGGTGACCGTGCCATGAGAGGCCTTCTCGCGCCGATCATCAAGTTGGTCGTGTTCGCCGTGATCACGATCATTGCTACGGCCACCCTTGCCTTCACCATCGCCAATTCCAGCGGCGGCGGCGGCACCAAGTTCTCGGCTGTGTTCACCGACGTCACGTCTCTCAACGAGGGCGACGAGATTCGTATCGCGGGCGTTCGTGTCGGCCAGGTCGACAAGATCGAGATCGCCAACGAGCGCGAAGCCAAGGTGGACTTCACTCTGAGCAGTCGTGATTGGCTGCCTGCCAGTTCGACGGCGACCATCCGATTCCGGAACCTGGTGGGCCAGCGCTACATCGCCATCGAGCAAGGTTCGGGAGATCAGGGTCGGAAGATCACCGAGGGTGCCACCATTCCGTTGGAGCGGACCAAGCCTGCGGTGAACTTGACCACGCTCTTCGACGGCTTCCGTCCGCTGTTCACCACGCTCAGTTCCGACGACGTCAACAAGCTGTCGTACCAGATCATTCAGGTGTTCCAGGGGGAGTCGGGCACCATCAACGAACTGGTCACCAATACGGCGACCCTGACGAACACCGTCGCCGACAAGGATCAGGTCATCGGCCAGGTCATCAACAATCTGAACAACGTGCTGGAGACGGTGAACCAGAACGACGGGCAGCTCGACAGCCTGATCGTCAACACTCAGCAGCTCGTCTCGGGCCTGTCGGCCGACCGTGGTGTCGTCGGCTCCGCCGTGACGTCGCTCGCCGGCCTGACCAACGCGACTGCCGACCTGCTCGAGCCGACCAGGCCGTCGATCCAGGGTTCGGTGACTGCGTTGAACACGTTGGCCGAGACGGTCAATCGACGAAGCGACGACGTGGACAAGGTCCTCGGAATTCTGCCCGTCAAGCTCGACAAGCTCATTCGCACGGCCCAGCAGGGATCCTGGTTCACGTTCTATCTGTGCGGTATCGACATCGTCGCCGGACCGGGTAACTCGCCGAATCTGAATCTGCCGACCGGGCTTCCAACCGTCAACCAGCCGCTGTACACGAACTCGGCAGAGCGTTGCAAAGCTGGGGGGATCAAACAATGAAATCTCGTCGTAGTCCGGCCACCATCGGTGCACTGGGCATCGCGATCATCCTGCTCGCCACGATGTCGGTCTTCTTTCTCGACCGGCTCCCGATCATCGGTGCGGGTTCGGTGTACACCGCCGAGTTCAGCGAGGCAGCAGGTCTCAAGCCGTCCAACGAGGTCCGTATCGCCGGCGTGAAGGTCGGCAAGGTCACCGACGTTCGTCTCGAAGGCGACCGGGTGCTCGTGGACTTCACGGTGCAGGACGCCTGGGTCGGCAACGAGTCGCGGGCCGCCATTGCCATCAAGACCCTGCTGGGGCAGAAGTACCTGGCGCTCGACCCGAGCGGTCCGGAGACGTTGAGCCCCAAGGACCCGATTCCGCTCGAGCGCACCACGTCCCCGTACGACGTCATCGACGCGTTCTCCGATGCGGCGTCGACCATCAGCGACATCGACACCGATCAGCTGGCGACGAGTATGCGGACCCTGTCCGAGGCGTTCTCCGAGACGCCTGCGAACATCCGTGCCTCGCTCGACGGCGTCACCCGGCTGTCGCAGACCGTGGCCAGCCGCGACGAGGAGCTCAAGAAGCTGTTCGAGGCCACCGGCGAGACCTCGAAGGTGTTGGCCGACCGCAACGAGCAGTTCAACCAACTGATCACCGACGCGGGCCCGCTTCTCGAAGAGCTCAACAATCGGCAGCAGGCCATCTCGCAGCTGCTCACCGGCACTCAGCGAGTGTCGCAGGAGCTGACCGGGTTGGTTCGCGACAACGAGGCCACCATCAACCCGATGCTGCAGCAGCTCAACGGCGTCATCGACATTCTGCAGCGCAACAACGACAACCTCGACCGTGCGCTGAAGCTGTACGAACCGTTCATTCGGCTGTACACGAACGTGACCGGCAACGGTCGATGGCTCGACATCACGCTGGCCAACCTCACACCTCCCGGAGTTCCGTTGATACCTGGTTACCGCCAGCCCGCGCTCGATACGTTGGCGGGGAACTGATGACAGACACGCAGACAGCACCGAGAAACAAGAACAAGCTCGCGCTGATCGCCGTCGTCGTGATCGTGGCGCTCGTCCTCGCGGTCGCCGGCTGGTGGCTGTTCACCAGGGCGGGCACGACCAAGATCACCGCCTACTTCGACAAGTCGATCGGCATCTATTCCGGCTCGGAGGTGCGCGTACTCGGCGTCAAGGTCGGCACGGTCGATTCCGTCACGCCGCTCGGCGACGACGTGGAGGTAGTCCTTCGCGTCGATCGCGGTGTCGATATCCCGGCCGACGCCAAGGCCGTACAGGTCACCCCGTCGCTCGTGGCCGATCGCTACGTCCAGCTCTCGCCCGTCTACACCGGCGGCGACACCATGGCCGACGGCACGACGATCGGTCGGGATCGCACCGCAACACCCGTCGAGGTCGACGAGCTGTACAAGTCCATCAACGACCTGTCCACCGCCCTCGGTCCGGACGGCGCGAACAAGGACGGCGCTCTCACCGATCTGGTCAACACCGGTGCAGCAAACCTCGACGGCAACGGTGAAGCGTTGGGCAACAGCATCACCCAGCTCTCGGCCGCCGGTCGAACGTTGAGTGACTCGCGCACCGACGTGTTCGACACGATCAAGAACCTGCAGACGTTCGTCAGTGCCTTGGCCGTCAACGATCAGCAGGTACGTAACTTCAACACCCAGTTGGCCGATCTGACCGGTTTCCTGTCGGGCCAGCGAGAGGACCTGGGAGCTGCACTGCAACAGCTGTCGGTCTCGCTCGGCGACGTGGCGACGTTCGTCGCGAACAATCGGACCGAACTGACCGATGCCGCGAACGGTCTCACGGTTCCGACTCAGACACTCGCCGACAACCGCGAGCAGCTGGTGCAAACGCTCACGTTGCTGCCGCTGGCCATCAGCAACCTGGTGAACGCCTACGACGCCGAGTCGGGAACGCTCGCCTTGCGCGCCAACCTCCAGAACGAGACGCAGGATCCGCTCGGCACCGTGTGCAAGCTCCTCGATCTCGGCAAGCTCGTTCCCGGGGATCCGCGCTTCGAGGCCCTCGGTGCGCAGATTCAGCCGATCATCGATCAGTGCGCCAACATCACCACGATGATCCAGGCCCCGATCACCGACCAGAACCGGATCGTGCTGCCGTTCGGTGTTCTCACCAACGACATCGAGCAGAACGTATCCGTTCCCGGCACCGTTCCCGGCGTCGTCTCGCCGAGGCTCGGAAACAGCACGATGCCCGGACTGGAGCAGTCGTACATCGGAGGTGGGGGACAGTGAGAACCTCTGTGAAACGGAATCGAGCTCGAGTGAAGCGTTCTTTGGTGGTCTCAGCCGGTGCGTGCGTGGTGGCGCTGTCCGCTGGAGCATGCTCGTCGGCCGGGATCTACGCCATACCGCTGCCCGGCGGTGCCGACGTCGGTGAGAACCCGATGAACCTGACGGTGCAGTTCGACGACGTACTGGACCTCGTGCCGCAGTCGACCGTGAAGGTCGACGGTGTCTCGGTCGGCCGAGTCGACTCGATCACGGTCCCGAACGACGGCTGGACCGCCGACGTCAACGTCATCCTGAACTCCGACGTCGACCTGCCGGCCAATGCCATCGCATCGGTGCAGCAGACCAACCTGCTCGGTGAGAAGTTCGTGCAGCTCTCGGCACCTCCTGGCGACGAGCAAGCAGCGCGTCTGCAGGATGGGGCCACGATCCCGCTCGATCGCACCCGCCATGCCACCGATATCGAGCAGGTCCTCGGTGCGCTCTCGCTGCTGCTCAACGGCGGCGGTGTCGGGCAGCTCTCGCCGATCGTCAAGGAACTGAGCACGGCATTCGACGGTCGCGAAGGCAGAACCAAAGAGCTTCTGCAGCAGGCGAACACGCTGATCGACGGCCTCAACCGGCAGCGTGACGACATCACCCGCGCCATCGACGGTCTCGACACTCTCAGCGGCCGCGTCAACACGCAGACCGACAAGATCGACGCAGTGCTCAAGGATCTGCCGATCGCCACCGAGGTTCTCGAGCAGCAGCGCCCGCAGCTGACCGAGATGCTCGGAGCGCTAGACCGTCTCGGAGCCGTCGGCACCGACGTGATCGACCGTTCCAAGGACGATCTCATCGCGGACCTGCGGGCACTACGCCCCACGCTCCAGGCCTTGGCCGATTCGGCGGACGACGTGGTGAGCTCGCTGGCGGTCATTCCCACGCTGCCGTTCGCGGACGGCACGGAGAAGATCATCGAGGGCAACTCGGCCAACCTGTTCCTCTCGCTCGACCTGTCGATCGGAACGGCGCTGCGCAACTTCGGCGTCGGCGAAGGCGATCCGGTGTACGTCCAGCCCAAGTACGGCAACACGCTGCCCGTCGTCGACCCGTCGAATCCGTACTACAACGGCAACGGACCGCGCCCGGGTTGGCCGACGATCTCGCTGCTGCCGTTGCCGCCGATCATCCCGTCACCGGTTCCCGGCCCTGGTGCACCCGCGAACGAGCAGGCAGCGGCGGCCGCCGCGCCCGCACCGGCCGATCCGTTCGCACCGTTGAACGATCTGCTCGAGCGATTCGGAGTTGGACAGTGAGATCGAGACTGGTTCGCATTCAATTGGTCCTCTTCGTCGTGGTCGCCGTAGTGGGGTTGGTCTATGTCGGTGCCAAGTACGTGCGCCTGGACAACATGCTCGGTTTCGGGCAGTACCAGGTCGATCTGAACCTCGCCGATTCCGGTGGCATCTTCTCCAACGCCGAGGTCACCTACCGAGGTGTCCCGGTGGGAACCGTCGGAGATCTGGAATTGACCGAGGACGGCATCCGAGTCGCGCTCATGCTCGACAACGGTGGCCCCGACATCCCTGCCGACACCAAGGCCGTCGTGGCCAACCGATCGGCAATCGGTGAGCAGTACGTCGACCTGCAGCCCGAGACCGATCAGGGCCCGTTCCTGGTCGAAGGGTCGCAGATAGCGCAGGCCGACACCACCACGCCGGTGCCGGTGGAAGAGGTTCTCGCCAACACGAACACGCTGGTTCGGTCGGTACCGCTGGAGACGTTGACGCGAGTCGTCAACGAGCTCGGCGTCGCATTCGACGGTAAGGGCAACGATCTCGCTTCTCTCGTCGATTCGCTCGGGAACATCTCCGAGGCCGGAAACGAGGCCCTGCCGCAGACGCTCGCGTTGGTTCGCGATGCGGTGCCGGTGCTGAACACGCAGTCCGAGCAGTCGGACCTGATTCGACAGTTCAGTACCAGCCTGGACGAGGTGACGGCTCAGCTGAAGTCGAGCGATCCGGACATCCGTCGCCTGATCGATACCGGTACTGCGGCGGGCGACCAGCTCGGTGGCCTCATCACCGATGCGGGTCCTGCTCTGACTACCGATATCAACAACCTGGCCTTGGTCGCTGCTCAGGCCGAACCTCGGTACGTTGCGCTTCGTCCGTTCCTGACGTTCCTGCCTGCACTCGGTGCCGGTATCTCGACGATCGTCCCGGACGACGGCACGATCCATCAGGGTCTGTTGCTCGAAACCAACAACCCGCCGCCGTGCACCGTCGGCTACGAGGGCAGCCAGGCGATCCTGGACGAGGAGAAGCGGAAGAATCCGAACTTCGACGAGACGCGGGAGAACTACCCGCTGAACCTCGATGCGAACTGCGCTACGCCGCAGGGCAGCGTCACCGGTGTTCGTAGCGCGAACCGAATCGTGTTCGCCGATCCGGACGTGCCGCAGCCGTGGGACCTCAAGCCCAAGGTCGATCCCGAGAAGCTGAACCTCAACCCCATTGCAACCCAGTTGGCACCGCTGATCGGCGTCACGCCGAAGTAGAGGAATCGGTGGAACTGCTGCTCAGCACTATCGTCGGGCCGAGAGTGGTTCGGCCGGATATTACCGAGTAGTAGGGTGGAAAGTGTGAACTCGAGCACCGAAGCCCTGGAGTCCTCAGCGACTCCAGGGCGTAACAAGACCGCGAAAATCCTCTTTGCCGTCGTCACGGTGATCGCCGTGGCGGCCCTCGCAGCGGCCGTGTTCTTCGGATACGGCTGGGGCAATGCTTTGCTGAGTCAGAAGCCCACCGCGGACACCCGCGACTCTGCTCTCACCGGCGCTCAGCAAGCGGCCGTCAACCTCAACACTGTCGACGCGGCCAACATCGATCAGTCGTTCGACAACATGAAGTCGTCCATCACCGGCGACCTGATGCTCAACGACCTCGAGCAGACGCGGTCGGGTATCACCGACCAGGTTCGTCAGTCCGGTGCCAAGAGCGACGCCGAGGTGCTGCACGGAACGTTGACCGAGCTGAGCACGGACGAGAACACCGCCACCGCTCTCGTGGTCATCGCGACGACCACCACCTGGCCCGACCGCATCGAGCGCAGCAAGCTGACGATGAGCCTGGCCATGGAAGAGATCGACGGGGTGTGGAAGACCAACAAGGTCGACCCGATCGGTTCGCGGATCTCGCTCGACAACCCCAGCACCAACCCCGTCATCCCGAACGAACCGGGCGGCCCCGCCGATCCGAATGCCGCCGATCCGAATGCGGCCGACCCCGGTACGGACGCGACGCCTGCTCCCGAGCCGGACTCCGGCGGTAACTGAGAATCCGGCAGTGGTGTTTTCCGTCTGTACCGAAGTGAGTTTCGAAGGAGTTCTGTAGTGCCTCCCCAGCGTCGCAAGATCGTTCCACCCACCACCACCAGCAAGGTTCGACGCAAGGTGGCCGGCACCGGGAAGCCGAGTGCTGCCAACACCGACACGGACTCGACCGGTGCCGAGGGATCGGCTGCGACCGAGACGGCGGCGATCACCACGACGCCGCCCACCGAGCCTGTGTCGGACAAGCCTGCCCTCGACAAGCCGGCCCTCGACAAGCCTGCAGCAGACAAGCCCGCAACCGCGACGCCTTCTGCCGAGAAGCCTGTTCTCGACAAGCCTGCTGCCGACAAGCCTGCTGCCGATTCCGAGTCGACCGACGCGTCCGTCGCGTCGGCGTCGGCGTCGGGGATCGGCTACAAGCACGTGATCGTCGTTGCGGTCATTGCCGTTGTGCTCGGCGCGTTCGCTGCCGTGGCCGCGTTCAAGCCGTTCGCCACGATCGACAATGCGGCCTGGGTGGATTCCGCGGCGACTCAAGAGGTCACCTCGGCCGCGACCGATGCGCTGCAGACCTTGTACACGTACAAGGCCGCCACGATCGATGCCGATTTCGATGCCGCCCGTGCAGTGCTCAATCAGTCGATGCTCGACGAGTTCAACTCCACCGCCGACACCACCAAATCGGCTGTGGTGCAGACGGATACGGGAACCGAGGCCATGGTCACCGATATCGGAGTCTCGCGGCTAGAGGATGGCAGGGCGGAACTGATCGCCAACGTGAACATCAGTGCCACGCAGAACGGTGTCGCGTCGGGCAGTGCCGAGGGCCCGTTGACAGTGAACATGGAGAAGGTCGACGGCACCTGGAAGTTGTCGGCCATCGACGATCAGTAGTAGCCCAGCCGGCACTCGATCCAGCCCCGTTCGACGCAGAAGCCTGCTCGGACGGGGCTTTTTCGTGTGGTTTTCGGCCAGCTGTCACCGGCTTGCCGCGGAGTTACCATCGCGTTTGCGTCCTGGCTTGGGACGAGCCCTGGTTGTTCGGGACAACCATTCACAGCTCGACAGCCAGGGGTGGATCCGATGAAAACGGAGCATGCTGTCATGACCGACACAACTATCGATTATTCCGTGCTGGAATCCAGGTCCGGTCGATCGGGCTTTGCCGAACACGTCAATCCCGAACTGTATCGGCTGTTGTCTGCGCTGAATCTGGATCGCGAGTACGTGCGGGGCGACGGGACTGTCCTGTTCGACGCGTCGGGCCGTCGTTATCTGGACTTCGCCGGGGCGTACGGTGCCCTTCCGTTCGGGCACGGTCCCACTCCGATCTGGCAGGCGGTCAACGACGTTCGCTGCAGCGGGGAAGCGATTTTCGTGCAGCCCTCGGTGCTGAGCGCGGCCGGGGAACTGGCAGATCGGTTGGGGCGCATCGCACCCGACGGATTGACGCGAACGACGTTCGTCAACAGTGGTACCGAGGCGACCGAGGTGGCGCTCAAGATCGCGCGAGCGCACACCGGTCGGCTCGGTGTGCTGACCACCGGGAACAGTTTTCACGGCAAGACTCTCGGAGCGTTGTCTGCGACGGGAAACATCAAGTACCAGAGCGGTTTCGGCGCACCGGTCGAGGGATTCGACCATATCGAGTTCGGTGATTCGGACGCGCTCGACGCGGCCCTGGCGGCGGCGACCGGGCATTATGCGGTGTTTCTGGTGGAGCCGATTCAGGGTGAGGGCGGAGTGGTGTGTCCGCCCGATGGGTACCTGCGCCGCGTGCGGGAGATCTGCGATCGGCACGGGGTGCTGATGGCTCTCGACGAGGTGCAGACAGGGCTGGGCCGGACCGGTAGGATGTTCGCCGCCGAGCACGAGGGGGTGGTGCCGGACATTCTGACCGTCGCCAAGGCTCTCGGTGGTGGGATCGTGCCGGTAGGCGCGGTGCTGTGCCGTCCGGAGTTGGTGAACGAGAGTTTCGCGCTGCGCCACACGTCGACCTTCGCGGGAAACGCGTTGGCTGCGCGGGTGGGTATCGCGGTTCTCGACGAGTTGACCCGAGACGACTGCGCACTGGTCACCGGAGTGGCTGTGCTCGGGCGTCAGCTGAAGAACGATCTGAGCAGGCTGGCCGAGAAGTATCCGTCGGTCGTGACCGAGGTGCGCGGTAGGGGACTGCTGCTCGGCTTGGAACTGACCGCGGACGTGAATTTCGTCGGGCGGCAGTCGCTGCTGGGATCGATTGCCGATCAACACAACCTGGCCGTGGTGATCTGCTCGTACCTGCTCGATGTGGAGGGGATACGAGTGGCTCCGACTCTGTTCGGCAACAGGGTGATTCGGATCGAACCACCGCTGACGGTCTCGGCGGTGCAGTGCTCGCGTCTGGTCGCAGCATTGGATCGGGCATTGGGTTATGCGGCGGTGGGGGACATGGACGGATTGTTCGGGCATCTGCTGGGCCGCCCGACCGTCGCCACTCCGCCCGCACTCGAGGCGTTGCGCCCCGGGCGGACGCCCGATATCGCGGTACGGCCGACGGATCGACGCTTCGCGTTCATCGCGCATCCTCTCGATCTCGGCTTCTTCGCGGCGTTCGATCCGGCGCTGGAGGTGTTCGACCACGGCGAGCGGCAGGATCTGCTCGAGCGGTTCGCGGCGTCGACATCCGAGCTCGAACCCGCGTCGTTCGTCATCGGCAGTGGCCGGGTCGTCGGGGGTGGGGAGGCGACGGCGCACGGTGATCTGATCGGGCTGCCGTACACCTCCGAGCAGTTGCTGCGCCTGCCGACCGAGCGTGCGCTGGCAGTGGTGGGCGGGGCCGTCGAACTGGCCATCTCCCGCGGTGCGACGGTCGTCGGGTTGGGCGGCTATTCGTCGGTGATCACCGGGAACGGGTTGGGTCTCGGCGCGACGACGCGACCGATCACCACCGGCAACACGTTCACCGCTGCGGCGAGTCTGCGGGCTGTTCGACGCGTGTGCCGTGAACGCGTTATCGATGTCGCGCGGGCTCGGGTGACGATTCTCGGTGCCGCCGGGGCGATCGGGCGAACCATCGGCATGCAGTTGGCCGGCGAGGTCGGCAGCATCGTGCTGGTCGGTAGGCGGGGGGAGAGTTCGGTCATCGCGCCCAAGCTGTGGGCGGCCGCGCAGGAGATGGTGGCGAGCGCTCGGGCCGGTGCGGGTTCGGGAGATCTGGCCGCTGCCGCGCACGCGGTCGACGGTGATCTGGACGATCTGATCAGGTCGCGGCACGTCGAGTTCTTCACCGATCCTGTTGCTGCGGTGGAGGATTCGTTGATCGTCATCGCTGCGACGTCGGCGCCGCATGCGCTGATCGATCCGACGGATCTGATGGAGGGTGCCATCGTCTGCGATGTGGCGCAGCCGCCGAACATCGGCCGGGACGTGCGCAGTGAGCGGCCCGACGTGACGGTGTTCGACGGCGGCATCGTGCGGGTGCCGTCGGGTTCGGATTTCGGGTTGACGTACGGGTTGGCTCCTGGGCTGACGTATGCCTGCATGGCCGAGACGATGCTGATCGCGTTGTCGGGTGAGTTCGGACTGCGCAGCATCGGCACCACCCTCGACGGCGACAGCGTGGAGCGGTTGGGTGAGTTGGCGGATGTCCACGGGTTCGCGCTCGCCGAGGCCACGCGGTGGCGCGAGGCGAACCGGTAGACGGCAGGGGGCGGGACGCGTCGGTGTACCCGCCCCCGACCGCCCCCCGACCGCCCCGCCCCCGACCGCGTCAATGGACCGTTGCACACGTCTCGGCGGTGCAATGGTCCATTGACGAGCCTGGTGAGCCTGGTTCGAGTGCGATCTCGGACAACGGATCGGGCCGAACCTCTTGACGAAGGGGGCGGCACGGTTCACTCTTGTCGTCAGGAGCACCCCCAGTGGTTTCGTGGCCGAAGCGGCATCGGGCGTCCGGCAGGCGACACGCTTTCGTCGAGTCAGCGCACGACTGGACCCCGGGTGCTACTTTTGATGCCCCCGTTGCGCTCTGCGCACATTTGGGGTACCTTTGGACGTTGCGCTGGCTGCCTCCTGTCCACCTCTCGATCGCTGTTACCCGAAAGCACGTTTTCGGGCCGCTGTGATGGGGATTCGGTCTGGTTGCACCAGCCGAAATTCGCCCCACATATAGCAAACAGATACAGCGGCGGTCGCACTGCACGAGCGACCCGCGTGAGGTGCTGGAAGGACGCATCTTGGCAGTCTCTAGCCAGACCAAGGCAGTTGTCGGAACACCGGGAGCCCCGAGGAGGGTTTCGTTCGCGAACATTCGCGAGCCGTTGGAGGTACCCGGTCTCCTCGATGTACAGACGGATTCGTTCGAATGGCTGGTAGGTGCGCAGAGTTGGCGTGACCGTGCCGCCGCCCGCGGAGACAGCAGTGTCGCCGGTGGACTCGAGGACATCCTGACCGAGCTCTCCCCGATCGAGGACTTCTCGGGCTCGATGTCTCTCTCCTTCTCCGATCCACGATTCGACGAGGTCAAGGCCTCGACCGATGAGTGCAAGGACAAGGACATGACGTACGCGGCTCCGCTGTTCGTCACGGCCGAGTTCATCAACAACAACACCGGTGAGATCAAGAGCCAGACGGTCTTCATGGGTGATTTCCCGATGATGACCGACAAGGGCACCTTCATCATCAACGGCACCGAGCGTGTCGTCGTCTCGCAGCTGGTGCGTTCGCCGGGCGTCTACTTCGATCACTCGATCGACAAGACCACCGAGAAGGACCTGCACAGCGTCAAGGTCATCCCCGGCCGTGGTGCATGGCTCGAGTTCGACGTCGACAAGCGCGACACCGTCGGTGTCCGCATCGACCGCAAGCGTCGCCAGCCCGTCACGGTGCTGCTGAAGGCTCTCGGCTGGTCCACCGAGCAGATCACGGAGCGCTTCGGCTTCTCCGAGATCCTCATGGCCACGCTGGAGAAGGACAACACCGCCGGTACCGACGAGGCTCTCCTCGACATCTACCGCAAGCTGCGTCCGGGCGAGCCGCCGACCAAGGAGTCGGCGCAGACCCTGCTGGAGAACCTGTTCTTCAAGGACAAGCGCTACGACCTCGCTCGCGTGGGTCGCTACAAGATCAACAAGAAGCTCGGCCTCAACTCGGGTCAGCCCATCGTGGCGTCGACCCTCACCGAGGAAGACATCGTCGCGACCATCGAGTACCTGGTGCGTCTGCACGCAGGTGAGACCTCGATGACCGCACCCGACGGCGTCGAGGTTCCGGTCGAGGTCGACGACATCGACCACTTCGGCAACCGTCGTCTGCGTACCGTCGGCGAGCTCATCCAGAACCAGATCCGCGTGGGCCTGTCCCGCATGGAGCGCGTCGTGCGCGAACGTATGACGACTCAGGACGTCGAGGCGATCACGCCGCAGACCCTGATCAACATCCGTCCCGTCGTCGCTGCGATCAAGGAGTTCTTCGGAACGTCCCAGCTCTCGCAGTTCATGGACCAGAACAACCCGCTGTCGGGTCTGACGCACAAGCGTCGCCTGTCGGCACTGGGACCCGGCGGTCTCTCTCGTGAGCGCGCCGGCCTCGAGGTCCGCGACGTTCACCCGTCGCACTACGGCCGCATGTGCCCCATCGAGACCCCGGAAGGCCCGAACATCGGCCTGATCGGATCGCTCTCGGTGTACGCACGCGTCAACCCGTTCGGCTTCATCGAGACCCCGTACCGCAAGGTCGTCGACGGCAAGGTCACCGACGATGTCGATTACCTGACCGCCGACGAGGAGGATCGCCACACGCTCGCGCAGGCGAACTCCCCGGTCGACGATTCGGGTCACTTCATCGAGGACAAGATTCTCGTCCGTCGTAAGGGTGGAGAGGTCGAGTTCGTCTCGTCCGACGACATCGACTACATGGACGTCTCGCCGCGCCAGATGGTGTCCGTCGCAACCGCAATGATCCCGTTCCTCGAGCACGACGATGCCAACCGTGCGCTGATGGGCGCGAACATGCAGCGTCAGGCAGTCCCGCTGGTTCGCAGCGAGTCGCCGATCGTCGGAACCGGCATGGAGCTGCGTGCAGCTGTCGACGCCGGTGACGTCGTCATCACCGAGAAGACCGGTGTGGTCGAAGAGGTCTCCGCCGATTACGTCACGGTCATGGCCGACGACGGATCGCGCAAGACCTACCGGATGCGCAAGTTCGCGCGTTCCAACCAGGGCACGTGCGCCAACCAGCGTCCGATCGTGGACGAGGGACAGCGCGTCGAGTCCGGCCAGGTCCTCGCCGACGGCCCCTGCACCGAGAACGGTGAGATGGCACTCGGCAAGAACCTGCTGCTGGCGATCATGCCGTGGGAGGGCCACAACTACGAGGACGCGATCATCCTGTCGCAGCGCCTCGTGGAAGAGGACGTTCTCACCTCGATCCACATCGAGGAGCACGAGATCGATGCTCGCGACACCAAGCTCGGTGCCGAGGAGATCACTCGCGACATCCCGAACGTCTCCGACGAAGTCCTCGCAGACCTCGACGAGCGCGGCATCATCCGTATCGGTGCCGAGGTTCGTGACGGCGACGTGCTGGTCGGAAAGGTCACGCCCAAGGGCGAGACCGAGCTGACCCCCGAAGAGCGCCTGCTGCGCGCCATCTTCGGTGAGAAGGCTCGCGAAGTTCGCGACACCTCGCTCAAGGTTCCGCACGGCGAGAACGGAAAGGTCATCGGCATCCGCGTCTTCTCGCGCGACGACGACGACGATCTGCCTCCCGGCGTCAACGAGCTGGTCCGCGTCTACGTGGCTCAGAAGCGAAAGATCCAGGACGGCGACAAGCTCGCCGGCCGTCACGGCAACAAGGGCGTCATCGGCAAGATCCTCCCGCAGGAGGACATGCCGTTCCTGCCCGACGGCACCCCGATCGACATCATCCTCAACACCCACGGTGTTCCGCGTCGTATGAACATCGGTCAGGTCCTCGAAACCCATCTGGGTTGGATCGGCAAGACCGGTTGGAACGTCCAGATCGCCGCGGACGGCACGAAGCCCGATTGGGCCGAGCGTCTGCCCGAGGAGATGTTGGCGGCTCCGGCCGACAGCAACATCGCCACCCCGGTGTTCGACGGTGCCAAGGAGAATCAGCTCGCCGGCCTGCTGGAGAGCACGATTCCCAACCGCGACGGCGAGCAGATGGTCGGATCCGACGGAAAGGCCACGTTGTTCGACGGCCGCTCCGGCGAGCCGTTCCCGTACCCGGTGTCGGTGGGCTACATGTACATCATCAAGCTGCACCACTTGGTCGACGACAAGATCCACGCTCGTTCGACCGGGCCGTACTCGATGATCACGCAGCAGCCCCTCGGCGGTAAGGCGCAGTTCGGTGGACAGCGCTTCGGTGAGATGGAGTGCTGGGCAATGCAGGCCTACGGTGCCGCGTACACGCTGCAGGAGCTTCTCACCATCAAGTCGGACGACGTTGTCGGCCGCGTGAAGGTGTACGAGGCGATCGTCAAGGGCGAGAACATCCCGGAGCCCGGTATCCCCGAGTCCTTCAAGGTGCTCCTCAAGGAGCTCCAGTCGCTGTGCCTCAACGTGGAGGTGCTGTCCTCGGACGGCGCTGCCATCACGATGGCCGACGGTGACGACGAAGACCTCGAGCGTGCCGCAGCCAACCTGGGAATCAACCTCTCCCGCAACGAAGCTGCCACGGTCGACGACCTCGCACAGTAGTTCTGTGGTCCGGTGGGCCTGCAGCGATGCAGGCCCACCGGGCGATATTTCTTGTTTTTGATTCGGTATCACAACACCCATAACGGGGAAAGGAAGTTACGTGCTCGACGTCAACTTCTTCGATGAACTTCGCATTGGCCTTGCCACTGCGGACGACATCCGTCAGTGGTCCTACGGCGAGGTCAAGAAGCCGGAGACCATCAACTACCGCACGCTCAAGCCCGAGAAGGACGGCCTCTTCTGCGAGAAGATCTTCGGCCCCACTCGGGACTGGGAGTGCTACTGCGGCAAGTACAAGCGCGTCCGCTTCAAGGGCATCATCTGTGAGCGTTGTGGCGTCGAGGTCACTCGCGCCAAGGTGCGTCGTGAGCGCATGGGCCACATCGAACTGGCCGCTCCGGTCACGCACATCTGGTACTTCAAGGGTGTGCCGTCGCGTCTGGGCTACCTGCTCGACCTGGCTCCGAAGGATCTCGAGAAGATCATCTACTTCGCTGCCTACGTCATCACCACGGTCGACGACGAACTCCGTCACAACGAGCTCTCGACTCTCGAGGCCGAGATGGAGGTCGAGAAGAAGGCCGTCGCAGATCAGCGCGACGCCGATCTCGAGGCTCGTGCGCAGAAGCTCGAAGCCGACATCGCCGAGCTCGAAGCCGAGGGTGCCAAGTCCGACGTGCGCCGCAAGGTCAAGGACGGCGGCGAGCGCGAGATGCGTCAGCTCCGTGACCGCGCGCAGCGTGAGCTCGATCGTCTCGAAGAGATCTGGACCACGTTCACCAAGCTCGCTCCCAAGCAGCTCATCGTCGACGAGCTCATCTACCGCGAGCTCATCGACCGGTACGGCGAGTACTTCACCGGTGCCATGGGTGCCGAGTCGATCCAGAAGCTCATGCAGACCTTCGACATCGACGCCGAGGCGGAGTCTCTTCGCGAGACCATTCGCAGTGGCAAGGGTCAGAAGAAGCTGCGCGCGCTCAAGCGTCTGAAGGTCGTCGCTGCATTCCAGGCCGGCCGTAACTCCCCGATGGGCATGGTCCTGGACGCTGTCCCGGTCATCCCACCGGAGCTTCGTCCGATGGTGCAGCTCGACGGTGGACGTTTCGCGACGTCCGACCTCAACGACCTGTACCGCCGCGTCATCAACCGCAACAACCGCCTCAAGCGCCTGATCGATCTCGGTGCTCCCGAGATCATCGTCAACAACGAGAAGCGGATGCTGCAGGAGTCGGTCGACGCCCTGTTCGACAACGGCCGTCGTGGACGTCCGGTCACCGGACCGGGTAACCGTCCGCTGAAGTCGCTCTCCGACTTGCTCAAGGGCAAGCAGGGTCGATTCCGTCAGAACCTCCTCGGCAAGCGCGTCGACTACTCGGGCCGTTCGGTCATCGTCGTCGGCCCGCAGCTCAAGCTGCACCAGTGTGGTCTGCCGAAGCTGATGGCTCTCGAGCTGTTCAAGCCGTTCGTGATGAAGCGTCTGGTTGATCTGAACCACGCGCAGAACATCAAGTCGGCCAAGCGCATGGTCGAGCGTCAGCGCCCGCAGGTGTGGGACGTTCTCGAAGAGGTCATCGCCGAGCACCCCGTGCTGCTGAACCGTGCACCCACCCTGCACCGGTTGGGCATCCAGGCGTTCGAGCCGCAGCTCGTCGAGGGCAAGGCCATCCAGCTGCACCCGCTCGTGTGTGAGGCGTTCAACGCCGACTTCGACGGTGACCAGATGGCTGTCCACCTCCCGCTGTCCGCCGAGGCTCAGGCCGAGGCACGCGTGCTGATGCTGTCCTCGAACAACATCCTCTCGCCTGCATCGGGCCGTCCGCTCGCCATGCCGCGTCTGGACATGGTGACGGGTCTGTACCACCTGACGCGTCTCGACGCCGGTGCTGTCGGCGAGCGCGCCGACGCGAAGACCGACCACGCCGAGTTCGGGGCGTACTCCTCCCCGGCCGAGGCTCAGATGGCCGTCGACCGTGGATCGCTTACGGTGCAGTCGCAGATTCGGGTTCGTCTCACCACGCAGCGCCCGCCGCGTGACGTCGAGAACGAGCTGTTCCCGAACGGCTGGAACCGCGGCGAGGCATGGACCGCGGAGACCACTCTGGGACGAGTGCTCTTCAACGAGCTGCTTCCGGCGGACTACCCGTTCGTCAACGAGCAGATGCCGAAGAAGCGTCAGTCGACCATCATCAACGATCTCGCCGAGCGTTACCCGATGATCGTCGTCGCGCAGACCGTCGACAAGCTCAAGGACGCAGGCTTCTACTGGGCCACGCGTTCGGGTGTCACCATCTCGATCTCCGACGTCCTCGTGCCGCCGGAGAAGCCGCAGATCATGGAGACCTTCGAGGCTCAGGCCGATCAGATCGAGAAGAAGTACCAGCGTGGCGCACTCGACAAGGTCGAGCGCAACTCCGCACTGGTCAAGATCTGGCAGGACGCGACCGAGCAGGTCGGTAAGGCCATGGAGGCCCACTTCCCCGACGACAACCCGATCCCGATGATCGTGAAGTCCGGCGCAGCCGGAAACATGACTCAGGTTCGCTCGCTCGCCGGCATGAAGGGCTTGGTGACGAACCCGAAGGGTGAGTTCATCCCGCGTCCGATCAAGTCTTCCTTCAAGGAAGGCCTGACGGTCCTCGAGTACTTCATCAACACGCACGGTGCTCGTAAGGGTCTGGCCGACACGGCGCTTCGTACCGCCGACTCGGGCTACCTGACGCGTCGTCTGGTCGACGTCTCGCAGGATGTCATCGTTCGGGAGACCGACTGTGGCACCGAGCGCGGCATCGTCACGACGATCGCCGAGAAGATGGCCGACGGCAAGATGATCCGCGACGCTCACGTCGAGACCAGCACGTACGCCCGCACCTTGGCGAACGACGCTGTCGACGAGAACGGCACGGTCATCGTCGCTCGCGGACACGATCTCGGTGACCCGGCCATCGACGCGCTGCTCGCTGCGGGCATCACGTCGGTCAAGGTTCGCTCGGTGCTCACCTGCACCACGGGAACCGGCGTCTGCGCCACCTGCTACGGCCGCTCGATGGCCACCGGCAAGCTGGTCGACATCGGTGAGGCCGTCGGTATCGTTGCCGCACAGTCCATCGGTGAGCCCGGAACCCAGCTGACCATGCGTACCTTCCACCAGGGTGGTGTCGCCGGAGATGACATCACCGGTGGTCTGCCTCGCGTGCAGGAGCTGTTCGAGGCACGTGTGCCGAAGGGCAAGGCTCCGATCGCGGACGTGTCGGGACGCATCCAGCTCGAGGACGGCGATCGTTTCTACAAGATCACCATCGTCCCGGACGACGGCGGCGAAGAGGTTGTCTACGACAAGCTCTCCAAGCGTCAGCGTCTGCGCGTCTTCAAGCACGACGACGGCACCGAGCGCCTTCTGGCGGACGGTGACCACGTCGAGGTCGGCCAGCAGCTCATGGAAGGTGCTGCCGATCCGCACGAGGTCCTGCGCGTGATGGGTCCCCGGCAGGTGCAGATCCACCTCGTCAACGAGGTCCAGGAGGTGTACCGGTCGCAGGGTGTGTCTATTCACGACAAGCACATCGAGACGATCGTGCGCCAGATGCTTCGTCGCGTGACGATCATCGACAGCGGCTCCACCGAATTCCTGCCCGGTTCACTCACCGAGCGCAGCGAATTCGAGTCGAGCAACCGTCGCGTCGTCTCCGAGGGTGGCGAGCCCGCAGCCGGACGTCCGGTCCTGATGGGTATCACCAAGGCGTCGCTGGCCACCGACTCGTGGCTGTCGGCAGCGTCCTTCCAGGAGACCACTCGTGTGCTCACCGATGCGGCGATCAACTGCCGTAGCGACAAGCTCATAGGTCTCAAGGAGAACGTCATCATCGGTAAGCTCATCCCGGCTGGTACCGGCATCAACCGGTACCGGAACATCACGGTGCAGCCGACCGAAGAGGCACGTGCCGCGGCATACGCGGTGCCGTCGTACGACGATCAGTACTACAGCCCGGACGGCTTCGGCCAGGGAACCGGTGCTGCAGTGCCGCTCGACGACTACGGTTTCTCCAACGAATACCGCTAGAGCGACTTCGTCGCACGTGAGCAGAACTTCGTAGTCCGCTACGAGTTTCCGCTCACGACGACGTAGCCGGCAGACAAAGCCCCGCATCGACTTCGGCCGATGCGGGGCTTTGTTCTTCGTTATGACCGTATGTTCGTTGCGGCCGTGCTGCGTCAGGACCGGAAGAACTCCAGCATGTCGGCGTTGATCGTCGCTGATCGGATCCCGCGACCGGGCGGGTGGACACCGTTGTCCCGATCGAGGTGCTCACGTCTGCGCCGCCGGGAGAGAGGATCACCACCTCGTAATCGACGGCGGGCTGCTGATTCGACTCGACGAAGACCTCTGCGGGGCCGACGAAATCGAGCATCTTCACCCCGTCGAACACCAGGAAAGCGATCCGCCGTGATCCGAGAGATTCCGAAAGCGCATCGTTCATGCCTACAGAAGCTACCGCCGCTGGGCGATGAGTTTTCGATGCGCCTTGAGTCGGTACCGGCATGACCAACCAAACACCCAGCACCATCGTGAACATCGGCGTGGCCATGTTCACCGTCACCGACCAGGACGCCGCCCTCGAGTTCTACTCAGGCGTGCTCGGTTTCGAGCTGCGCGACGATACGCGTTTCGGCCCCGAGGGCGAGTACCGGTGGCTCGAAGTGGCACCGCCCGGGTCGACGGCGCGGCTTGCCCTGAATCCGCCGATGGGTGACTCGCCCGGCGGCGGGTCCATCGGAGTCGAAACCCCCGACGTCGGGGCGGAACACGCGCGTCTGACTGCGATCGGCGGTATCGACATGGACGCACTTTCCGGGACCGAGGACGGTGCGCCGCCCATGTTCGCGCTGCGTGATCCCGACGGCAATTCGGTGTGGGTCGTTCAGGCTTGATTCGGTCTGTCGATGAGGCGAACTTCGCCGTCTCGGGCTCGGCGCGGGGTACCGGCCATTACTGTTGCCACATGCGAAAGACTGTGCTCGTGCTCGCGATGGTCATGGCGTGGATTTTCGCGGGAGCCCTTCCGGCCGGTGCGGCACCCGGCGACGACCCGTCGTGGTCCGGCGATTATTCGCTGATGCGGTTCGCGGCGAGCAAGACCGGCACGAGCGTGGCGGCGTCGCAACGAGAACCGGATTTCTCCGACGTCTACACCTTCGCCACCGACTGCATCGACGGGAACTGCGTTGCCTCCGTCGTCGCCGGTCCACCGCCGGCGAACGAGTCTCTCCAGAACCGCCCGATCGACTACACCTGGGACGGGACGAGTTGGGTGCATACCTACGACTGGGTGTGGGACTGCTGGAAGGGTGCAGGAAATCCCAAGGAGTACAACGATGCACACTCGGTTGCCTACTACACGCCACAACCCGATGGCAGCTTGACGGGCGTGTGGACGACGACGATCTACGGCGGCTACTGCGACGGCACCGTCGTCATCAACGTTGCTGCATATCCTGTCTCGCCACTTCCCGCCTTGCCTCCGATGTTCGGCAGCAGCTGACCGAGTGAGTTCGCATTCGTCGACTCATTCGTGATGGCAGACGGCTTCGAGATCGATGCCGTTGAGGTCGCGCACGAACGATCCGTAGTACGTCGCGTGGTACTCCGGCTGTAGTCCCGGTGGCCGGAGCTCGATCGCTCCTGCTGACAGCGCTGCCGCGTGGAATGCATCGACGGTGGCGCGATCCGGTGCGCTGAAGGCGAGATGGGTGTGCGGTCCGACAGCCGAACCCGGGGCGTCGACGATCCAGAAGAAGGGCTTCACCTGCGCCCAGCCGAAGGCGATCATGGCGAGCTGGTTCGCCTCTGGGGTGTGCGGTACCCGCATGATCTCGGTGATCCCGAGCGGTGCGAGTGCAGCACCGTAGAACTCGGCGCTGGCGGCGAGATCGTCGACGCCGATGTTGAGGTGGTCGATTTGGGATCCTGTGCGGTCGATGTTCGTCATGCGTTCGAGTGTTGCCGAGATCGCGGACGAGTTCGGTCCTGAATCGGATGGATCCGTCGTGTTCACTTCCACGTCGAATCGATGACGGGTGTAGTTCGTCCGGGCGCGAGAGTCTCGACCAATGGTGAGACGCGGTAACGAGATTGGGATCGGGCAGGACATCTCCTTGCAAGCGGGGGCCACGCGTCGACAGTTCCTGACGTGGAGTGCGTTGGTGGGGGCGCTGGCGTTCACTCCGGAACTCGCAGGAACGGCGGCGCACGCACAGTCCGTGGTGACTCCCGACTACCCGTTCCGCCTCGGCGTGGCATCCGGCGATCCACTGCCCGATTCGGTGGTGCTGTGGACCAGACTCGCCACCGATCCCTTCGCACCACTGGGCGGAATGACTCCCGGCGTCGTGCCGGTGCGGTGGCAGATCGCAGCGGACGAGCGATTCGCGAACATCACGCGCGAGGGCGTCGAGCTTGCCACCGAGTTCGACGGCTGGTCGATTCACGTCGACGTCCGAGGTCTGGAGCCCGCTCGCGAATACTTCTATCGATTTCTCGTCGGACCGCACGCCAGCTCGGTCGGACGCACCAAAACTGCACCGGCAGTGGGGCAGTCGCTGAGCAGGCTCGATTTCGCCTGGGCGTCGTGCCAGAAATGGGAGGACGGGTACTTCGGGGCGTACCAGGACTTGGCTGCGTCCAATCTCGACGTGGTGTTCTTTCTGGGCGACTACATCTACGAGTACGCGATCAAGGACGAGGGGGCTCGCAAGGGTGAGCCGCGCACCGAGTCGGCTGCCCGAGAAACCATGGTGCTCAGCGACTATCGCGACCGATACGCGATGTACAAGGCTGACGAGAACCTGGCTGCCGCACATGCGTCGGCACCGTTCGTCTCGACGTTCGACGATCACGAGGTGGACAACAACTGGGCCTCGCAGATCAGCCAGGACAACGACGATCCGCGAGAGTTTCTGTTGCGCAGAGCTGATGCCTTCAAGGCGTGGTGGGAGAACACTCCGGTGCGCGCGAATCTGAAACCCATCGGACCGGACATGACGGTCTACCGCCGGTTCTCCTTCGGCGATCTGGTGGACTTCTCGGTGCTGGACACGCGCCAGTACCGCAGCGATCAGGCACACGGGGACGGCGAGCATGCGCAGGACGCCGAGACGGCCGATCCGTCGCGCACCATAACCGGTGCAGCACAGGAACAATGGATTCTCGACGGGTTCGCATCACCGTCGACGTGGAACTTCTTGGCGCACCAGACGGTCATCTCGGACTTGGCCCGCGGACTCGGCAGCGATCGCAAGGTCGGGATGGATCCGTGGAGCGGATACGAGGCGTCTCGGCACCGAATTCTGGACGGGGCCAGGGATCGTGGCACGAAGAACGTCGCGTCCATCGTCGGCGACATCCACCGCACGATCGTGTCGGAATTGCGACGCGACTACCAGGATCAGGTGTCGCCGATCCAAGGTGTGGAGATCGCGACCACGTCCATCGCGTCGGGCAAGGACGGTGCTGATGTCGACTTCGCCGGTGCGGCGATCACCGAGGCCTCACCGCACGTCAAGTACGGCAATGCTCGGCGCGGCTATCTCCGTAGCACGCTGACGAACACCGAATGGCGTTCGGAAGTAAGGGTTCTCGAACGTGTTTCCACACCGGGGGCATCGGTGCGAACCGCAGCAACGGTCACCGTCCCCGAGGGCCGCCCCGAGATCGAGTTGAGCTAGCGACCGTCGGCGATGATCTGCGCGACGTTGCGTTCGGCCAATGCGGTGATGGTCAGCGACGGGTTGGCGGCTCCGGTGCTACCGGGGATCAGTGCACCGTCGACGACGTAGAGCCCGGGGTGGCCCTTCACCCGCCCGTAATTGTCGGTGGCGTCGCCCAATACGGCACCGCCGAGTGGGTGGGCGGTGAAGGTGTCGTCGACATCGCGGGTGAACGGTTCGGCTGCGACGACGGTGCCGCCGGCCTGGGCCATCCGATTCTGTACTGCGCGTAGGGCTTCGACGGTGTCGCCGCTGCCACCCTTGGGCCAGTTCAGTGTCAATCGATCTGCGGCGGAATCGAATCCGAAGTTTCCGCGCAGCGGGTCGATGGTCATGCCGAGCGAGCCGATGAATCCGAGGTTGACGGGAACGCCTGGTACGTACCAGTTCTCGACGGTCAGTGGCAGTCCTGAGTCGTCGACGATGCGAGATGCGCAGGGCGCACCCTGCGGTCCTGCGGACATCGGCCCGAGCGACCGGGTCATCGAGGCGTCGCCGTTGGTGCCCCAGCCGGTGCCGACGAATTCGTTGAGGTTCGACAGTGCTCCGGTGGTGCGGGCGCGCATCAGCAGCTCGGTGGTGCCGATGGACCCGGCTCCGAGGACGAGGGTGTCGCAGGTGAGCGTGCGTGTCTCGACGACGTTGCCGAAGGGGTCGAGGCGTTCGATCTCGACGCGGTAGCGGCCGCCGGATTCGGTGCCGATCGCCGCGACGCGGTGGCTGTGACATACCGTCGCGTTGCCCGTGGCCTCGGCCTGGGGGATGTAGTTCTGGGTCAGGTCGTGCTTGGCACCGTTGGAGTTGCCGAAGGTGCTGGCGCCGACGGTCGCGGACGGCCTCGAGCGGCCGCCGATCTCGTCGCGGACGACGTTCCAGTTCCAGTTGCCGTCCACTGCCTGAGGGGTGAAGCCTGCCCGCCTGGCGTGGTCGTCCCAGGTGCGTGAGTGTGCGAAATTCGGGCTGTTGTAGACGTCCTCGGGCATCGCCGACGGCCGGAGCATCGAGCGCGCCTTGGGGTACCAGGTGGCGGCCATCTCGTCGTAGTTCAGTCGTCCGCCGAAGGAGAGGTCGAAGAACTTCTTGTCGGGGGCGATGGTGACGCCGGTGTAGACGATCGAGCCGCCGCCGACGGCCGCGCCGCGCCAGACGGAGAGGTTCTCGTAGCGGGTCGTGTCGAGAACGCCGCCGAACAGGTCGACCGGTCCGACGGGCATTCCGGTGATGTTGGTGAACGAGCTCTGCTGCCACAGTCCGCGTCCGTCGGCGGTCATGTCGGCGGTGAAGATCTCGCGCCACGGGTCACGTGGCCAGCGCAGTCCGCGTTCGAGGACGGTGACCTGGGTGCCGGCCTGCGCCATGCGGAGGGCGGCGGCGCTCGCACCGAATCCGGAGCCGATGACGAGGACAGGGGAGTGGTCCGGTGGGCGCGGGGGGTCGGCGAACAGCTCGGGAACCAGTGCTCGGATGCGTTCGGCGCCGATCGGCAGCGCACCTGCGGTGGCGGAGCCCGGCATTCCAGCCGAGTTCAGAACCGGAGCGGCGGCAGCGCCGAGCATTCCGGCAGCGGCCAACCGCAGCAGTTGCCTTCGGTTCACGGAAAGTCCCCCTACTTGACTCACGGACAGCGTTGTCGATTCTGTCTTGTTTGCGGCGAGAAAGCGAACAGTTCGGTCGGTCTCGAGGATGCTTCCCAGCTCGGCCTCAGGTTTGCCTGTAAGACTTCCGCTCATGGTTTCGGCATCGGCGGCTCTGTTACTGCTCGTCACAGCAGTACTCGGCATCGTGGCGCACCGCGTGGACGCGCGGGGGCAGGCGATGCTCGTTGCCGCGTCTTTGGCACATGTCCTCATGCTCGCCGCGGTGCCCGGCACGGCACTCGCGGCCGTGGCGTTCGGCTGGTGGGGGCTGGCGGCGGGCGCGGCTGTGGTGACGGGTGCCATTGCAACGCAGATTCCTCTGCACAGGCACCGTGCCCGGACGACGGCCGAGGCACCGACTCTGACGGTGCTGCACGCCAATATCTGGCTGGGACAGGCCGATCTCGATGCGTTGGTTGCGTTGGTCGACAAACACCGGCCCGACGTGCTCACCCTCGTCGAGTTGACGCCCGAGGCCGACGCGGGGCTTCGCGGCAGACTGTCCGAGCTGTTGCCGCATGTGTACGTCAGTGCCGCCGCGGGCGGTGACGGGTCCGGTATCTACAGTCGCTTTCCGCTCGTCGACGAGCAGCGGCACGACGGTTTCGTGACCGAGCTGCTCTCGGCACGGGTGGAGATGCCGGGGCGGCCACTGGTGTTCGCGGTTCATCCCGTGCCGCCGTGGCCACGGGAGCCGTCCGACTGGGTTCGCGAGCTCGCGCTGCTGCGTCAACTACTGGCCAAGATTCCCGTCGACGACGGTCCCGTGGTGGTGGCGGGCGACTTCAACGCGACGCAGGATCATCGGCGGTACCGAGATATGCAGGACGGTCGGTTCGTCGATGCCGCGGTGGCGAGCGGAGCCGGGATGCTCAGGACGTACCCGGCGCACACCTGGTACCCACCCGTCATCGCCATCGACCATGTTCTGGTGGCGGACATGGCGGTTCGCTCGGTCGAGGCCGTAGAGATTCCCGGCTCCGACCACCGCGGCATCCTGGCCCGGCTGCAGTTCCGGCACCAGTAACTCCGCCACTGGGTTCAGGGCTGCGCGGGCAACTGCTGCACCGACCACGTGTTGCCGTCGGGGTCGGCGAAGTACACGAACGTGCCCCAGCCCTCGTCCTTGGGTGGATCGATGGTCAGGCCGGCTGCGGTGAGGTGCTCGTAGGCCTCCTGGACGTTGTCCACGACCAACAGGATCCCGGCTCCTTTGCCCGGTTCGGCGTCGGTGATGCCCTCGCCGATCGCGATGGAGCAGGCCGAGCCAGGGGGAGTGAGTTGGACGTACCGGATACCGTCCCAGGGGCGAGCATCGTGGTCGGCGACGAAGCCGATCGAGACGTAGAAGTCCTTGGCGCGGTCCACGTCGGTGACGGCGAGGGTGACGAGTTCGAGCTTCATGGTGAGGTTCATGGAGCAATGATGAGCGCCATTGCGGACATGTTCGGTCCGCGGTGAACGAACACTTCGAGAAATATGCCCGACGCCTCGTCGGTTGAGATATCCGTGTTCTTCTCACTGCTCGACAGATCCCGCACGCGATCCGGTTTCGACGACGGCTCGGCGCTGCGGCATACCGTCGAACGAGCAGTGCATGCCGAGGAGATCGGGTTGCACCGGTTCTGGGTGGCCGAGCATCACGGCGTTCCCGGTATCGCGTCGGGCGCACCGGCGGTTCTCGCCGCGGCGGTGGCGTCGCGCACCTCGCGCATTCGCGTCGGATCCGGCGGGGTGATGCTGCCCAATCATCAGCCGCTGGTCGTGGCCGAGCAATTCCTGATGTTGGAGTCCCTCTTTCCCGGACGGATCGACCTCGGTGTCGGCCGCTCCCTCGGTTTCACCGAACCGGTTCGGGCAGCATTGCGCAGTGAGCGGACCGACACGTTCGAGGCCGATATCGCCGAATTGCGTTCGTATCTCGACGGTTCGGGACCGGTGACTGCCCGGCCCGCTGTTTCGTCGCCGCCGGTGTTCGTTCTCGCGACCGGAGCCGGTCTCGAGGTTGCCGCTCGCGCCGGGCTTCCGGTCGTGGTCGGTGGACCGGTTCTCCAGCGTGACGATCCATTGGCGCTCTATCGCAAACACTTTCGGCCCACGCCATCGAATCCCGAACCGTACGTGATTGTCTCGCTCGACGTGACCATCGCAGCGGACGCGGCCGATGCCCGCAGGCTCGCCGTGCCGGAGGCGTGGGCGATGGCCAGGTCCAGACGCGAGGGTGAGTTCCCGGCTCTGGAACGAGCGTCCGCGATCGACGAATCGCAGTGGACGCCGCAGACGCGGAACCGAATCGAGGCGTCGTTGGCGTCGAGCATCCTCGGCACGGCCGGGCAGGTCCGTCCTCGGCTGGAGGAGGTTGTCGAGCGCACCGGCGCGAACGAGATCATGGCCTCGACGTCGACGTACGATCGCGCCGAATTGTTCGACGCGGATGTCGCGTTCGCTCAGCTCGCGGGGGTGGCGGGCTGAACCGGTGCCGTCGCTGCGAGTGCAGCCACCAGGTCGCGCTGAATGTCGGTGATGGGCACGGTCGCGTCGACGACGGCCGACACCGGTAGCCGCAGCCTGCGGTCGGCCTCGGTGCGGAAGACCAGGCCGGTCTTGGGGGTGCTGTCGGCGGTGCTGGCGTACAGGATGGACCAGCATTGCGGGTTCTTGAGGAGTTCGGCGCTGGCGGTGTGATCGGACGCCACGGGTGGGCCGAAGCTCAGCGGCAGCCCGCTGCGCTTCATCTCGCGCTCGATCACCCGGTGCAGCAGGATTTGCTCGCTCCGTTTGGGAAGCAGCAGGGGGTAGCCGGCGAGCTGGCTCAGGCTCGGGTTGTTCTCACCCGCCAGAGGATGGCCCTCGGGGAGGACGACGACGAGGTCCTCGGTCCACAGCTCGGTCACCTGTAGACCGGAGCGTTCGACGCTGCCGCGGATCAGCGCTACCTGGCAGTCGCCGGACGTCACCGCTTCGATCTGTTCTGCGAATCGTTTCAGGACGAAGTCGATCTCGGCGTCGGGATGGCGCTCGCGAACCGCGACGATGGCGGATATGGCGTTGGCTGCGAATGTCATGTTTCCGGTCAGGCGCAGCTGATTGCGCTTGCGCGTCGTCAGTGCCAGGGCGGCCTGTTCGAGCTCCACCATGTGCCGGGCGATGGAGACCAATTGTGCTCCGACAACGGTCAATCGAACGGTACGAGAGGTGCGCTCGAACAGGGGCTCACCGATTTCTCGTTCCAGCTTGGAGATCTGCAGGCTGATCGCCGATTGCGAGACGTAGCAGCGTTCGGCAGCGCGAGAGAAGTTCAGTTCCTCTCCGACCGCGAGGAAGTACTTGAGCTGCCGCAGTTCCATTTCGCCATTCAATCATGAGTTCTACTCATAGATGCTATTTCAACTTCCGCGTTGATAGAGCATCTCGGTCGGAGTTTCATGGAGGTAGTTCTTCGCCCAGGGAAAGACTCGAGCCGAAAAGGAAAGTGCTGTGCAAACGTACGACGTCGTCATCGTGGGATCGGGATTCGGAGCATTGGCCGCTGCCAAGTCTCTGGGCAAGGCCGGTGTGACGTTCTCGCTGATCTCCAGCACCACAGAACACCTCTTTCAGCCGCTGCTCTACCAGGCCGCCACCGGAATGCTCTCGACCGGCGAGATTGCCCCTCCGATCAGGCGCATCCTCGCGCAGTACGACTCGGCCGACGTGCGTCTCGGACGCGTCGTCGATGTCGATCCCGAAGCTCACCAGGTCACCTACGTCGGTGCCGGGCAGAGCCACACCATCGGCTTCGGTCGATTGATCGTCGCCACGGGTGCCACGCAGGCGTACTTCGGCCGTGACGAGTTCAAGGACCGCACGTTCGCGCTCAAGACCGTCGACGACGCGATCGCTCTGCGTGAGCAGATTCTCAGCTGCTACGAGACTGCGCACCTGACAACCGATTCGGCTGCTCGCAAGGAATTGCTGAGCTTCGTCGTTGTCGGTGCAGGCGCGACGGGTGTCGAGTTGGCCGGTCAGATCAGGGATCTCGCGCATCGTTATTTCGCCGGATCGTTCCCGGACATCGAACCCGACGACGTCACGGTGACCCTCGTCGACGGAGTCAAGGAAGTGCTGCCGGCATTCGGCGGCAAGCTCAGTGCGTATGCCCGTACCAAGCTCGAGAAGTCGGGCGTCGACGTCGTCACCGGGGCCATGGTCACCGATATCGCCGACGACGTCGTGACGGTGCAGGACGTGGACACCAAGACCTCGCGAACCTTTGCCGCTAAGACGGTCATCTGGTCGGCCGGAGTGCAGGCCAGCGAGCTGGCGGCCACGATCGCCGAGCGCACCGGGTGCGAGACCGACCGTGCCGGACGCCTTCTCGTGCACGACGACTTGACGGTCGGCTCGGCGAAGGACATCTACGCGATCGGCGACGTGACGTCGTTGAACAAGCTCCCCGGTCAGTCGCCGGTGGCGATGCAGCAGGGCAGGCATGTCGCGAAGATGATCATCGGAAAGGTCGACGCGGGAACCCCGTTCGAGTACACCGACAAGGGCAGCATGTCGATCGTCGGCCGATTCAGCGCTGTGGCGCGGCTGTTCGGCAAGGTCGATATGTCGGGACCGATCGCGTGGCTCATGTGGCTCGCGGTGCACCTGATGTACCTGGTCGGCTTCCGGAATCGCTACGTCGCGGTGGTGTCGTGGATGACCTCGTACATCGGCGACAAGCGACCGCACTTCCAGTACACCGACCACTCCGCCGCCACGATCGAACCGCGGGCCGAGGTCGCCGGCGAGAGCTCGGACGACGAGGAGCGCAACGCGGCCTAGGTCGCAATGCCGTTGCGGTAGGCCCAGATCACCACGTGGACTCGGGTGTTGACGTCGAGTTTGCGACAGATGTTGCTCACGTGAGTCTTGACCGTGCTCTGTTCTAGGTGCAGTGCCCGGGCGATCTCGTTGTTGCCCAGGCCCTGCGCCAACAGTTGCACCACGTCCATTTCACGCAGACTCAGGTCGTGTTGCGGTGCAACGGACGTGGGTGGGCTCGGAACGCCGCGGCGGGTGAACTCGGTCATCAGGCGCGGGGTCAATCGAGGGGAGAGCACCGCGCCGCCGCCGGCGACGGTGACCACCGCGTCGGCCAGTTCGTCGGGATCGGTGTCCTTGAGCAGGAAGCCGGAAGCTCCACTGTCGAGAGCCGCGAACACGTACTCGTCGAGGTCGAAGGTGGTGACGACGATGACGCGAACGCTGTCGAACTGCGCCAGTATCTCGCGTGTGGCGGTCAGTCCGTCGCCGTTCGGCATCCGAATGTCCATCAGTACGACGTCGGGTTGCAGTGCCGACACCTGCTGCACGGCATGCTTTCCCGAGCTCGCGTGGCCGACCACCTCGATGTCGTGATGGCCGGCCAGGAACAGCTCGAATCCCTGCCGAACCACGGGTTGATCGTCCGCGATGAGTACGGTGATCATGTGTGTGACTCCATCACATCAGCGCCGCGCGGAGAGATCGTTCCGCCGACGGGCAGTCGAGCCCGCACGGTCCACGTCGCTCGGTCGTCGGACAATCCGGCATCGAGGGTGCCGCCGAGTAGTGCGGCTCGCTCCCGCATTCCCGGAATGCCGAATCCCTGACCCGAGGACTCGCGCAGTACGGAGTTGCCCGAGGTGATCGTGTTGGTGACGGTGATCTCGAGGGCGGAGGAGTGAACGGTCACCTGCACGCGCACAGCGCAATTCGGTGCGTGGCGTCGGGCGTTGGACAGCGATTCCTGAACGATGCGATAACAGGTCAACTGCACCGCGCTGTCTGTGTCACCTATTTCGTCGGCATCGCCGGAGACGTCGATGTCGATGGACGCGAACGAGATTCGAGACTGATCGATCAGCTCGGCGATATCGGAGACCATCGGTTGCGGAGCACTGTCGCTGTTGGAGCTGTAGGCCGTGTCGCTCGGGCGCAGGATTCCGACGATCTGGCGCAGGCTGTCGAGGGTGCGCTGGCCGTGTCCGATTGCGCCGGTGAGTAGTTCGTGCGCCTGCTGGGGGTTGCTCGTGATGAGCGTCTTCGATGCCTTGGCTTGGATGAGCATTCCGGTCAGGTGGTGCGCCGCGACGTCGTGGAGTTCGCGTGCCATGGTTTTTCGTTCGTTGTCCAGGGCCTCGTTCAGCCGTTGCCGGTGTTCGATTTCGGCTCGCCCGAGGGCGGCCTCGCTCTCGATTTCCTGGGCTCGACCCCGTGCGATGTACTTGCCCAGTGCGATGAGCACCGTGTAGTTGATGACGAGGTTCACGATCTGCTCGGCGAGCACGCCGATCGTGCCACCTGGGCCGCCCGTGGAATCCGGGTAGGACAGCCGGGTGTCGACGCTGACCGCGATCTCGAGGATCAGCCCGACGGTGATGGGGGCGAACAGGCGTGGTCCGGAAACTCGAATTGCCAAGGCGGCGATGGCAAACCAGTACAGCGGGGTGAAGCCGAGGGTCCGGTCAGGAAGAACCAGGATCAGTGCGATGCTGATGGCCACCACGGACAGGTATGCCGTGATCGGAAAGGATCGGCGAACGCACGTCACGGCGGTCATCGCCAGCAGGGCAACGGCACTCGCTGCGATCAGGGGTGGGCTCTGGACGAGTTCGTCTCTGGTGTCGCCGACCATGCCGGTGGAGAGTTGGAATCCGGCGTAGACGAGCGTGGCCAGGAGCATCTCGATCGGCAGCACCACGGGATTGCGCGGCCGCCAGGACGGGCGAAACGTGTGCAGCAGTCGGGAATCACCCAGCATCAGAGTCGACTCCGTTCTCCTGCCGCATCTTTCGTATTCTTCGAGCCTGCTGTCTTCGAACCCAGCACCCACAGAGGTCCGGTGACGAACCAGAAGAACGTGATGATGCCGAGTGGCTGGATCACGGTCTTCAGTGCTGCTGCTTGATCCGAGTCTGCCACGGTGTAGGCCAGTGCGTAGGTGATCACCAGAGCGATGGCGGCGGCGGTCAGCCACTTCACGAATCCCCGGATCTCGTTGCGGTAGGCCTGCGGACCGGTCTTCGGTGGCTTGACCGGTGCGGGTCCACCGGCGAATCGGTGCGCAAAGCGTATGTCGAGCCAGGCCACGGTGGAGTGCGCGAACACGACCGTCCAGCCGAGGTAGATGCCGGCGAGGCGGTGGGCGAATTCGACCTCGCCTCCGCGGTGCAGGTCGAGGGCCACCGCGGCGACGAGGACGATATCGAGGACCGGGAGCAGGGCCAGGGTGACGGTGCTGGCGCGTCGCATGCGTGCCACGTAGCGCAGGCACAGGCCGCCGATCACCAGAACCCAGAAGCCGACTTCGCAGATCGCGATCGTGAGAAGAATCGGATTGTCCATGGACCCGATCTCACCGCAGCCGACGTGCGCGCGATACCCCCGCGGAGGCGTCGTACCTGGTGGTTCGGCCGAAGGTACGACGCTGCGCTCCACCGAAAGTCGTAGCTCTACCGAAAGCCGTAGCTTCACCGAAAGTCGTGGAGCGTCGAGTCGGGCGATCGGCAGGCTAGGCTCGTCGCCGTGATGGACCTCGGCGCGTTGCACCTCGGAGCGCTCGGGCGTCAACCGAAGATTTTCTGGGTCTTCGTCGCTGTCGCTGTGGTCGCGGCAGGAGTCATCGTCGTGGAGTCACGCGCGTCCGGTCCTGCGGACTTCGCGTTGCCGGATACGCCTGCGTCGAGCGGGTTCATCGCGTCGAACTACGACCAGGGTGAGTCGTCGACCACGATTCCGGGGTGTGATGCCGTCGTCGTTCCCGAGTCCGGGGATATTTCAGGGGCGTACTTCCGTCTCGATGGAGGACGCTACGACGACCCCCGCTATCCATGGTTCTCCGGGCGCAAAGCTACTGCGCTGTCCGATGCGCTTGTTTCTGCCTTGCCGGCCGAGACCGCCGTCGAATTCGCAGCACCCGGTACGTTCGCGTTCGGTGCCGAATCCGCGTTTCGATTCGGTCCTGTGCAAGGTCCCACGTCCGATAGTTCTGTCGGCGATGGTCCGACGGATGATCTGTCGATGTTCGCGAGCTCCACTGCCGCCGGGTTGCTGATTCGCAACGGCTCGGGTGCCGACGTGACCGTGACGATCTCGAAGTCGACTGCCGGTGTACCGCCCTGTGTCGGTGGCACTCTCGATCGCAGGCAGGTCGCAGCCGACGGTACGGTCGTGGACACGAAAGAGTCCACCAGCGAAGACGGTGGTAGAACAGCGGTGGTCAGGACGGCGACTGCTTACGCATCCGATGGAACGACGTTGCAGGCCAACGCAAGCCAGTTCGTGTCTTCGGACGAAGCAGTGTCCATGAACGACCTGATCTCCGTGGTGTCGTCGAGCGAGCTGCGAATCGATGCAGCGGTGCCGGGCGGAACCCGACTCCCTCCTCTGCCGTGTGACACGCGAGTTGGGTCGCAGGATGGACCAGCGGTGACTCGCGCCGACGCAGACCGTATCGGCCGCGCCCTGGACCAGGCTCGAATCCGCGCGCTTCGGGCAGTGATCGTGCTCGAGCAGCCGCTGGCACCGATGCAACGGAGTTCGTTGTCCCACGACTCGTTGTGTGCAGCCGGGACAATTCTGACGTCAGGATCTGAAGGTGTTGTGACCGTGGCGATCACGGGTGGACAGCCACTCCCGGAAATTCCCGACGCATATGACCCGACGGCTGATCGCTCGGTCGACACCGTGCGCCTGCCCGACGGATCGATGTCGGAGAGATCGAAGCGCGGCGTCAGGACCGTGACTGTGACCCGGCCGTCGGGCACTCGTGTCCGTATCTCGTCGACATCGGCGGGCGAGCTCGTCACGGTCGGCAATCTCGAGTCCATCGCGACGGCACCGGGCCTGGACCTGTGAGCTCCCGATGGCCGGTGTGGACAGCGGGAGCCGTGGCGTTGGCGACTGTCGTTGCTGCGGTGATCGTTGTCGCGCAGGATGACGGCCCGGCAATCGCGACTGCCCCCGCATGGACGACCACAGCTCCGCCGACGGTTCCGCGTGCGCCGGAAGTCCAGTGGTCCAGATCTGCAGAGGCCGTCTACGGCCGCGAATTCGCGCAGTTTCGTGATCCTGGTGCAGGCGGACGGCTCAACCCCAGCGCAGAGAGATTCATCGATGCGGGCGGGGTGTATATCGCTTCGGTGGGTCTGCCGGATCCTGCTACCGGGAATTTCGACGCTCCCGCGATGGTGGGCCTCGACGCAACGGATGGATCCACACTATGGCGGCGAGACGATCTCCGGGTGGAATCCTGTGCCGACCGGCCTTTGTCGGGATACCTCGTCTGCCTCTCCAGCACCGAGTCGGAAAATCCGGAATCGACGATTGTCACGGTGGACACCACAACCGGTGCTGGTCGCTCTGTTCGTGTGCCGCAACGTGTGTTGGCTGTGGGAACCGACGGGTTCTCGCTCTACTCGATCAGTTCTACTGTCACGCCAGCAGGTTACGAGGGAACGCGGCAGCTCGCCAAGGGTTCTGTGAACGATGTCGGGCGCGATTGGGTCACCGAATTTCCCGGCGAGGCCATTTACGCGGGTATGCCGGGGCCGGTCATCACCATCGACGGAAACTACGGCCTGGGCCGGTTCGGTTCGACGGCAATAGGATTCGACTCGGTCACCGGATCGATCACGTGGTACCGGGGTTATCCCGACAGTTGCGTGTCGCAACCTTTTCGGGTGCAACCGGCACTGGTGATCATGACCGAGGCGGTGTGTACACAGTCCCAGACGTACGCCGGTACCGTCGCGCTCGCCTCGGATGGTCGAACTGTCGCCAGATCTCCGCTGCCGGTGTATCCCTTCCTCGAGATCGACGATCCAACAGACCTGTCGCTGCCGATGGTCGTCGGTGACAGTGCGTTCGATCGGACGACCGGACAGTTTCTCTGGTCGAGCCCGCTGTTGGCGTCGACCAATGGCGTAGCTGTCGTCGGGGATGTGGTGATCGCACGTGCTCCTGGAACAGCTCATGTGACGGCATTGGATCTGAGAACCGGTTCGGTTCGGTGGGAGAACGATCCCGATGACTACTACCCGATCACGGCGTACGCCGACGGTCTCGCGTACTCCACCGTCGGCGGCACCGTGGAATCGATCGCGTTGGAAGACGGTACGACACGTCGGCGGTTGGAGATCGAGCCGACGCCGGACCCCTATGCAACGAATCGGTACCTGGCATCGTGGGTGATCGAATCCGGCGACCGTCTGGTGTATTCGTCCACAGCCACGATTGCCGTCGTCGACCGCGGGTAGCTGCTGTCGGTGCGCCTACAGTGGAAGTACGCATACAGGACATACGAAACAGGGAGTCCGACATGGCAGGCAAGAAGATCGACAGAGTGCACGCACAGTCCGCGTTGGAGACGGTTCGTGAGAATCCCGGCATCGCGTTGATCGCCGCCGCGCCCGCATTGGTGGTGCTGGCAGTGGTGTGGTGGTTGCTCGGATTCCCCGCCGCGTTGATCCTGCTGATCGCAGCAGGCGGTGCCGGCTACCTGTACCTCAGGAACCGCTGATTACTTATAGGCACTGACTACCGATGGGCACTGATCACTGATCGGCGCGCGGGATGCAGAATTCGGTGATCGTGGCCGTCCCTGCTGCGAGCTCTGCCCAGGACGACTCCGTGGTGAGCACTGCTATCGCAGATGTGGGGAAGCGGTGCCGAACCTCGCGGGCCACGTCGGTGTCGTCGTCGACCGCCAATTCGAGTGCGGTCCAGGGGATTCCGGGCTCATGCCCGACGACCAGCAGGGTCGATACCGTCACGTCTGCGGTGTTTGTACCTGCGAAGTACGTGTCGGCGAGGCGGATTTCGTCGATGATCTCGTCGGCGGATCCGCCGTAGATGTCGCGCTCGAAGCGGGTAGGAGCGTCGCCCAGACCGGTAGCGGCCAGGGTTTCGCGGGTGCGCAGAGCCGTCGAGCACAACACTGCGTCGACTGTGCCGACGTGTTCGGCGATCCAGGCTCCGGCGAGTGCCGCCTCGCGTTGGCCGCGCGAGGCCAGAGGTCGTTCGTGATCCGGTACTCCGTCGGGGTAGCCGGATTTGCCGTGCCGCATCAGCACGAGGGTCCTAGTGGTCGCCATGCCGTCCACCGTAAACGGTCAGGGCGACGGGATCGGGGAGAACGTTCACCGGTTCCGGGAAGACGAACTTGCGCATCGCCCACCATCGGAATGCGGTTGCCAGCAACGTGCCGATGATGGATCCGCTGACGAAGTCGGCGATGTTCTCGGTGAGGAAGGACACGTTCGGCGACCGCAGATCCAGCATGTAACTCGACACCCAGAGCGGGAGCTGGTTGATTGCCAGGCCGGTTCCGGCGACGGCGAAGAACAGCGCTGCCTCGTGGTGACGACGTCGTCCGCCGCGTGCTGTGAACGACCATTCCCGGTTGAGGATGTACGACACGATCGTCGCGATCAGCACGGCCAGAACGTTCGCCGTCACGGGCTTGTCCTGCAGGATCGTCCACTTCAGGCCGAAGAACAGGACGACGGTGACGACGAAGGTGATCGCTCCGACGATGAGGAACTTGAGGGCCTCTGCGTGCTTGACGAGGGGCTCCAGCCAGCGCTCGGGAACGTGGTCGGTGAGGCGGTCGGACACATGCATCCCAACGACGTTACCTCGAGTAAGGGGTTCGGCTCGCCGGTGAACGCTAGGCTCACGGCAATATGACTAGTGCCCGGTTGTCCGTTCTGGTCGTGTTCTTCGTCAACGGAGCGGTGTTCGCGAACTGGGCTCCGCGCATTCCGGAGATCCAGGACTCGCTGTCCATCGACGTCGCGACTCTCGGCCTGGCGCTGACCGGAGTCGGTCTCGGCGGGTTGGTGGCCGCACCTGTCGCAGCGGCGACGGTTCGACGGTTCGGCAGTCGGTGGGCGATTCTCGCCTCCGGTCTGCTGCTGTGCGCGGCGTTCGTGCTGCCAGCAGTGGCTGTGTCGTGGTGGACGCTGTTGGCGGCGCTGGTGCTGCTCGGCGGAGCGGACGCAGTGATGGACATTTCCATGAACGCGCAGGGCGTGCTCGTCGAGGAGCGAGCGGGGAAGTCGCTGTTGAGCAGCTTCCATGCAGCCTGGAGCGTCGGTGCCGTGGTCGGGGGAGTGACCGGCGCGGCCGCGGCCGGTATCCGGCTGCCGGTGGCAGCCCACTTCGGGCTGGTCGCGGTGGTGTTGATGCTCGTTCTCGCTGCCGTCGGACGGGGTCTGGTGGGTCCGGAACCGGTGGTGCGCGACGGTCACGAAGACCGAGCGCCGGGGCTCGTTCTCGCACGGCCGACGGCCGCACTCGCTCTGCTCGGGGCCGTGGTGCTGCTCGCCGGGCTCATGGAGGACTTTCCGCAGTCGTGGAGCGCTGTCTACATGACGACGGAAGAGGGTGCGGGCCCGGGTTCGGCCGGTATGGCGTTCGTTGCGTTCTCGGCCGCGATGTTGATCGGCCGGTTGGTCGGAGACCGAATAGTCGATCGGTTCGGACCGTCGACGGTGCTGACCGGAGGCGCGTCGTTGGTGGCGGTGGCCTTCCTCGCCATCCTGGGTCTGTCGGTTCTGGCCGCGGATCTCCCGATCCTGGTCATCGGAGCGTTCGCGGTTGCGGGCCTGGGCGCGAGCCCACTGTTTCCCATCGTCTTCAGCCTGGCCGGGCGGCTTCCCGGGGTGTCCTCGGCCGCGGCCATCTCGATCGTGTCGCTGGTCTCCCGGATCGGATTTCTCGTGGCACCCCTGGTCGTCGGTCGCGTCGTGGATGCGTCGGGCTTCGGCTCGGTACTGGGGGCCATTGCCGTGGCAGGCGTCGTCGTCGCGGTGATCGGGTGGTACTACGGCCGCAGATTCCCCGTCGACTCGACTCAGGACCGCGGTTCCAGATAAGTACGCAACAACCGCCGTACCTCGTCGGCCGCGAGCTGCTCGGGATACGTCACTGCCTGCAGCGTCAGCCCGTCGACGAAGGTGTGCAGTTCGGCCGCTGCACGTTCGTCCGCGGTGCGCTCGAATGTGAATGCGGGGGAGTTCGGTCGATCGAGATCGTGCAGGTGTGCCCACGCGAGCCGGCACAGGTACCGGCTACCGAACCAACCGGCCGTCTTGAGGGCGGCGAGTCGCTCGTCGAATCTGGCACGCACGATGGCTTCCAGCCATACCGACGCCTCGGCGCGGCGGTCCTCGTCGAGTGGCAGCAGCTCCTCGAGGACGCGGAGAGCGCGGACGAGGCCGTCACCGCTGCTCGGGTGCGCCTCCAACCGATGTACGACGCGTTGCGTCATGGCCTCGGCCGCGAAGAGGACTAGCTCTCCTTGGTCGGAGAAGTAGTACCGCAGTGATCCGGGGGACACGCCGGCTTCGGCGGCGACGCTGCGTACCGTCGCCCCGTCCATCCCTGCTCGTTCGATGACGCGCCACACGGCGGCGACGATCTCCGCCCGGCGTGCGTCGTGGTCGACGATCTTCGGCATCGGTCTGTTCTAGCACGCCCACATCTTTTTGATACAATTGTGCTGAAATCCTGTTACGGTACAGCTGTGTCAATTCAGCTGATCGGGCTCGCGCTGGTGGACAGCATCGGCGTCGGGACTCTTGCGGTTCCGCTGTGGATGATGCTGCGGCCGTCGTGCCGGGCGCGTGTCGTTCTGCTCCATCTGGGTGTGTTGGGGTTGTTTTACCTCGGGGTCGGTATCGCCGTGTGGGCGGCCACCGATGGCTCGAGCGTGGCGATTCCCGGCGACGCGTGGATTCGGTTGGCGGTGGGTCTTGCGGTTCTGGTCATGGGCCTGGTCTGTGACCGTCGGCGGCGAGTCCCGAGCAGTGCGTGGTGGACGCGGCCCCCGGCAGGTGTTCGGGGAGTGGTCCTGCTCGCCGTCGCTGTGGGCGCGGTGGAGGTGGCGACGATGCTGCCCTACTTCACGGCGATCGACGCGGTGGGTGATGCCGGACTGGGATGGGGGTTCTCGGTGTTGATTCTGGCGGCGTATGTGCTCGTGATGCTCTCACCCGCTTTCGTGCTGCTCGTCGCCAGAGTATGTGCGCAAGAACGTGTTTCGTCGATTGCACCGGCGCTGCTCCGGTGCGTGGATCGCTGGAGTGGGGGCGTGTGGGCGACGGTGTTGCTCGTGGTGGGCGCGCTACTGGCCGCGGACGCGGCAATCGAACTGAACCTGGTCTGACCTGATTGTGGTCCGAATCGATGAAAGGGAAGCGATGAAAGCAAGAGATGCGGGCAGCATCGTCGTGATCGTCGTCGGAGCTGTGCTGGCGCTGTTCTTCTGGGACCTGCGGTTCTCCTGGTTTCAGGGCGGCCCGATCGGCTGTGTTCTGGTGGTGCTCGCGATGGTCGACGTATGGGAATCGCGTCGCGGCACCCCGAGGAAGGGGCTGCTCGCGGAACTACGAGACGACATCGTCGGCACGAAAGATTCGAGCGATGAGTCCGAGCGTGACACTCGGCCGTGAGTGGCACCGCCGGTTCGTATCACCGGGACGGTACTGAATTCTCGGCCCAGGCGTGATAGACAAGCTGTTCGGCGATGGTGTAGCGAGCGGAATGGTGGTGACCTGGTGACGACCGGTGTCGACGCGGGGCTCACTACTCGCTCGCCTCGGCGTGGTCTGACCGCTGCAGGCACTACGGTGATGGTCCTGGGTCTGGTGGCCGGTTGGGTTGTCGTCTACTCGGTGAGCCTGATGGGCGCGCTGTGGCGCTTCCGTGAACCCGACGCGCCCGCCCCGACGCTCTCGATGGGGGATCAGTGGGCCGATCTCGCGGTCGGTGCAGCGCAGGTAGTGGTGGGAGCGGTGGCGATCGCCCTCGTGTATTTCATTCGACGTCGGAAGCTGCCTGCGGTGTGGCCGGCCCGCAGTGGCACCGCGCGCAAGGCGGCGCTCACCTGGTGTGCCGCGATCGGTGCCGCCTCTGCTTCGCTGCTCGTGTTGTCTCGCCTGGACATCGTCCGCTTCAGCTTCTCGGTTCCTGCCTCGGTCGAGTCCGATTGGCTCGCAGTGGTATCAGCGCTCGCCGTGGGTCTACGCGAAGAGCCGATCCTGGTGGCGTTGCCGGTGTTGCTACTGGTGGGCCGACTCCCGATCTGGGCGATCATGGCGCTGTCGGCCACGATGCGAGGCCTTCTCTACATGTACTTCGGTGGAGGCGGGTTTCTGTGGGCGCTGTGCTGGGGTGCCGCGGCGGTCTGGGTGTTCTACCGCTACCGGCGACTGTGGGTGTTGATCGCCATCCACGGACTGGTGATGAACATCCAGGTATTGGATCGCGTGATTCCGTCCGAGAATGCGGCGACCGTCCTGCAGGGGATCAACATTCTGATCCTGTTTGCAGCGCTGTTGTGGTGGCTCGCCCCCCGCGCGCTGGAGGCGTTCCTGCCGAATACGGTGGCCGTTCGGTACGGCGATACGACCGTCGAGACGACTCCGATGGTGGCCGAGGTGGTCCTGAACCCCGAGAAACTCGATCCCGACGAGTCCCGACGAGAACCGCCCGTCAAGCCCTGACCATGCGGGCTTCGAGGCACTCCCAGATCGGGTCGAACTTCTCGGTGCCGTCCAGCTCGAACCGATGCTTGCGGTAGAACGCCACCGCGCGATCGTTGGCCGCTGCCACCCACAGATATGTGGATGCCTTACGGTCGATCACGGTGGTCATGAGTTCTGTTGCGAGGCCGGTGCCGTGGTGCTCGGGTACAACGTTCAGTGACCACAGTTCGGTCGGCGCCGGCGGATCGAGGTCGCGTGGCGGGCCGCCGGTGGCGAAACCGACGATGCGTGAATCGCTGGTGTCGACGGCGCATCGGGTCCGCACACCGCGGCTCGCCTCCTCGTCGCGGCGGGCGATGATCTGCTCCCATCGTTCGATGCGATCGCGAGGGCGTATCGCATCGAGCTTGGCGCTGTTCATCATTCCCGCGTACGTCGCCTTCCAGATCGCCACGTGCGCTGCGCCGAGCTGTACTTCGTCGCCCGGGCGGATGTCACGGATCGTGTATCTGGCCACCGTTGCAGTTATACCGATACGACTCGAATTGTTCTCGGAATTTCTTGTCGGACCCCTCTCGTATCATCGAATTCATGTTCGATACCGGGGGGTGGGGAGCGGCGGAGACGCCGCCGGTCGATGACTGCATTGCGGGGTTTCTCGACGTCATCGCACTCAACCGTGTCAACGAGAATCTCGCTCGAGCGGCCACCGTGCTCGCGTACTGCGATGTTCTCGAGATGCGCCTCGAGGCAGCCGAAGCTGCCGGCGGAGATCCGGGCGAGACCGTCCGCGGTGCCCTGTGCGATCTGGCCGTGACGATGACCGGAACGCGTCGTGATGCGTCGGTGGTGCACGATGTCGCGGAGCGTCTGCATCGAATGCCGTTGACCGCCTTGCGTTTCGTGACCGGCAGCTTCGACTGGTCGACGGTGGTCACCATCACCTCGGTGCTGCATCGTGCTAGTGACGAGACGATCGCGAAGATCGAATACGAGGTCTGTGCCTCGGGTGGCCGAATGCGTCCGCAGGCGCTACGCAATCGGATCTGGCGGCTGTGGATGAAGGCCGATCCGGTCGGTGCCGAAGCTGCCCGCGAGACCGCGAAGTCCGAGGAGGTCGGCGTGAGGATCGACCGCACCGGTCCGGGCGGGATCGCGTCGCTCATCGCGAAGATCACCGATCTCGAAGCAGCGGAAGCGGATGCCCTCATCGTCGAAATGGTCGGGACTGTCTGCAAGGGCGACCCACGATCGACGGGCACGCTGCGGGCCGCGGGTCTGATGGCGTTGCTGCACGGCGAGCATTCACTCGCGTGTCAGTGCGATCGCGGCGACGACTGCCCGGTGGCCGGCGCTGTCGACGACATTCCTCCTCGGCGCGGGCATCTCCTCCAGATCGTGGTGGCGGTGGAGACGCTGCTGGGACTGTCCTCGGAGCCCGCGACCCTCGCCGACGGGACACCCATCGACCCCGAAGTGGCGCGCATCGTTGCCACGGACGCGAAGTGGCAGGCGCTGCTGACCGAGCTGGTCCAGATGCTGAAGCCCCAGCAAACAAACACGGGCGACGACGGATCGAACGACGACGGATCGAACGACGACGGTGGGGACGATGACGGCCCTGACGGTGGTGGGCTGGACGGTGGCCCCGAGAGCGGTGGTCCAGACGGCGGTGGCCCCGATGGCGGTGGTCCAGACGACAGTGGTTCGGACGGCGGTGGTTCAGCCGGTGGCGGTCCTTCGCACTCCGGCCGCGGGCAGTCGCCCCGTGACTGCGGCCCAAGTTCCGGTGATTCCGGCCCCGGCCAAACCGACTCCCGCAGCGGCGACGGGTTGGGTGCGCAGTCGCGTTCGTTCGGACCGCTCTCGACGGTCTCGTCGTCGTTGTTGCGTCGGGTGGTCGGCATGGGTCGGGTACGAGGTGCCGCCCAGCTTCCGTCCGCACGTCTTGTGGGTGCCCACTGCCTGCCATCTGCAGTCCCGTTACTGGGGGAGGAGTCTGTCCGCGATGGGCTCGTCGCACGGTGGCTTGCCTGGATTGCCGAACGGCCCGAGCGTGCTCGCGGCATCTTTCCCGACGGTCATGGCGGCGAGTCCGTTCCGTCGCAGTCGGCGGTGACGTATCGGCCGGGTGCCCGCGTCGCCGCGTTCGTTCGTGCTGCTTATCGCACGTGTACGTTCCCGAATTGCGACGTGCCGGCGTCCCGGTGTCAGATCGATCATCTGGTTCCGTTCGATCACGACGATCCCGAGCGGGGCGGCTGGACGATCGTGACCAATCTTCAGCCCGTGTGCGTGTTCCATCATCAGGCCAAGACCTCGGGGGCGTGGTCGGCGGTGATGCTCGCCGGCGGAGCGATTCTGTGGTCGAACTCCCTCGGTCTGCGCAGAGTCACGGTGCCGGAGATGTCGATCGCGACTCCCCGCGCATCCCGCCGACGCCGAAGGGGCTCGTCCAGGCCGGGAGCAAGTCTGCTCGAACCCACCCGCTGGGAGCTCGAGTACGGCGGGTGTACACCGCCGACTCTCGACGACTATCGCTCTGCGACAACGGATATCGACCGAAGAAGATTGGCAGAGAAGCGGCGGGCCTACCTCGAACACTGTCGCGTCGTCCATGCACGCGTTCGATACGACCGCACCCGATACGACCCTCCGCCCTTCTGAACAACACCCGTGCCGGTGTGGCACAGGCCGCTGGCCTGCTACCTTGAACGCCGTTCAAGTCTCTGGGGCAGTTCGCCGCCCCACTCCTCGAGGAGTCACCCGTGTCAGATGTCGACAGCAGTACTCGCCAGCCGAGCCGTAAGGTCAGTCGAATGAACGTCTCCGCCCGCGACATGGCGCAGATTGCGGTGTTCGCAGCACTCATCGCCGCACTCGGCCTGCCGGGATCGATCACGGTCGGGTTCTCGGGCGTCCCCATCACCCTGCAGACCCTCGGCATCATCCTGTGCGGCGCGATCCTCGGTGCCCGCAAAGGCACGGCCGCGGTCCTGGTGTTCCTCGCGCTGACGATGATCGGTCTGCCGCTGCTGGCGGGCGGGCGTACCGGTCTCGCCGCCATGGCCGGACCGACCGTCGGCTACCTCATCGGCTGGATTCCGGCCGCATTCCTGATCGGCCTGCTCACTGCGCGCATCCTGCCCAAGTATTCGATCGCGCTCGGCCTGCTGATCAATGCGGTCGGCGGAATCCTCGTCGTCTACGCATTCGGCATCATCGGACTCGTCCTGCGCACCGACGTCGGACTCTGGGCCGCCGTCACGTCCAACGGACCGTTCCTACCGGGAGACATCGCGAAGGTCGTCGTCGCCACCGTCGTCGCCAAGAGCGTCCACCGCGCGTACCCGGGCCTGATCAAGGCGTGACTCTCACGCTGGGAGGTCGAGGCCGAGACAACGACACCGCCATCTCCTGGGCGGGTCGCACACTCACCTACGCCGAACTCGACGCAGCCGTCGAGCGGTGGCCTCACCTCCCGGTGCACGGAGCTCGATCCCACAGTGCTCGATCCCACGACGCGTCAGCGCTCGATCTGCCGGAGGCCTTGATCTGCGTCTTCGCGGCGGCCAGGCAGGGCAGCGCGGTCCGAGCGGAGGACCCGGTCGCCCGTCCCGAGCGCCCTGCGCACACCGATCCCGACGCGTTCCTGCTGGTGGCGACCTCGGGCTCCACTGGCCGCCCGAAACCGCTCGCTCGCACGGTCGCGTCATGGGTAGACAGCTTCCCCGAGTTCACCGACATCTCCGGTATTCGACCGACCGACACCGTACTGATCACCGGACCGCTGCACGCGACGATGCACCTGTTCGCCGCGGTGCACGCACTGTGGCTCGGGGCATGCGTCACCGACGATCCTTCGCAGGCCACTGCTGTCCATGCCGTGCCTGCGGTACTCCGTGATGTCCTCCGCGGGATGCCCCATGCGCGAGTTGCCGTCGCTGCCGGGAGTGGCCTCGATGATGGTGCCGCGCAGACGATCTCGGCACAGAACGCCTCGACGCAAGAGATCAGGCTGGTCGAGTACTACGGCTCGGCGGAGCTGTCACTGGTGGCGGCGAGGGTGGTGGGCAAACACTCGACATTGAGACTGCTTCGGGACGTCGACGCACGCACCGAGGACGGGTACCTGTTCGTTCGTTCGCCGTACGCTGCGCTCGGTGCGCGCGGTTGGTTCGGCGTCGGTGATCTGGCCGAACTGAACGGCTCCGAACTCCTCGTCCACGGCCGCGGGGATGCAGCGATCAACGTGGGCGGAACCACCGTGATCGCCGAGGACGTGGAGAACATCCTGACCGCACTCGATGGCGTCCGAGCTGCGGCAGCGATCGGCACACCACACGCGGTTCTCGGCGAAACGGTCTCTGCTGTCATCGAACTCGACGGAACCCGCGACCTCGACCTCGTGCGCGCCGACGCTCGCGCAATCATGGCCAAGGAAGCACTGCCGCGACGCTGGACGGTGGTGCAGCAGTTGCCCCGTACCTCCAACGGCAAGATCGCCCGAAGGGCCCTGCTGTGAATGTCGCTCCTGTGAATGTCCCCGTTATCGTCGCGGCGAAACGTTCGGCAATCGGTATCGCCGGGCACGGCTTCGCCGATGTCACCGCCCCGAACCTAGCCGCACCTGTCCTGAAAGCTGTTGCAGCAGAAATCGGTTCGCTCGACATTCCGATCGACGACGTGATTCTCGGTAACTGCCTCGGTCCCGGCGGCGACGTTGCACGTGTCTCGTCTCTGCTCGCGGGCCTCGGCGTCGGCGTTCCCGGCGTCACCGTCGATCGGCAGTGCGGATCCGGGCTCGACGCGGTGGCGCAGGCCGCGTCCCGCATCCGCAGCGGCGACGAGACGCTTGTTCTGGCCGGTGGCGTCGAGTCTGCCAGCACCAGCCCGTGGAGATTCTGGCCACCGGTCGACGGCGGAGAGCCCGTCCGCTACACCCGAGCGCCGTTCGCTCCGCCCGGCTTCGCGGACCCGGACATGGGTGTGGCAGCGGACGACCTCGCGCGAATCCGAGGTATCGGGCGCGAACGCCAAGATGCCTACGCTGCACGGTCGTTCGCGCGCGCGGCGGCCTGCGATTTCTCGGCCGAGATCGTCACGGTGAACGATGTCGTAACCGACGAGCGCATCCGCCCCAACATGACTGCCCAGCGGCTCGGCAGACTGCGCCCCACGTTCACCTCCGACGGCACCGTGACCGCGGGCAACTCGTGCGGAATATCGGACGGCGCAGCAGTTCTGGCCGTCACCACGGCCGAGCGGGCAGCCGGGATGCCGGCGTTGCGCATCCTCGGCAGCGCGGTCGCAGGGTCCGACCCGGCTCTTCCGGGACTGGGTCCGGTGCCTGCGATCGAGAAGCTGCTCGCCCGCACCGGGGTGAGCCTCGCCGACATCGACACCGTCGAGATCACCGAGGCTTTCGCGTCGGTCGTGCTCGCGGTCTCGGATGAATTGGGCCTCGACGAGGGCCGCATCTGTCCGGAGGGTGGGGCCATCGCGATGGGGCACCCGTGGGGCGCGTCGGGCGCAATTCTGCTGGTACGGTTGGCCTCTCGAATGCTGCAGCCCGGGGGCCCGGCACTGGGCCTGGCGGCCTGCGCCATCGGCGGCGGGCAAGGAATAGCGATGCTGGTGGAACGAGCGACATGAGCAGGGTTACATGAGCAGGGTCATATGAGCACAGTCAAGTTCGAGAACATTTCGCACTCGTTCGGGGAACGGCAGGTGCTGCACAGCATCGACCTCGAATTCGACGAGCGCCGAATCGGCATCATCGGTTCCAACGGTTCGGGCAAGTCGACGCTCGCGCGGATGATCAACGGTCTGATCAAGCCCGATACGGGCCGCGTCACGGTCGACGGCGTCGATGCCGCGAAGAAGGGGGCGCAGGTTCGCAAGAAGGTCGGCTTCGTGTTCACCGATCCCGATTCTCAGATCGTGATGCCTACTGTCGCAGAGGATCTCGCGTTCTCGCTCCGCAGGTCCGGTTTGAGCAAGGCCGAGGTGGCCGAGCGGGTGGAAGAGATTCTCGTCCGCTTCCGTCTCGATCAGCACCGCGACCATCCGGCGCACCTGCTCTCCGGTGGACAGAAACAACTGCTGGCGATCGGTGCTGTCCTGATCCGACGACCGGAGGTGGTCGTTGCGGACGAACCGACGACGCTGCTCGATCTGCGCAACGGACGCGTCGTCGCGCAGGCTCTGGATTCCATGGACCAGCAAGTCATCGTCGTGACCCATCAACTGGCACTGCTGGACAGCTTCGAGCGCGTCATCGTCATCGACGACGGCCGCATCGCATTCGACGGCACCCCCGCCGCCGCGGTCCCGGCCTATCGGGAGCTGATCGGATGATCGGTCTCTACCGGCCCGGCACCTCGCTGCTGCACCGGATGAGCCCGGGATCGAAGCTGCTGGCGCTGATCTTCGCGATCCTGGCAACGGTGATCTTCGCGCGTACTCCGCTCGAAGTGGGTGTGGTGGCGCTGCTGGTCGCGGCGTTGTTCGCGGTGGCCCGCATTCCGGCGAAAGTTGCACTGGCGCAGCTGCGTCAGGTGCTGTGGATGTTGTTGATCATCGGCGTGTTCCAGGTGATCATCACCACCTGGCAGCGCGCCGTTGTGGTGTGCGGGGTGCTGGTGATCTCCGTTGCTCTGGCGGCTCTGGTCACCCTCACCACCCGGGTGACCGACATGCTCGATACCGTCACCCGAGCGCTCGGCCCCGTCCGACGCTTCGGCGTCGATCCGGATCGCATCGGACTGCTCTTGGCCCTGGCCATTCGATGCATCCCGCTGCTCGCGTCCATCGTCCAAGAGGTGTCGCAGGCCCGCAAAGCACGCGGACTGCAGTGGTCGATGACGGCACTGGCAACGCCGGTCCTGGTGCGTGCTCTGCGCACCGCCGACGCGATGGGAGACGCCCTCGTCGCCCGCGGTGTCGATGACGACGGTGTCGATGACGACGGTGTCGATGATGATGACCACAAGTGAGCTCCTCGCCGCCCGAATAGCGCAGCATTCCGACCGTCGCGGGTCGGCCGTCGTCGACTCGACCGGGGAGATCTCCTACCGGGAATTCTGGGCTCGGGTGACACGCGCGGCGACCGCAGTGGCAGGGATGCGTCGTATCGCGGTACTGCCGACGTCGGATATCGGGTCATTGGTGGTCGTCGTCGCGGCGATGCATGCCGGAGTGAGTGTCGTTCTGCTGCATCGACATCTGCTGGCTCATGAATTCGCCGATGTCACGGCGGTGTGCGAGCCCTCGCTGATTGCCGCGCATCCGCGTCAGCATGCGAGATTGCGTGGTTGGGGCGCAGTCGACGTGTTCGCACCCGAGGACGTGGCTGCCGACCCGACCGCCGCCATCTCCACTCCCGCAGCGAATTCCGAGTTGCTCGTGGGCGTCACCTCCGGAACCACCGGCCCGCCCAAGTTGTTCGTGCGCAATCAGGCGTCGTGGGCTGCCACGCTGGACCGCTCCGACGCACTGTTCGATCTGGGTCCCGGCGATCGGGTGTCCGCACCCGGCACCCTCGATCACACCCACTTTCTCTACGGTGCGTTGCACGGGCTGACCCGGGGTGCGACGGTGGACCTACGCAAGGTGCCGGTCGCTCTCGAAGATGCTCCGACACATCTGTATTCGGTACCGACCATCGCCTGGGACATCGCTCGCTCGGGAGTGCGATCGGACAGTGTCCGCGAGGTGCTCTCGTCCGCGGCGCGATGGCCGCAGTCGGGTCGAGCGGCGCTGGCGAGAGCGCTACCGAAGGCAACCACGACGCACTTCTACGGGGCGTCCGAGCTCAGTTTCGTCTCCTACGACCGAAGCGAAATCACAGGCACCGAGGTCAGCGGACAGCTGTTCGACGGGGTCGAGGTCGAGATCAGGGACGAGCTGCTGCACGTGCGCAGCGACATGCTGTTCGACGGCTACCTGAGCCGAGTGGGAGGCCACACGACCCTGACGAACGGGCCGGTCGACGGGTGGATGACCGTCGGCGATCGCGGCAGTGTCGAAGAGGGACGACTGATCTTGCACGGCCGCGACAGCGAGACGATCGTTCGAGCCGGACTCAACGTCGAGCTGGCTCCGATCGAAGCGGCACTGTTGTCGATCCCCGGTGTGCTCGAGGCCGGGGTGGTCGGCTTGCCCCACGACCGAACCGGTGCGGAGCCAGCGGCCGGAGTTGTTGTTGCGCAAACCGATCCGATATCCGTGGATCGGATCCGCCGCCACCTACGCACCGTGCTGCCGGGTCCCAGCCTGCCGGTGGTGATCGCCGTCGTGGATTCGCTGCCCCGCACACCACGCGGCAAGCTCGACCGTCACGCCTTGGGTGCAACCTTGGCCACGGTGCGGACCGTCGGCTCGCCCGATGCTCCTGTGACGACGAACCAGACGGTCAACGCGCCGCCGTCGTAGCGGTGGCGCAGAGTGACGCGTTCACCCGCCAGCACCGGGGTCAGGTATTCGATGACGGCGCGGTGCGGTGCCGCGGCCAGCTCCGGCACGTCCACCAGCAACTCCTCGATCGCATGCCAGTATGCGGCGTTGTTGAGGTGGTTGAACGGGTCGATATCGGTTGCGCGCAAGGGGAACTGAACGTCCCCGTGAGATTCCGCCGGCACCGGCTCGGTCAGCCATGCCTTCCAGCGCAACCGGTGTTGATCGGTGGTTCGCGCCAGCATTTCCAGGGCGCCGTCGCTGATGCGGGTCGGCATTCCGGTGTCCTTGCTGATGTTGATCCAGAAGCCCTCGGTCTCGATGCGTCCACCCTTCGGTGTCGTCAGTGCCACCCGCATGTTGGACCATCGGGTCGACATCGAGGAACACCAGCGCCGCATGTGCACTCGGTCCGGGAAATGGATCGGCTCGAAGACATCGATGACGGTGCGCCGCACGATCCACATGGGATCCGTCTTGCCCAGGGGAGTGGCGTCGAGGTTGTCGGTACCGATGTCCTGCAGGTAGCGGGCAACGCCGTCGAACCGTAGTCGGTTGCTCGGATCGATGTCGCCGGTCCGCACCGGCCAGTTGGTCTCGAAGCCTTCACCGGGCGGCGGCTCCGGTGCCAGTTCGTCGTCGAAGCCGGCCGGTTCCACGCGTGCATTGGTCACGACCGCACTGTACGCGCGCACCTAGACGATGTGACGGGCGCGCATACCGTCGAACACCGGTGCCACGCGCACCACGTCACCGGTGGTGGGAGCGTGCACCATCTGGCCGTTGCCCATGTAGATCGCCACGTGGCCCGGCCCGGCCGGTCCGAAGTTTCCGAACAGCAGATCGCCCGGCTGCGCGAGCTCCATGGGGATCTCGGTGCCCACGTTCCACTGAGTTTCCGAGGTTCGGGGCAAGGTGACCTTTCCGCCCGAGGCCTTGTAGAGGGCATACGACGTCAGGCCCGAGCAGTCGAATCCGCCGCCGGACGGTCCGTTGATGTTTCCGCCGCCCCATACGTACGGCAGTCCCAGGTAGTCCATCGCCAGCTGCACCGATCGGCCGCCGATTCCGGTGAGGTCGAGTCCGGCGAACGGGGTGAGGATGGCGGCGAACTGCGCCTCGGTCGCTCTGATGCGAGACACGTACGGCTTGGTCTGAGTCTCGTAATCGACTGTGCCCGAAGGCATACCGCCCGATCGCAGCACTGCTCCCGCGCCTGCGTTGTATCCGGCCAGGGTCAGATCCAAGGTGTCACCGGACACCTTGCCCTCGCGCTTCCAACCGTCGACCTGTCCGTAGATGTCGCACAGCAGTGTGCCCGACGCCATCACCGAATCACCGATGCTGTTGACGTCGGTGACGCCATTGCCGTCGTAGTCCTTGCCGTACGTCGCCCACGTGCCGGGCATGAACTGCCCCGGCCCCTGCGCGCCGGTGCTCGAGACCGGAGCAGTGGGGCCGTGCCGAAAACCGTTCTCGGCGGCATACAGTGCCGCGATGGTCGTCGCCTTGACGCCGCCGCAGATGTTGCCTGCCTTCTGCAGCCACGGCACGAAGGCGGTGATGGCTCCCACCGCACCCAAACCGATCGAGCCCACATTGATTCCGGTGAACGTGGCGGGTTGACCGGGAAACAGCGCGCGCCTGATGGCCTCGGCCGACGCCATGAACGCGGTCTGGGTGGCGATATCGGCGGCGGTGTACGTACGGCCGGCGAATTGAACGGCACCGGCCCCGAGTGCGGCTGCGGTGGTGGACACCGCATTCGAGGAGAAAACACTGAACGGCAGTGGCGTGGAGGGGGAGCCGGCAGCAGCTACGGCCGCGGCTGTGGTGGCGGCCAGTGCATCTCCCGGCGCGGTCGGCACCGCTGCCGTATCGCCGGCTTCTGTGTCGGCTGCTTCTGGGTCGCCGGCTTCTGTGCCGACTGCTTGGATGTCTTCCACCGTCGGTAGGTCGGGGAGCATCGGTTCGGCGGCGGTGTGCAAGCCTTCGGCGGCCTCGGAGAGGGTGCGATCGGCGATGTCGGCGGCCGGTTCGGGCATGGTGCCCAGTAGCTCGGTCCACTGATCGCTCATCGTCTTCGCCTGATCCTCGGCGTTGGCCGCGATCTCCGCCGCCTGATCCTGCACCGCCTGATCGGGAATCGGAGCCGGGGCATCGGTTCCGGCGACTACACCGGCGGCTGACACGATGACGGCAACGATGACTGCGAATGGATCGCCTGCCATGTATCGACTCCTGCTACTCGAACGATCTTCCCCGAGCCAGGAGCTGTGATCAGTCTCACTCGGGTGCTGCACCCATCATGCACGGTGCAGACGTTCGACTCATGAGTTTTGCGAAACTGTCAGAGCAGGGATGCCCAGTAGTCCGAGAAGCGGATTCCGATGAGCGCGACGACGATTGCGTACCACACCGCGAGCAGCGTCCAGCGCCATTCCAGGAAGAGGCGGCCGACTGTGCCGCCGGTGTTCGGGCCGGAGCCGACCAATCGGCTCAGAGCGAGCACGAACAACGGCATCGTCACCGCCCACACCACCATGCAATAGGGGCACAGGGCATTGATCTCGTACAGGCTCTGGAAGATCAGCCAGTGCACGAAGACTTCGCCGAGCAGCAGGCCTGCACTCAGTCCGAGCCAGAACCAGTGGGGCAGTTCTACGCGGCCGAGCCAGAGCACCCCGGCGACGAGCGCCACCGAGAAGGCGGCGATGCCCAGGATGGGGTTCGGAAAACCGAAGAGCGCCGCCTGTTTCGTCACCATCACCGAACCGCACGAGAGCACCGGATTCAGGCTGCACGACGGGACGTACGACGCGTCCTCGAGCAGTTTGAATCGCTCGACCGTCAGCGTCAGCGCTGCGAGTAACCCGAGAGCGCTGAACAGGGTGAAGACAGCGGCACCTGCGCGGGTTCTCATGTCGATTACCGGATGCTGCTCAGTTACCGGCTGCTGCAGCGGCAGCGAGGATGTTCTCCGGCGTCGGGTTGGCGATGTCGGTGCCGTTGACGCGCACGTTCGGCGTTCCGTTGATGCCTTCGCCGAGGACCGACTGCGTCTGGGTGGTGACCCAATCGGTGTAGCTGCCGTCGGTGATGCACGACGCGATGGCGGGGGAGTCGGCACCTGCGGAGGCGGCGATCGCGACGAGCTCGTCATCGGTCAGTCCGGTACCGCCTTCGGACGGCTGCTGCTCGAACATGGAGGTGTGCCAGCTCATCCAGTTGTCGCGGTCGTTCTCGGCGACGCAGATGGAGGCACCGGCCGCGCGGGTCGAGTACATGGTCCCGTTCGAGAACCGGTCGAGAATGGAGATGGGTCGGTAGTCGACGGCGACGTTGCCTGCCTCGGCCAACTGCTGCAGCGTCGATCCGCTGATGGACTCGAAGTTCTTGCACGCCGGGCACTGGAAGTCCTCGACGACGCTGACGACGGTGGTGGCGTCGGGGTTGCCGAATCGGATGGCACCGTTGTCCGTCAAGGTCGTGGGGGTGAGCTGGGCCCCGGTCGCGCCGGAGCCTGCCGCGGACGATGCATCCCCAGACGTCGAATCCTTGTTGACGATGAAGAGGGCAATTGCCGCCACGAGCGCTATCAGAACGACTGCGACGACGACCTGAATGAGAGTCCGACGATTCTTGTCGCCGTTCTGCATGGCCTTGATGTCTTTGGAGACGTTCTTGCTCGTGTTCACGGCGACCAGTTTAGGCAGTCGATCCTGAGCGTCGGATGAGAGCTGTGTCGGATTGGAGCTACGTCAGATGAGAGCTGTGTCAGATGAGAGCGGCGAGGCGCTGGATGGCGAATCGGTATCCGTCGATCCCGAGTCCGGCGATGACGCCGCTGGCGATGGGGGAGACGAAGGAGTGGTGCCGAAACTCCTCGCGGGCGTGCACGTTGGAAATGTGCACCTCGATGATCGGCACCTCCGGGATGACGAGTGCGTCGCGCAGCGCCACGGACGTGTGCGTCAACCCGCCCGGGTTGATGACGATGCCCGACGCCACCCCGCGGGCCGCGTGGATCCAGTCGATGAGCTGTCCCTCGTGATTGGACTGCTCGGTCTGGACGGTGAGTCCGTGCTCGGCGGCGGTCTTCTCGCACAGGGTGACGACGTCGGCGAGGGTGGCGTGGCCGTAGACCTCGGGCTGCCGGGTTCCGAGCATGTTCAGATTCGGACCGTTGAGCACCAACACCTGCTTGGCCATCGCGCCACTCCTTTTCTTGCTTCGGTACTACCGGCTCCGACTATTCCACAGCGTGGTTGACACAATCGTCCGGTGAGTACTGGCAAGACGGTCTGGGTGGTGTGGGGCATCGGTGTCTTCGCCTACATCATCGGAGTGCTGCATCGAACGTCGTTCGGCGTCGCCGGACTGAGTGCGGCGGATCGGTTCTCGGTGTCGCCGTCGCTGCTGTCGTCGTTCGTGGTGCTGCAGGTGATCGTGTACGCGGGGATGCAGATCCCGGCCGGGGTGCTGCTGGATCGCATCGGTTCGCGGAAGATGATCGCCGCAGGCGCGCTGATCATGGCGTCGGCGCAGATCACGTTGGCGCTGACGGAGTCGCTCCCGGTCGCGGTGGTCGCACGCGCGTTCGTCGGCGTGGGCGATGCTCTCACCTTCATCTCGGTGCTGCGGTTGGTGCCGGTGTGGTTCACGCCGCGGCGAGTGCCGATCGTCTCGCAGCTGACCGGTCTGCTCGGCCAGCTCGGCCAGGTGCTCTCGGCGGTCCCGTTCCTGATCCTGTTGAACGGACCCGGTTGGACGTTCGCGTTCGGTAGCGCGGCTGCGCTCGGGCTCCTTGCACTCGTACTGGTTCTCGCGCTCGTCAGAGATCGCCCCGACGACGGAGCTGCCCCCGCGTTCGAGCCGACGACGCTTCGACAGACCCTCGTCTCCATTGCGGACGTGTGGCGACGCCCCGGCACCCGGCTCGGCTTCTTCTCCCATATGGGTACTCAGTTCTCGATCACGGTGTTCGCGTTGCTCTGGGGTGTGCCGTATCTGACGTCGGCACAAGGGCTGTCGGCGTCGACGGCCGGAGCGTTGCTGACGGTGTCGGTGGCGTCCGCGGTGGCGTCGGGCATCGTGGTGGGTGTTCTCACCGGGCGGTACCCGATGCGACGGTCGTGGCTGGTGCTGGCGATCATGGTCAGCAACGCGACCATGTGGGCGATCGTGTTGGCATTGCCCGGACCTGCTCCGCTGTGGTTGCTGGTGCTGCTCGTCGTGGTGATCTCGGTGGGTGGCCCCGGTTCGGTGATCGGTTTCGACCTCGCCCGCACGTTCAATCCGAGCGCCAATCTGGGGACGGCGCAGGGGATGGTGAACATCGGTGGCTTCCTGGCGTCGCTGTTGGTGATCGCGGCGATCGGATGGATTCTCGACGCGATGGGTGGTTACACGTTCGACGGCTTCCGGGTGGCGTTGCTCGCGCAGTTCCCGGTGTGGATCATCGCGATCACCGGGGTTCTGTTGACGCGGCGCAAAACTCGTAGGGTGCTCGCTGCCGAGGGCATTCACCCACACACGATGCGTGAGGTGCGAGACCGGATTCGCCGTAAATAAACCTTTGCTTAGACAGCTTTCTGCGAGCATGCTGGTGGTCCGAATATCGTTGTAGGACACAAGTAAATGCTATGTAAAGGTGAATCCAAGAGATGGTTACCGAGCCTGAAGTGAAGCCCGCGACCGGCGAGTATTCGCATCGCGAGATCATGACGATTCTGTCGGGCCTGATGATGGGCATGTTCCTCGCCGCCCTCGACCAGACCATCGTCTCGACGTCCGTCCGGACCATCGCCGACGACCTCAACGGGTTCTCGGTGCTGGCGTGGGTGACCACGGCCTACCTCATCACCTCGACGGTCTCGACCCCGCTCTACGGCAAGCTGTCCGACCTCTACGGACGCAAGCCGTTCTTCATGACGGCCATCTCGATCTTCGTCGTCGGGTCAATGCTGTGCGGCATCGCGACGTCGATGTACGAGCTCGCCGCCTTCCGCGCCATCCAGGGCCTGGGTGCGGGCGGTCTGATGTCGATGGCGCTGGCCATTATCGGCGATATCGTGCCGCCGCGCGAACGTGCCAAGTACCAGGGCTACTTCCTGGCCGTGTTCGGCACGTCCAGCGTGCTCGGGCCGGTCATCGGTGGACTGCTCGCCGGGCAGTCGTCGATCCTCGGAATCACCGGCTGGCGTTGGGTCTTCTACATCAACGTCCCGCTGGGCATCATCGCGCTCGTAGTGGTGTGGCGAGTGCTGAACCTGCCGGTGTACCGCCGCGAGGCGCGCGTCGACTGGTGGGGCGCAGTGCTTCTCAGCGTCGGTCTCGTACCGCTGCTCATCATCGCCGAGCAGGGACGCGTGTGGGGGTGGAGTTCGCCTCGGGCCCTGTTGTGCTTCGGAATCGGCATCGTCGGCGTCATCGCGTTCGTGCTCGCCGAGATCAAGATGGGCGACGACGCCCTGATTCCCATGCGATTCTTCCGAAACCCGTTGTTCTCGTTGTGTATTGCCGTCAGTGTCATTGCCGGTGCGGCGATGTTCGGCGGCATCTCGCTGCTGCCCCAGTATCTGCAGGTGGTCAAGGGCTCCTCGCCGACGCTGGCCGGCTACCAGACTCTGCCCCTCGTCGGTGCCCTGATGATCGCGTCGATCGTCTCGGGTCGCATGATCTCGAAGACGGGCCGCTACAAGATCTTTCCGATCGTCGGTACCGCACTGATGGCGATCGCGATGTTCGTCTTCCATTACGTGCACGCCGATACGCCGCTGTGGCAGACGATGATCGTCATGGGCGTGTTCGGCCTCGGGCTCGGTTCGATGATGCAGCCGCTGACCCTGGCCATCCAGAATGCGATGCCGCCCAAGGACATGGGTGTATCCACCTCTGCTGCAACGTTCTTCCGGCAGATCGGTGCGACGGTGGGTGTTGCCGTCTTCCTGTCGATGCTGTTCACCCAGCTGACCCCGAAGACCGGCGATGCACTGATTGCCGCGAGTTCGACGCCGGAGTTCCAGCAGGCAGTGCAGAGCGCCGCAACCAGTTCCGACCCGCTGGAATCCGGTTTCGCCCAGGCGATAGCGTCGGGTGACGCCTCCGTCGCTGGCAGTGCGTTGCAGGACAGCTCGTTCATCCAAAAGCTCGAACCCGCACTGGCCGAGCCGTTCCGGATCGGGTTCTCCGACGCCATGGACTACGTGTTCCTCGCCGTGTCGATCCTGATGGTCATCGGCTTCGTGCTGGTGTTGTTCCTCAAGGAGGTGCCGCTGCGGACGATGTCGGGGCTGGCTGCGGCGCAGCAGCAGCGTGACGAAGAACGAGCGAACGAAGCGGGTACGGGTCTGGTTTGATGTCGTGAATTCCGATGCCGTGAGTTCTGGGAACTGGGTACAGCTCGGTCCGGTGCGGACGTGGTACGCGGCGTGCGCAGGCTCGACGACATGCACAGCGCAGAGCCGGCGCTGACGCCCGAGCTGTGCAACGCGATTTTGGTGGACTTCCTCACCCGTGACCCAGTGCAGACGTTTGCCCCGATCCGGCGGGCGTGACGGTCTCGGCCGTGCGCCCGAGACCCTCGAACAGCACGTCGAGTCCACGCTCGAGCTCGAGGGCTCCGTCGTATTCGGTGATCAGCGCTGGAAGCGTGGACAGCAGCGGAAATTCGGCGGTGGGGAGGCGGCGCAAGGCGAGGGTCAGCCGATCTCCGGTCTCGTCGGGTTTCTCGGGCATCTCCTGCGTCTCGCTCAACAGGTGTCCCCGTAGGAAGGATTTCAGCATCCGGTACGTCGACAATGCCTGGGGCACGGTGAACCCGGCGGCGGTCAACAGTGCCAATACGCCCTCCAGCGACCTCAAAGATCTGGTGGTGCCCAGCCCGAGCGGCGTTCGATGGGGGCGAGTGGACAGCAGAATTACCGCGTGCGGATGCTCGAGTGCAAGACAGCGATAGTGCCGGGCGAAGATTCTCAGCTGTCCCTGCCAATCGGGGTCGGTCACATCGACCGTGACGAGCGGGCTGAGTATCGCGTCGGCGATGGCGTCGAGCAGTGCCTCTTTCGTCGGGAGATATCGGTACACCGTCATCGGATCGCGATCGATCGACGACGCCAGGCTGCGAATGGACAGGCTGTCCAGGCCGGTTCGGTCGACGATGGACAGAGCTGCGGACACCACGTATTCGCGGTCGATCTTGTCCTTGACGTGTGGGCCCGTGCGATTGGACGGTGACAACGAGCGTCACCACCTTTCCGGAATCAGAACTAAGCGGTATATCGAAGGTTATCAGACCCGAAAACAAACTTGTTGTCCTGCAGGCATTTTCGCTTGACCCGTGAGAGTACACGTGGTGTGCTGTAGCTCTACACCGTAGAGATACGGGGAAACTCTTTGTTGCGGAGTGGGCCACGAGCCTCCGCCTACCTCTTATTCCTATCGCGTGTTGCAGAAAAGTCGGCACGCGATGCCATCGAAGTGCATAGACCGCGAGACCTCGACGCCCCTGGTGTATGCCAGTGAACATCGTCGAAAGTCGCGAGATAACTTACCGCGCAATCGAACTCGTCGGGGGATCGATGCGCGTGATCCACGAAGCGAGGCAGCAAGCCCGCTTCGTCCCCCACCATCAGATCGGTATGTAATCCATGCATGCTTCGCAGCGCACCCATGCGTCCACCACCACCGGCCGCAGCAAGACGCTCATTCCCGTCGTTGGAACAATTGCCCTGGCCACCAGCGCACTCATGATGATCACTGCATCTCCCGCCGTTGCCCAGCCCACCACCGTGGGCCTCGGAACCGCAGAGACTTTCGCCGTATTGGCCGGCTCCACCGTCACCAATACCGGCACCTCGACCATCAGCGGCGACGTCGGCGTCAGTCCAGGTGAGGGCGAACCACCGAGTGTCACCGGCTTTCCGCCCGGCTTGGTCACGGGTGGAGTGATCCACGACCGCGATACCGTTGCAGCACAGGCACAGTCGGATCTCACAGTCGGCTACAACGATGCGGCCGGTCGAACCGGACCGGCGAACGTCGGAGTGGAGCTCGGTGGGCAAACTCTTCTCGCCGGACTGTACGGAGGATCGGGGACTCTCGGCCTGACCGGCACCCTGACACTCGATGCGCAGGGCAACTCGAATGCCGTATTCATCTTCCAAGCGGCATCGACGCTGATCACTGCCTCCAACAGTCGGGTATCGCTCACCAACGGAGCGAATCCCTGCAATGTGTTCTGGCAGATCGGCAGCTCCGCGACACTGGGCACCGACACGCAGTTCGTCGGCACCGTCATGGCGCTGGCGTCCATCACCGCGACCACCGGTGCCACCGTCGACGGACGCCTGCTCGCCCGGAACGGTGCCGTGACGTTGGACTCGAACCGCATCACCAGCCCGAACTGTGAAACCGTCATTCCGCCGACGACCACAACACCCCCCACGACCACAACACCCCCGGTGACCACCACGCCTCCGGTCACGACAACGCCTCCGGTGACCACCACTCCTCCGGTCACGACAACGCCTCCGGTGACCACCACGCCTCCGGTCACCACGACGCCTCCCGGCGACGGCGGCGGTACACCGGGTACTCCGGGTGACGGTGGAGGTACACCGCCGATCGTCATCGAAGTACCCCCGATCCCAGGCCTGCCTCCCGTCCCCGGCATCACGATCCCGCCGATCCCGGGTATCCCGAACCAGCCGAACGTTCCGAACCAGCCGAATCAGCCGAACGTGCCGAATCAGCCGAACGTTCCGAACCAGCCGAACGTGCCGAATCAGCCGAACGTGCCGAATCAGCCGAACGTTCCGAACACCCCCAACACTCCGAACACCCCGAACACCCCGAACACTCCTGATCAGCCCAACCAGCCGAGCACACCGGGTGGCCCGGATCAGCCGGGCACGTACAACCCGGGTGGGCAGATCACGCAGATCCCGAACGGTGGCGTCGACACCGGTGACGGCAGCACTGTGTCATCCTCTGACACAACGCCGTTCGTTGCGATCTGGACGTTGCTGGCAGTGCTCGCGGTCGGTGCAGTCTCTGCCTTGACTCTGACTCGTCGTCGGCACTGATCGGTGAGACCTACCGTCGAGGTATCGATACCTCTGGCCGAAACCGCCCGCACCACGACCCGACACCGGGTCGTGGTGCGGGCGGTGGCAGCGGCGTTCCTCCTGCTGCTGTCGCTGGTTGCCGGCTGCGCAACGCCCTCGGATCCCGGCCCGTCGCAGAACGATCCGATGTCCTCGGTTTCTCCTGCTCCAGCCGCCGTCGCCCCGTCGGGTGAGGTTGCCGCCGAATCGTCGTCGGCTCCTGGGTCACCGCCCGCGCGGCTCGAGATCGGTGCGATCGGCGTCGACTCCGATGTGATGGGTCTGGGTCTGCGTCCGGACGGCTCGATGGAAGTTCCCGCGGGTGGTTTCCCCGCCGGCTGGTACACCGGGTCGCCGGTTCCGGGGCAATTGGGACCGTCGATCGTTGCGGGGCATGTGGATTGGGGCGGCAGCCCCGGCGTCTTCTACCGGCTCCGCGAACTCGAACAGGGCGACGATGTCACCGTCGTCGGCCAGGACGGCAACACGGTCCGATTCGTCGTCAGTGCGGTGGAGCAGTATCCGAAGGATGCGTTTCCCACCGACAAGGTCTACGGAGACATCGACCACCCCGGCTTGCGATTGATCACCTGCGGCGGTCAATTCGACTCGGACATCTCGAGTTACGACGACAACATCGTCGTGTACGCCGATCGCGTGTGAGCGAGGCCTTTCGCTCACAGCAAGTTCGCAGGCTGCTCCCAGCGTGGCCGACGGTCCATCGCACATTCTCGTAGTCGACAACTTCGACGAACAGGATCTGCGATGACTGCCCAACTCGACCGACCGGGCGCGATGCCTCCATCGCATGCCCGCCAGCCGTCCCGGCAGAACGGGTGGCTGTATCGCCGCCGGCACCTGCTCGGGTTACTGGTTCTGCTCGCGGCCACCGCAACCCTGTACCTGTGGAACCTGACCGCAAGTGGTTACGCGAACTCGTTCTACGCCGCGGCGGTACAGGCCGGTACCAAGGACTGGACGGCGTGGTTCTTCGGATCGCTCGATTCCGAGAACTTCATCACCGTGGACAAGCCACCGGCCGCACTGTGGGTGATGGGACTGTCGGCTCGTGTCTTCGGGTTCTCGAGCTTCAGTTTGCTTCTGCCGCAGGCATTGATGGGTGTCGCCTCTGTGGCGACGGTGTATGCCGCGGTCAAGCGTGTCGCGAACCCCACTGCCGGGTTGCTCGCCGGCTTCACTCTGGCGTCGGTTCCGGCGGCGGCGTTGATGTTCGACTTCGACAATCCCGACGCGCTGCTGGTTCTCCTCATGACGCTCGGCGGCTACTTCGTGGTGCGGTCTCTGCAGACGGCTGCCGGACGACGGGCCGCGATGTGGCTGGCCTTCGCGGGCGTGGCGCTCGGGTTCGCCTTCCTGACGAAGATGTTGCAGGGGCTGCTGGTGTTGCCGGCGTTCGGTCTCACGTATCTCGTTGCAGGACAGGCGCAGTTACGGGCCCGGTTGCTCCACCTCGTCGGCGCGTTCGCGGCGCTGATCGTCGCTGCGGGGTGGTGGGTGTTGACGGTTCAGCTGTGGCCGGAGAACGCCCGACCGTACATCGGCGGGTCCACCGACAACACCGTGATGGATCTGGTGCTCGGGTACAACGGCCTCGGCCGAATCTTCGGTAACACCGGCGGTGGCGGAATGGAGGCTCCGGCCGGAATGAGTGCCGGGGCAGCCGGGTCCAGCTTCGGTGGGTCGACCGGTTTGGACCGACTGTTCGGCAGCGAAATGGGAATCCAGATCTCCTGGCTCATCCCGGCCGCCCTGATGGCGCTGGTCTTCGGGTTGATCGCCCGTGGCCGAGCGCCACGTACCGATCTGCTGCGTGCGTCCCTGATTCTGTGGGGCGGTTGGTTCCTGGTGACGGCGCTGATCTTCAGCTACATGTCCGGCACGATTCACCCGTACTACACCGTCGCGCTCGCTCCTGCACTTGCGGGCATGATCGGAACCGGCGGCTATGCACTGTGGCTTCGGCGCGAATCCATCTGGGGCAGAGCCGGTATGGCAACGATGATGATTGCGGCCGGTACCTGGAGTTGGGTGCTGCTGCACCGCAACGCGGACTGGCTGCCGGCGTTGAAATGGATTCTGTTGGTGGGGACCATCGTCGCGGCCGTGATGATTCTGCTCGCCGGGCGCTACCGAAAGCTCACTGCCGCTGCGTTGATCCTCGGAGCCGTGGCCGGTCTCGGCGGCGGCGCGTCGTACGCCATCGCCACGACGACCAACGCACACAGTGGTTCCGTCCCCACCGCGGGCCCGACAGGTGCAGTCAGCGACGGAGGCCCTGGCGGCATGCCGGGCGGTGGAATGCCGAGTGGCGGTATGCCAAGTGGTGGTATGCCGACGGGAGCGATGCCGGGCGATGCGAGCATGCCGGCTGATGCTGCGTCGGGCGATGATGCGAGCATGCCGGCTGATGCTGCCGATCTTCCGGCCGGCTTCGGCAGCGGCGACCTGCCGAGCGGTATGTCGATGGGCGGTATGGGTGAGACCGACGAGGAGTTGACGGCTCTGCTCGAGTCCACGACCACGCGGTGGTCCGCTGCTGTGAACGGTTCGATGTCTGCAGCCGGATACGAGTTGGCGTCCGATACGGCAGTGATGGCGATCGGCGGATGGAGCGGCGATCCCACCCCGACTCTCGACGAGTTCATCGAGTACGTCTCCAATCACGAGGTGGCGTACTACGTGTCGGGCGGAATGGGTGGCGGAATGGCGCGCGGGGGCATGGGCGGCGACTCCGCGAGTACTTCCTCGCAGATCCAGGAATGGGTCGAGGCGAACTTCACCGCCAGCACCGTCGGCAGCGCGACCGTGTACGACCTGAGCACTTACACGGGCTGACACCCGCGACGCCGATTGGGCACAGTTGTTCCACCGCAGACGCTTCGACTGCGGTGGAACTTCTGTGTACTGACCCGTGGTACTGACCCGTGATCGATCAGAAAGGCGGAGGATCATCGTCGGGTGCCGACGTAGGTACCGGCGCGGGCAGCGGCTGGACTATCTCGAGACTCGAGGTACCTGCCTGCATCGCTTCACCTTTGGGCCTGCGATGGACGACGGGCAGATGGCTCAGGTCCGCGAGTTGCGTGGTGCCGGGAACAGTGATCGCGGTGGTGCCGGCATTCGAGACCCAGAACTCGACACCGCCGGCGAGCATCACCGGCGTCCACAACCCCATGGTCTTGAGGCTGTGGTGGTAGCGGCACAGGCAGTGCAGGTTGGTGTCGATGGTCCAGCCACCGGACTCGGGGTCGCGATGAAAGTACGGAACGATGTGGTCGATCTCGCATTGCTGGGCCGGGACGTCGCAGCCGGGGTGCCGGCACGTGCGGTCGCGATATCGAATGCGTTCCGCCAGTGCAACAGTCGGGCGGTATAGAAGGGCTCCGGGTGGAGGCAACACGAGACCTCCATGACCGTCCGAGTGGAGCGCGAGCCCAAGAGCGGGATCTGCGGTGATGGCCGCTTCGCGTTCGGCAACAAAGGTATAGGTGCCCCGATACGGAGTGGCAAGACAGGTGCTTCGCGGTGGTTGTGCGGACGTCGGGGGCCGAGGAACCGAACCGCCGACGCGACGACGACTGCGTCCCAGCGGATGAAACACCACCTGCGACCTGCTGCCGCTGTCGGCGCTGCTTTCGGTGCACCTGTCTTCAGTGCCCGTGCCATTGTCGGTATCGAGGTGTACGAATGACTCCAGGTCCTCGCCGTAGCCGAGTTTCTCCGCCAAATTGCGGGCTTCGGTGAGCAGGATCTGCCAGTGTGCGTTGTCTGCTAGTTCCCGGGCGTACTCGGCATCGATGGGGCCGTGGCCGGCCAGGTGAGCAGGATTGGACAGCAGACCGGCGAGAGTGGCGAGGTCGACGGTGATCACCGTCAGTGGGGCGCGTCGATCAGGACGCACAGTATCGGCCGTGCACGGATTGTCGTCATCGGGTTCGCACATGCATGCCATCGACGACTCCTGCTGCAGCAGAGCAACATACGCTGCTGCACGCTTCTGCCCCTTGTTTCGCGGATCACGTCGGCACACGGTCGCGGCCATCTCGTTGATCAACTGCCAAGCAGCTGCGGCGTCGGCGGCGGTGAGATCGGCTTTGAGCGTCGAGAGCACGTCTTTGTCGGTGTACGTGACGTTGGTGTGCCGTTCCAGGTCCTTGCGCAGAGCGGCAGCCTGCTCGGGCGCGATGCGGTACATGATCGACCAGATCTCGGTCGCCAGCGGACCCGGTGACAGGCGTCGGGCAGCGTGCAGAACCTCTCCTTGGACGGCCGTCGCCGCGTCCTGCGTCAGATTGTGGGTGCAGCGGTATATCGCGCGGACCCGGGGCAGGTCGAGTTCGCCTGCCTCGAACGCTGCTGCAACATCGGTAAGCCGGAGCCGTAAGTCCATGCCGATCTCAGCGTAGGTGTTCGCAACGGTCTTTGAGCAACCCAGAACGTGCGCAATCTCCGACGCCGCGTAATTGCCGGCATCCTGAATGATGTCACCAACGAGCACGTTCTGATGAATACACGCGTCCCAGATCTCGGCGGCTACAGTCACTTTCCGTGCGCACGCCTGATTCTCCAGCATCGCGACATCTCGAATCTCGGCCAGAGAAGCACCCTCGATGTACGGCTTCGATTGCGGCCCGAGATAGGCCGCGAATCGACTGCGCGTCGAGCTGAATGTGGTCATTGTGTGGTCGCCCCCCGGCGGATGGTCCAACAAGACGTAGAACGTATGTTCGAGAATACCGAGATGTGGGCCGGTCGTCAACCCCAATTATGTTGCAATGATGGAGAATTGGACATCGAGTGTCCATACACCCGTCCACCGACAATACTGTTTGACCCTGACGTGGCGTCAGGCTTCAGGATGGTGAGCATGAACGAGAACTACCCCGCCTTCGAGGTGAGCCCCGTACCGATTCCGGGCCCGGACGCCACCGCGCCCCCACAGTTTCGTGGCCTGTACGGCATGCCCATGTTCGTCACCATCCCCACCGCGGATCTCGCGGAGTCGACCGAATTCTGGATCGATGCCTTGGGTTTCTTCGAGCTCTTCGCGATCCCAGGTCGATTGGTTCACCTGCGCCGCTGGGCGTTCCAAGATGTTCTGCTGGTACCCGTGGACCGATCGGCCACTCTGCCCGAGATGACTGTGAGCTTCGCCTGTGTTCTCGACCAGCTCGACGCCGTAGTCGAGGCCTGCACGCAAATCCGACCCGGCTCGGTCACCGGGCCTCATACTCGACCGTGGAATTCCGTCGAACTCGAGATCCACACTCCGGAGAATGCGCGGGTCATCATGACAGCGGCACGGCCGTATGATCCGGACAGCGCAGAAGCTGCAACCCTTCGAGCAGTAGGCATCGAACCGTCGGAACAAAACGGGCCACGACTTCACACGAGTACGAACCGCTCCAGGACCACCTGAGTGTCGTCGTCGACGGTGAAGTGTGGATCGCCCAGTTCCGCGCGAACCTCGGTCGAGTGCCAGAATCTTTCGTGTCCGGCCCGCCACTGCGCCACATCGGCGTAACCCTCACCCTCGTCGAGGGCATGTTGGAGCGAAACATCCTTCAGCGCAACGACATCGACGGCCCGGGTTTCGATGATCCCCACCGTCAGTCCCGCCGAATCCACCACCGCGCCACGTTCACCGACTCTCGGCATCTCCTCGTCGGCGTACTGGACCAACAGACTGGCCGTGGTGGTCTTGGCGCCGGTCAGGACGGCCGCAACCAAGGTGTCCCGTAAGGGCCCGGGGTAAGCGAATTCGACAATCGGTAGATCGGTCACGTACCCATCATATTTCGAGGTCGACCCACACCAGTCGGTGGTCCGACGGGTGCTCGGTGCCCGAAGGCCAGTACACCTGCGAATCGATCACCGTCAGATCGTCCGAGGGCAACACGTAGTCCACGCGCAGGTCGCCCGGCGTCGGGTCGGCGAAATCGGCTGTGTCCGTGCCGTGATCGGCCGAGGTGGGTGCAGGATCCTGAACCCGCGGAAGGTCGAGAACCTGCGCGATGGCACCGGCAACCGAATCTCCGTCGACCGGATCGCTGTTCTGATCGCCCAGCATGACGAACGATGCTCCGTCCTCCAGTCCGCCGCGTACACCGTTGTCGTCGTAGAGGTAGTCCGCACCCGAGATGTAATCGGCGCTGAGCCTGATCTCGTCGTGGTTGCGTTTGCCGTTGCGGTCCTCGGGACCATCGAAAGACGGGGGAGTGGGGTGTGACGCCAACACGTGCAGGGTCGTGCCGTTCACGTCGATCGGCACGTCCCAATGCGATTTGCTGGACAGTCGCAGCGCGTCGGAGGCATCTCCGTAGTAGTCACGCGGCAGCAGGGAATCCGGCATGTCCTTCCACAGGAAGTTCTGGAACGTACGTACCGAATCGGTGGCGATCGGATACTTCGAGTACACGACCATCCCGTACTGGCCCGGGAACTGGCCGAACCCCCCACGCATCACCCGGGCCGCCGAGTGTGCCGTCCCGGTCCAGGTCGAGTCCCGAATCGACGCCCGTGTTCACCGGCGCAGTGAAGGAGTGCGGATACTGTCCGTCGAGGTATCTGTCGTTGAACAGAGTCACCGCATCCTGGCCCGAGTAGTCGAACTCGTTGACCAGCAACACATCCGGTGAGTTCGCGGCAATCACATCGGCCGCCGCGCGAGCCTGTGCGTCCTCACCCTGCAGTTCGGCCACCAACTGCCCGGCCACCGGCCGATTGAGGCTGGCATTGAACGTCGCCACGCGTACCGGCGTCGTAACGGCTTCGAGTCGGTCGGCATCAGGGTCGGACGAGGAGCAACCAGAGGCCATGAAGGTCAGGGTAACGGTGACGGCCACGAGTCTCGACATTCTCACGGTCGTCACCGTAGAGACGGCAAGCGAACGCCAGGTTACGGATTAACAAGCAAGCGTGCTTGCTTTTTTCAGGACCTCCTGTGAAGCTGGGCTCATGGCAGACCTCGACACTCTGGTCGACGACCTCCGCGCCGAGGGCAACGACCTCGACGCACTCGTGGCCGAGTTGACCCCGGACCAGTGGGCGGCACCGACACCGGCCGCGGGCTGGACCGTCGCGCACCAGATCGCGCACCTTTCCTGGACCGACCACGTCGCGGAGCGGACCACGTCCGGCGCATCAGGCGATATCGAGGCCAAGGAAGAGTTCGCTCTCACTCTGAAGAAGGCGTGGGAGAACCCCACGGGCTTCGTCGACGAGGCCGCCGAGGACGAATCTCGCAACCCGAACCTCCTGAGTGAATGGCGAACCCGACGCACCGCCATGACGGACGCGCTGATGCAGGTGCCGTCCGGGATCAAGATCGACTGGTTCGGACCCCCGATGAGTGCGGCGTCCATGGCCACGGCGCGTCTGATGGAGACCTGGGCGCACGGTCAGGATGTCGCCGACGCGGTAGGCGTCACTCGCGTTCCCACCGACCGAATCCGCGGAGTCGCTCATATCGGCGTCCGCACACGGGATTTCGCCTATGCCGTCAACGAGCAGGCTCCGCCGACCGAGCCGTTTCGCGTCGAGCTCACCGCGCCGTCGGGAGAGCTCTGGACCTGGGGACCCGAGAACGCCGGCCAACGGGTGAGCGGTCCGGCGCTGGACTTCTGCCTTCTCGTCACCCAGCGCGCTCACCGCGACGACCTCGGTATTGCGGCCGAGGGAGCCGACGCCGCGCACTGGCTCACCATCGCCCAAGCCTTTGCAGGCCCTCCGGGAGCCGGACGGACACAGTCAGGACGAGAGCAAGCATGACCGTACGAATCGGCAACTGTTCGGGTTTCTACGGAGACCGCCTCTCGGCCATGCGAGAGATGCTCGAGGGCGGCGAACTCGATTTCCTCACGGGTGATTACCTGGCCGAGCTGACGATGCTCATTCTCGGTCGCGATCGAATGAAGGACGCGACCCGTGGCTACGCCAAAACCTTTCTGCGGCAGGCCGAGGATTGCCTGGGGTTGGCACTGGACAAGGGTGTCAAGATCGTCGCCAACGCAGGCGGACTCAATCCCCGAGGCCTGGCCGAGGCACTGGAGAAGCTGGACTCCGGCGCGAAGATCGCGTACGTCGACGGTGACGACCTCCTCGGCCGAGCCACCGAACTCGGTCTCGGCAGCCCGCTGACCGCAAATGCCTACCTCGGAGCGTGGGGCATCGTCGAATGCCTGAACTCCGGGGCCGATGTCGTGGTCACCGGTCGCGTCACCGACGCCAGTGTCATCGTCGGGCCTGCAGCGGCCCACTTCGGTTGGACGCCGACCGATTACGACGCGTTGGCCGGGGCCGTGATCGCCGGACATGTCATCGAATGCGGAACGCAGGCGACGGGTGGCAACTACTCGTTCTTCACCGAGATCGCAGACATGTCTCGTCCCGGATTCCCCATCGCCGAGATCGAGTCCGACGGTTCGTCCGTCATCACCAAGCACGAGGGCACCGGTGGGGCTGTCAGCGTCGGCACCGTGACCGCTCAGCTGCTGTACGAAATCACCGGCGGGCGATACGCGAACCCCGACGTCACCGCGCGGATCGATTCGGCGATCCTGGCGCAGGAGTCCAGTGATCGGGTGTCCATCACCGGCGTGACCGGCGAAGCCCCACCGCCCACCTACAAGGTCTCGCTCAACGCACTCGGCGGGTTCCGCAACGAGTTCACGATGGTGCTCACCGGACTCGATATCGAGGCCAAAGCGGCACTGGCCCAACGGCAGTTCGAGTCCTGGCTCACGGCTCGCCCCACCGAGCTCGACTGGACCCTGGTGCGCACCGACAAGCCGGACGCCGAGACGGAGGAGACGGCCAGCGCCCTGCTGCGCTGTGTTGCCCGCGACAGCAACCCGGATGCCGTCGGACGTCAGTTCTCGGCCGTGGCAGTCGAACTCGCGCTGGCCAGTTATCCCGGATTCTCGGTGGCTGCGCCCCCCGGAAACGGAGCGCCGTACGGAGTGTTCACAGCAGGTTTCGTCGACGCGGCCGAGGTGCCACACGTCGCGCACCTGGCCGACGGGACCGAATGTGCCGTAGCTCCGTCGCAGCAGACGCAGGTACTGGAACCCGTGAAAGAACCGGCGCTGCCTGCACCCAGAGCACCCGAAGCGACCATCCGGCTTCCACTCGGAACCATCGCCGCGGCCCGTAGCGGCGACAAGGGCGGCAACGCCAACGTCGGAGTCTGGGTTCGCACCGACGACGAATTCTCGTGGCTCGTGCACACATTGACGGTCGAGACTCTGAAACAGATGCTGCCCGAGGCAGAGCCGCTGACCGTCACCCGCCACGTACTGCCCAATCTACGGGCCCTGAATTTCGTCATCGAGGGCATCCTCGGTCAAGGCGTCGCCTCGCAGGCCCGATTCGATCCACAGGCCAAGGGACTCGGTGAATGGTTGCGGTCGCGGCACATCGACATCCCCGAAACGCTTGCCTACAAGGGAGAACTCGTATGAACATCTGGACGACGCCCGAGCGTCAGCAGCTGCGCAAGACCGTCCGCAGTTTCGTGGAGCAGGACATCGCGCCGCACATGAATCAGTGGGAGACCGACGGAGAGATTCCGCGCGACCTGCACAAGAAGGCAGCCGCTCTGGGACTGATCGGAGCAGGCTTCCCCGAGGACGTCGGCGGCGATGGTGGAGATTTGGCCGACGCGGTCGTGATCTGCGAGGAGATGCATCAGGCCGGTGCGTCCGGTGGACTGTTCGCATCGCTGTTCACCAGCGGAATTGCATTGCCGCACTTGGTGGCAGCGGGCGACGCCGATCAGATCGAGAAGTGGGTGCGGCCCACGCTGGCGGGGGAGAAGATCGGATCGCTCGCGATCACCGAGCCGGGCGGTGGTTCGGACGTCGGCCACCTCAGGACGAAGGCCGCCCGAGACGGCGAGCACTACGTCGTCAACGGATCCAAGACGTACATCACCTCCGGATGCCGAGCCGATTTCATCGTCACCGCGGTCCGCACCGGCGGCGAGGGTGCAGCCGGTGTCTCGTTGCTCGTCATCGAGAAGGGCACGCCCGGTTTCGAGGTCACCAGCAAGCTCGACAAGATGGGCTGGCGCGCATCCGATACCGCCGAGCTCTCGTTCGTCGACGCCCGCGTCCCGGTTGCCAACCTCGTCGGTGCCGAGAACAGCGGCTTCGCGCAGATCGCGCAGGCGTTTCTCACCGAGCGCATCGCCCTCGCCGCGCAGGCCTACGCCAGCGCGCAGCGGTGCCTCGATCTGACGCTGCAGTGGGTCCGCGATCGTGAGACCTTCGGAAAGCCGCTCATCGCACGGCAATCCGTACAGAACACCGTGACCGAGATGGCGCGCAAGATCGACATCGCCCGCGTCTACACCCGCTCCCTCGTCGAGCGATCGCTCGAATCGAACGAGGACTTCATCGCCGAGGTCTGCTTCGCGAAGAACACGGCCGTCGAGTCCGGAGAGTGGGTCGCCAATCAAGCGGTGCAGCTCTTCGGCGGGCTCGGGTACATGCGCGAGAGCGAGGTCGAGCGGCAGTACCGCGATATGCGCATCCTCGGTATCGGCGGCGGGACGACCGAGATCCTCACCGGACTGGCAGCAAAACGATTGGGGTATCAGGCATGAGCGTGCTGAAGTCCACCCTCGACACCGCGTCGGAACAGTATTCCGGTGCCACCGAGGCCATGCACACCAAGCTGGCCGAGATCGACGCCGAGCATTCGAAGGCTCTGCTCGGTGGCGGTCAGAAGTACGTCGAGCGACACAAGAAGCGCGGCAAGCTGCTCGCCCGCGAACGCATCGAGCTGCTGATCGACGAGGACTCCGCGTTTCTCGAACTGTGCCCACTCGCGGCCTGGGGCAGCGACTTTCCCGTCGGAGGCAGCACCGTCATGGGTATCGGCGTGGTGTGCGGCGTCGAATGCCTCATCTTGGCCAACGACCCGACGGTCCGCGGCGGGGCGAGCAACCCGTGGACCCTCAAGAAGGGTTTCCGCGGCAACGACATCGCCACGCAGAACCGGCTTCCGGTCATCTCACTCGTCGAGTCCGGTGGAGCCGATCTGCCGACGCAGAAGGAGGTGTTCATCCCCGGCGGTCGCATGTTCCGTGATCTGACGCAGCTCTCGGCGGCCGGCATCCCCACGATTGCCCTGGTGTTCGGTAACTCCACCGCCGGCGGCGCATACATACCCGGCATGTCCGATCACGTCGTCATGGTCAAGGAACGTTCCAAGGTGTTTCTCGCCGGCCCACCGCTGGTCAAGATGGCCACCGGCGAGGACTCGGACGACGAATCGCTCGGCGGTGCCGAGATGCACGCCCGAAAGTCCGGTCTCGCAGACTATTTGGCTGTCGACGAGCAGGACGCCATCCGCATCGGGCGCAGCATCGTCTCCCGGCTCAACTGGAAGAAGAAGGGCCCCGAGCCGCGCGCCGAGGTCATCGAGCCGTTGGCCGACCCCGAGGACCTGCTCGGCATCGTCCCCACAGATCTGAAGGTCCCGTTCGACCCACGCGAGGTAATCGCCCGCATCGTCGACGGTTCCGATTTCGACGAGTTCAAGCCCATGTACGGCGGATCGCTCGTCACCGGCTGGGCCGAGCTGCACGGATATCCGATCGGCATTCTGGCCAACGCCCGCGGTGTGCTGTTCAGCGAGGAATCACAGAAGGCGACGCAGTTCATTCAGCTCGCCAATCGCTCGAACACCCCACTTCTGTTCCTGCACAACACCACCGGATACATGGTCGGCAAGGAGTACGAGGAGGGCGGCATGATCAAACACGGTTCGATGATGATCAACGCCGTGTCCAACTCCACGGTGCCGCACATCTCCATTCTGCTCGGTGCGTCCTACGGAGCCGGTCACTACGGCATGTGCGGACGCGCATTCGATCCGCGATTCCTCTTCGCCTGGCCGTCCAGCAAGTCCGCCGTCATGGGCGGCGCGCAGCTCGCCGGTGTCATCTCCATCGTCGGACGCGCCGCCGCCGAAGCTCGTGGACAAGCCTTCGACGCCGAAGCCGATGCCGGCATGCGCGCGATGATCGAAGGCCAGATCGAGGCCGAGTCGATGCCGATGTTCCTCTCCGGACGCCTCTACGACGACGGCGTCATCGACCCCCGTGATACCCGCACGGTGGTGGGAATGTGCCTGTCGGCCATCGCCACCGCCCCGATCGAAGGCACCGCCAACTTCGGTGTCTTCCGGATGTGAAGCCATGACCGTAACGTCCGTCCTCGTAGCCAACCGCGGTGAAATTGCCCGCCGCGTCTTCACTACCTGCCGCGCCGAAGGCATCGACACCGTCGCGGTGTTCTCCGACGCCGACGCGAACTCCCCGCACGTGCGTGAGGCCGACTCGGCAGTGCGGCTGCCCGGAAACAGTTCGGCCGAGACGTACCTGCGCGGCGAGCTCGTCATCGCGGCAGCCGCGGCCGCCGGAGCCGACGCCGTGCATCCGGGATACGGATTCCTCTCCGAGAACGCCGATTTCGCGCAGCAGGTGCAGAACGCCGGCCTGACGTGGATCGGGCCACCCGTCAAGGCCATCGAACTGATGGGCTCGAAGGTCGAGTCCAAGAAGATGATGGCCGACGCCGGAGTGCCGGTGCTGACCCAGCTCGATCCCGAGTCGGTCACCGAGAACGAGCTTCCGGTGCTGATCAAGGCGTCCGCGGGCGGCGGCGGGCGCGGCATGCGCATCGTGCGCAACCTCGAGAACCTGGAGTCGGAGCTCGAAGCAGCCGGGCGCGAGGCACTCTCGGCATTCGGCGACGGAACGGTGTTCGTCGAGCGGTACATCGAGACCGGTCGGCACATCGAAGTACAGGTCATGGCAGACAGATTCGGCACGGTGTGGACGGTGGGCGAGCGCGAGTGCTCGATCCAACGCAGACACCAGAAGGTCGTCGAGGAAGCACCGTCGCCGCTCGTCGAACGCATCGACGGCATGCGCGAGAAGCTCTTCCATGCGGCGACGCTGGCCACCGAGGCCATCGGCTACGAGGGTGCGGGCACCGTCGAATTCCTCGCCGACGAGAAGGGCAACTTCTTCTTTCTCGAGATGAACACGCGTCTGCAGGTGGAGCACCCGGTCACCGAGTGCACGACCGGACTCGACCTGGTGGCCTTGCAGATCAGGGTCGCCGCGGGGGAGCGGTTGCCCGCCGAGCAGCCGAAGACGCGTGGCCACTCCATCGAAGTTCGCCTCTACGCGGAGGATCCGGCCCAGGACTGGCAGCCGCAGAGCGGTGCCGTACACCGGTTCGAGATACCCGGTGTCCAGTTCGAGGTGCTGGACAGAGCGGGAATCAGAGTCGATTCCGGCGTCGAGACCGGCAGTGTGGTGGGAACTCACTACGACCCGATGCTCGCGAAGGTCATCTCGTTCGCGCCGACGCGGGATCAGGCTGCGAATCTACTGGCGAAAGCGTTGCAGAAGGCCACCGTTCACGGCCTGAAGACCAACCGCGATCTGCTGGTCAACATCCTGCGGCATCCGGCATTCCTGGCCGGGGATACCGACACCGCCTTCTTCGACAGGCACGGGCTCGATGTCCTGGCTCAGCCGATCGCACACGGCCGGGCCGAGGAACTGTCGGCTCTCGCGGCAGCGTTGGCGGACGCGGCGAGCAACGTCGCGCGAGCGCGGGTGAACCGGGGACTGCCCGGTGGCTGGCGCAATCTTCGGTCCCAACCGCAGCGCAAGACGTACAACGACATCACCGTCGAATATTCGATCGGACGCAGCGGACTCACCTCCTCGGTGGAGGGCGTCGAACTCGAGGGCGTCGAACTCGTCGTGCACACGCCGACCTCGGTGACGCTCGACGACAACGGAATTCGTCGTATCTTTCAGGTGAGCAGCTACGGATCGGACGTGTTCGTCGATTCTGCACTCGGTCCGGTCAGGTTGATCAAGGCCCCGCGGTTCACCGACCCCACCGACGAGGTCGCGGCCGGTTCGTTGCTCGCACCGATGCCCGGCAGTGTCATCAGAATCGCTGCTGCGCAGGGCGATACCGTCACCGCCGGTCAGCCGATCCTGTGGCTGGAGGCGATGAAGATGGAACACACGGTCACCGCACCCGCGGACGGTGTGCTCACCGAATTGAACGTAGTGGAAGGTCAGCAAGTCGAAGTCGGCGCAGTTCTGGCCGTGGTCACCGAAAAGGGAGTGGAGCAAGTATGAGTTTCATCGAAACCGAAGAGCAGAAGGGTCTGCGCAACGCAGTCTCGTCACTCGGCAAGCGCTACAACTACATCGACTACGTCCTGCCGAAGGCGCGCAAGGGTGAGCCGCTGACCGAACTGTGGAACGAGGCGGGCAAGCTCGGCTTCCTCGGCGTCAACCTGCCCGAGGAGTACGGCGGCGGTGGCGCAGGCATCTACGAACTCGCGCTCGTGCAGGAGGAGTTGGCCGCGCACGGTGCCGGTCTGCTGCTGGTCGTCGTCAGCCCGGCCATCTGCGGCACCATCATCGGCAAGTACGGCACACCGGATCAGAAGCAGGAGTGGCTCACCGCTCTCGCCGACGGTTCCAAGATCATGGTCTTCGGCATCACCGAACCCGACGCCGGATCCAACTCGCACCAGATCACCACCACCGCGCGTCGCGACGGTGACGAATGGATTCTCAAGGGCAACAAGATCTACATCTCCGGCGTGGATCAGGCCGATGCGGTGCTGATCGTCGCACGCACCGAGGATTCCAAGACCGGCAAGCTCAAGCCGGCCCTGTTCATCGTGCCCACGGACGCTCCCGGTCTGCAGAAGACGCAGATGGAGATGGACATCGTCGAGCCCGATCATCAGTTCGTGCTGTTCCTCGACGACGTCAGGCTCCCCGCCGAGGCGCTCGTCGGTGAGGCCGACGCCGCCCTGATGCAGCTGTTCGCCGGCCTGAACCCCGAACGCATTCTCGGTGCCGCGATGGCTGTCGGTATGGGTCGGTACGCCATCGATGCAGCGGTGAAGTACGCCAAGGAACGCACCGTATGGAAGACGCCGATCGGGGCTCACCAGGGTCTCTCTCATCCGTTGGCGCAGTGCAAGATCGAACTCGAGCTCGCCAAGCTGATGATGCAGAAGGCCGCCGTGCTCTACGACTCAGGCGACGACTTCGGCGCTGCCGAGGCGGCGAACATGGCTAAATACGCTGCCGCCGAGGCCAGCATCAAGGCGCTCGATCAGGCGATCCAAACCCACGGTGGTGCCGGGTTGAGCAGTGAGTACGGCTTGGCTGCGATGCTCGGGGCCGCCCGTATCGCACGCGTTGCACCGGTGAGTCGGGAGATGATCCTCAACTTCGTGAGCCAGCACTCGCTCGGACTGCCGAGAAGCTACTGATGGCCGTTCTCGTCGAGTCGAGCAACAGCACAGCATATTTGACGTTGGATTCGCCGCAGAACCGGAACGCGCTGTCGTCGGTGTTGGTCGAAGAGCTGACCGCGGGCCTGATCGCTGCTGCACATGACGACGACGTCAGAACGATCGTGCTCGGCCACACCGGCACCACATTCTGTGCCGGAGCCGACCTCCGCGAAGCCGGAGCATCACCGGAACTGCGCACCCGGCAGATGCTCGATTTGATGCGGTTGATCATCGACACCCCGAAACCCGTCGTCGTGCAGATCGACGGACATGTACGGGCAGGCGGGATGGGGCTCGTCGCGGCCTGCGATATCGCGGTCGCCGGACCCGAGAGTTCGTTCGCGTTGACGGAGGTACGCCTCGGCCTCGCCGCGTCGGTCATCTCGGTGGCCGTGCTGCCGCGGCTGACGTCTCGCGCGGCGAGTCGCTATTTCCTCACCGGGGAGACGTTCGACGGTGCCACGGCCGAGGCGATCGGTCTGGTCACCGTGGCCGACGCCGTCCCCGCGGCCGCGGTGGCCGACTACATGATCATGTTCAGGAAGTGTTCGCCGCAGGGCCTGGCCGAGTCGAAACGCCTCACCACGGCCGCGATCAGGCGCGAGATGGACGAGCGCGGGACTGCCGTCGCCGAGCAATCGGCCAGGTTGTTTGCGTCCGACGAGGCCCGAGAGGGGATGATGTCCTTTCTGGAGAAGAGGCCCCCGTCCTGGGCGGCCGAGAAGTAGAGCGGCCGAGAAGCAGGTCGGCAGAGCGTCGGTAGTAGGGAGTATGGCGATGGTGATGGCGCGCGAACCCAAGCAGGACCGCAGCAGGGTGACGCGTCAGCGACTGCTGGAGGCGACGATCGATTCGCTCGCCGAGCAGGGCTGGGTTGCAACGACGGTCGGCGTGGTCGCCGAACGTGCAGGCGTCTCCCGCGGCGCGACCCAGCATCATTTCCCGACGCGTGAGGATCTGATCACCGGAGCGCTCGAGTACATGTTCGACACTCGGATGGACAGCGCTCGCCGCGAGGCGCAGGAGATTCCGGCGGGCCCGGGCCGGACGAAACTGGTGGTGGAACGGCTGGTCGAGTACTACACCGGGCCGATGTTCAAAGCGGCACTTCAGGTCTGGACAGCGGCCTCGGCCGATCCCGAGTTGCGTGATCGGATCGTCCCACTCGAAGAACGGTTCGGTCGTCGTGCCCACAAGATGGCCGTCGAGAACCTCGGTGTCGACGACAACGATCCCGTCACCCACCGTCTCGTTCAGGCAACCCTCGACCTCGCCCGCGGTCTGGGTCTGGCCGATGTGCTCACCGACGACGCACGACGGCGTGCCGAGGTCGTGCGGTCGTGGGCAGAGGTATTGGATGCGTCGTTGAACGCGCGGCTGTCCGCGGCAGGAGCGGGAGTGCAGTAGAGAGCCGCACGATCTGCAGTTCCGATCGACCTGTGCTTGAGTCTGGCGGGTGACTTCCGAAATCGCACGCGTGCACCGCGGCCACATCTTTCACGTCGCAGGCTCGCCCACCGTGGTGGACGCCGCTGCCGCGCTGGTGTCGATTCCCGACGGTGCCCTCGTGGTCGGCGACGACGGCATCATCGAGTTCTGTGGTGAGTTCGACTCGCTCCCAACCGAATTCGCGCAGCATGCGGTTGCCGACCATCGGCCCGGGTTCCTACTGCCGGGATTCGTCGACACGCACATTCACTTCCCACAGACCTACGCCGGGGATTCCTATGGCGGCGGGCAACTCCTCGAGTGGCTGAACACCTGCATCTTTCCGTCCGAGTCGCGCTTCGCCGATCCCGAATTCGCTGCCGCTGCGGCCGGAGACTTCTGCGCCGCGCGGATCCGAGCCGGAACCACGCAGGCGATGGTGTTCGGATCGGCGTTCCCGCATGCGCAGGACTCGCTGTTCTCCGAGACCGAGAAGCACGGGCTGCGCATCGTCAGTGGCCGCGGGGTCCAGACCACCGGCCCGGCGTCGGCGCAGGCCCTGATCACCGGTGAGGGCGAGGCCATCCGGCTGGTGTCCGAGGAGATCGAGAAGTGGCACGCAGCCGACACCGGCGACGTCGACACGGCAAAGCTGCACGTGGCCGTCGTACCGCGGTTCTCGCTCTCGGTCACGACGGAGACGCTGAAGAACCTCGGCGAGCTCTACGATTCCGTCCGCGCGCGAGGTGTCTACTTCCACACGCACCTGAACGAGAACAACCGGCCGGGGACGGGCGAGATCGACGCCACCAAGAACGCCTACGGGGTGCAGACGTACCTCGACACCTACGACGGCAAGTTCCTGCCGGGCTCGCAGGTCGGTGGGAAGAGCTTCCTGGGGCGGCGCACCATCCTGGCGCACGCGGTGCACTGTCAGGACGTCGAACTCGCGCGAATGGCAGAGACCGGCACGTCCATCGCGCACTGTCCCACCTCGCAACAGTTCCTGGGCTCGGGCACCATGCCGTGGCTGCGGACCGTTGCCGCGGGGGTGAACATCGCCATCGGGTCGGACTTCGGCGGTGGTGACGAATGGTTGCTGCCGCAGGTCCTCGCCGACGCGTTCAAGGTGCACATCTCCGAGGCCGGTGACGCCGGACTGTCCCTGCATCCCGCCGAGCTGCTGTTCACCGGAACCCTCGCCGGGGCCCGTGCGCTGGACATGGAGAACCGAATCGGCAACTTCGACGCGGGCAAGGAAGCCGACTTCGTCGTGATCGATCCGTCCGCATGGCCGCAGCTCGCGGCAGCAGTCGACCACGGCGTCCGTGCCGACGATCCCAAGCTGGCCCGCGACCAGACCCTGTTCGCTCTGCTGATGGCGATGCGCGAGCCCGCCATCGTCGGCGTCTACGTCCAGGGCCGGAAGCTCGCCGCTTCGCGGTAACGTATGGCGACTCGCTTCCAAAGGATCAGGAGACACACAGGTATGGCTCGTCGGACTCGATTCGGTCTACTCGCAGCTGCATTCGCGGCTGTGGGCACCATGGCCCTCGCGCCGGTCGCACAGGCCCAACCGCCTGCCGATGCACCGCCTGCACCCACCGAGAACGCGCCTGCACCCCCGCCGGGACCGGTTCCCGTCCCCGTTCTGCAGATCCCCAACCTCGGAGTCACCGTCGGCGGACTCGTCGTGCCGGATCAGTGGATCGGGACGATCGAGGTAGCCAGCACCGAGACGCCGGGACTGACCAACATCTGGGGCCGCGCCGCCGAGCCGCGGATCTGCACGTCCTATCAGAACTTCGCCAGCCTGCAGGTCGATTTCGTCAACATCGCCAACGGACGCACCGGCTCGGTGAACGCACCGATCTGCCGGCAGGGAAACGGCGTGTTCGAGCCCTCCGGACCGGTCGTCGCCGATACCGGCAGCGGACCGGTCCTGTTCACCGCACACGTCCTCGCCTACGGCATTCTGTTCGACATTCCGGGCGTCGGCGGATTCTCGGCCCCGTAGCTGTGAGCCCGGGGCAGATGACGAGACGGTTCGCGATGGTCGTGACGGCAACAGCTGTGCTCATCGCCGGGTGCGGCGGTGCGGAGGACGACGCTGCGGCGCCGGAGGACACCGCCCCGACCACCGCGGCCTACGAGCCCGGCCCGTTCTTCGGCGAGTGCGGATCGATCACCGACGCCGAGGTGCAGTCCGCGTTCGGTGCAGGCCCGTTCGCGCAGATCACCCGAAATTCCGTCGGTTGCCAGTGGGAGACCACGGGGTTCGGCGGGCCCGGCGTCAGCTTCTCCTGGTACCGCGGTAGCCCCATCGGACGCGAACGCGCCGGTTCCGAGCTGATCGGCCGTCCGGCGAAAGACATCGACATCGACGGCAACCCCGGCTTCGAGGCCGAGCAGGACACTCTGTGCGAGATCGGCGTGCAGTTCGGCGACGACTTCTTCCACTGGTCGATCACGTACTCCCTCGGACCGGCCGCGCGCCCGCCGTGCGACGTCGGAAACGAACTCGCGACGCTGACCGTGGAGCGCAAGCAATGACGCGCAGACGAGTGATCGCGGCGGCGTCGACCCTGTTGCTCGTTGCCGGGTGCGCCCAGACCGTCGAGGGGACCGCGAGACCGGCGAGCTTCGCAGGCTCCGGTGGCCAAGAATTCACCGAATTGTTGACCGAGTGCGACGCCGTCTCCGACGACCAGATCGCCGAGACCACCGGAGCCGACGCCATCGAGCGCGGTTTCTTCGGGGCCATCTGTCGGTGGGATCTCGTCGGCTCCGCGGGCACGGTGAAGGTGACGTTCAACTGGTTCGAGTCCGGCACTCTCGCAGCCGAGCGGGCCGCCGGCGAGAAGATGATGTACACCGTCACCGACACAACGGTGCAGGGCCGCAAGGCAATCCAGGCTCAGCGTCCCGACGACTCCGCGTCGTGTGGAGTCTCGGCGGGTGCGGATCGGGACGGCATCTTCGGGTGGTGGGTGCAGTACCAGCCGGACGCCGCGCATCCCGATCCATGCCAGGCCGCGGCGAAGCTCGCCGATCTCACGCTCAACCTCAGTCGTTAGTTGCCTACCCGCGCGAGGGGTGTTTTGACCCGAGGCGACGCCGCCGGGTATCGTTATGGGTCGTGTCCGGCCTGGCCGGAACGTTTGTGTGCCTATGCGAGGTACAGCCGTGCGCACGTTCGCTCGAAGAGCGCGCAACCGGCTGGACGTGTGGGGGTATGCGACACACCCGACCGCGGGGTGCAAGAGACCCGCGATAGCAGTACTGGAGCAGCAGCAGTACCGGGTGAGGAGCAGTGTTCTCTTGCTCCAACTGCTAGATCCCTGTTTATCGACACGAAGAAAGCCGGTTTATGCCAACGATCAACCAGCTGGTCCGTAAGGGACGCACCGACAAGGTCGCGAAACTGAAGACCGCTGCCCTCAAGGGCAGTCCCCAGCGCCGTGGCGTGTGCACTCGCGTGTACACCACCACCCCCAAGAAGCCGAACTCCGCTCTCCGTAAGGTCGCGCGTGTTCGCCTGACCTCCTCGGTCGAGGTCACCGCATACATCCCCGGTGAGGGTCACAACCTGCAGGAGCACTCGATGGTGCTCGTTCGCGGTGGTCGTGTGAAGGACCTCCCGGGTGTGCGTTACAAGATCATCCGCGGCTCGCTCGACACCCAGGGTGTCAAGAACCGCAAGCAGGCTCGTAGCCGCTACGGAGCCAAGAAGGAGAAGAGCTGATATGCCACGCAAGGGCCCAGCACCCAAGCGGCCGCTGATCAACGACCCGGTCTACGGATCGCCGTTGGTCACGCAGCTCGTCAACAAGATCCTTCTCGACGGCAAGAAGTCGACCGCAGAGCGCATCGTCTACCAGGCGCTCGAGCAGGCTCGCGAGAAGACCGGCACCGACCCCGTCGTCACGCTCAAGCGTGCACTCGACAACGTCAAGCCGGCCCTCGAGGTTCGCAGCCGTCGTGTCGGTGGTGCCACCTACCAGGTGCCCGTCGAGGTTCGTCCCGGCCGCTCCACCACGCTGGCACTGCGCTGGCTGGTCACGTTCTCGCGCGCTCGTCGTGAGAAGACCATGGTCGAGCGTCTGGCGAACGAGTTGCTCGACGCCAGCAACGGCCTCGGTGCCGCTGTGAAGCGTCGCGAGGACACTCACAAGATGGCCGAAGCCAACAAGGCGTTCGCTCACTACCGCTGGTGATCTCCTCGCTCGGGCGGTGTCGGAACTATCCGATACCGCCGGAGCGTTGATCAGCTCAGGCAATACCTCTTCCAACACCAAGGCGGGTTAACTCGTGGCACAGGACGTGCTGACCGACCTACTCAAGGTCCGCAACATCGGCATCATGGCCCACATCGATGCCGGCAAGACCACCACTACCGAACGCATCCTCTTCTACACCGGTATCTCCTACAAGATCGGTGAAGTTCACGATGGCGCAGCCACCATGGACTGGATGGAGCAGGAGCAGGAGCGTGGCATCACGATCACCTCTGCTGCCACGACGTGCTTCTGGAACGACAACCAGATCAACATCATCGACACCCCCGGTCACGTCGACTTCACCGTCGAGGTGGAGCGTTCGCTCCGCGTCCTCGACGGCGCAGTCGCAGTGTTCGACGGCAAAGAGGGTGTCGAGCCGCAGTCCGAGCAGGTCTGGCGTCAGGCCGACAAGTACGACGTGCCGCGCATCTGCTTCGTCAACAAGATGGACAAGCTCGGCGCGGACTTCTACTACACCGTGCAGACCATCATCGATCGTCTCGGTGCCAAGCCGCTGGTCATCCAGCTGCCCATCGGCGCAGAGAACGATTTCGAGGGCGTCATCGACCTCGTGCAGATGAAGGCTCTCGTGTGGAGTGGTGAGACCAAGCTCGGCGAGAAGTACGAGATCCAGGAGATCCCGGAAAACCTCAAGGAGCGCGCGGACGAGTACCGCACCATGCTGCTCGAGACCGTGGCCGAGTCCGACGAAGCGCTTCTGGAGAAGCACTTCGGCGGCGAAGAGCTCACGATCGACGAGATCAAGGGCGCCATCCGCAAGATGACGGTCAACAGCGAGCTGTACCCGATCCTGTGTGGATCCGCGTTCAAGAACAAGGGCGTTCAGCCCATGCTCGACGCGGTCATCGACTACCTCCCGTCTCCCCTCGACGTTGCCGAGACCATCGGACACGCCGTCGGCGACGAGGAGAAGGAGATCACTCGCAAGCCGTCCGCAGACGAGCCGTTCGCAGCTCTCGCGTTCAAGATCGCGACTCACCCCTTCTTCGGCAAGCTGACCTACGTCCGGGTGTACTCGGGCAAGGTCGACTCCGGCGCTCAGGTCATCAACTCGACCAAGGGCAAGAAGGAGCGTCTGGGCAAGCTGTTCCAGATGCACTCCAACAAGGAGAACGCGATCGCGACCGCATCTGCCGGTCACATCTACGCCGTCATCGGCCTCAAGGACACCACGACGGGTGACACGCTCTGCGATCCGCAGAACCAGATCATCCTCGAGTCCATGAGCTTCCCGGACCCGGTCATCCAGGTCTCGATCGAGCCGAAGACCAAGTCCGACCAGGAGAAGCTGGGAACAGCAATCCAGAAGCTCGCCGAAGAGGATCCCACCTTCTCGGTGAAGCTGGACGAGGACACCGGCCAGACCGTCATCGGCGGAATGGGCGAGCTGCACCTCGACATCCTCGTGGACCGTATGCGTCGCGAGTTCAAGGTCGAGGCCAACGTCGGCAAGCCGCAGGTCGCGTACCGCGAGACCATCCGCAAGACGGTCGAGAAGCACGACTACACCCACAAGAAGCAGACCGGTGGCTCCGGCCAGTTCGCGAAGGTCATCATCAAGCTCGAGCCTTTCGAGGGCGAAGACGGTGCGACCTACGAATTCGAGAACAAGGTCTCCGGTGGTCGTGTGCCCAGGGAGTACATCCCCTCGGTCGACGCCGGTGCGCAGGACGCCATGCAGTACGGTGTTCTCGCCGGATACCCCCTGGTCAACGTCAAGGTCACACTGCTCGACGGTGCGTACCACGACGTCGACTCGTCGGAAATGGCCTTCAAGGTCGCCGGCTCACAAGCGTTCAAGGAAGCCGCCCGCAAGGCCAGCCCCGTCATTCTCGAACCCGTCATGGCCGTCGAGGTCATCACGCCCGAGGATTACATGGGTGAGGTCATCGGCGACCTGAACTCCCGCCGTGGTCAGATCCAGGCCATGGAGGAGCGCAGCGGTGCCCGTATCGTCAAGGCACTGGTTCCGCTGTCGGAGATGTTCGGCTACATCGGAGACCTTCGGTCGAAGACACAGGGCCGCGCTAACTACTCCATGGTCTTCGATTCGTACGCAGAAGTTCCCGCGAACGTAGCGAAGGAAATCATCGCGAAGGTCAACGGAGAGTAATTCTCTTCGTTTGCTGGACCACGCTCGACCTGTAATAAGTAAGAACACATACGCGTGCCGGCCCCGTCGGGGTCCGCACAGATCAGTCCAGGAGGACACACAGTGGCGAAGGCGAAGTTCGATCGGACGAAGCCGCACGTCAACATCGGCACCATCGGTCACGTTGACCACGGTAAGACGACGCTGACGGCTGCAATCACCAAGGTTCTGCACGACAAGTTCCCGGACCTGAACGAGGCCTCGGCTTTCGATCAGATCGACAAGGCTCCGGAGGAGAAGGCTCGTGGTATCACGATCAACATCTCCCACGTCGAGTACCAGACCGAGAAGCGCCACTACGCGCACGTCGATGCACCGGGTCACGCCGACTACATCAAGAACATGATCACCGGCGCGGCTCAGATGGACGGCGCAATCCTGGTCGTGGCAGCAACCGACGGCCCGATGCCGCAGACCCGCGAGCACGTGCTGCTCGCTCGCCAGGTCGGTGTTCCGTACATCCTGGTCGCACTGAACAAGGCCGACATGGTCGACGACGACGAGATCATCGAGCTCGTCGAGATGGAGGTCCGCGAGCTCCTCGCTTCGCAGGAGTTCGACGAGGACGCACCGGTCATCAAGGTCTCCGCACTCAAGGCACTCGAGGGTGACGAGAAGTGGGGCGAGTCGGTTCTGGAGCTCATGCAGGCCGTCGACGATTCCGTTCCGGATCCCGTCCGTGAGACCGACAAGCCGTTCCTCATGCCCGTCGAGGACGTCTTCACCATCACCGGCCGTGGCACCGTGGTCACCGGACGTATCGAGCGCGGCTCGGTCAACGTCAACGAAGAGGTCGAGATCGTCGGCATCCGCCCCGGCTCGACCAAGACCACCGTCACCGGAATCGAAATGTTCCGCAAGCTGCTCGACTCGGGTCAGGCAGGCGACAACGTCGGCCTCCTCGTTCGTGGCATCAAGCGCGAAGACGTCGAGCGTGGACAGGTCATCATCAAGCCCGGCACCACGACTCCCCACACGGAGTTCGAGGGCAACGCCTACATCCTCTCGAAGGACGAGGGCGGCCGCCACACGCCGTTCTTCAACAACTACCGCCCGCAGTTCTACTTCCGTACCACGGACGTTACGGGCGTCGTGACCCTTCCCGAGGGCACCGAGATGGTCATGCCCGGTGACAACACCGAGATGTCCGTCACGCTGATCCAGCCGGTCGCCATGGATGTCGGCCTCCGTTTCGCAATCCGTGAGGGCGGTCGTACCGTCGGAGCCGGTCGCGTCACGAAGATCATCAAGTGATCTAGTTCCACCAGCTGTACCTGAAGCGGCACTCACCCTCACGGGTGGGTGCCGCTTTTGCGTGCGTGCGTGCGGCTCCGACGCGGCCCGAGGTGGCGGCGAAAAATGGGACGCATCGGGCGCGGCGGTCCCGTAACGTCGCTGCGGTGCTACTGACCGTGACTGCAAATGCCACAACCGATTTCCCGGACTCTTCCGACATCGGGTATTTGTTGCATAAGCACCCCGATCGCGTGCAGAGCTGGAACCTGCCGATGGGCACCACCACCGTGCTGTATCCGGGAGTCTCGGCTCAGCGCACCACCGTCGCAGTCCTGCTGAACGACGGTGCCGCGTCCGGATTGGCCGTGGCCCTGTCGCGACTGTTCAAGCAGACGCTGGCCGGTGTGTGCACCGGAAAGCCCGAACTGGTCTCTGCTGCAATGGATCTGACGATCACGATGCCGGCCGCGCCGTCACGTGGTGCCGCTGATCTCGCGTCACGGATGTTCGGTCCGTTGGGCTGGACGGTAGACGCGACGCCCATTCCGCTCGATTCGAGGCAGCCGGAGTGGGGCAACTCCGAGTACATCGATCTGGTGTTGACCGGGACGTTCACGCTGTCGGCCGCACTGCGGCACCTGTACGTCCTTCTTCCGGTCCTCGACGACGGGAAGCACTACTGGGTGGGCGAGGACGAGGCGGACAAACTCGTTCGAGCAGCAGGGGATTGGCTGGGAGATCACCCGGAGTCGGCACTGATCGCGTCCCGCTACCTGGCGCACCGCCGCGAACTGGTGGCCTCGGCGCTCGATCGACTCGTGCCCGACGCGCCGCAGGACGACGCAGCCCCGCGAGATCCGACGCTGGCCGAGCAGCGAGTACGCGCCGTCCTGTCGGCACTGACGGGTGCAGGCGCGAAGTCGGTGATCGACCTCGGTTGCGGTGAAGGGCGTCTGCTGCGAGAGCTGCTCGCGGACAACACGTTCGATCGCATCGTCGGTGCCGACGTGAGTGATCGGGCACTCGCCAAGGCACACCGCCGGTTGCGTCTGGACGACATGGCGGATCGGCAGCGGACACGCATCGAACTGGTCCAGTCGTCCGCGACCTACCGCGACGTTCGGTTGCAGGGATTCGACGCGATGGTGCTCATGGAGGTCATCGAACACGTCGACCTCGATCGGCTTCCGGCGTTGGTGCGATCGGTGTTTCTTCAGGCCCGCCCGCGAACGGTTCTGGTCACGACACCCAACTCCGAGTACAACGTGCTGTATCCCGGCCTCGAACCGGGAGGCTTCCGTCACGTCGACCACCGATTCGAGTTCACCCGCTCGCAGTTCGAGCAGTGGGTTTCGTCGGTGGCACGTGATCACGCATATGAGGTGCGCGTCGAGGGAATCGGCCCCGTCGACGACATGCACGGCACCCCGACCCAGATGGCCGTCTTCACCCGAGAGGAGCAGTCCCGATGAGTACCTTCGACATTCCGGATCGGTCCCTCGTCGTACTCGTCGGCATCAGCGGCTCCGGCAAGTCGTCGTTCGCTGCGCGACACTTCGGTCCGTACGAGACGGTGTCAAGCGACGCGTGCCGGGGCATGGTGAGCAACGACCCCAATCTGCAGAGCGCAACCAAGGACGCGTTCGCGCTGTTGGAATTTCTCGTCGCAACCAGGCTTCGAGCCGGTCTGCTCACCGTCGTCGACGCCACCAATGTGCAACCTGCGGCGCGAAAGGCGTTGATCGCGTTGGCTCGCGAACACGATGTGCTGCCGGTCGCCGTCGTGCTCGATGTGCCGGAATCGGTATGTGCACAGCGCAATGCCGAGCGCACCGACAGGACGTTCGGTCGAGACGTGCTGCGTCGCCAGCAGTCCCAGTTGCAGCGCTCGATGCGGGGCCTGTCCAAGGAAGGTTTCCGCTCGGTCCATGTACTCGACGGTGTCGAGGAGGTGGCGTCGGCGACGTTCGTTCGTACCCCGCTGCGCAGTGATCGACGTGAGCTGACCGGACCGTTCGACGTCGTCGGCGATATTCACGGCTGTCTCGTCGAGCTCGAAAGACTGCTCGCGACATTGGGTTACACGATCGAGCGGGACGAGGCCGGCCGACCGGTCGGTGCGACGCCACCGGACGGACGAACGGCCGTGTTCGTCGGTGACTACATCGATAGGGGTCCCGACTCCGTCGGAGTACTCCGGCTGGTGATGGGAATGGTCGGTACCGGAGCAGCACTGGCGGTTCCGGGCAACCACGAGAACAAGCTCGTCAAGGCACTCCGCGGCCGGAAGGTCAACGCCTCGCACGGTCTGGCCGAAACTCTCGAACAGCTCGACGCCGAGACGGAACAGTTCCGCCGGGAGGTTCTCGAGTTCTGCGACGGCCTCGTCGCGCACCTCGTGCTCGACGGCGGCAAGCTCGTCGTCGCGCACGCCGGACTGATCGAGAAGTACCACAACCGGGCGTCGGGCAGGGTTCGAAGCTTTGCTCTGTACGGAGACACCACCGGCGAGACCGACGAGTTCGGCCTGCCGGTGCGGTATCCGTGGGCGCAGGACTATCGGGGCTCGGCGACGGTGCTCTACGGGCACACGCCGGTGCCGGAAGTGGAGTGGGAGAACAACACTGCGTGCCTCGATACGGGATGCGTCTTCGGTGGGAAGCTCACGGCGCTGCGCTATCCGGAGCGCGAGGTGGTGTCGGTTCCGGCCGAGAAGGTCTGGTACGAGCCTGCCCGCCCGATGGGTGCGTTCACGCGGGATGCGGCGTCGCTCGACCTCTCCGACGTGATCGGTCCGACGGGCGTCGAGACGTCGCTGCGGGGGCGCGTATCGATTCGGCCGGAGAATGCCGCGGGCGCACTGGAAGTGATGAGCCGGTTCGCGCTCGCTCCGCAGTGGCTGCACTATCTGCCGCCGACGATGGCCCCTAGTGGAACATCGGAGCGCGAGGGCTATCTCGAGTATCCGACGGAGGCATTCGACGCGTATCGCGCGCTCGGTGCGTCGACGGTGATCTGCGAGGAGAAGCACATGGGCTCGCGGGTGGTCGTGGTGGTGTGTCGAGATGCAGGCACCGCTCGGGAGAAGTTCGATGCACCGGAGGGAGTGCTCGGCACCGCGTACACGCGGACGGGGCGTCCGGTGTTCGACGAGTCGCTCACCGGTGAGCTGATCACCGGGGTGTCCGACGCGATCGAGAAGGCCGGTGTGTGGGACGAGTTGGCCTCGAGCTGGTTGATTCTGGACTGCGAACTGCTGCCGTGGTCTGCCAAAGCGGAGGGCCTGATCAAGGCCGAGTACGCCGCCGTCGCTGCGGTGTCCCGGGCGAATCTCGGGGCCGAGGCGGCGGTGCTGGCATCGGCCGGATCGCGCGGTCTCGACGTGCAGGAGTTGCTGGAGCGGAACACCGTCAGGCAGAGCAATCTCGGCGAGTTCACCGATGCGTATCGGCGGTACGTCTGGCCGACGGACGGGCTCGACGGGGTTCGGATCGCGCCGTTTCAGGTGCTGGCGTCCAACGTCGAGACGTATGCGGATCGTCCGCACACATGGCACCTCGACGTTGCCGACCGACTGGTGGCAGCAGCTCCCGAGGTGTTCGCCACCACCCGTCGTATCGAGGTCGATCTGTCGACCCCGGATTCGGTTGCGGCAGGGGAGAAGTGGTGGGAGGAGTTGACGGCGCAGGGCGGCGAGGGCATGGTCGTCAAACCGTCAGCGAACGCTCCACGCGGAAAGATGCAGCCCGGCACGAAGGTTCGCGGTCGAGAGTATCTGCGGCTGATCTACGGTGCCGACTACACCGACCCGGATCGACTGACTGCACTGCGCAACCGAAACGTGGGGCACAAGCAGTCGATGGCGCTACGCGAATACGCGCTGGGAATGGAGGCGCTGGATCGCTCGGTGCGCGGTGAGCCGCTCTACCGCATCCACCAGGCCGTGTTCGCCGTCCTGGCACTGGAATCCGAGCCCGTCGACCCGCGCCTGTAGGTGCCGCAGGCACTAGAACGGACTGATGCCGGCGCTGATCGGTGCCGCGATTGCTGCAGCAACCGCGATCGATGCCCAGAATGTCGGCGAGTCCAGCATCAGGCCGCCCGCGAGACCACACACAGCGACGACAACGCCGGATCCGATCAGCAGGGCCGATCCCACAGCGGCGTGAACTCGGCCGCTTCGGTCCGGGACGGAACGTGCTTTGAGCCAGATCATCGTGCCGGTCGCGACGAACACCAGTGGGGCGTAGAAGAACACCGAACTGCCGCCGAGCTTCGAGGCGAAGGAGGCAAGGACCAGTACCGCTCCGAATGCGACGGGCACGGCGAGGGGCATGCCGCCGGACCATTTCCGGAACTTGCTGCGCGTCGATGCAACCATGGCTTCACCGTACCGCCGGGACTGTTATCGCCGTTTGTCCACGTGCAATTGAATGCGGGTGGCGACGTGTGTACCGGCAAGGGATTCGGCCACGAAAGCGGCACGTGATTCGGCTCGGGCGGTGAAGTCGACGACGTCGAAATCTGCTGCGGCATGGACAGACACCGCTACGGTGGGCAGTCCTCGATCATCGATCGCCGTACCGCGGGCGCGTCGAACACCGGGGAACCGAGCCAGTTCCGCGGCGACGCCCGATGCGATGGCGCTCAGGTCCACGTGTGCCGAGAAGTGAGGCTCCTCGATGACGCTTGCCGTTCCGGTCGTGCGTGGAGAGAAGTTGCCGATCAACAGGAGCAGTGCCATGACCACTGCGATGCAGACAACCACAGCCAGCGTCGGCACCCACCAGCCCTGTTCCGGTAGCGCCGACATTCGCGCGCGATCGAAGCGAGAGAGCATCTCTCGTGCCCATGAGACGTCGTAGTGCCAGGCGAGCGCGAAGCTACCGCCCGCGATCAATCCCACCCCGGCCACGATCGCGAGGAGTCGATCGACCCCGGCGACGAATGTCTTCATCACGACACCCTCGTCGGAGCTGCCACCGACTGCTTCACCGTCAGCCGTCGTCCGCCCGCGGCAACCGACAGTGTCGGAGCGAGTGCCTCGCGCACGGCGGCATCGACGTTCTCGGCATCGACAGTCCCGTCCCGCTCGGCTCGCACCTCGATCTTCCTGCGCGTGACGACGGTGTGTGCGTCCACGACTCCGCGCGTGGACTGCGCTGCAGCACTGCACAATCGAGCGATGTCGGTCGGCGTGGCCCAGACGGTCGGTGCCGACTCGCCCAGTCCGGAATGCGTCTTCGTCCGCGGCTTGACCCCGATGAACACGAGGCACAACCCGACGACGGCTGCTCCGATCGCGGCGGCCGTCATCCAACTCTGCCAGTGCAATCGGGCGATCCAGGACACAGCGTCGGCGATCCACGGGCTACCGCCGAGGTGGCCGCCGGCGATCAGGAATTCCCTGCCGGCCAAAAAGGCCACACCGAGGAGGGCGAACCCGAACAACAGAGCCACCGGCATCGCGGCCGGCCCGGCCGTGGGTGGACGAGGTGGGATGGCCTGCGTTGCTTCGGTATTCGAGGTGGACGAGAAACCGGTGTCCGGTGTGGTGTCCGATACCAGGACGTTCACCCGATGCACGTGCAGCCCCGTCATCGTCGCCAACGCGGCCTCGACGGTGGCGTGCACGGACTCGGTCACCTCGGTGATCTGCGACGGCCAGGTCACGCCGATGTAGAGGTTGACGGCGATCGTGTCCTCGCCGAGGGTGACGTCGGCGCGGGGGAGTTCGCGACCGGTCAGTCGCGAGAAGCCGCCGGTGGTGCGCGTGACCCGAGGATCCTTCAGTGCCGCCGCGATGGCGGTCCGTGAAATCGCCCGATCCTTGATCTCGACGCTGCCACGCATCTCGCGGTCGTTGTCGACCTCGTCGGATCCAGCCTGCGTCATCTCGAGAGAATCCTTTGCGCCCGTCGCGGCTCGCTGTGGTGCGGCACGCGCTCCCCAACTGTAGTGACGACCGCTGACGGATGACGTCACGAGAGTAATTGTTCCTGGCATACTGCGACCGTGTCGGAAATTGTGCGGGTGACCGCGTCGGATATTGCGTCGGCCGAGGAGCTGCTGGAGCCGGTCATGCGCCGGACCCCTGTGGTGGCCTCGCGCATTCTGTCGGATCTGACCGGCCACGAGGTGCGGCTCAAGTGCGAGAACCTGCAGCGCACCGGATCGTTCAAGCCGCGCGGGGCGTACAACCGCATCGCCCGGCTCGACGCCGACCAGCGCGCCCGCGGGGTCGTGGCGGCCAGCGCGGGCAATCACGCTCAGGGTGTGGCGTGGGCGGCGTCGCAGGTGGGGATCGACTCGACGGTGTTCATGCCGGTGGGAGTGTCGCTACCCAAGCTCGTCGCCACCAAGGCCTACGGCGCGACGGTGCATCTGGTGGGCAACACGGTGGACGAGGCACTGAAGTCGGCGAGGGAATTCGCCGAACGTACCGGTGCCACCCTCATTCACCCGTTCGACCATCTCGACATCGTCGCGGGGCAGGCGACGTTGGGCACCGAACTGTTGCAGCAGATGCCGGATGTCGGCACCATCGTGATTCCCACCGGCGGCGGGGGACTGTTGGCCGGCGTCGCCGCCGCGGTCAAGCTGACCAAGCCCGATATCAGGATCGTCGGTGTGCAGGCCGAGGGCGCTGCCGCCTGGCCCGCATCACTGAAGGCGGGGCACCCGATCGCACTGACGTCGATGTCGACGATGGCCGACGGTATTGCGATCGGCCTGCCCGGATCGGTGCCGTTCGATCACGTGCAGGGATGGGTCGACGACGTCGTCACCGTCAGCGAGGATGCGCTGTCGCGGGCGCTGGTGCTGTGCATCGAGCGCGCGAAACTCATCGTCGAGCCGGCAGGTGCGGCAGCGGTGGCGGCGCTGATGACGCATTCCGCGGACGAACTCGGACTGACCGGCTCGGTGTGCGCCGTTCTCTCCGGCGGAAACATCGACCCGCTGCTGCTCACGCACGTCATCACCCACGGTCTTCGAGCGGGTGGACGTTATCTCGCTGTACGCGTGACCATTTCGGACAAGCCGGGCGGACTCACCGGCGTACTCGGGGTGGTGCGCGATGCCGGAGCCAGCGTCGTCGATGTCGTCCACTCCCGTACCGGTGGACGCCTGGGCCTCGAGGAGGTCGACGTGATGTTGACCGTCGAGACCCGCGGACCCGACCACCGCGGTTCGGTGCTCGATGCCCTCGGCTCGGCCGGGTACGCCGTGCACGTGGAGAACTGATCTGCCGCTCGACACAACCGATTCAACGCCGCAGACTTCGACGGATCACCTGGCCGACATACGAACCTGCACTACGCATGTAGACGAGCGCCGGTGTCCAATAACTTCGTCGGATCGCTGTGTTCACGGCCCGCTGCAGGTCTGCGTCGGTGACACCGGCATCGTGCATCGCGCCGAGTGAGGTTCTCAGGTAGCCGCGATCGCGGCTTCTCAGATCCATGCGAGCAACAGCGCGTACATCGATGGTGTCGGGGAAGGTCGTGCACTGTGCACCTGCGGCCGCGAGCCCGATCCGGGTGCGAACGCACTTGGCGCACCTGCCGCAGTTGAAGGCCCCGTCGAGGTTCTCCCAACAGACCCGCAAATGGTTCATCGCGGTCCGGTTCTCGCCGATGTAACGAATCTTGCCCAGACGGTGCAGATCGAGCTCGTGGTGCTCGAACGCGACTGTGCCGCTAGACCACAACGGGTCGAGATCAGGATGAGAGCCCCACGGTGTGAGTTCCTCGCGGCAGTTCGAGGACGGGATGATGACGGTGCTCAGGTGCTGCGACAACGCCAGACCGACGTGCGCCAACGCGGCACCGTGAAAGTCGTACCCCCAGTCGAGAGGCAGCCGGTTTGCGAAGGCCGACCTCATCGTGGTCTTCACCTCGATCAACGGCTTGCCCAACTCCGCCGCCGACTCGCGGGCTCCGGCCAAGGCTCTGGCCGCCAGATTCTCGTCGTCGATGTCGATATCGAAACCGTGCACGAAGATCAGGTGAGTGATGCGGTCCGATTCCATGATTGCCGAGTAGAAGCTGTCGACGCCCCCGCTGAAGAAACAACCCACTCCCGTCGCGCCGGCGGCGACGCAGCCGGGTTCGGCCGAAATCGATACCTCACGAAAACGCTTGGGATACCAGTCGAGGAAGACCTTCTGAGCCCCGGATGCACCGCGAAGAGCCGTCGAATCCACCGGGCCGTCGAAAGCGATGTCCCAACCCTTGCGCATGCCGGCTGTCAGGAGCGGCGGAAGCCAGGGGGTGGCGGAATCGTCGAGCGGATAGTTCGACTCCGTCGTCACTCGTGTCTCGATGCCCGATGGGGTCGTTATCCGCGCGGTGATGCGTCCGGCTTCGGTGCCTTCGACATGCACCGCCATCGGGCTGATCACGGTCAAGAGTGTGCCACAGCGAGAGTTGTCCAGGCCGGATTCGTCTCGCCCGGCCCGCTCGGACCAGACTGGTACCTTGATCAGCGACCTGGACCAGGACATCGGTGGGAGATATTTGCATGGCTCGGCTCGTCGCGATCGTCTCCGCAGTCCTGGGAATTCTGCTGACGATCGCGATACCGCTGTTGCCGATCGAGCAGCAGCAGTCCTCCCTGACGTGGCCGCAGTCGGACACGATCGCCAGTGTCGAGGCTCCGCTCGTCGCCTACACGCCGATCGACGTCGATGCGACGGTTCCGTGTGCTGCCGCGAATCTGTTGCCCGACGGCGGGCTGTTGCTGTCCACCTCGCCCAAGGGATCGCCCGACGCCTATCGCTACGGTCTCGTTGCCGAGGTCACGGGCGGTGAAGCATCGCAACTGAAGGTGACGTTGCGTGATTCCGTCCTTATCGAGAAGCCGGTCTCGGAACTGAGCCCTTCGACTGCGGGCGACTGCGCGTTGATGATCACCTCGAACGGCACCTCGACGACCGTCGGGCTGACCGGTGCCGAGACCACCACGCGCGAGGGTGATGTTCGACCACAGCTGGTCGGAGTCTTCAGCGAACTTCGAGGCAGCGTCGACGGCCTGACACTGACCGCGCAGCTCGACAGTCGATTCTCGTCGACCCCGAGTGCGGTGAAGTGGTTCGCGATGATCGTCGGCGTACTCGCCACGGGCATCTCGCTGATAGCGCTGCACCGCCTCGACCTCTCCGACGGCCGACGTGCCCGACGCTTCCTCCCGCGTCGCTGGTGGACGTTCGGCGCTGCCGATGCGGTGGTGATCGGGACGCTGTTGGTGTGGCATCTGATCGGCGCGAACACCTCCGACGACGGCTACCAGCTGGGCATGGCGCGCACGGCCGATCACGCCGGGTACATGGCCAACTACTTCCGTTACTTCGGGGTGCCCGAGACACCGTTCGGTACGCCGCTGTACGACATGTTCGGACTCATGTCGCACGTCTCGACGGCCAGTGTGTGGATGCGTCTGCCGACGCTGATCTGCGCCGTCGTGGCATGGCTCGTCATCAGTCGCGAGGTGATCCCGCGGTTCGGTGCGGCTGCTCGCGCTTCGAAGACCGCGCTCTGGACGGGCGGCCTGGTCCTGCTGGCGTTCTGGCTGCCGTACAACAACGGCCTGCGCCCGGAACCGTTCGTGGCGCTCGGCGTGCTGCTGACGTGGTGTTCGGTGGAGCGCTCGATCGCGACCCGCAGGTTGCTGCCCGCGGCCGCGGCGATACTCATCGCGGCGTTGACGGTCACCTGCGGCCCCTCCGGTTTCATCTGCTTCGCACCGCTGATCGCCGGGGCTCGGCCGGTGTTGCAGATCGTCGTCGCCCGCGCCCGAGAGTTCGGCAGTACCGCACTGGGCGCGCTGACACTGCTCGCCCCGCTGATCGCGTCGGGCACGGTGGTGCTGGTGTTCGCATTCGGCAACCAGACCGTGGCCGGCATGCTCGAGATGCAGCGGGTGCACAACGCGGCCGGACCGAGCCAGGCCTGGTTCGACGAGTACCTGCGCTACCAGTGGCTGATGAACATGGACATCGACGGCTCGCTCGCGCGGCGCTTCGGAGTGTTCGTGATGGTCGTTTCGCTGATCGCGGTGGTCGTCGCCATGCTGCGCAAGGGTGGCAAGATCCCGGGCACCGCCACGGGGCCGGCCCGCCGGATCGTCGGCATCACCGTCGGGGCGATGGCCTTGATGATGATCACCCCCACCAAGTGGACTCACCATTTCGGTGTCTTCGCCGGACTCGCCGCATCGGTTGCGGTACTGGCAGCCGTGGCGACCGGAGCGGCGGTACTGCGATCGCGGCGCAACCGACTCCTGTTCGCCGCGTCGGTCTCGTTTCTGCTGGCCGTCGCGTTCACCGGAACCAACGGCTACTGGTACGTCTCGGCGTGGGGAGTTCCGTTCTGGGACAAGCCGATCCTCGTTGCCGGTCTCGGCATCTCGACCATGTTCCTCGGCCTGACCCTGCTGCTGTTGCTCGCCGCCGTCTGGTTCCATCTCCGCGCGCCCTATGTGCGCGCCGACAAACCGATGGCGCGATGGTGGTCGGTGCCGCCGATCGCCGTCGGGGCGGCTCTGATGGTGCTGGTGGCCGTCGCGTCGATGGCCAAGGGTGCTGTGGCGCAATGGCCGTCGTACTCGGTCGCGAAATCGAATCTCTCGGCGCTCACCGGTGACACGTGCGGGCTCGCGAACGACGTGTTGCTCGAGACAGATCCGAATGCCGATGTGCTGCAACCGGTCAGCGGGGACGCCTTCGCCGCGCTCGGTGCAGAGAACGACGGGTTCACCCCCGATGGTGTGGCGGGCGACCTCACCGCCGACAAGGAATCCTCGGCGTCGGGTACCTCGAACACCGTCGACACCGACGAGCAGCAGCAGCCGACGTCGACCACCGGAGCAGGAACCGGTGGTAGCGCATTGCCGTTCGGCCTCGATCCGGCCACTGTGCCGGTGCTCGGTTCGTTCGGGTCCGATACTCCTGCCACGTTGACCACCGGCTGGTACGCGCTGCCTGCCGATCCCGGTGATCTGATCTCGATCGCCGCTGCCGGACGCATCCGTTCGGTGGATTCCGACGGCATCGTCACGTACGGCCAGAGCCTCGAACTCGAGTACGGAGTCGACGGACAGGCGCAGGGGCGAGTGACGCCGATCGACATCGGCCCGACGCCGTCGTGGCGCAACCTGCGAGTCCCGATGGACCAGATTCCCGCCGGTGCCAACACGATTCGCCTGGTGCTCTCCGATACCGATCGAGATTCCGACCAGTGGTTGGCGATCACCCCGCCCCGAGTTCCGCGTACCCAGACGTTGAACGAGGTCGTCGGCCGTGACGCTCCGGTGATGCTGGACTGGGAGGTCGGCTTCAACTTCCCCTGCCAGCGTCCGTTCGATCACCGCCTCGGGGTTGCCGAAGTTCCGCAGTACCGGGTGCTGCCGGATCGCAGCGGTGCCGTCATCACCAACGCGTGGCAGGACCACTTCGGCGGTGGGCCGCTCGGGTGGATCGACATCGTCGCCTCCGCCCGCACCATCCCGTCGTATCTGTCCGGCGACTGGGACCGCGACTGGGGGTCGATCGAGCAATACATGCCGTACGACGAGTCGGCGCAGGCGGCGCAGATCACAGCCGAAGAGGTCCAGCGTTCGGGTCTGTGGACGCCCGGTCCGATCAAGACCGGTTAATCTCTACGCGTTCGGAAGTCCTAACACCGACCAGTAGAGAAACGGGGACAGGGCAATGGCGAACGCTATAGAAGTAGAGAACCTCGTACTTCGGTACGGCAAGAACGTCGCGCTCGACGGGATCGACTTCACCGTTCCCGAGGGCACGGTGCTGGGTGTGCTCGGTCCCAACGGTGCCGGAAAGACCACGGCAGTGCGTATCCTCGCCACCTTGCTGCAAGCGACATCCGGGTCGGCCAGAATATTCGGGCTCGACGTCGCGACGCAGGCGAACGAGGTTCGCGGCACGATCGGACTGACCGGTCAGTTCGCGGCCGTGGACGAATACCTGACCGGGTACGAGAATCTCGAGATGGTCGGCCGACTGTTCGGCCTGCGCAAGGCGGAGGCCAAGAAGCGCGCCGACGAGCTACTCGTGCGCTTCGATCTGGAGTACGCACGCGATCGCACCGCCAAGCAGTACTCGGGCGGTATGCGTCGGCGACTCGACATCGCGGCCAGCCTGATCGGCCGACCACGGGTGGTGTTCCTCGACGAACCGACCACCGGACTCGATCCACGCAGCCGAATCACCATGTGGGAGTTCATCGCAGATCTCGTCCGAGACGGCACGACCATTCTGCTGACCACCCAGTACCTCGAGGAGGCCGACCGACTGGCCGATTCGATCATCGTGCTGAACAAGGGCAAGATCATCGCCCGCGGCACAGCGGACGAGCTCAAGGCCCAAACCGGCGGCGAGCGAGTCGAATTCGTGCTGACCGATCGGTCCCAGGCGGATCGAGCGATGCAGATTCTCGCTCCGATCGGCGTCGAACCGCCCACGCTCGACGATCAGGTGGGCCGGATCGTCATGCCCGTCAACGGGGGATCGAAGGACCTGTCCACGGCGCTGGCCCAGCTGGAGGAAAACGGAATCGGAGTCGTCGACGTCGGTCTGCGGCGGCCGAACCTCGACGATGTGTTCCTGAGTCTGACCGGTCAGACCACCGGCGAACCCGAGGCTGCGGAGGAAGAGAAATGAGCAACGTTCTCCTGGATTCGGCAATCATCACCAAGCGAAACCTGATCAAACTCAAGCGAGTTCCCGATCTGCTGTTCTTCGCAACGCTGTCGCCGATCATGTTCGTCCTGCTGTTCGCGTACGTCTTCGGCAGTGCGATCGACGTGCCCGGTATCGACTACAAGAGCTTCCTGATGGGCGGCATCTTCGTCCAGACGATGATCTTCGGTGCCTCCATCACCGGGTCCTCGTTGGCCGAGGATCTGCAGAAGGGCGTGATGGACCGGTTCCGGTCGTTGCCGATGGCGAGATCGGCCGTCGTCATCGGACGCACGGCAGCCGACGTCGGCAACAACATCGTCACCATCACGATCATGTCGATCACCGGACTGATCGTGGGCTGGCGCATCACGTCCTCGTTCTTCGACGCCCTGCTGGGCTATGTACTGCTGCTGTTGTTCGCGTACTCGATCTCGTGGGTGATGGCTCTGGTGGGACTGATCGTGCGTTCGCCGGAGATTTTCAACAACGCGTCGTTCATCGTGATCTTCCCGTTGACGTTCATCGCCAACACCTTCGTCCCCATCGACAATTTCCCCAGCGTGCTCAAGACGATCGCGGAGTGGAATCCGATCTCGTCGGTGACGTTGGCGGTGCGAGAGCAGTTCGGCAACACCAATCCGACGGCACCGCCGCCGGAGGTGTGGCCGCTGCAGAATCCCGTGCTGTACACCCTGATCTGGGTGGTGTTGATGCTCGTGGTGTTCGTGCCGCTGTCGGTACGCAAGTACCAGAAGACGATGACTGCCTGACATCCACGCAGACAAGCACCCCCGGTCGCTCGGCGACCGGGGGTGCTTCTTCGTCTTCGGTGAGAAGGCTTACGTGTGGTACGGCTCCGCGCTGACGAGCGTGACCTTCATGGTCTTGCCGTTGGGCAGCGTGTACTCGCGGGTGTCGCCGACCTTGGCGTCGATGAGCGATCCACCCAGCGGTGACGCGGGGGAGTACACCTCGAGCTTGTTGTCACGGGCACCCTCTTCGCGGGTGGCGATCAGGAACGTCTCGGTGTCGGACTCGTCGCCGTCGTAGTAGACCTTGACGACCGAGCCGGGCAGTGCGACACCGGACTGAGTGGGTGCCTCGCCGACCTTCGCGTTGTTGAGCAGTTCCTGCAGCTGACGGATACGTGCTTCCTGCTGGCCCTGCTCCTCGCGCGCAGCGTGGTAGCCGCCGTTCTCCTTCAGATCGCCCTCTTCGCGACGCTCGTTGATCTCGGCGGCGATGACGGGGCGATTGGAAATGAGCTGGTCGAGTTCGCTCTTGAGCCTGTCGTGTGATTCCTGGGTAAGCCAGGTCACCTGGGTCTCGGTCATCTCGATCACTCCCTCGTAGTCGGAATCTCGAGCTCGGATTCCGGTTTCTGAGCAGGTAGGGCACGCAACGAACAGGGGACTCCAATGGTTGGATCCCCTTGGTCGGCCCACATCCTGGAGCCGTCGTCATCGTTCGCAGGTGAACCCTGCCCGCAATGCAGCAATACACGGCACCTTCTGCGGTGGCCGTGTATGACCCGACCTTACCACGAACAGGCAGTTCGCCTATCGAGCTCGTAAATATTCGGGAACATCGAGGCTGCAGCCGTAGACGTCGCCGACGGCAGGGGCAGCCGACGTCGTCACCTCGGTGGTCATCTCCACGGTGGTGGACGACGACTCCGGTGGGATGTACACCTCGCGCCTGCCGGTCTCGGAGCCGTCGCGCGAGCGCGCGCGGACGATGCACACGGCCGGTTGCTCGGGATCCTGCCGAGTGACACTGAAACGGATCGACATCGTGGAGTCGTCGACGATGTCGAACGAGAGCTGACTGCCTTCGATGGGTTTGACCGAGAATTTGCTGTACGCGTAGTAGGCCACGCCCAGCCCGACCAGCAGGACCAGGGCCACGAGTGCGATCTTCGTCGCACGTTTCGGGGCCTGCCGAATTCCGCTGGGACCGGAACCCGACGGGTATCTACCTGCGGGAAGTGCGTTGGTCATGGCCGCTCTCGGGATCGATTCGGGGGTGCCGCTGGGGGCCTGTCGGCGTCAGATGGAACTATAGGGGCAGGCAAGAATCAGGCGAATCCGAGGTGAGGAAGAACGTGTCCGGACTGCGGCTCATGGCAGTACATGCCCATCCCGACGACGAATCCAGCAAAGGTGCTGCGACAACGGCTCGCTACGCGGCCGAAGGACACGATGTTCTGGTCGTCACCCTCACCGGTGGCGAGCGGGGAGACATCCTCAATCCGGCGATGGACATTCCTGGGGTGCACGAGCGCATCCACGAGGTTCGTCGTGAGGAGATGGCCGAGGCCGCTCGCGTTCTCGGCGTGCAGCAGACCTGGCTCGGTTTCGAGGACTCGGGGTTGCCCGAGGGCGATCCGCTCCCGCCTCTTCCCGACGGCTGTTTCGCGTTGGTCCCGTTGGAGGTCTCCACCGAGGCGCTGGTGAAGGTGGTGCGCGAGTTCAAGCCGCACGTCATCACCACGTACGACGAACGTGGCGGCTACCCGCATCCGGACCACATCCGGTGCCACGAGGTGTCGATGGCGGCGTGGGAGGCAGCGGGGGATCCCGAGCGCTTCCCCGACGCCGGTGAGCCCTGGACTCCGCTCAAGCTCTACTACTCGCACGGCTTCATTCGTAAGCGCATGCAGCTCTTTCACGATTGGTTCATCGACCGCGGCGAGGAAAGCCCGTTCGTCGACTGGCTGAAGCGATGGGACGGCCAACGCGACGAGATCATCGGCCGCATCACCACTCAGGTGACCGTCGGCGACTGGTTCGAGCAGCGCGACGACGCACTCCGAGCGCACGCGACGCAGATCGATCCCAACGGGTCCTTCTTCGCCGTTCCGCTGGACGTCCAGCGGAAGTTGTGGCCCACCGAGGAGTTCGAGCTGGCCCGCACTCGGGTCACGACGTCGCTGCCCGAGACGGACCTGTTCGCCGGAATAGAAGAGACCGACAAATGATCGTTTCGATCCTCGCCCAGCAGCCCACCGGTCCCGAATTCGGCAAGTCCTCGCCGATCGGGCTGGTGATCCTGGTCGCGCTGCTGGTCGGAACGGCGCTGCTGATCTGGTCCATGAACAAGAAGATCAAGCGTCTGCCCGCCACGTTCGAGAAAGAGGATCCGACGTTGGACCAGGCCCTCGACGAGGGCACCGATCGGGGCGGGATAGCGGATCCGCTTCCACCGGGACAGACTCGACCGAAACCCGCCGTTTCCGACGAGCCCTGATGCTCGACGCCAATGCCCTGGGTGAGTCCACCAGCCCGTATCTGAGGCAGCACGCGGACAACCCGGTGCACTGGCAGCAGTGGGGACCGCAGGCTCTGCAGTCCGCTCGCGATCGCGATGTTCCGATCCTGCTGTCGATCGGGTACTCGGCGTGCCATTGGTGCCATGTCATGGCCCACGAGTCGTTCGAGGACGAGGCGACCGCGGCACTGATGAACAAGCACTTCGTGTGCATCAAGGTCGATCGCGAGGAACGACCCGACCTCGATTCGGTGTACATGAACGCCACCGTCGCGATGACCGGCCACGGCGGCTGGCCGATGACGTGTTTCCTGACGCCGGACACCGAACCCTTCTACTGCGGTACCTACTACCCGCCGGCCCCGCGGCAGGGAATGCCGTCGTTCCAACAGTTGCTCACCGCGATCGCCGACACCTGGTCGACGCGGCGACAGGAGGTGTTCGACGCCTCCGCCGACATCGTCACCGAACTGCGCAAGCACAGCGCAGGCGTGCCCGCGGGCGGTCGCCCGATCGACGCCGACTCACTGGCGGCCTCGGTCTCTGCGATCTGCGCCGACGAGGACACCACGTACGGCGGCTTCGGCCGGGCACCGAAGTTCCCGCCCGGTGCATTGCTCGAAGGTCTGCTCCGGCACTACGAGCGCACCGGCGACACCCAGGTCCTCGGTGTCGTTCGCCGTACCGCGTCGGCGATGGCGCGCGGGGGTATGTACGACCAGCTGGGCGGGGGATTCGCGCGCTACTCGGTCGACGCCGAGTGGATCGTCCCGCACTTCGAGAAGATGCTCTACGACAATGCCCTGCTGTTGCGGTTCTACGCGCACGCAGCCCGTGTCGACGACGATGCGCTCGCCCGGCGGGTGGCGTCGGACACCGCGGAGTTCATGCTTCGCGAATTACGCACGGAGAACGGCTGTTTCGCGGCGGCACTCGATGCAGACACCGAAGGCGTCGAGGGTCTGACCTATGCGTGGACGCCGGAGCAACTGACCGAGACACTCGGCTTCGAGGACGGTGTCTGGGCAGCCGGGTTGTTCGCGGTCGACTCGGCAGGCACGTTCGAGGGCGGCATGTCGGTACTGCAGCTGCCCGCCGAACCCGAGGACTACGAGCGGTTCGCCCGGGTGCGCAGCACGTTGTCGGCCGCTCGCGCGACGCGGCCGCAACCCGGCCGCGACGACAAGGTCGTCACCGCGTGGAACGGTTTGGCGATCACCGCACTGGTCGAGGCCGGTACCGGGCTCGGGCAACCGCGATGGGTCGACGCGGCAGTCGAATGCGGCGAGCAGCTCTTCGCCACACACGTCGAGTCGGGGCGGGTACGGCGCGCCTCACTCGGCAGTGCAGTCGGTGAGGCCACCGGAGTGCTCGAGGACTACGCGTGCCTGGCCGTCGCTGCGGCCGCGCTGTTCCAGGCCACCGGAGACACGGTCTGGATCGAGCGCATGACGTCGATCGTCGATGCGGCGATCGACCACTTCGCCGACCCCGACGACGTCGGCGGGTGGTTCGACACCGCCGACGATGCCGAGACTCTCGTGACCCGGCCTCGTGACCCGATCGACGGGGCCACCCCGTCGGGCGCATCCACGATGGCCGAGGCGCTGCTCACCGCAGCTGCGTTGGTCGATCACAGTTCCTCGGCGCGCTACGGCGAGTTCGCGGCCGCGTCGTTGGCGCGGTCGGCCTCGATTCTCGAACGAGCGCCCAGGTCCGGTGGGCACTGGCTGGCCGTCGCAGAAGCGTCCGTTCGTGGCCCGATTCAGGTCGCGGTGTCTACGGCACCCGGCGGTGACCTGCTCTCGACCGTGCGGGCACTGGCTCCGGGTGGTTCGGTGGTGGTGGCAGGGGTGACGGATTCGTCGGTGCTGCTGACGGACCGTCCACCCGTCGACGGCCTCGAAACGGCATACGTGTGTCGTGGCTTCGTGTGCGACCGTCCTGTGACCTCTGCCGAAGAATTGCCGTTCGTATTGCAGAGGTGACCACGCTCGTCGATGCTTCGACGGAAGAACAGTACTGTGGCCGGGAGTTTCCTCGGCCTGGGGTGGTCGAACGTCTAGCAATGGATCGACGGTGTCATGAGTGAGGGTGTCATGAATGAGGGTGCGGTGCGTGCAGGCACCGTGCGCGAGGCGGTGACCGACGCGCAGCGCGCTGCTGTCGCCGATTTCGTGGCCGCGGTGCCGATGGCGGCCATGGTGCATTCGATGCACTACGAGGTGGTCGGGGCCAACATCCTGTGCGAGGGCGTGCTGGGGTGCACCGTGGACGAGATGGTGGGTCGCCCGGTGGCAGATTTTGTGCCGCTCGGGGATCGCGCGTCGGCGACGCGCATGGCGGTCCAGCTCGAGCAGCGCTACCCCGCCGCGGGCTCCACCGAACACGGTCGACCGATAGGAGCTCTGCGTCGAGTGCGACGCGGCGACGGGGAGGTCGTCTCGTGCTGGATGCATGTCGGGCTCTCGACGATCGCCGGGCGACGGTTCATCGTCGCACTGCTGGACCTGGTCAATCCCGTCGCCGACGACACCGTTCACTGGCGCGATCGCGCCGAGCGCGACGAACTGACCGGATTGCTGCGACGAGGTGCCCTGCTCGCCCACGTCGACGAATGGATTCTCGCGGACCTGCCGGTTGCCCTGGCCTTCGTCGACGTCGATCGGTTGAAGTCGATCAACGACGCGCACGGTCACCCGGCAGGTGACGCGATGCTCGAGGCAGCGGGTCGGCGACTGCAGCAGTGGTCGCCCCGCGGGAGCGTCGTCGGTCGATACGCGGGAGACGAATTCGTGTTCGCGGTGACGTTCGACCGGCCGAAGGGGCTCGACAGCACCGAACTCACGGAATCGGTGCGGTCGGCGATCTGCGGCGAGCCGGTGCCGTTCGGATCGAATCTGCTCGAGGTGTCGGTGAGCGTGGGCGTTGCGGTGCGTGAGCCTGGGGAGTCGAGAGACCGGCTGATTCAGCGCGCCGACGCGCTGATGTACGGAGACAAGGCAGCCCGAAGCAGCTGAGGGCGATCAGAACAGGACGAGCCACACGGCAACGAGGTGGCAGGTTGCCGCCAATACCGTTGCTGCGTGGAAGAACTCGTGGTGGCCGAAGGTCGTCGGCCACGGATTGGGCCACTTGGTGGCATACAGCACGGCCCCGACGCTGTAGAACACACCGCCCACGAGCAGCAACAGAAACGGTGCGTAGCCGACGTGGTCGATCAGCGTGGGTGCGACCGGGACGATCGCCCAGCCGAGGAGCAGGTACAGCGGTACCCCGACCCATCGGGGAGCGGTGGGCCACAACATCTTCAGGGCCACCCCGGCGAGGGCCCCGATCCACACGACGACGAGCAACGTGCGTCCGGTCGAGGCGGGTAGACCCAGCACGGCGAACGGGGTGTAGCTACCTGCGATGAACAGGAAGATCATCGAATGATCGGCGCGCTTCATCCAGATCTGCGACGCGCTGGTCTTCCAGTGCACGCGATGGTAGGTGGCACTGACCCCGAACACTCCGCAGACGGTGATCGAATACACGCTCACGGCCACACCCGCACTGACCGAGACCATGCTGAACGCGAGTGTGACGAGAGTGATCGCGCACACCACCGCCACGCCGAACGCGTACAGGTGAATCCAGCCGCGCATTCGAGGTTTGACGGGTATCTCGTCGAGCCCGAACATCGTCATGACGATTGCCTCCCGTGCCGCCGCGTGAACCTACGCCACCGTAGGTTCTGACGCTACTGTACCGGCGACCGGCTCGCAGACGTCGGCGTAAGGTGATCCTTCGTGGTGATGAGAGCAGCGGTGACGAAGCAGTGGTGATCATTCCGCAGAAGGTCCGCGGCGTTCTCTACAACGTGTACGAGCGGCGTCTGCTGAGCCAACTCGAAGGGGTTCAGCACCCGCGGCACGTGGCAGTGATGTGCGACGGCAATCGCCGCTGGGCGCGCGAGAACGGGTTCACCGACGTCGCGCACGGGCACCGTATGGGCGCACTGAAGATCGCCGAGATGCTCGGCTGGTGCGATGCCGCCGGAATCGAGATGGCCACCATCTATTTGCTCTCCACCGAGAACCTACGCCGAGACGCGGACGAACTGGATTCGTTGCTCGACATCATCACCGACGTCGTCGAGGAGATCTGCGGACCCGAGATGAACTGGGGCGTCAAACTCGTCGGCACCCTCGATCTGCTGCCCGCGTCGACCGCGCGTCGACTCAAAGAAGCGGCTGCGCTCACCGAGGGACGGTCGGGAACGCACGTCAACGTCGCCGTCGGATACGGCGGGCGGCAGGAAATCGCCGACGCCGTCCAGTCCCTGGTGACCGAGAAGATCGCCGAGGGCGTCAGTGGCGACGAACTCGTGGCCTCGATCAACGTCGACGAGATCGGTAGTCACCTCTACACCTCCGGCCAACCCGATCCGGATCTCGTGATCCGCACCTCGGGCGAACAGCGACTCTCCGGCTTCCTGCTGTGGCAGAGCGCGTACTCGGAGATCTGGTTCACCGAGGCCTACTGGCCCGAATTCCGACGCGTCGACTTCCTGCGCGCACTCCGCGACTTCGCGGCCAGGCACCGGCGCTTCGGTATCTGACGTACCCGGAACTTCTCGACCTGCCACGAAGTTCCACTCACGACCCGAAGCCACTACGTACTTGTGCTTGTACCGCTACGTAGACGATGGCGCGGTTGTCCCGGGGCTCGGAGAATTTCCGATCGTGGACTACAACGTGCTCGGACCCATGGTGGTGCGTGACGCGGCCGGCGTGAAGGCGCTCGGTGGGCTCAAGCAGCGGACCGTCTTGGCGGTGCTGCTCGTGGACGCGGGAAACGTCGTCGAGTTCGACCGATTGATCGATCTCGTCTGGAACGGCCGTCCGCCGGCCAAGGCTCTGACGTCACTGCGTGCCTACATGGCGAATCTGCGTCGGGTCCTGGGTGCGGAGAACGGCGCTCGGCTCGTCACGACGTCCTGGGGCTATCGGTTGGATCTGGGCAGTGACCGACTCGATCTGCGCCAGTTCGAGATGCTGGCCACGCGCGGCCGGGAGGCATTCGGTCGCGGCCGGTTCGCCGAGGCCGATGGTCAGTTCGGTCGTGCCCTTGCACTGTGGCGGGGCCCCGCGCTCGTAGAATTCGGTGATCTGGCCTTCGCCGTGGACGAGCGGGTACATCTCGACGAGGTGCACGCCGCGGTGTTGGAGTCGGTGTTCGAGGCCCGTCTGCAGCTCGGTCGACACGAGACGGTGATCGCCGAGATCGAGCGCGCGCTGCGGGCCGCCCCGTTGCGCGAACACCTGTGGGGTCAGCTGATGATCGCCCTCGACCGGTCGCATCGGACGGCCGAGGCCTTGGTCGCCTTTCGGCGGGCCGAGGCGATTCTGCGGACCGAACTCGGGGTGGCTCCGTCGCAGTACCTGCTCGACATCGAGACCTCGCTGTACACCGGCGGTTCGGTCAGTCGAGCAGTGAGCCTCGTAGCGATGTGAGTTCGGCGCGGGTGCTGATGCCCAGCTTTCCGAAGATGCGATTGAGGTGGGTCTCGACGGTGCGGATCGAAAGCACGACGGCGGCGGCGATATCGCGGTTGGACAGGCCGGATGCGGCGAGGGATGCGATCTGGCTTTCGCGTGCCGTCAGAACCGGGTCTCGTGTTCCGTTCAGCAGCGGCGTGCTGGGATGTCCGCAGCGCGCGGCCAGTACCCGGCCCTGCCGTCCCGCTGTTGCTGCGGCGCGAGGGCTACTGCGCAGCAACAGGTCTCGGGCATAGAAGTACATCTCGGCCGCGTGTAGATCGAGGCCGTGCTTTTCGGCGCTCGCGGCCACGGCCACCACCTGTTCGGTGACAGCGGTGTTCGGCGCGGACGATGCGGCGAGCACCTCGACCATGCGTACTTCGGTGCGGGCCAGGTCTCCTTCGATCAGACCTGCCAGCTGGTGGACGGGAGCCAGCGCGGCAGCGGCCGCTCCGCACCGAGCGGCATCGACGTAGGAGAACAGGGCGGGCAGGTGGTGGTCGATAGCGGCATGGGCCTCGGCCGAGGCGATGAGCAGCTCGCAGGCATCGTCGACGTCACCGCGGGCTGCGGCGGCCCAGCCGAGCGCCGCCAGACGCGTGCCGCGAGCACCGAACAACGCCGGCGAGGCAGGGTTGTCGAGGTCCGCGGCCTCGATGAGGGCCGACGCCTCCTCCGGTCGTCCGTCGAGCGCGAGGGCGCGGACCAGATCGCACGCCACCATCGGTTCCATCGATCGCTGGCCGAGTGTGCCCGCGAGCGTGTAGGCCTCCGAGCACCAGCGGATCGCCTCGGCCGCATGGCCCTGGGAGAGCAGTAGACCTCCGCGCGCCCACCCGAACCACGCCTGCTGCAGCGGTGAGAACTGTTCGACGGCTTCGTCGTACCGATAGCGAGCGAGGGACGTGGCCTCCTCGAAGTTGCCTGCGCACGCAATCGTGAAGCACCGCGTCAGATCCAGCACCGTCGCCGCCGGATTGTCGGGCTCGGGCTGCACCCGGGCGAGCGCGGAGAACGCGGTCGACAATCGGCCTGCGACGGTGGCCCCGGCGGCGACGGCGAAGCTGGCCGAGATCAGCGTCGCGCCGACGAGGTCGTCCATCAGAGGTTCGAGCAAGGCCGGCGAACCCGCCGTGTCTCCGATCGCATGCATCATCAGGCCTCGCTGCGCACGCAGCTGCGTGCGGATGGCGGGATCGACGACGGCATGTTCGGTACTGGAGTTCAGCGCCAGCGCCCGCGCCGGATCCGCCAGCCGCAGCACCATGTTGTCGGTACACGCGCGCACGGCCGTCGCGCGTCGAATGTCGTTGTCGGCCCCCCGAAGAAGCTCGTCGAGCCGCTGCTGTGCGGATTCGGTCATGCCGAGCTGGCTCTCCGCGGACGCGAGGACGAGCTGGGCATCGAACCCGCCGCCGGCCGCTGCAGCGGCGGAGGCCAGCTTGCGCGTCGTCTCCGGGGGTACGAAGCGCCACGACAACCGAGCCGCCTCCACCGCAGTCGGGGCATCGAGCGAGACGCCCGCATCGATACGAAGCAGTGCAGCGGTGACGCGTTCGCGGGGGCCGAGCCCGTCGGTCGAGGCGTCGAGGGCGTCGGCGACCGTCAGGCTCAGACGACGCCTGCGCAAAGTGGCCATGTCCTCGGTGCGCACCTGTGCGGTGATGGGCGTCGAGAACATCACCCGGTCGATGTTCTGTTCGGCGCGGATCGTCAGCACGCCCGCCGATTCGAGTTCCTCGATCAGACGCGGATCCATCACGGCGGCTGCGGCTCCGAACGCCAGCGAACCGGCCACGGCGACCATGTCGAGAGCGTCGTCGATTTCGGCAGCACCGGCGTAGTCGGCGAGCGCGATCACCTCGGCCAGATGATCACGCACCACATCGGCCAGACCGGCCGACACGGGCAGGGGAGCGGACAGGTGCCACACGTGGGACGTGACCGTCAACGCGCGGCGCTCGACCGCCGTTGCCACCAGATCTCTCAGCGCCACGAGGTTGCCGGAGGACAATGCGGTGACTGCGAACACTGCAGCGCTGTCGACTATTTCGCCGTTGCGACCGAGCATCGACTCGATCAGCGATCGGCACTGCTGCAGCGTGAGCGGCTCGAGATCGATGCGGTCGATCACGCCGTCCTTCCACAGGGCGTCGAGCACGGGGGTGCGGCGTCGACCCGCGCTGACACTGGCCAGCACGAACAGATCCTTCGATCCGACGCGACGTGCGAGAAGCTCGATGGTCGAATCGGCCAGCCATTGGGCGTCGTCGATGACCACGACGGTGCGTCGACCGCCGTGCGCGTCCGCCAGCGTGGCGGCCAGAGCTCGATCGGATTCGACGGGGACGAATCCGGTACCGGTCGGCATCACCGTCACCACTCGGTGGGGGTGCCATCCCAGTTTCACCAGCGACCGCACCGCCTCGGTCAACAGGCGAGTTCGGCCGACACCGGGCGCGGCCTTGACGGCCATGCCGCCGTACCTGCCGGCGGCATGCAGAATTCGCTGCAGCTCGCCGTCTCGACCGATCAGCGGAACCTCGCCGATCGACCGCTTTTCCACCGCCATCGATGGATTATGGTCTACAACTTACGAAGCCGCAGCCGGTTGATCGCGTGATCGTTGTCCTTACGCAGCACCATCGTCGCTCGCGGTCGCGTCGGCAGGATGTTCTCCACCAGATTCGGCAGGTTGATCGAATGCCACAGATCCTCGGCCGCGATCTGCGCGTGGTCGTCGGACAGGCCTGCATAGTGGTGGAAGTGCGAGGACGGATCGGTGAACGACGTCTTACGCAATGCGAGAAAGCGTTTGACGTACCAACTCTCGATGTCCTCGATCCGCGCGTCGACGTAGATCGAGAAGTCGAACAGATCCGAGACCATCAACCGCGGTCCGGTCTGTAATACGTTGAGCCCCTCCACGATCAGGATGTCGGGCTGCCGGACCATGTGGTACTGGCCCTTGACGATGTCGTACGAGACGTGCGAATAGACCGGTGCGCCGACCTCTTCGGTCCCGGACTTGACCTCGGTGACGAACCTGAGCAGCTTGCGCCGGTCGTAACTTTCGGGAAATCCCTTGCGGTGCAGTATGCCTCGACGCATGAGCTCGGCCGTCGGGTACAGGAATCCGTCGGTGGTGACCAGATCGACCCGCGGATGATGGTCCCATCGGGCCAGGAGTGCCTGCAGCACACGGGCCGTCGTCGACTTTCCGACGGCGACGCTCCCCGCGACCCCGATGACGAACGGGACCTGACGGTCGGGGTGCTTCTCCCCGAGGAACGTCGCGGTCGCGGCGAACAGTCGTTGCCGAGCCGCGACCTGGAGGTGAATCAGTCGTGCCAGTGGCAGATAGACCTCGGCCACCTCGTCGAGATCGATCTGTTCACCCAGACCACGCAGACCGACGAGCTCTTCCTCGGTCAGCACCAACGGCGTGGATTGACGTAGCGTGCGCCACTGCACACGGTCGAACTCGACGTACGGACTGGACTCGCTCACGCACAGCTCCGACCAGAGTCGTTCCGCAGGCTCCACTCGTGCCACGTCAGAGCTGCGGAGGGTTCGGCTGAGCTCCTGTCGAGCGCGAGTCGCATGGTTCCAGATTGTGCTCGGTGCCGGTCGATCGCGCACGGGCGGGGTCGTTCGCCGTACTAGGGTTCGGATATGGATGCTGCTTCCCTCGTTCGTGAATACCTGCTGCTGGGCCTGAGTTTCGACCGGCTCGAAGACGGATTCGTCGATGCATACACCGGCGATCCCGAGTTGCGTCGCATCACCGAGAACGCCCCCGCGCCCGAGCCGCGGGAGCTGATCCGTCGAGCACAGACTCTGCGTGCCGAGCTCGGCAACGTTGATCTGACACCCGAGCGCACGACGTTCCTCGACGTCCACCTGCGCGCGCTCGAATGCTCGGCGCGCAAGTTCGCCGGCGAGAACATCGGTTTCGTCGACGAGGTGTACGCCTACTTCGACGTCCGAATCGCCGCGGGCGATCAGGACCAGTACCTGCAGGCACACCGCAAGATGGACGAGGTTCTCTCCGGTCCCGGGTCGCTCGGCGAACGGTTGATCGCGCATCGCCGTGCCGACGTCGTTCCGGCCGACCGACTGCAGGACTGCGTCGAGGCGTTCTCGTCCGCGTTGCGCGACCGCGTTCGCGCCGAATACACGCTGCCCGACACCGAGAAGGTCACCTACGAGGTCGTCGGAGACAAGCCCTGGTCGGGATTCAACTACTACCTCGGCGACTACCGGTCCACCGTCGCGATCAACTCCGACATCGAGCAGCAGATGGCCAATCTGCCACACCTGATCGCGCACGAGTCCTACCCGGGCCACCACACCGAGCACTGCCGCAAGGAGACCGGGTTGGTCGGCGCAGGCCAACTGGAGCAAACGCTGTTCCTGGTCAACACCCCGCAGTGTCTGATGGCCGAGGGCCTGGCCGATCACGCGCTCGGGGCCGTTGTCGGCGAAGGCTGGGGTCTGTGGGCGCAGGAGATCTACGCCGACCTGGGACTGCGATTCGACGGCGAGAAGGCCGAGCGTCTCTCGGCTGCGTCGAGCCAGTTGCTCGGGGTGCGGCAGGACGCCGCGCTGCTGCTGCACGATCAGCACAAGAGCGAGGACGACGTGGCTGCCTACCTGGAGCGATGGTCGTTGGCATCGCCGCAGCGCGCCCGGCACAGCTTGCGCTTTCTGTCCTCCCCGCTGTGGCGGGCGTACATCAGCACCTACGTCGAGGGTTACAAGCTGCTCGCCGGCTGGTTGGACCGAGGTGAGACGGCCGGTGAGCGCGCGCAACTGTTCGGCAGGCTGCTCGACGAGCCACTGACACCCGGTGCACTACGCGTCTCGTAAACTGGGCGAGCCCCCTTACTCTGCTGTCCCTTGGAGACTCCTGTTATGACTGACGTCAACAACCTGTCACTGGCCGAACTCGATCCCGAGGTCGCCGAGGCGATGGCCGGTGAGCTGGGTCGTCAGCGCGACACGCTGGAGATGATCGCCTCCGAGAACTTCGTCCCGCGCGCGGTGCTGCAGGCCCAGGGCAGCGTCTTGACCAACAAGTACGCCGAGGGGTACCCCGGCCGCCGCTACTACGGCGGCTGCGAACACGTCGACATCGTCGAGGATCTCGCGCGCAACCGCGCCAAGGAACTCTTCGGTGCCGAGTTCGCGAACGTGCAGCCGCACGCAGGCGCGCAGGCCAACGCGGCCGTGCTGATGGCACTGATCAACCCGGGCGACAAGATCATGGGCCTCGACCTGGCGCACGGTGGCCACCTCACCCACGGCATGAAGCTCAACTTCTCGGGCAAGCTCTACGAGGTCGAGTCCTACGGGGTGTCGAAGGAAGACCACCGGATCGACATGGACGAGGTGCGCAAGCAGGCCATCGCCGCCAAGCCGCAGGTGCTCATCGCCGGCTGGTCCGCCTACCCGCGCCACCAGGACTTCGCTGCGTTCCGCTCCATCGCCGACGAAGTGGGCGCACTGCTCTGGGTCGACATGGCGCACTTCGCCGGACTCGTCGCCGCAGGTGTGCACCCCTCGCCCGTGCCGTACGCAGACGTCGTCTCCTCCACCGTGCACAAGACCCTCGGTGGACCGCGTTCCGGCATCATCCTGGCCAAGAAGGAATGGGCCAAGAAGCTCAACTCCGCAGTGTTCCCCGGTCAGCAGGGCGGGCCGCTGATGCACGCCATCGCCGCCAAGGCAGTCGCCTTCAAGATCGCTGCGACGCCCGAGTTCAAGGAACGCCAGGAGCGCACCCTGCTCGGTGCATCGCTGCTCGCCGAGCGTCTCACCGGTGCCGACGTCGCAGACAAGGGCATCTCCGTCCTCACCGGCGGCACCGACGTGCACCTCGCGCTCGTCGACCTGCGCAACTCCGAGCTCGACGGCCAGCAGGCCGAGGACCTCCTGCACGAGGTCGGCATCACCGTCAACCGCAACGCAGTGCCCTTCGACCCGCGCCCGCCGATGGTCACCTCCGGCCTGCGCATCGGCACCGGCGCACTGGCCACCCGAGGATTCGGCGAAGCCGAGTTCACCGAGGTCGCCGACATCATCGGAACCGCCCTGGCCACCGGCGAGGCCAGCGATTCCCTCAAGGACCGCGTGGTGAAACTGGCACAGAGCAAGCCACTGTACGAGGGCCTCGAAGACTGGGGATTGCTCGGCTGATCGACGCGCCCACCCCGCCCGCGTCAATGGACCATTGCACCGCTCAGACGTGTGCAGTGGTCCATTCACGCATCACCCCGGTCCGCGTCAATGGACCATTGCACCGCCCAGACGTGTGCAGTGGTCCATTGACCCATCCGCGTCGGATCGATGTGGCTTTCAGTCGATCTGAGTGCAACGAAGTCGCACTGATTCACCCGGGGGAGGGCATTTTCGATACCGGTCGCCCGGTGACCAGGGTCGATGTCGACGTAACGCGTTGTTCACCGACACGCCAGACTTCCAGCGAGCCGATACCGGATTTCGGCGGTACCGTCGGCAGTAACAGGCAGCGGGGAAGCTACCTGTGCGGGAGGTTCTGATACGTGACTGAGCTAGTGAGCGCGAGAGGGCCGGTACCCGGTCCTCGTGTCACCTGACACATCGGACCCGACCGGCCGAGCGACAGAGTTTGCGCGGTGCCGCGCAGACGTAGGAGCCCCACGTGACCACTTCACGCTCCGTTTCCGCCCCTCTTCGGACATTCGTGCTCGATACCTCGGTCCTGCTCTCGGATCCGTGGGCAGTCATCCGGTTCGCCGAGCACAATGTGGTACTTCCGTTGATCGTGATCAGCGAGTTGGAGGGCAAACGCCACCATCACGAATTGGGATGGTTCGCGCGGGAATCCTTGCGCATGCTCGACGACCTGCGAGTCGAGTTCGGCCGACTCGACCAGCCGGTTCCCATCGGAACATCCGGTGGCACACTGCAAGTCGAGCTCAATCACACCGATCCTTCGGTGCTTCCCGTCGGGTTTCGCACCGACTCCAACGATTCTCGAATCCTCGCCTGCGCCCTGAATCTGGCGGCCGAGGGCAAGGATGTGGTGTTGGTCAGTAAAGACATCCCGCTGCGCGTCAAGGCCGGTGCCGTCGGTCTTCCCGCCGACGAGTACCACGCTCACGACGTCGTGCCGTCCGGTTGGACCGGTATGACCGAGCTCGATGTGCCGTCCGATGCGGTCGACACACTGTTCAACGACGGCGTCATCGACCTGGCGGAGGCGCGAGACCTGCCGTGCCACACAGGAGTTCGACTGCTTGCCGGACGGCAGAGTGCGCTGGGGCGCGTCACGCCCGACAAGCAGATCCAACTCGTGCGCGGTGAGCGAGAGGCGTTCGGCCTGCACGGTCGCTCGGCAGAACAGCGAGTGGCGCTGGATCTTCTGCTCGACGAGAGCATCGGCATCGTCTCGCTCGGTGGAAAGGCCGGCACCGGTAAGTCCGCTCTGGCGCTGACTGCCGGACTCGAGGCCGTCCTCGAACGACGCTCGCATCGGAAAGTCGTTGTCTTCCGGCCGCTCTACGCCGTCGGCGGTCAGGAGCTCGGCTATCTCCCCGGTAGCGAGAGCGAGAAGATGGGCCCCTGGGGACAGGCGGTCTTCGACACCCTCGAAGGGCTCGCGAGCCCGGAGGTGATGGAGGAGGTCATCGCCCGCGGAATGCTGGAAGTGTTGCCGCTGACGCACATTCGCGGCCGATCGCTGCACGATTCCTTCGTGATCGTCGACGAAGCACAGTCACTCGAGCGCAACGTCCTGCTGACGGTACTGTCCCGACTGGGTTCGGGCTCACGGGTCGTACTCACCCACGACGTCGCTCAGCGAGACAACCTGCGAGTCGGACGACACGACGGCGTTGCCGCAGTGATCGAAAAGCTCAAGGGGCACCCACTTTTTGCGCACATCACCCTCACTCGCAGCGAGCGTTCACCGATCGCTGCACTGGTGACGGAGATGCTCGAAGAATTCGGGCCGTCGGGAGCCTGACCCCCCTCGTGAGCGTGGAGCCTGCGGGTCGTTCCGTAGGCTCCACTCTTGCCTGCCTCGTAGTCCACCACGAGGTTCCGCTCACAAGGGTCACCGGCCGACTGCGGCCCGGAATGCTCCTCGTGCAACACCTTTCAGGAAGTCGACAGTGTCGAAATAGTCCCGCCACACGGCTATTCTGCCGTCGCGCAGCTCGAAGGTTCCGCACACCCAGAACTCGATCCGAAGCCGACGCCAGATCAGCACATCTGTGCGCTCGGTGAGAACGATGTTTCCGTCGGCCGCGATGTTGTGCACGATCACGTCGAAGCCGAACGCAGGCTTGGCGAGCATCGCCATGAACCTGCCCACGTTCGAGGTGCCGCGCACCTTCGGTAATCCGACGTTGTGCCAGACGATGTCGTCGTCGAGGAGCGACATCGCGCGATCGGTGTCTCGACTTCGCAATGCGTCGAACAGATCCATCACGGTCTCGGTTGCCTGCTGTGTCTCGGTCATTTGGTGAACCGCCCCAATCCATCGCCGTCGAAGAACTCGAGCGTCAGCGTATTCGCGTTGAACGTCGCCTGGGAAATGGTTCCGTCCGGTGCGTTCTCGCCCGTCGGCTCGAACGTGAACGTGTCACCGTCCCAGGGCGTCAACTCGTACGACGTCGAGTTCGGTCCGAGGGACAACACCAACTCGCCGTTGACCTCCGCCACCGTCGCCGGCCCCCAGTAGCTGTTCTGGTACACCCCAACGTACGACGCGAGAGGTTGTGGCGCAGTGGGATTCGTGGGAGCGGTCTTGCCTGCGAGCTCGCCTTCCGGTTCGCTCATGCCGGCGAAGGCATTCTTGTACAGCGTTCGCCAGTCCTCCCGCACCTCACCGAACTGAACGAGGTCGGCGAACTCGGCAGTGACCGTTTCGGCGATGCCGAGGGGTGCGGCATTGGTCAGTACGACGATGGCGACGTCGAGCGAAGGAATCCAGACGAAGTTGGTGCCCGCTCCCAGAGCGAACGCTCCCGAATGACTCACCGTCGTGCGGCCGGCCGCACTGGTGGAGACGTTGAATCCGAAGCCGTAGTAGCCGGCGCGTGAGTCCGGTGTCGCCGACGGGCTCGACACGATCTGCGCGCTGACGGCGGGCAGAAGGGCGTCGGGATCGACGAGCTCTCGTCCGTCGTGGGTGCCGTCGGCGACGAGCATCGTCAGCCACTTCGCGAGATCGTTCACCGAGGAGCTGACGCCACCGGCCGGGGTCTGTGGATCGGGTTCCCGCTGATACTTCGCCTGATACTCGCCGTCGACCAGTACATGGGGTACGGCCCGATCGGCCCGCGACATGTAGTCCGCGAACGACGAGCTGGTCGAGGTCATGCCGAGCGGGCCGTAGATCGTGTCCTGGCTGAGGGTGTCCCAGTCCTTGCCCGACGCCGCAGCGACGGCTTCGGCCGCGGCCGTGATCCCGAAGTTGGTGTAGTGGTACGTGGAGCGGAACGGGTCGAGGGGCACCTCCCGAAGGCGTTCGAGAATTTGGCGCCGGTCGTAGCCGAGGTCCTCGAGCAGATCGCCTTCGTGCTCGGGCAGCCCGCTTCGATGCGCGTAGAAGTCGCCGACCGTGACGTTCTCGGTCACCCACGGATCGTCGAGCGCGAACCACGGCAACTGCGAGACCACCGGCGTCGACCAGTCGACCACGCCCGCTCCCACCTGGGACGCGATGACCGTCGCACCGACCGATTTGGACAGCGAGGCCAACTGGAACACCGAGTCGCCGTCGACCGGATCGTCCTTGCCCACTTCGCGGACGCCGAAGCCCTTCGAGTAGACGACGTCCGAGCCGTGCACGACGGCAATGGCCATACCGGGGATGTTCGACGACGCCATCAGCTCCTCGGCGATGCCGTCGAGCTTGCCGACCGCCTCGTCGATTCGGCCGGTCGGAACATCGACGCCCGCGACCTGACCGGGGGAGAGGCCGCTGGGCGGGGCGGGCTCGGATGTCGGTGGACTGTCTGCGGTCGGTGCGTCGTTCGAGCACCCGACCAGCACGACCATCGAGCACACAACAGCAAGACACAGCAAATTTCGACCCGACCGCATCATGAGGAGTCCTCACTTCGATGACTGGATGCACCTGAGAATAGACCTGCAACGACCTGGTGTTAGGAGAATTCACAATGGTCAGGGGCACGACGTCGGGCGCTCAGGTGTAGGCGCTACGGTTACCGCATGTCTACGAACCTGTCCGACGGTGATCTGCTGGTCCGTTTGGAGCCCGCGGTCGAAGAGAATCTACGACGCCACATCGAGGCTGCCAGCGACTGGCATCCCCACGATCTCGCGCCGTTCGACGAGGGCAAGAACTTCGCGTTCCTCGGCGGCGAGGACTGGACGCCGGAGCAGTCGCACCTCAGCGATGTCGAAATCCTGTCCGCCACGGTCGGCGTGTTGGTGGCCGACAACCTGCCCGCGTACCACCGCGAACTGGCCCACGCGCTCACCGGCCTCGGAGCCTGGTGGAAGTGGACCGGCCGGTGGACGTCGGAGGAGAACCGGCAGTCGATCGTGCTGCGCAATTTCCTGGTGCTCACCCGCGCAGTCGATCCGGTCGCCCTAGAGCGCGTCCGGATGGAGCACATGACGCTCGGATACGACGCCCCCAGCCAGCATCTGCTCGACATCCTCGCGCATTTCGCCATCGAGGAAGCCGCAGCCTCACTGCGTAACCGCAACACCATCGCCCTCGGCAAGGACCCGGTACTCGCCACCATCCTCGGCCGGATCGCCGACGACGACGCGCTGCAGTCGGCATTCTTCGCCAGCATCCTCGACGAGGCCTTCGCCGTGGTGCCCGACCAGGCCGCCCGCGCCATCGCGGACCGGATCAACGGGTTCAAGATTCCCGAGGTCGACCTTCCCGACCGGGGCAGCAGCACCGCCGCGCTCGCCGAAGCCGGAATCTACGACGCCGATCAGGAACGCGACAAGGTGTTCAAGCCGCTGCTCGCAGGCTGGAAGATCTTCGACCGCACCGATCTGGGCGAGGACGGGCTGAAGGCACGCGAGGAACTCGCTCACCTGGCCTGAGGTTCGGCCCCTTTCGAAAGCGTGAATGGTCCATTGCACTGCACTGGACCCCGTAGGTTGGACCGTTAATTGAAATCCTAGGCCGCGAGGGCCTGGGCTCGGTATCGCACCGGGCTCAGGCCGTCGAGACGTAGCGAGATGCGGTCATTGTTGAACCAGCCGATGTAGTCCTCGATCGCGGTGTGCAAGGCGTCGAGGTTCAGGTATCGGACGTGATGGAACATCTCTTCTTTGAGGTGACCGAAGAAGTTTTCGATGATCGCATTGTCGTAGCATTGACCGGCTAATAATTGGTGCTGCTCCGCCGATGGCGAGGTGAATGGTTCATCGGTTTCGAGGGCTGAGTCGTCGGAGTCGTTCTTCGTGTGCGGTGACAGTGGTCGCGAGTGTTTCGACGATGCTGCGAAGTTGTGCGACTTCGGTGGCCAGGCCCGTGAGGGTGCGGGCGTCGGTCTGTCGCGTTCGGTGATCGTCGATGACCGCGCGGAGTTCGCGGTTGCGATAGAGCGTGGCTCGTGCGATCTGCGCCGCTTCGGCCACGGCGGTGAAAGTGACCGGTGTTCCGGTGGTGGTGAGATCGCTGCAGACTTGTTCGACGCGCCGCAGGTGGTCTCGTGTCATGCGGTGTCCGATCGGGAGATGAGTGTGTCAAGTCGTGCGACGAGTGCATGGTGCCGTTCTGCCTCGGCGATCCAGCCCCGTTTTTCTGCGTCGGCGGCGAGGTCGGCAGCGTCGAGTCGTTGAGCGGCGAGCACGCCGAGATGCTTTGTGTCGGTGTGGAAGCTGGGGCAGTGCTCGCAGATGTTGGCATAGGGACACGACCCTTGCGCGGGAGCGCGGAGGCAGTAGCCGCCGGCCAACCGTGATTTGATCAGCGGGGTTTCTTTCCATTCGCCGCTGCTGATGTCGGTCAGTGGAAGTTGCGCTGTGTTGGTGGGCATCGGCCCGATGTGACTCTTCGCGAGGTCGAGTGCGCGTTCGTATTCGGTGCGGACGGTGCTGTCGAAGAGGTGCGCGTAGCGCAAACTCATCTGGGTCGAGACGTGCCCGAGCAGCGCCATGAGCGCCTGGAGGGAGACGCCGGCGTTGATCAGTGCGGTGGCGTAGGTGTGCCGCAGCTGGTGCGGGGTGATGTGCCCAAGACCGGCGATGTCGGCTGCGCGGTTCAGTTCTGCTCGTACTGCGTTCTGGGACAGTCGTTTGCCGTGGTGGGTGAACAGGAAGTCTGCTGGTGCACCGGTGCGGGGGTGGGTCATTGGCCGGCCGGGTGAGCGGGTGACGGTGATGCGATCGACGAGGGTGGTCACTTCGTCGTCGAGGGGCACCATGCGTTCGGAGTCGAGCTTTCCCAGTGGAACCTTCAGCCAGGATCCTTGCCCGGGGATCTCGTGAACGCAGTTGAGTTCGAGGTCGAGTAGTTCACCGATCCGGAGTCCGCAGGCGCGTTGGATCAGGAGTGCGTCGGCCGCGAGTCGGTAGGGTGAATCCGAGAGTGCGGCACCGAGTTTGCGGTCCGCGTCGACGGGAATGTACCGCGGCAGGAGCCGTTGTTGCCGGGGGAGGTCGTCGCGGAAGATCAGACGACGCGACGGAACGTCTTCCCAGCCCCATTCGGTGATCTCGGCGAAGAAGTTGCCGACAGCGTGCACTCGTCTGATGCGGTCGGCGACAGTGATCGGTGCCCCGGTCACCGAGTTGACGGTGGTGGTCAGCGAGGTGAGGAACGGTTCGATGTGTCGGCGACGGTCCAACGAGTGCAGCGAGGTGATGTCGGGGTCGACGGTGGCGAGGTAGCGGCCGAAATGCGCGAGCCGGGTCGCGAGGCTGCTGACCGTTCTCGCGGCGCAGGTGGCGCGTTTGCGCTCGAGGTAGGCCACGAACGCCGGCCGCAGAGCTGCCGGGACGTCGACCATGCGTTGCTCGAGGGTCGACGCGATCAGCGGTGGCGGGGCCGGGGAGTCGACGACACCGAGGTGGAAGAGGATCTGGCGGGCACCATGCATGGTGTTGTAGTAGTGCTTGGCGCCTCGCCCGGTGGTGCGTTCTCGTTCGTCGCAGGCACGCAGCAGATCCTGCAGGTCTTGTTCGGTCAGTTTTGCCAGCGGCCGACCGGTCTCGATGAGCACTCGGGCGATGATCTGCGATCCGATCGCGGACGAGACACGTTTCGAGAACCCGAGTTCTGTTGCGGCAGCGATGAACTGTGAGAGATCGGGTTGCAGGGCGCTGTCGGTGAGTTCGTGCCAGAGGCTGGACAGTTTGCGGTGCACGAGGTAGTCGTACCCCGGGCGCAGTCGCCTGCTGACCATGAGGAACGTGATGAACGGCCTCGTGGATCCGTTCGCCGACAACTTCTCCCCGAGCGGCACGGCAGTCCACGCGGTGACGTTCGGCCACCGACGCAGAAACGACCGGGCAGCCTGGGTGTAGGCGGTGTTGCCGCGTTTGCGACGGTGCAGGTGCTCCAGATAGGCAGCGTAGATCGCCTCGGGAGCTTCAGGTTCGGGTGCGTAGTCGGGTGCGAGCTGCATCGAATTCCGCCTTGACGTGCGCCGGAGCGAGATGGATGTATCGGGCGGTGGTGTCGACGTGCGCATGTCCGAGCAGTGCTTGCATCACTGCCAGATCCACACCGGCTTCGGCCATGGCGGTGCCGAAGGTATGACGAAGTGCGTGAGGGTGCCCGGCGAGAACTCCAGACTTGATCCGGTGGTAGCGGAAGACAGTGCGCAGTCCCGCGGGCGTCAGCGACTGGCCTCTATTCGGGCCCTTCGCGACGAGAAACAAACGTGCACAATCTGATTCGGGGCGTTCGAGCAACAGGTAAGTCTGGATCAGTCCCGCAACCTCAATATCGAGAGGGACGCGCCGCTCCTTCCCGCCTTTGCCGAGCACCCGCACCCACCTGGTACCGATATCGATGTCGGTCACATCGAGAGTCAACACTTCTCCGGATCTCAAGCCGGACAACAACATCAGTCCCGCGATGGCTCGATCACGCCAGGTCCTCAGGCTCGACAGCAGATCAGCGGTCTCGCGGCGATCGAGCGCTCTGGGCAGCATCCGCTGTTGACGCAGGCGCAGCTCTGACCGCTTCTTCGGCCTGATCAGATGCCCGAGCAGGGCATTGCGTTCCTCGGCGCTCACCCGCCGAGCCTCGCGGCCACTGGGAATGGGGCTGTGCAGCTCCGGCTCACGCATCGAACGGAACGCGAACATACCGCTCAGGGCCGCGAGCCGATGATTGATGGTCGTGGCGGAGTATCGATCGAGCCGTCGACCGGTCATCGACAACACGTTCGCGGGCCGACCCTCGATCGGGGTGAGGCGGCAGAACCGCATGAAGTCCAATACCGTCTCGACCGTGACGGCGGCGAGTTCGAGGTCCTGCGAGACGAGCCAGCGGCAGAACGCCAGCAGGTCGTAGCCGTAGGCACGGACGGTGCGCGGTGAATAATTACGGTCCGCAAGGTAGGCGAGGTACTCGTTGGCCAACGAAAATCTGCCGGCATCGGTGCCGGACAGCTTCCAGGCGGCGTCGGTGCCCGGTTCCAGACGCAGCATGTGCTGGTTGGTCATGAGACAGGTGTAGCCCCAACGACATCACCAATCAAGCGTTACCTGCCCCGGCGTGTCGATTCGAAGGTTACGGTTCGGTGTATTAGCCGGTCAACAGGCAGTTCGCTTTGCGGGACATCGACTGGATCGCTCCCGCATCGGCCAGCAACCGACGCCACGAGAAGTGCTGATAGTGAAATCCCTGATCGGAGTGCACAATTGGACACTCCTGTTCACCGAGGGTGTCCAATGCTGCCTGCAGGGAACGGTTGGTGAACTCCGTCGTCGGAGACCGACCGATCGAATACGAGATGATCTGGCGATCGAACAAGTCCATCACCGGCGACAGATAC